>CBDCTW010000023.1:0-304854 GCA_965222425.1 Candidatus Marinacidobacterales bacterium
CGAAAGGCATGGAAGGAGCGCCTGACCAAGTCGCGCCACAATCTCTACACAAGATTTCAGGAGCAGCGAGAGACGGAGGAGTGGAAGCGTTGGGCCAACGTCGATATTCAAGAAAAATTGATCCACAAGGCAGAAGAGCTCCGCCAATTGGAAGATCTCGCGGCGGTATCCAAACAACTAAGACAAATTCAGAAAGAATGGAAACGCGTCGGCGCCGCCCCCGCGGTAAATCGGAAGCACTATGGAAACGTTTCAGCGAGGTTCGCGACGAGCTTCGCGCTCGCTGCGATGCTTGTTTCGCCGACAACCTCAAGAAGAAAGAGGCCCTTTACGAGAAAACCGAGGCGCTGGCCGATTCAAACCAATGGAACAAGACCGCCGAAGCTATCAAGAAAATCCAAGCGGAGTGGAAGGAGATAGGCCCGGTGCCCCAGAAGCATGCGAAGGCGATCTGGCGCCGCTTCCGGACCCCCTGCGATCAATTCTTCAAGCGACGCAAGGAGCAGCTGGACCGCCTCAAGCAAGAAAGGGACAGCAACTCCAAGAAGAAAATCCAGCTATGCGAGCAAGTCGAAGCCCTGGCGGATTCCACGAACTGGGATGAGACGGCCACACAGATCAAGCAGCTGCAAGCCAAGTGGAAGCAAGTTGGGCCAGTACCCCACAAGAAATCCGAGGCGCTCTCGGCCCGATTCCGCAAGGCCTGCGATTACTTCTTCGACCGACGCAAGCGTCGCGGCGAGGTCGACATCGAAGAGAAGCTCAAAAAGAAGGCGGCTATTTGCGAGAGGCTCGAGGCTCTAGCCGCCTCTGTTCAGGCTCAGGATGCGCCCCCCGCAGAAGCGGTCACCCAACAAGTTCAGGAGGCATCGGCGGAGTGGGCGGATACGGGACCGGTACCGCTCGAGCAAATCGAGCCACTCGATGCCCGGCTGCGGAAATCGTGCGAGCAAATCGTTGCGGTGTTTCCGGAAAGCTTACAGGGGACGCGGCTCGACCCTCGCGTCAACCGGAAACGGCGAGAAAAGCTGTGCACCCGCCTCGAAGAATTGCTGGGCAGCTACGGCGAAACTCCCCACAGCGCTCCGGCGGAGGATCTCGCGCAAAAACTGAAGCAGGCACTCGCTTCGAATACCATCGGCGGGGCTCCTGCCGCAAAAACGAGGAAAAACTGGCGGGCTGCCACTCAAGAAGTAGAACGCCTCAAAGCCAATTGGGAGCGCCTAGGCCCGGTCATCGGTGACGTGGGTCAAATCCTCTCCGATCGCTTCCACAAAGCCTACGCTCATTTCTTCGAGCTCCGTAAGCCCCAGACCCGGGCGGGGGCCCGGTAAAACACGCCCCCTGACTGCCGCACCCCGGCGTTTCGTTAGGGGCGTTTCGTTACGCGATCAAGACGCAGAAGGCTCAGCAGCCTTGAACCGACGCAGCCGCAACGCGTTCAGTACAACCGAGACCGAGCTCATCGCCATGGCCCCGGCTGCAATCACAGGGGATAATAAAACACCAAGGACCGGATAGAGTACACCGGCCGCCACCGGGATGCCGGCCGAGTTGTAGAAGAAAGCCCAAAATAAATTCTGTTTGATGATCTGGAGCGTTCGGCGAGACAGCTGAAATCGCTTCGACGACGCCCTCGATGCCCCCTTTCACGAGCGTAATATCCGCCGCCTCTATGGCAATGTCCGTACCCGACCCCACGGCGATACCGATATCGGCTTGCGCGAGCGCGGGAGCGTCGTTGACCCCGTCGCCGACCATAGCCACCACCTTGCCCTCTTGCTGTAAGCGTTTCACTTCTTCGGCCTTGCGATCGGGAAGCACCTCCGCCAAGACCCGATCGATCCCGGCCTGGGCAGCGATGGTTTCCGTTGTACGACGGCTGTCACCCGTGATCATATAGACTTCGAGACCCAGCCTTTTCAGAGCGTTGATTGCGGGGGCCGAGTTTTCCCTCAGCGAATCCGCGACTCCTAGGATTCCCGCCAGGGTTCCCTCCACGACGACGAACATCGAGCTCTTGCCTTCCTCGGAGAGGTGATGCGCGCCCTTCTCCAACCTTCCGAGCTCCACGCCTTCCTCTTTCATGAAACCCAGGTTGCCGAGAACGACCCTCTTGCCCGCGACCCTCGCCCGAACGCCGCGCCCCGGGATGGCCTCGAAGCTCTCTAGAGGAAAAAGGCCGATATTCAAGCCCCGCGCGTAACCCACGACCGCCCGTCCCACCGGATGCTCGGAGCCGGTCTCCGCGGATGCCGCCATGGCCAGGACTTGCCACGTTTCATTCCCCTCAGACGCTACGATATCGGTGACCGTGAGTCGGCCTTCGGTTACCGTCCCGGTCTTGTCGAGAATGACGGTATCCACGGCATGCAAGCGTTCGTGGGACGCTGCCGATTTGATCAGGATTCCCCGTTCCGCGCCTCGCCCGGTTGCGACGACGATAGCGGTCGGCGTGGCAAGACCGAGGGCACAGGGACAGGCAATGATCAGAACGGAGATGGCATTGAGAAGCCCGAAGTTGAAGGCAGGTGCCGGCCCAAAAACATACCAAACCACAAAAGTTAGAACAGCAATCACGACGACAACCGGAACGAACACGCCGGCGATCTTGTCCGCCAGACGCTGAATCGGGGCCTTGGAGCCCTGGGCTTCTTGAACGAGTCGAATGATTTGCGCCAAGACCGTCTCACTGCCTACCTGTGTGGCTTGGAAACGGAACATCCCCAATTGGTTCAAAGTTCCGCCGACGACCTTGTCTCCCCGGGTTTTGTCGACGGGGAGACTTTCCCCCGTGACCAAAGACTCGTCCACGGTTGAGCGTCCTTCCTGAATGACGCCGTCCACGGGGATTTTCTCTCCCGGTCGCACGCTTACCACATCCCCCGCCCGAACTTCTTCCACTGGAATGTCCACCTCGTGTCCGTCACGCAGGACGCGGGCCGTTTTCGCTTGAAGTCCAATCAGTTTCTTAATCGCGCTCGAGGCCCTGCCCTTGGCGCGCGCCTCGAGCACCTTACCCATGAGCACCAGCGTGATGATCATGCCCGCCGTGTCGTAGTACATCACGGACGATTGACCCGTCGGAAAAAAACTCGGGACGAAAGAAGCGGCCGCGCTATAGATGTAGGCCGCAGAAGTACCAATCGCGATGAGGCTATCCATGTTGAAGCTGAAGGACCGGAGCCCCACCAAGAAGCCCCGAACAAATTGACCCCCGCACCAAAACAGAAGCAGGGTTGCCATCAAGTACAGGACAACGCCAAGGCCCCGCTCCGACATCCCCAGACTCTCGGGTGACACCTTGCTCGCGATAATAATAAGAACCGTGAGCACCGCGGAGAAGAAGAGCTTCGACTTCAGGGTTCGATATTCGGCCTCCCGAACTTCCCGCTCGACACCCTCGGAGGCCGCGGCCGAGTCGGTCACGAGAAGACGATAGGGCCCCGCCGCGGCAACCGCTTGATCGATTTGCGGAATGTCGATTCGTTCCGGATCGTAGGCGACGGAAACCCGCTCCGTGGCAAAGTTAACGGCCGCTTGTTGAACACCCGGCAGCCCAAGCAAGGCTCGCTCGATAGTCCCGACACAGCTCGCGCAGTGAATTCCTTGAACCGGAGCGTCCAGCCTGGCGAACCCGCTATCGTCGACCCCAGTCGTCGCCGGCTCGACTGCCTGCTCCGCCTGCTGCACCTTTTGCGGCTGCCGCGATCGTTTAGGGGTGCCTGGCCAAACCGATAGCAGCAACCGGATATTTTGGCGCCAATCACGATTCAAGGGCGCCCCTAGGTCGCGGTCGAGATAAGCGCCAGGATCTTTCTCGAAGGCAGTTTTGCAGCCCTCCGCGCAAAAAGAGTGCTTCTCTCCGCGGTGCTTATAGGTGTGTCGGGCAGTTCTCGGATCGACGTCCATGCCACAAACCGGATCAATGCTCATTCTTGAAGCTGTTTCCTGGGTTCTGGGCCCAATCTTCGGAAAGTCTAGCATCGGTGCACCCCGCAAGCGAAGTCGCCGAGCCCGGGTGAAAAGCGTACCAGTCCCCCATTTGCCCGGTGCGACGCGGGCAGATGTTCGCGACATCGGAGTCAGTTTGGTCACCAGTGAAGGCTTGATCCCAAACCGAGGCTCAGTTTACGCTGCCCCATGGTTCTCGTCGTCTGTCCGAACCTTGCCGTCGATTACACCGTGCGTGTCGACAAGCTCCGACTCGGTCACGTCCACCGAAGCCCCACCTATCAAAGGCAAGCGGGTGGTAAGGGTGTCAACATGGCGAGAGCTCTTCGCGCCCTTGGACAAGAACCGTTGATCTGTGGCTTCATCGGCGGTGAATCCGGTCGTTTCATCGAGCGCGGTCTCGCGGAGGAAAAGCTGCGGCGTGAGCTCGTCTCGATAGAGTCCGAGAACAGGACGTGCGTCATCGTCCTCTCAGAGGACGGCGAAGCCACAGTCGTAAACGAGAGCGGGCCGACCGTCACCGAGAGCAACGCTCTCATGTCTCTCGTCGCAACGCTCATTCCCGAGAGCGACGCCGTTGCGATGATGGGGAGCCTGCCTCCGGGAATGCCCAGTGACTCATACGCCCAGATCGCGAAACGTTGTCGTGATGCCGAGGTGCCGTGCTTGGTCGATGCCTCGGGCCCCACGCTGGAGTCGGCTCTCAGAGAGCGACCCACGTATGCGAAGCCCAATAGAGCGGAAGCCGAAGAGCTGTTGGGCCGATCGCTCTCCGACGAGATCGCTCGAGTATCCCAATGGCCGTGCTGTCGAACCAACTCACTTCGGACACATCGAGAATCGTGTGCACTCTCTTATCTCGAATTAATGTCCTGAGCACCTTATGGAGCTCGTTTGCCGAGTCGCCTTCGACGATCCGACCACGAATCTCGACCACGGTTACGCTATCGGAAGAATTAACCTTGATTTCCATGAACACACTCTGAAGAGTCGCTCAGGCCGGTTAATCTACTCCGACCCCCTGGTCAAATTCAACTGCGGGAGCACGGAGGCGGCAGGACCGCGGTGACGAAATCCGACCGGTGGGTGGGAATCACTCCTTCTCGACCAGGTCGAGAGAAACGGAATTGATGCAGTATCTCAATCCGGTCGGATCGGGACCATCATCGAAGACGTGGCCCAAGTGCCCACCGCAGCGCGAGCAGAGCACCTCGGTACGCCGCATCCCGTGGCCGAGATCGCCGATCTCCTCCACATTCTCCTTGTTGACGGGCTCGTAGAAGCTGGGCCAACCAGTCCCAGAATCGAACTTGGTCTCGGAATCGAATAGCTCCTGCCCACAGCCGCCGCAAAGATAAACACCGCGGGTCTTCTCATTCCAAAACTCACCGGAGAAAGGAGTCTCTGTTCCCTTCTCTCGCAAGACGTAGAATCCCTCCGGGGTCAGGCTCTTCTTCCACTCCGCTTCCGTCGTGGTGAGGGTTTGCTTTTCGAGACCTTCTACTTTTTGCTTTTTTCCCATGTCGGTGGCTCCTTGCTTTGAGGCCAGGTGCGGGGCCAAGATCGGCTCGCCCGTCGCCAATCGTAATCGTGAGGACGCGGGCCGCGCAAGTCGATCTCGTGCTACCCGACGAATATGGTAAAGAGAGCAACCCGATGCACGATCGACCTTTGATCTCAGCAGATGAACTGGCCGACCGACTCGAGTCAGACGATTGGGCGGTGATTGACTGCCGCTTCCACCTCGCCGAGCCTGACCTCGGTGAGCTCGCGTATCTCGAGGCGCATATTCCCGGCGCGGTCTACGCGCACCTGGATCGGGATCTTTCGGCGCCGAAGACGGGTACCAACGGTCGCCATCCGCTGCCATCGAGCGCGATCATGCAGGAGCGGTTCTCTGCTTGGGGGATCGATGCCAACGTTCAGGTCGTAGCGTACGATGCCGACGCGGGGCAGATCGCCGCCCGCTTGTGGTGGATGCTTCGCTATCTCGGCCATGAACATGTCGGAGTTCTGGAAGGCGGGTTCAGCGCTTGGGGGAAAGCTGGCCACCCAACGCGTGGCAAACGAGAGGAGCGACGTGCCCGCTCCTTCGAGGCGAAGCCGCAGGAGTCCATGCGCATCGACATCGCCGATCTCCTAGAGCTCAACACCGAGAAACCGCGCTTTCTCATCGACGCCCGCGATCCGGAACGGTATCGCGGTGACAGCGAGCCCATCGATCCGGTCGCCGGGCACGTTCCCGGTGCGCGCAATCGTCCCTGGCAAGAGAATCTCGACCAAAACGGCCTCTTCCTTCCTTCCGAGACGCTGAAAGAGCATTTCGCAAAAGTGCTTCGAGGTTCGTCGCCTGATGCGGCCGTGGTTTACTGCGGATCGGGGGTCACCGCTTGCCACAATCTGCTCGCCATGGAGCACGCCGGTATCCGCGGCGCACGACTCTACGCGGGCTCCTGGTCCGAATGGTGTGCCGATCGTCACGTCCGGTGGAGACTGGCCCCGAGGCAGCGAGCGACCTGGACTAGTGTCCTGTATCAGACTAACGACATAACGCACGCGCTACGAGCGGCGTGTGTCCAGACGCCAGGCTGAGCTCGACGACGCGGATCTCTTCCTTCTCGCCCCGACGCTTCCTCACGAACGGTTCAACAGAGATCTCCAATTCCGTCTCGCCCGTCGGCGGCACGCGAAGATGTTTCGAGAAACCAGGTCCACTAATCGTCACTTCGTGCTCCCCTCCCCCGCCTTCGAAGCGCAGACGAGGTGGCCCCACCGAGCACGAAGGTAGGGCGGACACGACGGTGCGCCCCGGCCTCAGTCGCATAGAGCTCGTTCCGGGCGCGGTCTCAAGCCAAATCTCGCGTGGCGCCCGCGCGTCCGAAACCGCGTCGGTCACGAGTAACAGCATGACGATTACCGCCGCCAATCCACCGAGACGGGCCTTTTCCTTCCATCCCCACATCGTCACCGCTGCGAGTACGAACACGAGAACGAGCGGATAGGCGGCGCGCTGCCAGAACGACTCCCGCTCCAAGACCGAGCCCAACAGACCAGACACGTTCACCACCCCGGAAGACAGGAAAGCGATTCGATCGTAGGGAAAGTTGCGTTCCGCCAACATCCCTTGGCCGATCCAGAAAGAAGCCGCCACACTTATGAAAAACACCATCCAGCGAGCTCGTCGCACTTCGGGGACACCCAACCAGGCCGCGAACCAAAGCGCCAGGATCGGCGTCATCGGGACCAGGTAGCGGCTCGCGGGCGCCCACGCTCCCGCACCTCCTTGATCATGAGAGGCCGCCATCATCAGATACGGAACGAACACAGCGATCGAAACAAAGGCGGCGAAGCCAGACTGCCGCCAAAGGGAAACGGCACCGGGAATCGCAAGAACGTACAGGGGGCTGTACACCAAGAGTCCTTCCTCTCTTCCAACGAGCAGATAATAAAGACCGGAAAGTGCTTCACGGTTGAAAAAATGACCCTCGCGAGGGTACCCGTTTACTACCCATAGTGTGTCGGGAAGAAGCGACCCGCTAATGTGAAACACGTAGAGGCACTGTAGACCTACGGCAACGACGGGCAGCCCTATTGCCCAAAAGCCCACCTTCCAACTCACCTGCTCACGCCAAATTTTGTAGACCATGGCGAGCACGGAAACACCCAGCACCAGATAGTAGCGCGTGTGAAGCCAGGGAAGCATCGCAGCGGCGAGTCCGAAGACGACCGCACCACCGAGACCAACGCTTCGAGCAAGCACTACCTTGAGGATCAACGCTAGACAAAGCGCCGCCGTCATCTCGGGGTAGACCTGAAAACAGTAGAAGAGAAACGGCGGCGCGAGGCTAAGACCAGCTACCAGAAGATAGGAGTCGAAACGATCTCCGACGTACGGTTCGATTAACCGCGCAATGAAAATGGCGGTCACCATCCCAAGGACAAGGCAAAACAGGATCACCAGAGGCAGCATGCCCTGGAAAAAGATCGAGTCCAGCGCCATCGCCGGCACGATAAGCAAAGGAAAACCTGGCAAATAGACGTAGTACGTGCCGCCGTCCTTCCCTCGTATCACTTGACCTCCTAAGCTTTCGGGCTCGCCGAGAGACTGCCCCGTCGCAACGGCCGCGACGTCTCCGATCGTCGAGAAAGTGGAGCCGACCCAGCTCAATAAATGGGAGCCAAAACGAAACGGTTCCGCCCTCCGACCAATGTGCTCGGCGGCGTTCGCGATGTTCGCATCCCCGTCGTGGAGAAGGCTGGCTGTGATCCGAACGTAGCGTGGCTCGTCTCCGGTGCCCCAACGCTCGTCGTAGGGCTGGCTGAATCGCCTGTCGGGAGTCAGCGCGGTCAAAACCGCCAGCAGTCCAATCCCGTAGAAGATGGTCGTGAACGAGCTACCCGCCAGCCGCCGCACCGGCGGAAGACCTCCGATATGGGCGAACACGAAAGCGCCTTTCCTGTAGACGAGAGCGACGCCAATAAGGGTCAGAAACCAAGGACTCGCATCCAATAGAAGCCACCAGCCCAACATAGGAACTCCCGCCGTTCCAGGTAACAACAGCAAGGAGTATGCGAGCAGCGCCGTCAAGGAGGCATAGGAACAGAGGCTGTCCCTGAGAGCCCTCTTCCACGGAAGTCGAAGAACTATCAGGTACAACACCGATTCCAAGAACCACACCATCAGGAAGGTCAGAGCTCCCAGAAGTGCAGCGCGACCGGCGCCCGGCGGGATCAGAACCGAAAGCGGCTGGACCAGAATTTCGGGATGCGCACGATAAACGGGCCTCACCAATTGGCTGACGGCGAACAGGGACGCCCCGCCGGCGAACAACAAAACCTTCAGCGTTTGCATCGTTCCAGTCGCCATAGCCTAACGGCAGACGTCGGCGGGAGCCACTCGCTCGTGGGATGATTGACTCTAAGTCTCAAGCCAGTGTAGTTTTAGACAATGTTGCGCTTTATGACCGCGGGCGAATCGCATGGCCCGGCCTTGAATGTAATTCTGGAAGGCATTCCGGCAGGGATGGAGCTGGACTTCGACGCCATCAATCACGAATTGGCACGCCGCCAGAAAGGCTACGGCCGAGGAGCCAGAATGAAGATCGAGCAAGACCGAGTAGAAGTCCTCGGCGGTCTTCGTAGCGCGCAAACAACCGGTGGACCGATTAGCTTCCTCATCCACAATAAAGATTGGAAGAACTGGAAGGACAAACTATCACCGTACGAGAAACCGACGGGGGCTAGCGCCGAGCTCGTGAACCCCCGTCCCGGCCACGCCGACCTCGCCGGTGCCCTGAAGTATGGTGTGGACGACTTCCGAAACATTTTGGAACGGGCCAGCGCTCGCGAAACGGCAGCCCGGGTCGCCGCCGGCGCGGTGGCGAAGCAGTTCTTGAGACACCTCGACTGCGAGATCCGAAGCCACGTCGTCGGCGTGGGGTCGGTGCAGATGCCGAGCGATGCTCCCCAAGTTACCTGGGAAGAGATAGTCGCGATCTCGGAGGACGCGCCCCTCAATTGCACCGATGCGAAGCTCGAAAAGAAAATGATTGAAGAAGTCGACCGAGCAACCCAGGAAAGGGACACCGTGGGAGGCGTCATCGAGATCGTCGCGCATACTCCCCCGCCGGGTCTGGGCTCCTACATCCAGTGGGACCGAAAGCTAGACGGACGCTTGGCGCAAGCAATTTTGTCTATCCCCGCGATGAAGGCCATGGGCTTCGGGTGCGGTATCGATTCGGCATCCACCCCCGGGTCCGCCCTTCACGACGAGATCTTTTACTCCCCGGCGGAAGGGCTTCATCGGGGAAGCAACAACGCGGGGGGACTCGAAGGCGGAGTGACGAACGGCCAAGAGCTCCGAATCAAGGCGTATATGAAGCCTCTGTCGTCACTCCGGAAGCCGCTACGCTCGATCGACATTCGAACCATGAAGCCGATCGAGGCGGCACGCGTTCGCTCGGACATCTGTGCCGTGCCGGCGGCCGGTGTCGTCGGCGAGGCGATGGTTGCGCTCACGCTTGCCGATGCGGCGCTCGAGAAGTTCGGTGGCGACAGCCTGGCGGAAACGTTGAATAACTACGAAGCCCACTTGCAACGGATCAAACAGATCTTGAAAGAGAGAGAAACAGCTAACCGTTAAGCGCTTTTTATGCATGGCTATTAGACCCATTCTCAAATACAGCGCTCCCGAGCTCGCAAAAGTCTCCGAGCCTCTCACCGAGTTCCCCCACTCCCTGGAAGAGCTCGCGCGCGATATGGTACAGACTATGTACGCGGCTCCCGGTGTCGGCCTGGCGGCTCCGCAAATCGGCCTCAACATCCGCCTCATAGTCATCGATACATCGTCCGGCGAAGACCCCAAGGCGCTCGTCGTCATGGCGAACCCCGAGATGCTGGAACAGGGAGGCGAACAAAATGAAGAGGAAGGCTGTCTATCCGTGCCCGGTTACCACGGCGTGGTGGTGCGACCGGGACGGGTCAAGGTCAGGGGTCAAGACCTCAACGGCAACGAGTTCACGATGGAAAGCACGGAGCTTCTGGCGCGTGCCTTTTGCCATGAGATCGATCACCTCGACGGCAAGCTGTTCATTGAAAGACTGGGAATCCTCAAACGGGATTTGATCAAGCGAAAGATCAAGAAACAGATTCGCCAGGGCACCTGGTAGCACCCTAGGCTCTACACTACATGAAATTACTCTTCATGGGCTCCGGCCGCTTCGCCGTCCCCTCCCTTCGCGCTCTGCTCGACTCCCAGCACGACGTCTTGGCCCTCATCACACAGCCCGACAAGCCGGCGGGACGCGGCCATGAGCTTCGCTTGCCCCCAACAAAAAAACTAGCCTTGAAACGATCGGTCCCGGTGTATCAACCCAAGAAGGTCGGCGAACCGGACAACGTCGCGTTGATTCAAGGGCTCGCCCCCGAATGCATCGTGGTAACCGCCTACGGTCAGATCATTCCGAGATCGATTCTCGACATTCCCAGCAAAGACATCATTAATGTCCATGGCTCCATTCTGCCCACCTATCGAGGCGCGGCGCCCATCCAATGGGCCATCGTTCGAGGCGAGACGGAGACCGGCATCACGACGATGCTCATGGACGAGGGGCTCGATACCGGATCGATTCTTCTTCAAGAGAAGCTTCCCATCGAGCCGGACGACACCAGTGGAAAGTTGGAAGACAAGCTCGCTCAGGTGGGCGCCCATCTCATTCTAGAAACGCTAAGCCGATGGGGAGCGCGAAACATCACACCGATTCCGCAGGACGATACGCGCGCCACGCTCGCGCCGCGCATCAAACAGGTCGACGCGCTAGTCGACTGGAGTCAAACCGCCGTCGAAATCGAGCGCGCCACCCGAGGCTTCGTTCCCTGGCCGGTAGCCCATACGACACTCGGCGGCAAGAAGGTCAAGCTTTGGAGCGCCGCGGTGACGTCGTCTGGCGAAGCGGCGGCAGGGAGAACGATTTCCGTAGGGCCGGAAGGTATTCTGGTCGGGTGCGGTGGAGGAACGCGCTTGCGATTGCTGGAGCTCCAAGCGGAAGGCAAGAAGCGAATGGCGGCAGCATCGTTCGCCCGAGGGCGACACCTCTCACCGGACGATCGGTGGGGCGAGTAAGGCTAGTGGTTACATCCTGACGGGCAATGCGGAAGAAGGTCTATTGGCTTGCTGCGATCATCGTCATCGTGGCAATCGTCTGCTATTCGATCCTTTGGCTACGTGCACATCCCGTGCCGGAGCACCCCTTTTTCGAATCGGAAGGACCGTTGGTCATCGCCCATCGTGGCGGAAGCGCACTCTGGCCCGAAAACACGCTCCACGCTTTCGAAGGGGCGACGACTCTCGGTGTCGATGTTCTCGAAATGGACATCCACAGTACCGCCGATGATGTCTTAGTTGTTTGCCACGACGCCACACTCGACCGGACGACCAACGGGACGGGGGCGATCCGCGAGCAGCTGCTCTCAGAGATTCAGACGCTCGACGCCGGTTATCGTTGGTCGAGCGACGATGGAGCGACTCACCCCTTCCGAGGAAAAGGCTTCCGTATCCCCACCATGGAAGAGGTGTTCCAAAGGTTTCCGCACATGAGGCTGAACGTCGAGATCAAACAGTCGAGCACACCTCTCTCCGCCCCGTTTTGCCAGATGCTCCGAGACTACGGGATGGAAGAAAAGGTGTTGGTGGCGTCTCTCGACCCTTTTACCATGAGAGACTTTCGCGCCACATGCCCGGAAGTCGCAACCTCCGCTACCGCCCCCGCTATTCGAATGTTCTTGCGGATGCACAAACTCTGCCTAGGAAATCTCTATCGGGGCACCGCAGAGGCCTTCGAGGTGCCGCCGCGTCTCGGAAGCCTCGAGATCGTGACGCCGCAATTCATTCGCGAATCGTTCGGTCACAACATTCGTGTTTACGTTTGGACGGTGAACGAAGTGAGTCAAATGAAACGCTTTGTCGACCTTGGAGTCGACGGCATCCTTACCGACCACCCCGACCAATTGCTGAACGTCCTTGGGCGCTGAGCGGAGCCACTACGGCAGGTAGGAAGCCTGATTGGGAACCTGCCCATCCGCAGGGTGACTACGCCACCACGCTCAATGCCTCACACAGCGTGTTGGCCGAGTTGAGTCGCGAGCTGGCAGAATTTTTGGATGTACTGCGAATCTTGTTCTTCCCCTCAATGGAAACGTCGACGAACGTGAGCCCCATCCCGGTGGGTAGCTGGTCGGCCCTCGACCCAGCCCGGTCGGTGCGCCGCGCGATCTTTGCCTCCGCGGTCACCTCGCCCAGCATCCACGGCATCTCCAAGATGAAACCTACCGGATTCCCTATCTCGGCCATTTCGTCGGTAGCCAAAAAGGCACCGGTCTCACTCAGGTTGGTGACGTAGCCGTCGAGAAGCTCATCCCCTACTTGGAACTTCGCTCGAATGATCAAAGGACTGACGCGTCTACTGGCTCGAGTTTCTGCCATCGTCGTTCCCTCACTTCTTCATCGGCGCGCTCGGCTAGCGGATAGCTTCGCCTCGAATTGCTTGATCTTCCGCTGAAGGAAGACATTTTGGAGCGCCATTCCCGCCGGCGCGATGAAAAGCTCCACGCCACGCAGTTTCCCCAAGGGTTTCCCGGAAGCCGGGTTGTCACCATAAAGAATAGTAAGCACGTCGCGGTTGTTGAGCATGGGAAGCAGGGCGCTCTCCTTCGCGCGTCCGCGACCGATGGAAGCGAACAAGGAACCGTGGAGACCGTTGACGTCCTGTCCGATGCGGAGACCGCGACGAGTCCGGACTACTTCTACCAGCGGTTTGGCTTCCTAGACATCAAGAACAAGCTTCCTGGCAAATTCAACACTCGCGCTGTCGCTTTTCGCGAGCCCGAAGCCTCCCAAACCGCTCGCCTTACCATCCCGAATCAGAAACAGAATGCCCCTCTCTAAGTACTTGGAGGCAACCTGCAGTACATGTAAGAGATGTCGAGAGAGCGTTGCGGGCTCATGAGTTGTTCTGTCATAGATGTGACGAAGTCCAGTAGGAGAGAGTCTTCTTGGGGGTCGGCCTTGGACGGCTCGTCGGCATCGAGCGAAGTCACGGTGAGATCCGTGAGCTGCCGCATTAGCAGAGATGCGAAGCCGCGCAGATCGGTCTTGTACTCTTCGGGATCGAGCTTGGAGATGGAGGGCTTGAACGCCACTTTTGTAATCCCCAGCTCCATTGCGCGGGCCCGCGCTTTCTCCGACAGCCGCTCCGTCATAAGCAGGACCGGCGGATTGAACCCATTTTTCTTCAATCGTCGAACCAGCTCGAAGCCACCGTAGAAGCTGCGGCCGGTCGAAGTGGACATGCGAAGATCGGTAATGACGACGACGCGCTCTCCTGCTTCCGAGTGCTCGCGGACCAAGGCCACAGCCTCTTTGAGATTCGACGCCGAACGAACTAGAACCCGGCTGGCGCGAAGCTCATCTCCCACTTGTGCCTCGTCGATGCGCTCGAACTCCTCCCGGGCCAGCTTCCCCTCCGCCAACATCTTTGCAAGCTCGGCCCCAGAACGGGGCTTACCTTCGACCAGGGGAGCGATTTCAGTCTTGGTAACGGGTCCGAACCGGATCTCGACGAGGACGAAGTTCTCCTTCTTGATGCGTTCTTCGAACTCCCGAATGAGCTCCCGCCCCTTTTGGCCTTCCCTTTCCATCATTTGATTGCGTCGGCTTTGGAACTCCTCCGACTCGAGCACCGCAGGCACCGTCCGGTCCAGGTATTCAATCAGGTAGGCCATGTCCTTGCGAAACGAGGCCCCCTTCCCGGCTGGGAGGTACAGGATTAACGGCTGATCGGCGTTGTCGAAGTTGTGCACATAGCACTTGTCCCCTGGAATCCTGGAGTCCGTCGCCACCTGTTCGAGGATGCACTCCACCGTGGTTTCCTTGCCAGTGCCGGTAAGTCCCTGCACGTAGATGTTATATCCCCGCAGGGAACGGAGAGTCCGAGTTTGATGGCTTTTATGGCTCGATCTTGTCCGATGATGTCGGTGGTGCAGGATACATCGTGAGTCGTCTTGAAGCGGAAGATCTCCGGATCACACCGCCAGCGTAGCTTCTCTACGGGAACTTCAGGGAAAGATTTGGGCTCTGGCATCCCCTCATCCTCCTCTACCAAGTTGGGGAACGATATGCTAGCACCCGAGCCGAGGTTTGAATTAGACTCCGGAGGCCTTCGAGCGCGGGCAGTTCGCCGACGGCACCATGAATAGAACAAACGTGTCACCTACTCCCGCACGCGCGGCGGCCTTTACCATCTTGGACCGAGTCGCGCGTGAGCGGGTCGCACCGGGCGCCCTCCTGCACCAAGGGCCGACCCGAGCGCTCGGCCCGGCCGACATCGACTTGGTCACGGAGCTCGTCTACGGCGTCCTCCGTTGGCAATCGTTGCTCGACTACATCATTGAGTCGCATGCTCGCCGACCCAGCCCCAACATCGATCGCCCTCTACTCATTGCTCTGCGCATCGGCCTTTATCAAATTCGCTACTTGAGCCGGGTGCCCGAACGCGCTGCAGTCGACGAGTCGGTGAAGCTAGCGCACGCATTCGGTTCAACCGGCGGCTCGAAGCTCGTCAACGCCGTGCTCCGAAGCATCTGCCGGGTACGCGATAAACCACAGCTACCGCGCAAACAAGACGACGCGCTTCGCTATCTCACCGTCACTCTGTCGCATCCAGAGTGGCTCGCTCAGCGTTACTTGTCACGTCTCGGGCTCGATAGAGCGGAGGCGCTCTGTCTTCGCAACAACAGCCGGCCCCCCACCGACCTACGCGTCGAGCCGCCCCTCCATCTCGAGACAGCACGAGTGGCGTTGAGTCAAGAAGGCATCTCTGCCTCTCACCTCCCCATTGCGCCTCGCTGCCTCAGGGTTAGCTCGGGCAAGGCGACGGCGAGCAAGCTCTATTCGAGCGGGGCCATCTTTATCCAAGAGGCGGGCTCACAACTCATCCCGTATCTCCTTGGTGCCGACCCCGGGGCCCGAACCCTGGACGCCTGCGCCGCGCCGGGCGCGAAAGCCACCGAGATCGCCCCGTGGGTGAGACCGGCTCTCTTGTTCGCCGTCGACGAACAGCCGACCCGCTTGCGCCTCTTGGCATCGCTCGCCAGACGCTTGGGATCGCGGAACCTGGTTCCGATCGGCGCAGATTCCCGTGCTTTGCCGTTCCACATTGTCTTCGAACGCATTCTGCTCGACGCCCCCTGCTCGAGCCTTGGAACCTTGGCGCGCAATCCCGACATCAAGTGGCATATCCAGGAGAAAGACCTCAGGTTGCACGCGGTAACGCAGGGTCAGATACTCGACTCCTGTGCTGCGCAGCTGGCTCCCGGAGGGAGACTGGTCTACGCCACGTGCTCTACCGAACCCGAAGAGAACGAAGAGGTCGTCGAGAGCTTTCTGTCCCGCCACACCGGTTTCAGCGCTTCTAGCCCTCCTCCGACCTTTCCCACCGGTGCGCGCCACTTAATTGGTCCAGACCAAGCGCTCCGGACCGAACCGCCTCGAGACGACGTGGACGGCTACTACGCTATCGTTCTTACAAGAACAGAGTGAGTCAAAGTCAAAAGCTTAGACAGGGTTGACAGGATTCACAGGATGGGTCGGGATTAGGTTGCTGCTATCAAACGCCCTACATGCAGGGCGTCAGAATGGCGCAATGCTACTTAGCAAGGTGGTCAGACGCCCCGGGGATGTCCCGGCCGCTGTTGAATTTGGTCGGGTAGCGGCGGCACCTGTGAATACTCTTAGGCAGCAAACTCATCGCTGTCAAGAGATTTCTGTTTGCTTCTAAGCGCGTGAACGAGAGCGCCCATATGGCGATAGCCTTTGATACGCCGGAACTTTTTCTGCGCGGTGACGACGCCAAGAGCGGTCCATCGGCGAACCATGGAAGGACTCTTCCAACGCTTGACGTTTCTCGATACTCTGCGAATGGTTCCGTTGAGATTCTCAATGGCGTTCGTCGTGGCAAGAGACTGGCGAAGTAAGGCGGGCGGCGCGAGCTTCACGACCGTGAGTGTTTCTTCCATCCCTTCACGAAGGCTTCCGGCAGCTTCGTCGTAGCCGTTTCGCTCGAGCCACGACACCAATGCCTGAAGTCGCTTGCGCGCCTTGTCGGCACTCTTGCACTTGTAGGCTTCCTTCATCGTCTGGAGCACGTAGGCGTGACGAGACTTGGGAAGGTACGAGCGAAGATTTCGGAGTTTATGGATCTGGCACCTTTGGATGACCGCGAGGTCCCCCAAAACGTCGACGAGTGCCTTGCGGATGCCTTTGCCTCCGTCCACTACGCAGAGAATCGACTCATCGACGCGCAAGCCTCGCTCAAGAAGGTCCTGCAACATCGCGGTGCACACCCGAGAGTTCTCCGTCGAGCCCAGCCATATACCCAGGGGCACCTTCGTTCCATCTATTGTGATACCTAGAGTTACGACGACGGTCTGTCCGGCCACCTCAAGGCCATCCAGCATCAGTGCCGCAAGCTCGAACTCCTCTAGCCGCCGAGACAGGTATTCCTCGAGCTTCTTAGTCGTCTGGCTCACGAGGTGACGGCTGGCGGCACTCTTACTCGTGCCACGAGACTTCAACTTGGCCGCGGGTTTGTCCAGACTCGATTCGTAATTTCGGGTCGATACGCCCACCAAGATCTGATTCAACACTCGCTCTGGAAGCGGGTCTTCTTCGCGGAAGGCTTCGAAGTGTGGAAGCGACGCCTCCGCGCCCGACTTCGAGCGAACTCGAGGTCGCGACACTTGGATGCGACGACCACCGAAGCTCAGCTCTCCGTTCGTGCTCCCCCAGTGGTTATGAGTTCGCTCCTTCTCGTGCTTGCCCTTGAGCCCCGCGATCTCCTCGGCGTCCTCTCCGAGCAGTAGGTGCAGAGCTGTCAGTCCTTGCTCGTACACCCATTCCGTCAGATCCGCCTTCGTGGCCGCGATCCCAGCTATCATCGGTAGCAGTATCTGACCGACTTGGCCAACTACCTTGCCCGTAGGCGAGTGCGTTTGCTTTCTTACTGGCTTCTTTGATTTCCTAGGCATTGGTGGCTCCTTGTCCCCCTCTGGAGACGGTTTATTGGCAGACCTATTCTTAGGCCGGCCAAGGAGCCGCAGCTACCCCAAATTCAACATCCGGCGGGACATCCCCGACGCCCCTGTAATCCTGTCTAGTCTTTTTGTCTTTGACTTAGAAGTCGTTTCAGCAAGCGGGCGGGCCACGTTAGAATGGAAGGTCTTGAACATACTCGGAGGCAGGAGTTTGGAAGGCGAATGGTAAGGGAGGCACGAGCACCGACCTCGCCCGGCCCGAAGGTAGGACCGAGGGGCCGCATGAACGGCCTCTTTTGCTGGAAGCCTAAAAGCCGATTCGGCGCCGCTGTGGTGCGTTGGGTCGAGTACATCCTGCTCGGTGCCCTACTGGTAGCAAGCGGCCTGGTCTCCGCTTTCGTGACCTTCACGTTCGCGGTCCGGGGCAACGTGATCACGGTTCCCAACCTCATCGGCACGGCGCTATCAGATGCCGGACCGCTATTGGCCCGGGCCGAGCTGAATCTCAGACACCAGGGGAACCGATTCGATCCTCACTTCTCCGCCGACCTCATCGTGCACCAACTGCCGCACCCGAACACCAAGCTTAAAAAGGGCCGCACCGTCAAGATCTGGGTCAGCCTCGGCCCGGAGCGAAGAGTCGTCCCGCGCGTCGAGGGGGCAACCTTGCAATCGGCTCAGATCCTTCTCGAGCAGGACGGTTTCTCCCTCGGACGAGTGGTGAGAGCTCACAGCGAGGTATATGGCACTGGCACGGTAATAGCGCAGAATCCCCCAGCCTACGAAGAGGCGGGTGACGCGACCGAGGTCTCGGTGCTCTTGTCCCGCGGATATCGCGGCGCCACCTACGTGATGCCGGACTTCATCGGCCGCAAGCTATCTGCGATTCTGGATCGTGTTCGACGAGGGGGCCTTCGCATTGGCAGTATCCGATACGTGGATTATCCCGACGTCCGCAAAGGAGTGGTCGTCAGACAAACCCCCGGGGCCGGCACCAAAGTGCACCCCCGGGACCGCATTGTGCTGTACGTGAGCAGAGGCTCCTGACATTGCCCCGGTTGTCGAGCTCCGGCGAACGGCGCGTGACAATCGTCTGGGGGGATCATGCGACTCGCACCATCTATTCTCTCCGCCGATTTTTCTAGACTAGGAGAGCAGATCGCCAGCCTCGAGGAGGCCGGAGCGAGACAACTTCACCTCGACGTGATGGACGGACACTATGTAGAGAATCTGACGTTTGGACCTTTGGTCGTCGAAGCGATCAGACGTTCCACGCGGGTCCCGCTCGATGTGCACCTCCAGATCGAGAACGCCGATCGGTGGGTCGATGTTTTCTGTGACGCGGGAGCCGACATGATCGCAGTCCACCCGGAAACGCTTTATCATCTCGGTCGTACTGTCCGCGCGATCCGTCAGAAAGGAAAAAAGGCTGGCATCGCGCTCGCCCCGTCGACACCGCTGAAAATCATAGAGGAGCTGCTCCCCGACGTGGATTATGTCATCGTCATGTCGGTATACCCTGGTTTCGCTGGCCAAAACTTTATTCCTGGAAGTTTCGCTCGCGTCGAGCGATTGCGCTCGATGATCTCGAGGGGCGAGCTTCCCGTCGAGATCGAGATCGACGGCGGAATTGATGTCGGCAACGTCCGAGAGGCGGTAGCCGCAGGGGCCGACGTTGTCGTCGCCGGCTCCGCGATCTTCAACGCCGACGACCCGGCGGAGCGTCTTCGAGCGATGCTCGAGGAAATGCTCCAGGCCGACGCGACAGGCGCTTGATTCAGCCGTGGCAAAAGCAACCTGTGAGATCCGAGTTCGTTATGGCGAGACCGACCAGATGCGCTTAGCATACTACGCCCATTACCTCAACTGGTTCGAAGTGGGCCGATCGAACCTTCTTCGCGAGAGCGGAGTGAGCTATCGAGAGATCGAGAGCCAAGGGGTATTCCTGCCCGTCGTCGAAGCACACTGTCGCTACCTCAAAGCGGCCCGTTACGACGACCTGCTTCGCATCATCACCAAGGTATCGCAGCCCAAACGCGCCCGGTTGCTTTTCGAGTACGAAATTCACCGTATCCGCCCTCAAAGGGACAACGAGCTCGTCGCCACCGGAAACACGGTCCACGTTGCTGTGGACCAACAAGGAAAGCCCATGCGACTCCCCGAGCAGCTTGCGAGGTTGGTTCGTTGACCGTCGTGGTCACCGGTGTTGCCGGCTTCATCGGGTCCCACCTGGCGGAGGCGCTTACCGCTCGAGGTGAACATGTCATCGGCGTGGATTGCTTCATCGACTACTATCCTCGAACGATGAAGCAGCAGAACCTCGCGTTCCTCGTCGATTCACCACGTTTTGAGCTAATCGAGACCCCACTTCAGGAGATGGAGCTCGAGCCCCTGTTGGCAAAAGTAGATGTCGTCTACCATCTCGCCGCCCAGGCCGGGGTACGAGCCAGCTGGGGAAAGGAGTTTTCGATCTATACCGACAACAATATCCTCGCGACGCAGCGCCTTCTCGAGGCGGCGGTCAGGGAGCCGCTCAAGGCCTTCGTCTACGCCTCCTCCTCCTCGGTCTATGGCGACGCGGCGGAGATGCCCATGCGGGAATCGGTACCGCTGCACCCGGTCTCGCCTTACGGCGTATCCAAGCTCGCGGTGGAGAAATTGTGCTACCTCTATTCCGTGAACTATTCGGTCCCCACCACAGGCCTTCGATACTTCACCGTCTACGGACCCCGCCAGCGGCCAGACATGGCGTTTCATCGTCTGTTTCGAAACGCCCTCGACGGGGAGGAGTTTCACCTCTTCGGTGACGGCCAGCAGACGCGCGACTTCACATATGTGAGCGACGCCGTAGACGCTACTCTCGCCGCCACCGAACGAGGCGGTCCCGGTAGCGTTTACAACATTGGGGGCGGCTCCCGTGTGTCCCTTCTCGAGGTCATCATGGAGATCGAGAAGCTAACCGGCACGAAACTCCGCTTGCGACGGGAGCCCACCCAGAAAGGAGACATGCGCGATACCTGTGCGGACACGACCGCGGCGCTGAACGATCTCGGCTATCGGCCCAAAGTGAAACTGTCCGAGGGACTGGAAGCGGAGTGGAAATGGCTGAAGACCGCAGTGTCCACGAAGGACGCCCCCTGAGGCGCTGGGCTATAATTCTGCCAATGGCCCGAACGGAACCAAAAATGAAGAGCAGCACGTCGGTTGCCGTCTTCCTGTCTCTCGTACTCGCCATTTCCTGCGGCGGCAAAACAACGGTTCGCGATTTCTCATCCGGCGCTGGAGGCGATCAGATGCTCTTGGAGCTGGGCCAGAAACGACTAGAGGATAAGGACTGGCTGGACGCACGCGGTTACCTCCAGCATCTGATCGACACGTTCCCAAGAAGCCAGTACGTGGGTGATGCTCGCATCGGCATCGCCGACTCTTACTTCTACGAGAAGGGAGTTGGAAATATCGTGCTGTCGATCGCAGAGTACCGTGATGTACTCACCTTCTTCCCCAATCACCCTCGCGCCGACTACGTCCAGTACCAGATCGCCTACGCCTACTATCGACGAAAGCACAGCTCCGACCGGGATCAGGACCCGACTCGGACCGCCGTCGAAGAGCTCGAAAAGCTCATCGATCTGTACCCCAGTAGTCCCTACGCGGAGACCGGACGCGAGCTGCTTGCGGATTGTAACGAGCTCTTGGCCGACCACGAATTCCGCGTCGGTCGGTTTTACATGAAGGTCCGCAAACACTGCCGGGGCTCCATCGCTCGCCTCAAGGGGGTCTTGGAAAACTATCCGACCTTCAGCCGGACCGATGAGGTGTATTTGGCCTTGGGGGAGGCCTACGTCATGTGCGGCGCCCCTATGCAAGCCATGCCCTACTACAAGGAACTCATCGAGAAGTACCCTTCGAGCGATTTCAAGAACGAGGCCGAAGAGCGCTTGGGAGCCCTCCGAGCAAAGGCCAACGAAGGCCCAAAGATCCCATAGCTGACGCCTGGCCACGTTGAGTAGCAGCAACCCCGCATTTTGCGTCCAGAATGGCCGTCTAGTAGGGCACGTTGTGCCGACGCCGGGCGACCTCCAGCCGGGCAGGCGTCCGAGGACGACGCAATATTTTGGCGCCAATCACCGTAATCATGCCCACGGCGCCTCGCGTATCCCAACCTTCAAGTACAACTTTAAGGTTTCCTGGAAATACCTCTTGACACCACGGATATCTAGCTGTTAGCCTGGCGGGAGGATTCGCCCTGAAATCTCAGTGGAGATATATTGTGAGGATCCGACCGTCGCGGATTAGCACTTGGGGTGTGGCGATTCTGGTCAGTGGTGGGCTTGCCTGGGCACAGTCCCCCGATCAGACACCAGAGGGAGGTGAAATCGTCCTCCCTCCCCACTGGTCTCCGTACCAAGCTCCGAACAGTTACCCGGAGGGGACGAGGCTCCACATCATCGTCAAGGGTGACACGCTTTGGGACCTGTCCAATACGTACCTGGAGAATCCCTTTCTGTGGCCCCAACTTTGGGATGCCAACCGTTACATCACCGACGCTCACTGGATTTATCCCGGCGATCCGCTCGTCCTTCCCCATCTCGACGTCTTGCGGGCGCCGGATGAAGAACCCGGGGCCGGCGGGCCAGACGCAGCCGGTGCCGAGGGTGAAGTCGGAGTCGGAACAGGAGGTGCGGCGGGCGTAGCCGGAATGGGCGGACCTAGTGGCCCGAACTTGTTCCCAATTTTCGAGCAAGATTCGATCCAGTGCGCTGGCTTCATCTCCGACGACGAAGACGAGGGGTTCCAGATCTTCGAGAGCGAAGATACTTTCAAGGTCCATATCGCCGCCACTGTAGGCGATATTCTCTACCTCAATCGTGGGCAAGAGGACGGCATCCAAGCCGGAGAACAGTACTACATCAGGGATCGCGTCCGGCAGGTCGGCGGGCACGGATGGCTCATCAACACGACGGGACAACTAACCATCCTCGCGGTCCAACGGGAAACCGCTATCGCCCAAATCACATCGGCTTGCCGCGATATTCTGAAGGGGCACTACATGGTTCCCTTCGAGCCTATACCCGTTCCACTCGTACCCTTCCAGGAGCCCGTCAACCGACTGACTCCTGAGACCGGCCAGAATCGCGGGAAGATCATTGCCTCTCTGGAGGACGTTCGGGAGATTGGTAGTCTTGGCCGTGGATATTTGGTAAGTATCGACCAAGGCGAGAACGACGGAGTCATTCCTGGTTCGATTTTCACCGTCTTTCGCTACACTCACTCCCAAGCGCCGAGAAAGGTGCTGGGCGAGCTCGCGGTTTTGACGGTCCATCCCAAGACATCCACGGCCCTGATAACTATGAGCTACACCTATATGGTGAGGGGAGACCTCATCGAACTGAAGTAGCTCGGAACTCACTTCGCGCCCGAAATCTTCAGGGGCGCCGGAGCCAGGACATCCCCGCGGTTCACGTAGGCCGCGGGGTTTCCTTTTTTGCCCGCGATCGTGATCACCACGTCGCCTGGAACCAGTTCCCGTGGAAGCCTTTCGCTGAGACGACGAAAATCGGCGCGGGAGACGACGATTCCGACCGGCTCCAAATCGCCGCCCCCACGGAAGCGGCGATCAACGAGCGCCTTCCAGTCGCCGTTCGGCGCCGCGTCAAAGGAAAGAGCATCGACCCAACCGGGCCGTTGTGCGCCGAGCAGGACACCACTCCCTCGATCCAGAGCGCCGAGGGCATCCGGTCCCAAATACACGGTCGGGATTTCGTCGACGAGGCGGTAACGACTCGAACCGCGGCGGCCCGCCCTGTCGTGGCCCGAGGAGGAGGTGTCCCGCCGTTTCACGCGCGGCTGCCGGTAGGAATCTCGCCTCCGACCTTCCGATAGAAACGAAGGAAGTAATCCACACCCGAAATCAACGCCAGGCTAACCGCTACCCAAAGCGACACTTTCCCAAGGATGTAGAAAGGCCCGAGGAACTTCTTGCCGAGGATGAGAAGCAGGATAGCGACGACTTGGGTAAACATCTTGCCCTTGCCCAATCCGCTTGCCGGAATGGTAATGCCACGAGCGATGGCGACGCTTCTGAGTCCGGACACCGCGAACTCCCGCCCGACAATCACCACCACCATCCAGGCGGGAGCGAGCTCCATCTGCACCAGGCTGATGAAGGCCGCGGAGACCAGAAGCTTGTCCGCAATTGGATCCAGCATGATGCCGAGCGTCGTGACCTGGCCGCGGCGGCGAGCCAAGTATCCATCTAGCCAATCCGTAAGGGCTGCTACCGCCACGATTATCCCGCCGATGAGCTCCCAGCGCTCGGTACGAGTCAGCAAGACCACCACCAGCAACGGCACCAGGAAGATGCGGCTGAAGGTCAGGGCGTTGGGCAAATTCGGAAACGTCATGACTCCCGCTAGGGCCTCCTTGAACTCCGGAGGCTCAGATCTTCAGGATCTTTTCCGAGCGGAGATGCTTGGTTGCATTCCGCGTGTCGATCACCAGTGGAGCCTGAGCCACGATGGCCCCCATGTCAAATGAAGAGTGTTCGGTCACGATCACCGCACAGTCGGTCGATCCTAGCGCGTCAGCAAGCATCACCGAGCGGTGCGTCTTCCCGTCCATCTCCAGCTCGGCCACGAGCGGGTCATGATAGACCACCTCCGCACCCTTCTGCTCGAGGATTCTGAGAATATCGAGGCCGGGAGATTCGCGTATGTCATCGTTATCCTTCTTGTAAGACATTCCGAGGATCAGGATGCGAGAGCCCTTGACGCTTTTCTGGCGCTCGTTCAAAGCATCCTGGATCTTGTTAACAACGTAGTACGGCATGGCGGAGTTTATTTCACCCGCCAGCTCGATGAACCGAGCACGGTAGTTCAAGGTCTTCAGCTTCCATGAAAGGTAGAAAGGATCGATGGGGATGCAGTGTCCACCCAACCCAGGCCCCGGGTAAAACGCCATGAAGCCGAACGGCTTGGTGGCCGCGGCATCGATGACCTCCCAAACATCTATCCCCAAACGATCGCACATCAACGCCACTTCGTTAACGAGCCCGATGTTGACGCTTCGGAAGGTGTTCTCCAAGAGCTTCACCATTTCCGCGCTGCGCGTCGAAGATACCGGGATCACGTGGTCCACCGCATGCGCGTATAGCGCGGTTGCCATTTCGAGGCAACTCGCCGTCGTGCCCCCGATGATCTTGGGCGTGTTGCGCGTGTTCCAGCGAGTGTTTCCGGGATCCACCCGCTCCGGAGAGAACGCGAGAAAGAAGTCCTTCCCCACTTCCAAGCCACTTTCTTGCAAGCTCGGAAGTATCAGCTCTTCGGTCGTCCCCGGATATGTCGTGCTTTCAAGCACCACCAGCTGGCCATCGCGGAGTCTCTTGCCGATCTCCCGGCTCGCATTGACCACAAGTGAAAGATCAGGATCCTTGGTCTTCGATAAAGGTGTGGGAACGCAAATAATGACCGCATCTTTGTCTCTGAGAACGTCGAAGTCGGTCGTGGCGGAGAGCGTCCCTTCCTTCACCAGCTTGGCTACGGATTCGGAGGGAACATCCCGGACGTAGGATTCTCCGCGCCCGATGGCATCGACCTTTTGGCGATCGATATCGATGCCGACCACGCGAACCCCAGCGCTCGCAAACTCCACCGAGAGCGGGAGACCGACGTACCCCAGGCCCACGGTAGCCAAGCGGAGCGTCTTGTCTGCAATCTTCCGCCCTAGGTCCTGAGCCTTCACCGTACTCTCTTCCTTCTTCAGGGCAAATTTTGCGATGCGACTATAGTCTCCGCACGAACCGGAGCTGCAACCCTGTACTATAGCATCTGAAGCGCTTAGTGTCGCGGAGTTTGAAAGGCTCGGCGACCGCGTGCTAGCATGCCGCGCCGTTCCAGCAGCAGTGATACGATCCGTCATCACAACGCAGCGACAAAAGAGGGGTCCCCCATGGGTAACTGCAGTTTCGCGACAGGTATGCCATGAAGGCAGTCATTCTCGCCGGCGGCAAGGGCACGCGATTGCGCCCACTGACGCTGCACACCCCGAAACCCATCGTACCGATCCTGGACCGCCCATTCCTTTCGTTTCAGATCGATCTCTTGCGCCACTCGGACATTTCCGAGATCGTCCTTTCCTTGTCTTACCAACCGCGAAGGATCGAAAAGATCTTCGGTGACGGAAGCGATCTCGGGGTCAAGATTCTCTATACCGTCGAACCCGAGCCATTGGGAACTGCGGGAGCCGTCAAGAGGGCGGAGCCGTTTCTGGGTAGCAGGACCATCGTCTTCAATGGGGACGTCTTGAGCGATGTCGATCTTCCCGCGGTGATCGCGCAACACGAGGAAACCGGAGCCAAGGCAACGATCGTACTGACCTCGGTCGAGAACCCGGCCGCCTATGGTTTGGTGGAGGTGGAGAAAGACGGACGCGTGCGACGTTTCTTGGAGAAGCCCAGTTACGATGAGATAACTTGCGACACGATCAACGCCGGCATCTACATTCTGGAACCAGAAACACTTGCCCACATACCGGCCGGCAAGAACTACTCTCTCGAGAGAGGGGTGTTCCCTGCGTTCTTACGAGAGAAGATCCCCTTTTATGCCTACGTTCATCGCGGCTATTGGATCGACATCGGCACTCCCGAGAAGTACTTGAAGGCCCACCAAGACCTCTTGAGCGGCGAAGCCAAACTCAAGGGTTTCGACTCGAAGCCAGGGGCGATCTACATCGACCCTGCCGCCTCGGTGGATGATGACTCCCGGATATCCGGACCTGCGTTTGTCGGAGCCGGCACGACGGTAAAGCCCGGAGCTCGCATCGAGCCCTTCGCGGTGGTTGGAAGCAACTGTCGCATCGAGGAGGGGGCAACCGTCGCCGACTCGGTTCTCTGGTCCAACGTCCGGGTGGGGGAAGAAGCACGCGTGCACGGCGCCTTGGTCGGCAGGAATACTCATATCGGAAGACACGCGGTCGTGGATCGAGGTGTGGTCTTGGGAGACAAGTCGGTGGTCGCCGATTTCAGTAGGCTCGGTCATCCGGAGGGATGAGACACGTGCGGAAGGAATCCATAGAACCGGGCATCTTCAAAGCCTATGACATTCGCGGGATCGTGCCCGATGAGCTCGGGCCAGGGCTCGCACGAAAGATCGGGCGGGGCCTTGTTGATTACCTCGAGGCGGAGTCGATTGCTGTGGGGCGCGACATGCGGGACTCGTCGCCGGAGTTTGCGAGAGCTTTGTGCGAAGGTGCCAGAGCGGGTGGCGCCAAAGTCTTGGATATCGGCATGACCACTACCGACATGGTCTATTTTGCGGTGCCTCACTTCGACCTGTCAGGTGGAGCCGTGGTGACCGCCTCCCACAATCCGAAACAGTACAATGGATTCAAGCTAGTTCGTGAAGGTGCCCTTGCGCTCTCCGGCGATGCGGGAATCAAGGAGATCAAAGAATGGATTCTCTCCGGTCGCGAGCTACCCGATAAGCCGGGCGGCGAGTGGGTGGAGAAAAACGTCCTCCCCGCTTACGTGAAGCATGTTCGAAGCTTCATCGATCCAGACGTTATTCGACCATTGAGCGTCGTCATGGACGCCGCCAACGGGATGGCCGGTGCGGTAGCCCCTGACGTCTTCGCCGGCCTCCCGCTCAAACGGGTCGACATGTATTTCGAGCCGGACGGCAGTTTCCCTAACCACGAGGCGAATCCGCTGGTAGAGGAAAACCGCCGTGAAATCATCGAGAGAGTTCGCGCGGGAGGGGCAGACCTCGGGATCGCCTGGGACGGGGATGGAGATCGCTGCTTCTTCATCGACGACCTGGGAGAGTTCGTGCCCGGGGATTTCCTCACCGCGCTCTTGGGCGAGGCGTTTCTGCTGAAGGAGCCCGGCGCCACCATCATCTACGACGCCCGAGCGAGCTGGGCGGTGAAGGACACGGTAGAAAGGCTCGGAGGATGTGCTTTGATGAACCGCGTGGGGCATGCCTTCATCAAAAAGAGAATGAGAGACGAGAACGCGGTCTTCGGAGGCGAGATCAGCGGCCATTTCTATTTCCGTGAGAACTACTTCGCGGACAACGGAATGATACCGGCCTTGCTCATCTTGGAGCTGATCTCCAAGAAGGGGAAGAAACTCTCCGAGCTTCTCGCCCCACTACGTGAGAAATATTTTATCACTGGGGAGATCAACTCCGAGGTCCGCGACGCGCCCGCAATCCTGACCAAACTCGAGTCGCAATACGCTGATGGTCGCATCTACAAGCTGGATGGACTGTCGGTCGAATACACCGACTGGCATTTCAATGTTCGGCCCTCCAACACCGAGCCGCTTCTGCGTTTGAATCTCGAAGCCCTTGACCGGGCGAAGATGAACCGCCACCGTGAGGAAGTATTGACGGTGATCCGCTCCTAGTGCACCAGTGCGCGCTCACTCCCCGTTCGCGCGCCCGGCGCCTCGCTCCACGCTCGGCGCACCCGCTGGCGGCCCATGCCGGCCGGGCTCGCTCGCCACGCAGCAGGCTGCGGGTGCATTTTTCAGCAGCCTGCTAGTGTCAAACAAAGGTTCGGTTGTTTTGACAGTCCGATTTCAGTACCGTTATAATCGTTATGCTTTAGGTTTGGGGGCGGGCGTAGCTCAGTTGGTAGAGTACAAGCTTCCCAAGCTTGGGGTCGCGGGTTCGAACCCCGTCGCCCGCTCCAAAGTGGTGGAACCAGCGCATGTTGCACCCTCCACGAGACATCGTTTTCCCGCCTCGTTA
Source organism: Candidatus Marinacidobacterales bacterium (assembly GCA_965222425.1). GTDB lineage: Bacteria > Acidobacteriota > Vicinamibacteria > Marinacidobacterales > DATDRI01 > CBDCNP01. The sequence goes on from CBDCTW010000023.1 coordinate 28,293, forward strand.
TTCGCTGCAGCGATTGGGCCTTTCTTGAGCGCTGCGACGTGAGCCCGAACTCCAGGAGGTAACGTGGGATTGTTTGGAAAATCTGAGCCCGAGGAGCCTAAGTCGGCAACCGGCCCTCGAAGTTCTTCAACGCGAAACGAGACTTCGCCTATCGCGGCGCCTACGCTCATCGGCGCGGAAACGGTCATTACCGGCGAGCTCAATACGAGCGAGACCGTCCAAATCGAGGGGCGTGTGGAAGGCAAAATCAAGAGCAGCGGCTTGGTCGTGATCGGCGAAGCCGGTTTCGTGAAAGCGCAGATAGAAGCGGACAACGTCTCCATCCGCGGAACACTGGAAGGCGATTGCACGGCGAAGAACAGAATCGAGATCACCCGCACCGGCAAGATTCTTGGGAATCTTCGCGCTCCGCGCATTGCCGTAGCCGAAGGAGCCATCTTTCGCGGAGCCAGTCGGATGACGGTCAACGAGAAGCGTTCGGGTCCAAAGAAACGCACGACGCGAGGGTCTTCGCCAGAATCCGCGGTGGCGTCGGCTCCCAGTTCCACGGCGAAGACCGGCGGAAGCTAGTGTCGCCTGACAGAGAAGAACCAGGGTGGAGCAGGAATACTCCTGGGTGGTGTCCCGGGAGTTGCGCCCGCCCATGTGGTCATCATCGGGGGCGGAGTCGTGGAAGTCAACGCGGCGAAGATGGCGCTAGGAATGGGTGCGCGTGTCACCGTCATCGAAAAGAGCCATTCCAAGATGCAGTACCTCGATGACCTTTTCGCCAGCTTAATCACGACTTTGATGTCGAACCCGCTCACGATTCTCGAATCACTTCGCACGGCCGACCTCGTCGTGGGAGGCGTGCTCATCCCTGGTGCGTCGGCACCCAAGTTGGTAACCCGGGACATGGTTCGCCAAATGAAACACGGATCGGTGATCGTGGACGTCGCCGTCGATCAAGGCGGGTGCATCGAGACCACCCATTCCACCACGCATAGCGACCCCACCTACGTCGTCGACGAAGTCCTCCACTACTGCGTGACTAACATGCCGGGAGCGGTACCCCGTACCTCTACGTTGCCTTGACGAACCTCACACTTCCCTACGCCCTGCGAATCGCTCAGGACGGCTTCTCGGCGCAGTGAAAGCAGACCCGACACTCCGCAAAGGTGTCAACGTTTACCAGGGCCAGGTGACATGCGAACCGGTCGCGACCTCCCAGGGCCGTCCCTTCACCGATCTCGTAAACCTGTTATGAATTAGAGCTCGCGCCCCCGCCGTGACATTGCCCTGGAGACTCTTGCTCGATCCGCCTCGTGATGGGGCGATGAACATGGCTGTCGATGAGGCGCTTTTTCTTTCTGCGATCGGTGGCCAGGCGCCGCCCACGGTTCGCTTGTACTCTTGGTCTCGCCCCACACTGTCCATCGGCTTCCGGCAAAATCTTGAAGAGACTTGCGACCTCGAAGGGTGTCGGAGGCTAAGGATCGAAACTGTCCGGCGTCTGAGCGGAGGAAGAGCGGTGTTTCATGATCGGGAGCTCACTTATTGCGTCACCGCCGGTGCGGAAGGACCTTTTCGAGGGATTTCGGTGCGAAGCGTCTACCGGTGGGTTAGTCGCGTGCTACACCGATGCCTCGAGAGGAACGGAGTTCCAGTGGACCCGCTCCCCTCTTCGTCAAAGCACTCATCTGCTGCTCAGTCGGTAAACGACGCGCTTCCGTGTTTCGCCGTTCCCACGGGTCACGAGCTTACCTCGGGAGGGCGCAAGCTGGTCGGGAGTGCCCAGAAGTGGAGCTCCCGAGGCTTCATGCAGCACGGATCGATCCTTTTGGGTCTCGATCGAGCACTCTGGTCCAAGGTGGTCGGCCCCGGACTCGCAAATGAACTGCAGGCGCTGGGAATCAACGAGCTCGTTGAACGTCCTCTTTCCGCGTCGGAGTTGATGAAGAAGCTAGCGACTGAGTTCGAGCAAGCAATGGGAGAACCGGCCACCGGGCACGACCTCTCGGTCTTCGAGATGGAGACCGCGCAGCGCCTGGCTGAGAGCAAGTACTCGTCTCGCAATTGGAATGTGTCCCGGCAGGATGTTGGCAGGCGAGAAGGGGTTCTTCCCTAGCAGCTGGTATGCTATCCTTAAATGCTGGTTCCATCATATTTGCAGTTCGACCTGTTGATCTGTGCGCGCCTGTCGCGGCGAAGTGGCGATTTTCTTGACAACTCCGGAGATATTTGCTAGATAAGGACTTAGCACTCTTGAGCCGAGAGTGCTAAGATTTGGACTTCCGAGCGAAAAGTATGAAAAGACCAGTTTTGGATGCGCGGACGCAGGATATCCTTCGGCAGGCGGTGCATACGTTTATCGCCTTCGGTGACCCCGTGGGCTCCCGAACGCTGGCGGAAGTGAACCCCCTAGGTCTCTCTCCGGCCACGATTCGCAACGTCATGGCCGACCTAGAAGAGCTCGGTTATCTGTTCCAGCCGCACACCTCGGCGGGACGAGTACCGACCGATAAGGGATATCGTTTTTACGTCACCACGGTCATGAAGGGCAGCGGGCTGTCCCCGGTCGAGCGAGACATGATTGGGAGCAGTCTCAAACAATCCGGGGGTAACTTTGGGTCGCTCATGCAAGAGACGTCTCACCTTCTGGCAAGCATGACCGACATGGTGAGCTTCGTCATTGGCCCCGACATCCAGCAAAGTACTTTGCGGCACGTGGACTTCGTCAGGCTAGCCCCCCGCCGACTTCTCGTCGTGGTGGTTTCGGAAACGGGGCAGGTTGTAAACCGGGTGGTCGAGCTGACGGAAGAGTTCACCGGTGCGGAACTGGAACGGTGCGCTCGGTATTTGAACACCGAGTTCCGGGGCTTTACACTCGCGGAGGCGAGAGAAACGTTGCTCTTGAAATTGAGAGAGGAACAAGCCCTTTACGATCGTGTCGTCAAGAACGCCTTGACCTTGGGCCAGGTGGCTTTTGCTGAAAACGCGCCTGCGTCCGATGTGTACCTCGAAGGTACCTCGCGGATGCTGGCAAAACCCGAGTTCAGTAGCAACATCGAGCGCGCGCAGCAACTTTTCGCCACGCTCGAGGAGAAGAACCGCGTCCTAGAGATCCTCACCGCTTGTTTGGAGGGCAGCGACCTCCAGATCATTATCGGCTCGGAAGCGCCGGTTCCAGACCTCGAGGGCATCTCGCTGATTGCCGCCAGCTATCGGTATCAGGATCGAGAGTTGGGCTCGGTCGGAATCATGGGGCCGACCCGGATGGAGTACGCAAAGTTCATCTCGGTCGTCGATTACATCGCCCGCTCGTTGTCGGATACCATTAGCCACAGTGGGGGCGTCCAATTCACGGAGTTGCCATGAACCAGCTTAGTCAGGCGCCCCCAAACCATGGGGTTGCCATGAACCATGAGTAAGCGCAAGAAAACGATACCGGTGACAGACGAGGGCGATGCCACGGCGACGGAACATACCGACTCCCCTCAGCCCGCGGAACTCGCTGAAGAAGAGTACGGCCTGGCAGCAGTGGAGCCCGCAGAAGCCGGGCAAGAAGAGACAGGTCTAGTCGAGCCAGCGGAACCTTCCGCGCCTACCGCAGAAGACGCTAGGGTCGACAAACTCCAGCAAGAGCTCCAGGAGACCCAAGATCTCCTTCGGCGCAAACACGCGGAGTTCGACAACTATCGGAAGCGCATCGAACGAGAGCAGAAGGAGTTCGTTTATTACGCCACGTCGGAGTTAGTTCTCGAGATCTTGCCGGTACTGGATAACCTGGAGCGGGCTTTGGGAACGACGCGGGGAGACGAGTCCGACTCCGAAAAACAGATTCGGGAAGGAGTTGCGATCATCTATCGCCAGTTCGGTGACGTCTTGAAAAAGGCTGGCCTACGAGAAGTGAACGCTCTAGGCGAGGATTTTGATCCCCACGTACATGAAGCGGTGGCGCGCGTCGAAACGGCCAAGCACCATGAAGGCGAGATCCTAGATGTTCTTCAAAAGGGTTACCTTCTTAGGGAGCGCTTGTTGAGACCGGCGATGGTCAGAGTCGGCCATAACCCCTCGGTCAACGAAGAAAATAATGACACCGCGTCGCCCGAGGAAGTTCGGGCTGGCGATGAAAGTTCGGAGTCTGATGCCTAACATAGTGGACCCGGAATCATCGAGGGCATCCGTCTCGGGTTCCAAAGCGGATCGCCGAAGAAGCCAAAAACAAGGGAGCTAAAGCATTGGGCAAGCTGGTGGGAATCGATCTCGGCACGACAAACTCCTGCATTGTCGTGATGGAAGGCGGAACCGCACAAGTCATCCCCAACCAAGAGGGTGCGAGGACAACTCCTTCCATCGTGGCCTTTACCAATAAGGGCGAGCGGCTAGTGGGACAGATCGCCAAGCGGCAGGCACTGACCAATCCCCAAAACACCGTCCACGGCGTCAAGAGGTTGATCGGACGGCGTTTCGACTCTCCAGAGATCGAGGGCGCCAGGAACATTCTCCCCTACGAGATGGTCCAGTCTGCCAACGGAGACGCCCACATCAAGATCCACGATAAGGTCTATAGCCCTCCCGAGCTTTCGGCCATCATCCTTCAGAAGCTGAAGGCGGCGGCGGAAGACTATCTCGGTGAGCCGGTGAAAGATGCCATCATCACCGCTCCCGCGTACTTCAACGATGCGCAGCGACAGGCTACCAAGGATGCCGGAGCCATCGCGGGACTGAAGGTGCTGCGTATCTTGAACGAGCCCACCGCCGCTGCCCTAGCCTATGGAGCTCAACAAACGCAGGCCGTTAAGATCGCGGTGTACGACCTCGGTGGAGGCACTTTCGACATCTCGATCCTGGAGCTCCAAGACGGGGTTTACCAGATACTCGCCACCGGTGGCGACACTTATCTGGGGGGGGAGGACATCGATCAGCTCATCATCAATTGGCTCGTTGAAGAGTTCAAGAAGGAGACCGAGACCGAGATCGATCTCACCGGGGATCGCATGGCACTCCAGAGGCTCAAGGAAGCGGCGGAGAAGGCCAAGTGCGAGCTCTCCACGTCCACTCAGTCGGAGATCGTTCTTCCCTTTGTCTCCGCAAACCAGTCCGGCTCCAAACATCTCAACACCGTCCTCACGCGAGCAAAGTTCGAGGAAATGATCCATCCTTTGCTGGAGCGGACTGTCGAGCCGTGCATGGCCGCCTTGAAGGACGCCGGCCTCACCAAGGACGACATCGACGATGTCGTCGTGGTTGGGGGCCAGACCCGTACGCCCAAGGTCGTCGAGGTCGTGCGGCGAGTCTTTGGCCGCGAGCCCAACCGGAGCGTGAACCCGGACGAAGTCGTGTCGATCGGCGCCGCGATCCAGACCGGCATCCTTTCCGGAGATGTCACCGACCTAGTTCTGCTCGACGTCACGCCGCACACGCTCGGTATCGAGACCAAGGACGGGACGTTTACTCCCCTCATCGATCGTCAAGCCACCATTCCCACCAAGAAGAGCCGAATCTTCACGACCGTCACCGATAACCAGACTAAAGTCGAGGTTCACGTCCTGCAGGGCGAGAACGAGCAAGCCGCCTACAACTCTTCACTGGGCCGGTTCCAACTGACCGACATCGCGCCCGCCCCGAAGGGGGTCCCCCAAATCGAAGTATCCTTCGAAATCGACGTGAACGGCATCGTCCAAGTGACCGCGCTCGACCAGGCTACCGGCTGGCACCAGAACATCGTGACCCGAGCCGTGAGCGGTCTCTCCGAGGCCGAAGTGAACCGCCTGCGCACGGAGACCGTGACACGCAAAGAAGACCTAGAAACCGAGAAAGAACATGAGAAAGTCGCAGTCCAACTGCAAGGGCTACTGGAGACCACCAAGAAAAGCTTCGAAGACTGCGGCGACAAATTGACCGAAGAAGAGAAGACCAAGGCGAGTGATACCTTGGCGGGCGCAGAACAGAAAAAGGACGGGAGTATCGAAGAGCTAAAGTCGGCTTTGGCCGAGTTGGACTCTGCCGCCAGGGCTTTGCAGCAAGCAATGCTCGGAGGTTAACGGAACAACAAGAGGAGACAACGATTGGTCGGCGTAAGCCAGCGAGATTACTACGACATTCTAGGCGTCGGTAAATCAGCAAGTCAACAGCAGATCAAGAGCGCCTACCGAAAGCTCGCCGTCAAGCTTCACCCAGACAAAAATCCAGGGGACGAGAACGCCGAGGATGTTTTCAAGGAAGCCGCGGAAGCCTACAGCATCCTCCGAGACCCCGACAAACGAGCCGCGTACGACCAGTACGGCCGCGCCGGTCTCAAAGGCGGTCCCTCGGTCAATCGGGATATCTTTCGCGAGTTCTCGGACATTTTCGGCGGAAGCATTTTCGAAGATCTGTTCGGCTTCGGCGACATATTCGGCGGCGGGCGGTCGAGAGGCTCTGTCCAACGCGGGGCAGATTTCCGCTACGATCTGGAGATCGCCTTCGAAGAAGCGGTCAAAGGAACCGAGACACGGATTCGGATCCCGAGTACCCAAACCTGTTCCAACTGCCGTGGTTCGGGCTCGGCGCCTGGAACCAAGAAGTCTTTTTGCTCCACTTGCAGAGGTCGCGGACATGTTCGCTACCAACAAGGATTCCTGGTCGTCTCGCGTGCCTGCGGCAGGTGTCATGGCACCGGACAAGTCATCCCCACGCCTTGTCCAGAGTGCTCTGGGAGCGGCCAGGTTGCACGGGAACGGGAGCTCTCCATCAAAATACCCGCCGGAGTCGACACCGGGTCGCGGCTTCGCCTAACCGACGAGGGCGAAGCCGGCGCGGGCGGCGGACCACCTGGAGATCTCTACGTCTTTCTTAAAGTAGAAGATCATCCCTTCTTTGGGCGTCGCGAGGACGACATTTTTTGCGAGGTTCCCATCAGCTTTACCCAAGCCGCCTTGGGCGATCAGATCGAAGTTCCGACCATCGATGGCAAAGAGCGGATCACCGTTCCCGAGGGCACGCAGACCGGCACGATTTTCAAGCTCAAAGGAAAAGGCGTTCCGCGACTTCGTGGGCACGGCCGGGGACACCAGCTGGTTGCACTCAACGTGGTCACGCCGAGCAAGCTGAGTGAGGAACAACGCAAAGTGCTCAGGCAACTTGGAGAGCTGACGCCTCCCCTCTCTCCAACCCACCGTGGAGACGGCAAGGAAAGGGGCTTCCTCGACAAGCTATTCGGATCGTAGACTCATCGGTGGGAGCGTTCGCCGGCCATGAGGCCGGCCCGCCGCCCAACCTTGACCAATGCCGGGACCCCAGCGAAGCTACCCTAGCCTTCTCTTCAGGGGACCCAGTGAGGACATCGACGCCGCCATCTGCACACTCTTCGAAGAAGGCTGCATAGGTACGGAGACGGTCGCGGGCTCCTCGCTTGAACACGCGTTTTTCCTCCCCGGCACAGATCTTGGGCCCCTTAGCGAGAGACTGGCACAGGACCTCCCTCGCCTTCGCATAGGCCCGATCGTCGCCGTCGCCGAACAGGACTGGCTCGAGCGCTGGCGGAAAGGTCTGTCGGGTCTTGCACTGGGTGAGCGGTTCTACGTCTCACCGTCTTGGCAAACGCCTCCAAAGACCGGACGCTTCGTCCTTCGTATCGACCCCGAGCAAGCGTTCGGTACGGGAAGTCACGACACGACTCGGGTCTGTCTAGAATTCATAGAAAAATGCGCCGCACCGGGAATGAGAGTCATTGATGCAGGAACCGGAACCGGAATTCTGGCGATGGCGGCGGCCGCCGTAGGCTGCGAGTCGGTGCTCGGCATCGAAATTGATCCAGTGGCGGCGGCGTGTGCGCGCGAGAACGTGAGTCGCAACGGGCTGGATGGACGAGTTGAAGTCCTGACTTGTAGCCTTTCTGATGCTCGTCCGGGTGGAGCGGATCTCGTCATCGCCAACCTCAGTCTTTCAATATTGGTTCGGCACCTAAGAAGACTAACCACGTGGGTCGTACCTCGCGGCGCACTCATCCTATCGGGCGTCCTTGTCTCCGAAGTCGAAGGGCTAATGAAGAGATTACCTTCCCACATGGAGCCGGTTCGCTATTACACGGCCGGCGAATGGGCCACTCTGCTCGCTCGCTCGACGCGTTGATGCGCGAACGGCGCTTTCTCATTCCCGATATTCCAACCGAGGGCGAAGTGGTGATCGCTGGTACCGAGGCGCACCATTTGCTACACGTACTTCGCCTGCGCCCAGACGACGAAGTAGTTATCTTCGATGGGCGAGGCAAGGAATTTCGAGCCGTCCTGACGCGTTGCGATAAAACCACTGCGGCGGCAAAGCTACTCGATCTCGTCGCCACCCGAGAATCCCCTCTCGAGCTCACCGTGGCAGTCGCCGTGCCGAAGATGGACAGCATGGCTCGGATCGTCCAAAAGCTCACCGAGCTGGGTGTTCAGCGTGTCGTTCCGCTCCTCACTAATCGCACCGCTGCTTCCGCTCGCCGCGCGGCGGGACAGCTAGCCCGCTGGCGCCGAATCGCCGAGGAAGCATGTAAGCAATCGGGGCGCGGAATCGTTCCGCGAGTAGAAGAGCCAATTACTTTCGAAGATCTCATCAAAAATGAAGACCACTCGCGCCGACTTCTGTTCACGGTGGGCGGGCCGCCTCTCCGTGGTGAGCCCCACCCGTCATCTTGTCTGGTGGTCATCGGTCCGGAAGGCGGTTGGGCCGAAGAAGAGGTCGCCTACGCCGTGGCCAAAGGCTTCGAACCGGTCGGGCTTGGGCCCCGAACTCTCCGGACCGAGACCGCGGCCCTGGCGGCCACCGCGATCTTGGAGTGGCTGTCGCAGCCCTGAGTCTGGCCGGGATGGCCGGGACGGGGCCGTTAGAAAAATTTCCTGATGGTGCTATACTCCCGCGCGGATGTTCCTTCTCGGGCAGGAGATCGGTAAGTATCAAATCCTCCAGACCCTAGGCAGCGGCGGCTTCGGCACCGTCTATCTGGTCAAGGACACTTGGATCGACAAGAAGTTCGCGATCAAAGTTCCGCACCATCAGAGCGTCGATTTCACCGAGCTTCTTCGGGAGCCCAGGCTGCTTGCCGCCCTCGATCACGACAATATTGTGCGAATCGTCACCGCCGAGAAAGCGGACGAGTATTTCTTCATCGTCATGGAGTTGGTCGAAGGCGAAACTCTGGAAGCGCTCCTAACTCGGGACAAGGTGATCGACCTCCCGCGGGCGCTGGCATTCTCCCGACAGATCTGCGCTGGCGTAGAGCACGCTCACCGCCAGGGTGTCCTGCACCGCGATCTTCGTCCAGGGAATATTCTTATCACCGAGTCGGGCGACGTCAAGATCGCCGATTTCGGTACCTCCCGGTTTTTAGAGATAGCCGATCACGCCTCCACCGTCATCGGGAGTCCCCCCTATATGGCACCGGAACAATTCCAGGGGCGGGCGGTCTTCGCTTCCGACGTCTACTCCATCGGAGTCATCATGTACGAGATGATGACCGGCTCACTTCCCTACTTCAGCACCAACCCTAGACAGCTGGAGAAGATGGTGTCCTCGGGACGGCTAGTGCCTCCCAGGGAGCGAAACCGTGCCATCTCTCGCGAGATCGATGAAATCGTGCAAAAGGCTCTCGCTCCCGAGGTCACCGACCGATATCAAGGGGCCGGTGAGCTCCTCGATGACCTGGCCACGGTCTCCGAGATCGACTATAGAGCGTCGCGCCTGACCGACATCCGGAAACGACTCAAGGCTCGCGAACGGCCCCCCAGCCGATTCTGCTGGCACTGCCGGAAGCCCCTCCACCACCGGGCAGAGAACTGTCCCTTTTGTGGCGAGAAACAGTGACGCCTGGCTGCCAGGCTCCCGTCCCAGACGCCAAAATAGCGCGTTGCTGCTATCAACGAAGCCAGGTGTCCATGTTGGACGCCCCCTTTGGGGCGCCCAGAACACCCTGGTGCTTCTAATCTGCGTGGGCAGGGCGCCCCCAAAATACCAGGGTGCCTTTAATCTGCGTGGACCAGGCGCCGGGCAAGCGGGCCCTTCCAGCGTGCCTAGCGTCAAAATAGGGACTGCTCGTATCAAGAAAGCCAGACGCCCTTTCAGATCCTGCTGGCCGCCAAGATACCGAAGTGCCATCTATCGAAGTGGCCGGGCGGCGGCCGAACGTGTTGACAGGATTGGGGTTTTTGCCCTAGGATAGTATGATTAGAGCAATATCTGAACTTATTCCACCGGGAACAATTCACGGATCGATCTGAGCACGGGTGAACACAATAGGTGCTGCCGAAATCTGAAAAAATCTGGATGAACGGTAAGTTCGTCCCCTGGGATGACGCGACCCTTCACGTTGGCTCTCACGTCGTTCACTACGGGTCGGCTCTCTTTGAGGGAATTCGTTGCTACAACACGGCCAACGGGTCGGGGATCTTCCGGCTGGAGCCGCATGTGGAGCGTCTGTTCAACTCCTGCAAGATCTACAGGATGGAGATTCCCTTTAGCCTCGAGGATTACAGTAAAGCCATCGTCGAGACCATCCGCGTCAACTCCATGGACGAATGTTACATACGCCCCATCATCTATCGCGGCTATCACTCGCTGGGCGTTAACCCTTTTCCCTGTCCGGTGGAGTGCTGCATCATCGTCTGGAAATGGGGCAGGTACCTCGGCGAAAAGGCTGTGGCGGAAGGCGTCGATGTCCGCGTCTCCTCCTGGAATCGCGTCGCTCCCAACACCTTGCCGACAGCGGCAAAAGCAGGCGCCAACTACATGAACGCTCAGCTCGTCAAGATGGAGGCCCTCGTGGAAGGCTACGCCGAGGGTATTGCCCTCGACTCCTTCGGTTTCGTCAGCGAGGGCAGCGGAGAGAACTTGTTCCTAGTGTCGAATGGAACCTTGATGACCCCGCCCTATCAGTCCATGATTCTGCCGGGCATTACTCGAGATTCGGTGCTGACTCTGGCTCACGACGCAGGCATCCCGACCAAGGAACAGGTCATTCCTCGAGAGGCGCTTTATACGGCGGACGAGGTCTTCATGGTGGGGACTGCGGCCGAAATCACGCCAGTCCGCTCCATTGATAAGATCCCGGTGGGCTCCGGAAAGCGCGGCCCTATAACCAAACGCCTTCAAGATGAGTTTCTCGGAATTCTAAGCGGCGAACGGGAGGACCGTCACGGCTGGTTCACTTACATCGCCGAAGCTTCTCGTGAGGGCTTCTCCAAGAAGGAAGCCGGGTCTACGGCCTGATGAAGATACCGGAAACGTCGACGACGATTCGGTCTGCATAAGCGAGATTTGAAAGAGGCGAAACGATGCATATCAACGATCTCTTGAAGATCGCTTCGGAGCGTAAGGCTTCCGACTTGCACCTCAAGGTCGGCAGCCATCCCGTGCTCCGCATCAACGGAGAGCTTCTGCCTCTGGTGGAGATGAAGAGGCTCATGCAGGAAGACACCATCGCCATGGCGTTCTCCATCATGAGCAACCGTCAAAAGCAAAAGTTTAAGGATAATCTCGAAATCGATATCGCCTACAGCGTTCCCGGCCTAGGTCGCTTCCGTTGCAACGTGTTCCAACAGCGCGGAACGGTCGGTTTGGTCCTCCGCGTCATTCCGGTCAAGATTCTAACGATCCGGGAGCTTGGCCTACCGTTGGTGCTCGAACAAATCGCTCAGGAAACCCGCGGACTCATTCTCTGCACCGGAACCACAGGTTCCGGTAAGTCGACGACCCTCGCCGCGATGATCGACTACATCAACGCGCATCGCTGCGAGCACGTCATGACCATCGAGGATCCGATCGAGTTCTTGCATCGAGACAAGAAATCCATCGTCAACCAGCGCGAGGTCGAGGTCGACACCAAGAGTTTCGCCGGCGCCTTGCGTAGCGCTTTGCGTCAGGACCCCGACGTAATCCTCGTCGGTGAGATGCGTGACTACGAAACGATCGAGACCGCCATCACCGCCGCAGAGACGGGCCATCTCGTGCTCTCGACGCTGCACACCCTGGACGCCACGGAGACCATCAACCGAATCATTTCGGTCTTCCCGCCCCACCAGCAGAAACAGATTCGGCTGCAGTTGGCGGGCGTTTTGAAGGCGGTCGTCTCCATGCGATTGATCCCCCGTGTGGATGGCAATGGCCGAGTCCCCGCAGTCGAAGTGATGATCGCCACACCGTTCATCCGCGACTGCATCATCAACAAGGACAAGACCAAGCTAATCCACGAAGCGATTGCCGCCGGCGTTTCACAATACGGAATGCAGACCTTCGATCAGTCCATCTTCAATCTCTACAAGAAAGACCTCATCACCTACGATGAGGCCTTACGCCGGGCGAGCAACCCTGACGAGTTCAAGCTCAAGATCCAGGGGATCCAGTCCACCAGTGACCTGGCTCAAGAGGAGATGGAGAAGAGCATGTCCGACTTCATGGATGACCGGGGTGATTCAGAGTTCGAATTCAGCTAGAAAGGGCACGCGTACAAGCTCCAGCCGTTCGCCTCTGGAATTCGCCCTGCTCCGGCTGGCCCGACGCGCGCATAGCGAAGGGGAGCTCATCTCAAAAATGGATCGGGCCGGCTATGCGACGTCCGAGATTTCCGCGACCCTCCCCGAGCTTCGTAGCCGACATTACGTCGACGATCTCGCCTTTGCACAGACTTTCGCGCACACCGCACGAAGTCGCAAATACTGGGGACCGGCGCGGATCGCCCAGGGCCTCCGCAAACGCGGGGTCGCCGACTCTCACATCGAGCAAGCCTTAGCGGAAGCGTTTCCAGAGGGAGAATCAAGAATGGTTGCTGAAGTGCTCGAACGGTTCCGGCGCACCGATCGACGGCGCGGCACGCCGCGCCAAAGACTGGCTCGGGCCTATCGGCATTTGTACGCCCGGGGATTCAGCCCCGAGGCGATTCGACAGGCTCTGCAAAGCCCTGCAGACAAAAGCACAGCATGACTGAGTGGAGAATAAACACGACATGACATCCGCGGAGCTCAGGAAGCGCTTTCTCGGATTTTTCGAGAAACGGGGGCATCGTGTGGCTCCCAGCTCCTCGCTCGTGCCTCACGATGATCCGACGCTTCTCTTCATCAACGCCGGGATGAACCAATTCAAGGACGTCTTCCTTGGACTGGAGAAACGCGACTACCGGCGCGCCGCCAGCGTGCAAAAGTGCGTGCGGGCTGGGGGCAAGCACAACGACTTGGAAAGCGTCGGCATGACGGCGCGGCATCACACTTTTTTCGAAATGCTGGGAAATTTTTCCTTCGGGGACTATTTCAAGAAGGATGCTATCGATTTCGGGTGGGACTTCCTCACCAAGGAGCTCGAGCTGCCACCGGAGAGATTAGCGGTCTCGGTCTTCGAAGGCGACTCCGAGGTTCCGGCCGACGAAGAGGCCGCCCAGCACTGGGCTCGCTATGTGCCGACAGAGCGAATTCACCGTTTGGGTCGCAAGGACAACTTCTGGTCGATGGGAGACACCGGTCCCTGCGGACCGTGTTCGGAGATCCATTTCCACCAGGGCGATCACGTTTCCTGCCCCGAGCTCAAGGGGTGCCTTGGTGTGGCCTGCGAGTGTGATCGATGGCTCGAGATCTGGAATCTGGTCTTCATGCAATTCAACCGCGACGCCGACGGCAAAACAGAGGCGCTCCCCTCTCCGAGTGTGGATACCGGCATGGGCTTGGAGCGGATCTCCGCGGTGTCGCAGGGAGTCGATAGCAACTACGACACCGACCTCTTCAAATCTTACCTCGCCGAGATCGAATCCTTGACTGGCGAGACCTACGGAGCCTCGGAACAGGACGATATTTCCTTCCGGGTCATTGCCGATCACGTTCGGGCAACTACTTTCCTCATCACCGACGGGGTGATGCCGCAGAACGAAGGTCGCGGCTACGTCTTGCGGAAGATCATGCGCCGGGCGATGCGTCACGGAAAACGTCTGGGCCTCGAGGAGCCGTTTCTCCACGAATTGACGGGCACGGTCGTGGAGCAGATGCAGGAGGCCTATCCGGAATTGTTGCTGGGCCAAGACCTCGTGAACCGTGTCGTGCACTCGGAAGAAGATAGATTCAAGTGCACCTTGGCTACCGGAATCGCCGCCCTGGAGAACGAGCTGGCTTTTTTGGAGACCTCTTTTCCCGACATGGCTCCACCGCGCCAGCAACCTCCCCGTGGCGGCCAAGTCAGTCCATTATTGCCCCCTAACGCCCCCACCTTGTCCGGCAAGGTCGCCTTCAAACTTTACGATACCTTCGGTTTACCCCTCGACATGCTCGACGAGATCTCATCCGAACGAGGGATAACCGTCGATGCGGCGGGCTTCGAGAAAGAGATGGCGGAACAACGCCGCCGCGCCCGTGAATCGTGGAAGAAGGTCGCCCTCGACAAGAGTGTTGACAAGAGCATCTACGGGAACCTCCGCAATCGAGTAGAGACCGAGTTCCGCGGTTATGAGCGAACGGTGGTCGATGACGCGAAGGTTCTCGCTCTCACCCACGAAGATAACGAAGTTCCGGCCCTCGTCGAGGGTCAGGAAGGCGAGGTGTTCCTCGACTACACACCTTTCTACGCCGAAGGCGGTGGTCAGGTAGGCGACCGCGGAATTCTGTCCGGTCAAGAAGGCGTGGCCGATGTACTGGACACACAAGTGCCCATCCCCGGGCTCTACGCCCATCGAGTTCGCATCAAGAAGGGCACGCTCGCTCGTGACCAGAAGGTCGTGGCTCGTGTCGATGAGCAGACTCGGCGCTCCACCGCATCTCACCACACCACCACGCACATGCTCCACGCCGCGCTTCGCGAAACCTTGGGGCCGCACGTAAAGCAATCCGGTTCATTGGTGGCACCGGATCGCCTCCGTTTCGACTTCTCGCATTTCGCACCTGTGCAGCCGCGAGAGCTCGAAGCAATCGAAAGTCGCGTCAACGACAAGATCCAAGAGGACCTCGCGATCAAAACCGCGGAGTTGCCTCTCGACGAGGCTCTCGATCGAGGGGCCATCGCCTTCTTCGGGGAAAAGTACGGGGAACGCGTGCGCGTGGTCGAGGTACCCGATTTCAGTATCGAGCTCTGTGGAGGAACCCACCTTCACCACACCGGTCAGGCGGGTCTGTTCGTCCTGACGTCGGAATCCTCCATTTCTTCCGGGGTGCGTCGGGTGGAGGCGCTGACCGGTCAGGCCGCGGTGGATTACGCTCGCTCTCAAAGACGGCTCGTAGAGGGCGTTAGCGAAGCTCTCCGGACGCAACCCGAAGCGCTCATCGCCTCGGCGGAACGCCTGCGTGACGAGCTCAAGAAACGCGAGAAAGAAATCGAGCAGCTGAAGCTCAAGCTAGCCACCGGCTCCCCTCAGGCCGTCGAAGATCGAAGCACCGAGATCGGGGGAGTTCTCGTGTGGACACCGGAACCGCTACAGAACTACAACAAGAAGGAGCATCGTCAGTTCATGGATGCCTTCAAGAACAAGAACCGGAATCGCCCGTGGGTCGCCATCTCGGGAGCCATCAGCGACGGGAGGGTTTCGGTGATCGTCGAAGTGTCTCCGGACGTCACAAAAAAGCTCAGAGCCGACCAACTGATGAAGCGCTTGCTGCCCATCATCGACGGACGGGGGGGAGGGAAACCCGAACGTGCCGAGGCCGGCGGTCGCCATCCAGAGCAACTTGAGAATCTCTACGAAGAGGGACGGAAAACGGTTCGCGGAACACTCGGGGGTTGAATGAGAGAAAGGACGCTCGCCGGATGGTGTTGGGGCGTAGCCCTGTCGCTCCTAGCGATTGACGCAAACGCGCAGATCTATGGCTTCACCAACGAAAAAGGTGTGCTCATTCTGTCCAACGTTCCCACCGACTCTCGGATGAATCTCATCACGAGGAGGAGCCCCGAAGAGGCCGGCAAGATCTGGCGCTACAACGGACAATACGATCGTTTCATCCTGAGGGCGGCGCGAGAATCCGGGGTGGATCACGCCTTGGTGAAGGCAGTCATCGCGATCGAGTCGGCATTCAACCGCTTCGCTCGTTCCCACAAGGGAGCACAAGGGCTTATGCAGCTCATGCCGGAGACGGGCCGAAGATATGGCGTCGTGAACCCCTATGACCCCTGGCAAAATGTAAGCGCCGGCACCAGGCATCTTCGTGACCTGCTGGACGAGTTCAAGGATCTTCGGCTCTCGCTGGCCGCCTATAACGCGGGACCAACGCCGGTCCGACGCCTCAAAAGAGTGCCGCCTTACAAAGAGACGCTGAACTACGTGAAAAAGGTGCTAGCAGTCTACCGCGCCGGCTCCCGAGTCCGAATTACCAAGGGAGGTCGCACCTACAGTATCGACCGGCCGGGTGGCCGAACCAGGGTGCACGGAGGCCCAACGAAGACGGCAAAAGCCGCACCGCCACCTACCAATGCCTCCAAACCTATCGCAGGTCAGCCCAAGCCCGCGCCGGAAAACGATGTCGTTGGAACCGCCGCAACACGCGTTAATGACGTTTCCGCCGCGGAGTGTCGGTACTATCGCTACCGGGATCAAAATGGCGTCATCTATATCACCAGGACACGGCCGTCCGGTTTAGAATACGAGCTTCTAGAGCCCTGACAAGATTGATAGGATTGGCAGGCCGCAGAGGCCGATGGCAGACAGTGCGCCGACTCCATTCGACCAGGGGTTGTTCTTTGTCCATCTCAACCGCGGAATGGAGAATTTCGAGCAACGCAACTTCGCGGTCGCAGAACGGGAGCTCGAAGCGGCCCGGCGCATGCGGCCTGCCGATCAGCGCGTCCTGAACCTCCTCGGACTGATCTACTTCAAGCGCGAAAAATACACCGAGTCGGCCGGTATTTATCGCCGCCTCATCGACGGAAACCCCGACTCCTACATCCTGCATTTCAATAACGGTTTGAAAGCCTGCCGAGCCAGCTAGAGAGGGACAAGAAGACCGCGGTGACGAGACCGGCCCACTCCTCCCGACCGTCGTGCGACTCACCGACCCGGTCGTACCCGACCAACCTCTTAACGAAGTTGCTTCCTCGAAATCTATCTCCGCCGTGTCCAAGGACCTGTTCACGGCTGCGCGACTGGAGCGTCGAAAGGGTTCCCGGAGAAGCGGGGATCACACCCTGAGACTGAAGGTCCCGCCCATCATAGCCGGCGAGATGACCGAGCAAACGCCCGATGACTCGCGCCGAGAGCCAACCTCGCTCGGGGAAGATGACGACGATCGCACGACGCATTTGGAGTCACAATTGAGGCTCCGAGACGACAGCTTTCGATACCTCGAGAACAACCTGATGGAAGTAAGCTTTTCCGGAAAGGTCTTCATCAAACAAGGAACAATCTACAGCTACAGTGGAAACCTGACGTTTTGGGTCAAGCCTCAGCGGGAGGAAGGAATGCCATCGCTGGTCATCGTCAGCGGTACCGGCCGTTTGTTGCTCACCGACCGCGGAAGAGAAATCACGGTGGTCCAAGTCAACGGTGAGGAGATATTCATGGAGCCCTCGCACCTACTCGCGTGTCAGGAAACGCTGACACCGCGTTACGCGGTCATCGAGCGGGAGGGCCGAGCTCCAACCCCAATTGCACGTGCTCTCTGTCCAAGGAACCGGCCTGGTGGCTCTTTCGGTAAGCACCAAGCCATTGGTACTGGCGGTCACGCCCGGCTATCCGGTGAACGTCTCGAGCGCCAACGTGATCTCGTGGTCGGGAGACCTCACGCCCGGGATCGTCGAGGACGAGGCGCTCGCAGAGCTCATGTCGCCCCATTCCAGGACATCGCTCAATATCCGGCTGGAAGGCACAGGCAAAGTGATGATGGAGAAAACAACTCAGTAGGGATGCTTGGCTCGGTTGATAGCGGCAACTTGTCCGTTTGGCGTCCAGAGCGTCACTCGAAACCCATCCGGTCCAGAACAATCCCCCGCCCGCTCCGACGAATCGTGGTTTGACTTCCATCCGCGCCTTCGAGGGTGATGTCTTAAGATTCCTGTCAAAGAAAAACGATGTATGGTTCCCCAAGCTCAAACCCGTCCCCGTCATGGGGACAGAAAAGGAGAACCATACATCATGGGAAAGGTACTACCGAGTCAGCGATTGCTCAAGCAGTTCGAGGAACAACTGGTATTTGGGGAGATGAATCTCTCGGAGATCGTCCGGTCGGGAGCTCAGATGATGCTTCAATATGCGTTGGAGCGCGAGGTGACGGAGGCGTTGGGTCGAAATTACTATGAGAACGCTCCGGCAACGACGAAGGAGAAGGGACGACGCAACGGGTATGAGTCGCATCGGGTCCTCACGGGCGAGGGAGCGGTAACGGTGCAAGTGCCGCAGGTACGAGAAACAGAGAAGGTGTTTCAGTCAAAGATTCTCGACGCCTACGTGAGCCGGACCGAGAAATTCGATGAACTGATCGCGCGGATGTACGTCCACGGGATGTCGACGCGTGACATTGAGGCGACGTTCGCGGACGTGCTGAGCGGCACGGGTGTCTCGAAGTCGGTGGTGAGCCGGGTCACACGGTGTCTGTCGGAGGATTTCGAGGCGTTTCGAAAACGGGATCTCTCGAACGAGAAGCTGTTGTATCTCGAGCTCGATGGCACGTACCTGCGCTACCACCAAGGAGCGGAGAGGAAAGAGCCCATCCTCGTTGCGACCGGCTATCGCGCTGATGGGACGCGAGTTCTTCTTCATATCGGTGTCGGCAACCGAGAATCCTACGAGAACTGGAAGGGGTTCTTGCAGGAGATGGTGGCCCGAGGAATGAGGGAGCCGTTACTCATCGTGACGGACGGGAATCCTGGAGTGCTCAAAGCGATCGCAGAGGTCTTCCCTCGAAGCCTCAAGCAACGTTGCCAGAAGCACCGCCTCGAGAACATCCTGGGCAAGGCTCCGAAGGAAGTGCGCGACGAACTCAAGGCGGCCATCCTTGAGTCGTTCCATGCGAACAGCTACGAGCAAGGGCTGAAGAAGGGTCGGGAGGTGATCGCTCGGTACCGTCAACGATTCCCGAGCGCGATGAAGTGCATGGAAGAGACCCTCGAAGCGTGTCTTCAGGCGCTACGCCTTCCTGCGGCGCATCACAAAAGGCTTCGCACGTCGAATCTACTTGAGCGCACGTTCGGAGAGCACAAACGTCGCACAAAGGTCATTCCTCACTTCTTCACCGAGGAGGCCGCGATGAAACTCTCGTTCGCTGTGCTCTTGGCCGTCGCAAACAAATGGCGCGGCGTGAGGATGGATGTCTTCGCCGCTAGGAAAGTCGAGGAGCTTCGCAACGAGCTTCTCCCGCAAGGCACGTCGGAGGAATCAGCAGCTTAACCGAGCGCGGGGAACCGTACGGAGATTTGACAGGAAAATTAAGACTTGACCCCTTCGAGAGTGATCTCCCCCGAGGCGGCGCTCGGCGTGACACCTTGCCCGTATTGAAGAGACGCGTACCGTGTCAAGATCTCGAGAAACTCGTCTCCGTCTTCTTCGGAATCCCAGGCGCTACGCCAGACCAAACGATAGTTCCCTCGCTCATCTGGCCATAACGCGTAGCGATCGCCCCCCCAACCCTGGGCGGCACGAGCGGCGTCTCGTCTCCCAATCTTTCCTTCGAAGAGAACTCGGATCAACAGCTCCCCGAGCTGCCCCTGCGATTCGACCGGCTCTCCGACGGCTTCGATCAGGTTCACATCAATCGGCTCCTCTCGCTTGTCTAGATATTTCTCTGGATGAAGAACCTGCTCCATGGACCTCGGCGGATCCTGGAGGCTCCGATTGAGAAAGCTAAGGCCTCCCCGCCGGTAGATCTCCGCCGCCAGCTGCTTGCCCTCGAGATACGGAACGATCAGTTGCTCACGCACAACGGGAGGCGCATTCTTGAGCTCCGGACCGGCAAACATCTCCGCCATCGCCCGTGCGTCGGTCCCTGCGCCTCCGAAACCAAAGAGTCCATCGAGAACCTCTTGCCCCATTCCCTTTCCAAAGGATCCGTCTGGGGGTGCCGCTCCGCTGCCTAGGTACATTTCCATCAGCAACGTGGCGTCTCCCTCAAATAGGCTGAGAGCCGCAAGCCTACGATCGTCGTAGTCGGTTCCCTCGCCGAGCGTCGCTCTCAGATCGAGATACTGGTCTTGCAGCGCGTGTCGAAGCTCGTGAGACAGGATGAGCTGATTCATCAAGTTCAACGATCCCTCGGACGAAGTCGTCGAAATCGCGAAGAGCTTCTTTGCACCGGGACGCTCGTCGTAGAAGCCGGCAACATTCTCGTTCAGAACCTGCTCGCGAATCGCGCGCAGGTCTTCCTTCGCGCTGAGGAATCCGAAAGCCCTGAGCATCCTCTCATCCTTCTCGGCAACGCGCGGTGGGCATTCTTCCTCGAAGAGCTGACCGATATACTCGGCAAGCTCATCGCGGCTCATGAAATCGATGGGAACGCTTTCGGTGAACCGAAGGCCGCCGACCTCCTCCACTCTCTGTTTGAGCTCGTCGGTGTCCACTTCGGGAAAGCCAAGCATTTTTCCGAGCAGCTCGAAGGCTCGAGCCAGCTCCTCCTCGCTTCCCTCACTCACCTGCGACGGCGTCACCGGTCCGGAGCCCAACGCCATGACCAGGACTCCGAGTTGTGCTGCGACACAGAAAGCAATCACCTTGAACGTGCCGAGACTTCTCATAAACTGCTTCCTAAGCGAAGGGCTAGGCCGACCAGAGCCATTTCGGCAGCAATGAACGCCCCCCAGACACTAGGGGACGCCAGCCCGGGCCACAGGTGTGCAAGGACGTTGCTTCGATATGCTCCCCCGAGGTCTTTGGGTAGATCGGTGCGCCTTGCCCGGGCAATTTCGACGTAGGGCGTGTACCACCTTTCTACGATCTGATTCTCTCCCGTGGCGGCGTGTGCGTCTCCCGCGTCCGCGGCCTGGTTGCGAGCTTGAATGTGGCGCCGGGCCTCGGTGATGTAGAAATCCTCAATTCCCAACAGGTCCTCGGCGGGGCGAAGCAGTCCCCCGCGCTCGCTCGCCGAGAGCGAAGACCAACGCATTCGACGCTCCTCGCCAGTCCGGTCAAGCTCCTCGGCCCGATATTGAGAAACGAACCTGACCTTGTTCCAGTGGATCCAATTACCCATGTGAACAAAATACATGAAAGCTCCTAGCACCGGCAGCACCAGGGCACCGGAAATGGCGACGTCCCGGAGCTCCGCACGGGTCGGCCACACGAGCTCCCCCCTTTTTGCCCCACCTTCTTTCAAAACGAAGCCGGCGTACAGCAGGCCGAATGCCCCGGCGGCAGCGTTGACCGCCACATCGCGGATCTCTGCGACGCGCGTGGCAAGTACCCATTGGATGAGCTCATCCACCAACCCAACCGCCACAACCAGCAACAAAGTTTGAGCCGAGCGTGCTATCAGGGAAAGGCCTCGCAGTGAGAAGAAGGCCAGACACGCGAGCGTTCCGTATTGGACGAAGTGAGCGGCCTCCACCACGCGGAACCTCGGATCCGGGGCAGCCAGCAAGAGGTAGACCAAGGCAAAGCCCACACACAGCAGAATCAGGGTGCCTACGGCGCGCCAGCGACGGCCGGAGGCAACGAGCCATGTGGAAGCAACCATCACCGCCGCCGCGGCGAGCAAGCCAACGGCGACGTAACGATTAAACCCCCCTGCCGCGTTCTCGTTGAGGTAGTTCCGGAGCGCCGGGAGGAGAGGCGTGGACATCCATAAGAGCGCCGCCCAAGCGGCGATCCAACGCCGGGGAAGGCTGGCACCCCTGTCAGGGTCAGGCAGTGGCCTCAAATTGGCATTCCGGCCGTCCCTGGCCCCCACAGCTAGACTCGACGACCAACGACCAACCAAGCGCTGCCCGCTCCATCAGTCCTTTGAACAACGAGGCATAGTAGAGGCAGACCGGTCCATTACCAGTGACGGTTCGGCAAAAAATGAAATTTGAGACGATGACGACGAGCTTGGGCCCTTCCCGTCGAGCTTCGAGCCGACCATCGCTATGGACGTTTTTGAGGCCAGCGCGGAGAAGCCTCTTTACTGCCCGCTCACGCCCCGCCAGCGGTAAAGAGCTCCATAACTTGCGTTCCACCGGTGACAGATGCTCGTAACTCCAATCGGAGGCATAACGGCCTGCTCGATCCATGACTTTTTCGTACAAGGCGGGATCGCGACTGAGGTAGCTCACCGCAGCCATCACCGGCGCGATGTGGAACCGCGGACGGCGATCGGCCGGGTCGAACCACTTTTGGAAGACTTCCAGCTGCTCAGGAGCAATGTCTTCCAAAGCCTGCCGCAAGCTGGCCAAGAACAAACGTTCGACCGAGTCTTCTTTCAAGACCTCTCCTGGGCCGATCAGTTTCGCTTGGCGCAGACGGAACCCTGAGTGTCTGGGTCTTGGGCTAGTTGCCCCCCGGGTCGGCGCGCGATTATCATGACTAACGGAGTAAGCCTAATCATACCATTTGCGCAGCCCTTTTCCCAAGAGAGCACTTGCCTTCGCTTCCGCCTATCGAGGCCGCGATCCTAGCCGGCGGCGGCTCCCGCCGCATGGGCTCCGACAAGGCGTTTCTGCGCCTGGGGAGCAAGACGGTTATCGAGAAGTTGGTTGAGACGCTGCGGGCGGACTATGACCCGATCCGAGTCATCGGCCCGCCGAGGCCGCAGACGGAGCGGCTAGGTCTTCCCGTCCAGCCGGATTTGCGACCCGATTGCGGCCCTCTCGGTGGCATCCACGCTGCCCTGGCGACGGCTTCCCACCAATCCGTCCTGGTGACCGGCTGCGACTTCCCCTTCCTCGATCGAGCTCTCCTACACCACCTGGCGGGCCTCCTCCCGGGACATGACGCGGTGGTTCCGGTGTGGGAGGGCCGCCCCGTCCCAGTGTGTGCTTTCTACGCGGTACGCTGCCTGGGGGCGGTAGAAGCTCGCCTGGAGCGCCGCCGCCTAAAGGCCGCCGACTTCCTGGACGATGTCTCGGTGCGCTGGGTGAAGGAATCAGAATTGCAGTCCCTCGACCCTCGAGGGCTCTCGTTCTTCAACCTCAACACGCCTGAGGATTACCGGATCGCCCAAGAGATCGAGGCACAGGCCGAGCGCTAGTCCGTCTTCAGCGGATAACCCTCGCTTCTTCCGATAAAACAGGCCGCGGTGGCGTCGCCCATAACGTTCACCACCGTGCGCCCCATGTCTAGAATTCGATCCACGCCGATGATGATGGCTATGCCCTCGCCCGAAACGCCGACCATTTCCAAAACCACAACCAGCAAAGGTATCGCTCCACCCGGAACCCCCGCCGCTCCGACCGCCGTAAACACGGAGAGCAAGACCACCAAGAACTGCATCCCTAGAGACAACTCAACCCCAAACACCTGAGCAAGAAAGAGTACGACCACGCTCGCGAACAAAGAGCTGCCGTTCATGTTCATCGTTGCACCGAGAGGTAGGACAAAGCCTGCAATCTCTGAGGGCACGCCTAACTCCTCCTCGCTGGTCTTGATAGTCGTCGGCAGCGTGGCATTCGAGGAGCTCGTGGAAAAGGCGGTAACCATGACCGGAATCATCTTTTTGAAAAAGCGGCCAGGCGAATAGCGGGCGAAGACTCTGAGCAGCACGGAGTATGTGCCGACCATATGCAGGAGATAGCCAACCAAAACGATGATGACGTAGAAAGAGAGGTGCCTGAGAATCTCCCAACCGAAAAGGGCAGTAACATCGAAGATCAGAGCCGGCACGGCAAAGGGGGCGATACGCATGGCGAACCCGACGATGACGACCATCGCATCCCCGATCCCCTCGAGCACCCTTATCGTCGGCTCGGCGCGCTCGCGAGGAATCATCGTGAGAGCCAACCCGAAGAGGATTGCGAAAAAAATGACCGGCAACATTTCAGTCTCGGCGGCGTCGCGTATTGGGTTGCGGCTCACGATGCCCACCAACATGTCGGGCCAAAATTTCTCGTCTCCGGCAATGGTTGCTCGTTGCTCGGCTTGTCCCCCGAATCTTTCCATGAGCGCTCGTTGCGTCTCCGGGTCGAAGCCGTCACCCGGCCGCAACGTATTCACCATTGTCACCCCGATGGCTACCGATATCGTTGTGGTCACTAGGAAATAGCCGAACGTTTTGACACCCAGCCGACCGAGCTTTCCGACACTGCCCAACCGTGCAACGCCCAGCGACAACGAACAAAACACGATCGGAATGACTACCATGAAGAGTAGATTGAGAAAGATCTGGCCGATCGGGGCGGTCACGTTTTCCACAAACCATTCCAGGGTCGAGTATCGAATGGTCCCAGCCGCTGTGAGCTGGTTGACCGTCACGCCCGCGCCCGCTCCTGCCAGGAAGCCGATGAGGATTTTCGTATGGAGCGGAATGCCCTTAGTTTTTTCGTTAGTCATCTGGTAACTCGCGAGAATTCGGTGGGGTCTCGCGGAAGTCTATTTGCGACGTCGGAGCGAGGCGGACGCAAAGCCACGGCAGTATAGCATGAGCAGTATGGTAAGGAACTTACCCTTAACGGGGCGGACGCCGGCCCGGGGGATGTCCCGGCCGCTGTTGAATTTGGTCGGGTAGCGGCGGCACCTGTGAATACTCTTAGGCAGCAAACTCATCGCTGTCAAGAGATTTCTGTTTGCTTCTAAGCGCGTGAACGAGAGCGCCCATATGGCGATAGCCTTTGATACGCCGGAACTTTTTCTGCGCGGTGACGACGCCAAGAGCGGTCCATCGGCGAACCATGGAAGGACTCTTCCAACGCTTGACGTTTCTCGATACTCTGCGAATGGTTCCGTTGAGATTCTCAATGGCGTTCGTCGTGGCAAGAGACTGGCGAAGTAAGGCGGGCGGCGCGAGCTTCACGACCGTGAGTGTTTCTTCCATCCCTTCACGAAGGCTTCCGGTAGCTTCGTCGTAGCCGTTTCGCTCGAGCCACGACACCAATGCCTGAAGTCGCTTGCGCGCCTTGTCGGCACTCTTGCACTTGTAGGCTTCCTTCATCGTCTGGAGCACGTAGGCGTGACGAGACTTGGGAAGGTACGAGCGAAGATTTCGGAGTTTATGGATCTGGCACCTTTGGATGACCGCGAGGTCCCCCAAAACGTCGACGAGTGCCTTGCGGATGCCTTTGCCTCCGTCCACTACGCAGAGAATCGACTCATCGACGCGCAAGCCTCGCTCGAGAAGGTCCTGCAACATCGCGGTGCACATCCGAGAGTTCTCCGTCGAGCCCAGCCATATACCCAGGGGCACCTTCGTTCCATCTATTGTGATACCTAGAGTTACGACGACGGTCTGTCCGGCCACCTCAAGGCCATCCAGCATCAGTGCCGCAAGCTCGAACTCCTCTAGCCGCCGAGACAGGTATTCCTCGAGCTTCTTAGTCGTCTGGCTCACGAGGTGACGGCTGGCGGCACTCTTACTCGTGCCACGAGACTTCAACTTGGCCGCGGGTTTGTCCAGACTCGATTCGTAATTTCGGGTCGATACCCCCACCAAGATCTGATTCAACACTCGCTCTGGAAGCGGGTCTTCTTCGCGGAAGGCTTCGAAGTGTGGAAGCGACGCCTCCGCGCCCGACTTCGAGCGAACTCGAGGTCGCGACACTTGGATGTGACGACCACCGAAGCTCAGCTCTCCGTTCGTGCTCCCCCAGTGGTTATGAGTTCGCTCCTTCTCGTGCTTGCCCTTGAGCCCCGCGATCTCCTCGGCGTCCTCTCTGAGCAGTAGGTGCAGAGCTGTCAGTCCTTGCTCGTACACCCATTCCGTCAGATCCGCCTTCGTGGCCGCGATCCCAGCTATCATCGGTAGCAGTATCTGACCGACTTGGCCAACTACCTTGCCCGTATGTGTTCGCTAGTCTGAATTGGCCCATTTCGCTCATTTGATTTGGCCCACCCCATCGAGACCGATACCCTGAGCCGGGGAAGAACCCGGAGAGGAGGGTCGGTTGAAAAGGGGTGCGAAAGTGCGATTGTTCGAGCAGATCCGTGGCGAGTACGAGCACGGAGTAGGAACGATAAAGGGAGTGGCGAAGGAGTTCGGAGTACACCGTCGGATGGTGCGTCAGGCGCTGGAGAGCGCGGTACCGCCGGAGCGTAAAGTCGCGGAGCGTGCGAGTCCGAAGCTTGAGGAAGTACGCGAGTTCATCGACGCGGTCCTGAAGGAGGACAAGCGAGCGCCTCGGAAGCAACGCCATACGGCTCGTCGTATCTGGTCCCGGTTGCGCGCCGAGCATCCGGAGCATGAGATTGGCGAATCAACGGTACGTCGCTACGTCGCTCGTCGGAAGAGCGAGCTCGGCCTGAAGGACACAGAGATTTTTGTTCCGCAGAGCTACGCGTGGGGCGATGAAGGGCAAGTGGACTGGTACGAGGCGTACGCGCGGATCGGAGGTGAGCTCGAGAAGGTCCACACGCTCGTAGTCCGAAGCATGGCGGGAGGAGGCGCGTTGCATCGCGGCTATCCGCGTCCGACGCAACAAGCATTTTTCGAAGCGCAGGAGCATGCGTTCGAGTTCTTTGGTGGCGTGTTCCGCCGCATGCGCTACGACAACCTGTCACTCGCGGTCACTAAGATTCTGCGTGGTTATCAACGAGAGCAGACGGAGCGATTCGTGGCGTTTCG
Organism: Candidatus Marinacidobacterales bacterium; assembly: GCA_965222425.1. Taxonomy (GTDB): domain Bacteria; phylum Acidobacteriota; class Vicinamibacteria; order Marinacidobacterales; family DATDRI01; genus CBDCNP01. Next base: position 54,863 of record CBDCTW010000023.1, read on the forward strand.
CTCCCATTGGGGATTCGACTCGGAGTTTTGTAATCCGAGTCGAGGCAACGAGAAGGGCGGGGTGGAAAGCGAAGTCGGCTACTTCCAGCGCAACTATCTGACGCCGGTACCGGAGTTTTCGAACTGGGATGAGCTGAACGAGTATCTGCTCTCGTGCTGTCTCAAGGATGCGACGCGCCACATTAGCGGCAAGGAGCATGCTGTCGGAACAGCGATGGAGCTTGAACGGGAGCATCTGTTGCCATTGACCGTCGAGGGGTTCGATATCGAGGAGCGACGATTTGCAAAGGTGAACAAGAAAGGCTGCGTTCGAGTCGGCACGAACTGGTACTCGACTCCGTTGAAACGGGACCGGCGAGTTGTGGCCAAGCTACTGCCGTTGGAAGTTGAGATCTGGCACGAGGGCCACGTCGTGGCACGCCACGAGCGCTGCTACGGCCGCAGCCAGTCGATTTATGAACTCGAGCACTACTTGGATGTTCTGGTCAGGAAGCCTGGAGCGTTGGCCGGCTCGACGCCGCTCGCTCAATGGCGGGAGAAAGGTCGGTGGCCCACGAGCTACGACGAGTTGTGGTCCAAGCTGAATCGACGTCACGGGAAGCTCGAAGGAACCCGCCAGATGGTCGAGCTCGTGCAGCTCGGCCGCGAGCACGGCTACGACAAGCTGCGTGAGGCGGTGAGTCAAGCGCTCGAACTCGGCTGTACGGATGCTGAGGCGATCCGTCACCTCGTCGAATCATCAGTTCTTCGACGTGAGCAGGCGCAGGCTCTTGGCGATGTGGAGCTCGGAGAGCTCACGAAGTACGAACGTTCCTTGCCAGGTGTTGGCCATTACAACGCGCTGATCGGCGAGGTGAACTCGTGAACGCGAAGAGCATCGAGCTCCAGAGCATCCGTCAGCATTGCAAGACGCTTCGCATGCCGAGCGTGGCAACGCAGTTCCAGAAGATTGCCGAACAAGCGCAGCGCGACGAGCACAGCTATGTCCGCTACCTCGACGTGCTGCTCAGCGCCGAAGTCGAGGAGCGTGAACACCGCGCGGTTCAAAGACGACTGAAGGAAGCACAACTACCGAGAGCGAAGACGCTCGAGGAGTTCGACTTCTCGCAATCGCCGAAGGTCTCCGCCCGTCGGATACGAGAACTGGCCGAAGGCGACTACATCGACCATGCACGGCCGGTTCTGTTTCTCGGCGATGCCGGCACAGGCAAGACTCATCTGGCCACGGCATTGTGTGTAGCGGCGTGCCAGCAACGTCGCCGCGTTCGCTTCACGACGGCCTCGAGACTCGTCAACGAACTCGTTGAAGCTAGGGAGGAGCACGAACTCTCGCGAGTGATCCGTCGCTACGCCCGCTACGAGTTGTTGTGCATCGACGAGCTCGGCTACGTCCCACTCGCCGATGTCGGCGCCGAGCTTCTGTTCCAAGTGGTTTCGGAACGATGCGAAAGGGCGGCGCTCGTGATCACCACCAACCTGCCCTTCTCGGAGTGGACCCAGGTGTTCACGAACGTCCGCCTGTGCAAGGCACTGCTCGACCGAGTCACGGACCAGGCGCACATACTCGAAACCGGCACCGAATCCTATCGGTTCCGGCGCACCCTGAAGAGCGAGAAAAAGACCATAAAGGCATGAGTTCGTTGGGTTTCACTAGCCGCGGCCTGCACTTCGTTCCGGCCGCGGAATAAGGAAAGGGGCTTTCTTACAGCTCGTCTTTATTAATCAATAACTTAGGGTGGGCCAAATTAGATGAGCAAAGTGGGCCAGACCGAGTGGACAAACACACCGTAGGCGAGTGCGTTTGCTTTCTTACTGGCTTCTTTGATTTCCTAGGCATTGGTGGCTCCTTGTCCCCCTCTGGAGACGGTTTATTGGCAGACCTATTCTTAGGCCGGCCAAGGAGCCGCCGCTACCCCAAATTCAACATCCGGCGGGACATCCCCCCGGCCCGGATTTTTTTGCCTTCCCCAAGAGGCCTTCCTTTGTCGGACCCCGGTCCGGTTAGCAAGGTTTAAGGTAGTTTCTTGCCATTTTACAGAGAGTGTGGCGTCGGTGCGCGCCCGTAACCCACTAAAAACAAAGTAGTTTCTGAACCGGTTGACAGGAAGTAGGCATGGTGCTACGACTTTCTAGCTTCTCGTCCGATAGTACCTTCTAAAGTAACTGATTCCTGGGTGGGTACTGCCCGAGGCGGAAAAGTTCCTCTAAGACGACCTCTGCGGAGCTCACGAAAAGAAGGTGGACTATGATTTCGAGAAAATCCGACAGGAATAGTGACTCCAAGGCTCGAAAACTTCGGCCGGTTCGGGTTCGAATGGCAGAGTTTCGAACGGTCATGCTGCCGGGCTGGACCTCGGCACCAGCACGGTAGTGACCGCACGCAAGAACGGGAAAGGATTCCGTTCCGCCACCGAGCTGAACGCTTTCATCGATCTCCCTCCTTCGCGGTTCACCGAACAGATCCTGGCACAGATGATGCCCTCGCGATACTCCTGGCGTTTTCTTCTCCCGAGCTAAGTGTCGAGGCCATCACCGTCGTAGCGGGTAACGTCGACGTCGACACAGGACTACGCAATACCCTTCAGCTCGTAGAGCTCGCAGGCCGATCCGACATCCCGGTGGCGCGAGGGGCCGAAGCGCCGATGGTTGGCCAGCTGGTCACGTCGACACACGTGCATGGCAAGACCGGACTCGGGAACATCAAGCTTCCCCCTCCGAGTAGCCAACCCTATACGGGCGGGGCCGTCGAACTTATTGTGAAGAAGATCGAAGAGCATCCGGGTCGGCTGATCTTGATCCCGGTGGGCCCTCTCACCAACATCGCGTTGGCTTTGAAGCTACGACCCGACCTCATAGCCGATATCAAGGAAATTCTGCTGATGGGAGGCTCCATCACCGGTGGAAACATCACGCCCGCCGCGGAGTTCAACATCTACAACGATCCGGAAGCTGCCGACATGGTCTTTCACTCCGGCGTTCCGATCGTGATGGTGGGACTCGATGTAACCGAGAAGACGGTGTTGAAACCGGAAGACATGGAAGGGATTTCAAAGAACGCTAGCCAGGCTAACAAACTGGTCTGGGATCTTACTGATTATCACCTCATCGAGCGTGGTGCCGCCGGCCTCACGATGCACGACCCCTTGGCGGTCGGCGTGGTTATCGATCCCAGCTTCGTGCATACCGAGAGCCTACACGTCGGCGTGGAGACTCAGGGAGACAAAGCGCGCGGGGGAAACCATTGCCGCACGCAAAGGCTTCATGCTGGAGTTCAAGGAAGGTCACGGCGTAAGGACCGTGGTCGGACGGACGGAGCTAAAACCGAACACAAAAGTGTGCGTGGAGGTGGACGCCAACCGTTTCATTCGATTTTTCGTCCAGCGGGTGTTGACGGCCTCGGCAACACAAGAATAGGCTGGCACCCTCACTTGGCTCTCTCTGGAGGCTCGACAGCAAGGTTGTCGAGAGCGTCCATGTCCTTGAGCCCCCAGCCGGTAAGAGGCAGCAAGGGCCACTCCGCTTCTCCCCCATGTTCCCTCCAGACTCTGTACCCCGCCAGAACCGCGGCAGACATTGGCTCCACCAAGAATCCTGCCCGAGCCAAGTCCTTCTGGGCTACGCGAATTTGTCCGTCGTCGACAGCAACGACCGTTCCCAATGTGGCGAGAATGGCATCTGCCATTTGCTCTAGTCGTACCGGCTCCCGCACCGCGATGCCTTTCGCGATCGTAGGGTCCCCGCTTGGCTCCGCCTGATTCCCTGTGACTCGACCATAAACGGGAGAATGGGACGCGACTTGGATCCCGACCAGCCGGGGCACGGTATCAAGCCAACCGAGCGCCTTCATCTCGCCGAAACCCTTAAAGCTCCCCAAAATCAACGACCCGTTCCCGATGGGATAGAAGATAACGTCCGGCAAGGGCTTTGTCTGCTCGAACACCTCGTAAGCGAAGGTCTTCGTTCCTTGAAGAAAGAAGGGTTGCCAGTTGTGGCTTGCGTAGAAAATCTCGTCTGAGCGTCGAAGGGCTTCGGCGGCCACGTCGTCCCGGCTTCCTACTATGCGCTCCAAAACCGCTCCGTAGCTGGAGATCTGAATTGCCTTTTCTTCAGGAATGTTCTCCGGAACGAGGACTCGACACTTGATCCCTGCTGCTGCTGCATACGCGGCGAGAGAGCACCCGGCGTTGCCGGAGCTATCCTCTAGAATCTCCTCGACTCCCATCTCCTTTAAACGGCTCAGCAGCACGGACGCGCCGCGATCTTTGAAGGATCCCGTCGGCGCGAGGTATTCGGCTTTCAAGAGAAGGCGCGCCCCGTCCAACTCTGCCTCCAGAAGCGGCGTCATCCCCTCGCCCAGGCTCACGATCGCGCTTTGGTCGTCGATCGGAATGGCATCGCGATAACGCCACAGCGACCCGTTATCCGAAGAAAAACGGCTCCGTGCAACGGATAGCTCTAGTTGTACGTCCAGCGGCCCCCCACAGGAACACCGAAACCCTCTGAAGTCGCGATCTACCTCTCGCTCACAAGCAACACACATCAGTGTCCAGGAGGTCATGTCAACCGATCATGATCGAAGGTCTGCGAAACTTCAAGCCTAGGAAATCTGGCGTCTGATGGACCGGGTTGCTACGGCGTCGTCGCGCTGCATTCCGGCCGCGGTAAAGCAAGCGGCCAGCGACCGCAACGGGAATCAGTGCACCTACATAGACGTACGCGGTAGCCGTCGCAACGAACGCGACGAGATCGAATTCCAGCACCACCAGCCTTTTCGGCCCCCGCGGCTTTTCCCCGGCGATTTCCTGATTGCTGTGGATACCCATGATAGCGTTTTCGAGAGACCATGATAAAGTGATCAGTGCATACGCCATTGGGAGTGACAATGATGAGGAAGTGGGTCTTAGCTCTTGCTGCGACCATCTCTGCGATGTTCTTCACCGGGAATGCGTACGCGGGAGGTGAAGCGTCGATCTACATTGGCCGCACGTTTACCAGTTCATTATTCTTGGAGAACATGACAACGTTCGGCGGTACCGTCGGCACTTACAGCCGGGTTGTCGGGTTCGAGTTCGGGCTCGAGTACTCGCCGAAATCCAACTTCCAAGTACCCTTTCTGGATCTCGGCGATCTGGATCTCGGCGTGTCGCTGACGAACATCATGGGTAACCTGGTCGTGCAGATACCCATCGGTGGGTTCTACCCGTACGCAACGGTTGGCTACGGCGTAATCATTGCGAGCGCGCTCTCAGACGCTCCGGACGAGCATCGGGGGACGAATGGCGCTTTCAACTTCGGTTTCGGCGCGAAGGTTTTCTTCAGTCGGAGCGTAGGCCTAAGGCTCGACTACCGCCGGTTTGCGAAGTAAGGCGGGCGGCGCGAGCTTCACGACCGTGAGTGTTTCTTCCATCCCTTCACGAAGGCTTCCGGCAGCTTCGTCGTAGCCGTTTCGCTCGAGCCACGACACCAATGCCTGAAGTCGCTTGCGCGCCTTGTCGGCACTCTTGCACTTGTAGGCTTCCTTCATCGTCTGGAGCACGTAGGCGTGACGAGACTTGGGAAGGTACGAGCGAAGATTTCGGAGTTTATGGATCTGGCACCTTTGGATGACCGCGAGGTCCCCCAAAACGTCGACGAGTGCCTTGCGGATGCCTTTGCCTCCGTCCCCTACGCAGAGAATCGACTCATCGACGCGCAAGCCTCGCTCGAGAAAGTCCTGCAACATCGCGGTGCACACCCGAGAGTTCTCCGTCGAGCCCAGCCATATACCCAGGGGCACCTTCGTTCCATCTATTGTAATACCTAGAGTTACGACGACGGTCTGTCCGGCCACCTCGAGGCCATCCAGCATCAGTGCCGCAAGCTCGAACTCCTCTAGCCGCCGAGACAGGTATTCCTCGAGCTTCTTAGTCGTCTGGCTCACGAGGTGACGGCTGGCGGCACTCTTACTCGTGCCACGAGACTTCAACTTGGCCGCGGGTTTGTCCAGACTCGATTCGTAATTTCGGGTCGATACGCCCACCAAGATCTGATTCAACACTCGCTCTGGAAGCGGGTCTTCTTCGCGGAAGGCTTCGAAGTGTGGAAGCGACGCCTCCGTGCCCGACTTCGAGCGAACTCGAGGTCGCGACACTTGGATGCGACGACCACCGAAGCTCAGCTCTCCGTTCGTGCTCCCCCAGTGGTTATGAGTTCGCTCCTTCTCGTGCTTGCCCTTGAGCCCCGCGATCTCCTCGGCGTCCTCTCTGAGCAGTAGATGCAGAGCTGTCAGTCCTTGCTCGTACACCCATTCCGTCAGATCCGCCTTCGTGGCCGCGATCCCAGCTATCATCGGTAGCAGTATCTGACCGACTTGGCCAACTACCTTGCCCGTAGGCGAGTGCGTTTGCTTTCTTACTGGCTTCTTTGATTTCCTAGGCATTGGTGGCTCCTTGTCCCCCTCTGGAGACGGTTTATTGGCAGACCTATTCTTAGGCCGGCCAAGGAGCCGCCGCTACCCCAAATTCAACATCCGGCGGGACATCCCCGGATCGCCTCGCTTGACGGTCATCATGAAGGCCGCAGAGAGCAGACCCAAAGCGGCGAACGAAGCCATGGTCGGAATCATTACCAAGACCGCCACCGGTATGTTCATTCGGCTTAGGGATAGGCTGCCCATCAGGACTCCCAGCAAGAGATAGCCCGCCACCGTAACCGTGTGGTAAATGAACGTGAAGCTGGTGGTGGCCCCGAGCAGCGTGGACAACTTCAGCGGACTCGCCAAGAGCATCTCCAGCGTGCCCATCATCTGCTCCGCTCGAAGTGACCCCGCGAAGTGATTGAGGGCCACCCCCAGATACCCACGGAAGGCTATGCCGATCAAAATGAAGGGGAAAAAATCAGTGCCGTATTCTTGAAGAATGGGGACCCGAGCCTCCGTGATCAACTCCGCCAAGTAAAAAAAGACCGCGACATTGAGAGGGATCCCGAAGAATCCCAACGCGAAAGCGAATCGATAAGAAAGGTGGAGCCGTACGTCGCGACGTAGGAACGCGGTGAATTGAACGATCTTCCGTTCCGGGGCGCGTTTGCTCGGAGCGATCGGGGGACTGGGCGTTTCGAACGGAGCCTTGGTTACCTCGTTCGATACAACTCCTTGGAGAGCCAGTTCTGTGGCTTCCGAGGTGTTCTGCGATTCGATAACTTGGACGCGCCCCCCCCCATCTCGTGGAGACCGGCTACCACGTCGCCGATCGCGGCACCCGCCTCCAGCTCCACGCGGATCTCACTCGGCTCACCGCTCCCGACGACTTGGCCTCCCGCCAAACCGGGTGCCCGATCCCAACCTTCGACCGGCCGCTCGAGGCCAATCGTATAACGGGCAATACGATCGTTTTTTCCACGTGGCGCCGGAGCTCCCAGGGGCTCCCATCGAAAGCCACCTCCCCGAGTGCATGACGAGAAAGCGTCTGGACAGCTTCTCGGCTTCGGCCAGATCGTGTGTCACGAAAAGCACGGCGATGTTCTCTTCCCTTACCAGCTGCTCCATCGCGGTATGTAGCGCCTGGCTTTCTATCGGGTCGATACTGCGCGTCGGCTCATCAAGCAGTAGAAGGCGCGGTCGGTGAAGCAACGCCCGAGCCAGTGCGAGCCGTTGTTTCATCCCCGAAGAACAGGCGTCGAACCTTCGGTCAAGAAAAGAGTCGAGCCGGAACACCGAGGACAATCGCTCCAGTCGCTTGGCTACTTCGTTTGACTCGATGCCATGCATGGCGGCAAAGAACGCGAGGTTCTCGCGGCCGGTAAGACGCCAATAAAAACTCCGCTCCTTGCTGGTTACCAACCCGATGGAACGCCGAACTTCAATCTCCTGCCCAGTGGATGGCCTGCGAACATCGCCCCACCGCTGTCCGGCATCACCAGTGTGGCTAGCGTCTTGAGGAGGGTCGTCTTACCCGCTCCGTTGGGCCCGAGGAGCGCGACAACCTCCCCTTCCTCGATGGCAAAGCTAACCCGTTGAGGGCGAGCGTGGGCGAGTCGGTCGGTCGCACGCGACCGCGAAGCAAATCGACGAGACGGAGCCGAGGTCGGAACCTCTTGACGAGCTCGTTGCACCAAAGAGCTACCATGAACCCTCAAGCTAACAGAACAACCGGCGGGAATAAAGGTTCATCGAGTGGGCCCCTGTTCGGAAGTTCGGAAGCCCGCAGGCAAGCCACCGAGGCCCGACTCTTTGACTCTATGCAGCCTGCGGGCTAACATCGTGTCCCCGGTACACAGGAGGAAACTCGCTCATGGGCTTTGCCACGGACGCCATCCACGCGGGTCAGAAACCCGATCCGACCACTGGAGCTATCGTCACCCCGATCTATCAGACTTCGACCTACGTGCAGCAGGGATTGGGACGCCACCGGGGATTCGAGTATGCCCGGACTCAGAATCCAACGCGTTCCGCGGTAGAGGCCAACATCGCTGCCCTCGAAAAGGGAATCGGAGCACTCGCCTTTTCATCCGGTATGGCCGCCATTTCCGCCGTTGCCACGTTCGTGAAGCAAGGCGAGCGAGTCGTCGTCACCGAAGATCTCTACGGAGGAACCTACCGGCTGTTCGAGCGTGTGCTAACGCAATTTGGCATACGCTTCTCCTACGTTGATTCGTCTCGATTCGACGAAGTGGAGAAAACGATGGGAGAGGACGTTACGCTGGTGTTTCTCGAGACGCCGACGAATCCCGTCCTTCGGCTTACAGACGTGAAGGCGGTCAGCGATCTCGCCCACCGCTTCAAGGCCCGGGTGGTGGTGGACAATACGTTCATGAGCCCGTTTTTCCAACGCCCGCTGGAGTTGGGAGCAGATATGGTGCTCCACAGCGCGACCAAGTATCTGAACGGACACAGCGACAGCATCGGTGGGGTCGTGGTTGCCGCTCGAAAAGAGGACGCGGAACACCTGGCGTTTGTGCAAAACGCGGTAGGCGCGATCCTGTCCCCGTTCGACTCCTGGCTGCTGCTACGCGGTACCAAGACGCTCGCCCTTCGAATGGAGCGACACAACACCAACGCGGTCGCCTTGGCGGCATTTCTTTCCAAGCACACCAAGGTGCAAAAGGTCTATTACCCTGGGCTTCCAGAGCATCCCGGCCACGAGCTGGCAAAGCAACAAATGAGCGGTTTCGGCGGAATGCTGTCGTTCGAAACGGGCTCTCTAGAAGCAGCGCAGCGGGTCTTAGAGGGCACGAGAGTTTTTTCCTTGGCAGAGAGCCTGGGCGGCGTAGAAAGCTTGATCTCCCATCCTGCAACGATGACCCACGCGTCCATTCCCGTCGAAAATCGCCTCCGTTTCGGGGTTACGGAAGGGCTGGTTCGGTTATCGGTGGGCGTCGAGGATCTGGAAGATCTGCAGGCGGATTTGGATCAGGCCCTAGCAAGGGCCTGAGGCGGGAAGAGCCTTTCGGATCCTGGGGGGCGCCAAATTGCCGTGTTGCCTTGAATCACCGAGCCAGCCACCAACCCGTCAACCGACATTCTCATCCACCCAGGACAGGTAGGCCTGCGAACCGCGATCGATAGGGATCGCAATCACCTCCGGTACGTCGTAGGGGTGGAGCTCCTGAATGGCCGTCTCCAGCGCGGCGTAGCGATCGGCGCGCGTCTTCATCAGAAGCAGGCGCTCGGACTCCTCCTCCACCTTTCCCTTCCACAGGAAAACGCTCCGCACCGGACCGACCATGTTCACGCACGCCACCAACCGCCTCTCCACTAGGCTGCGCCCCAAGCGGGCGGCGTCCTTCTCACTTCCAATCGTCGTAAGTACTAGTAGGTGCTGCGACACGAGATTACTCCACGGGAAGACCGTAACACAATCCAGCCACGGTTTGCGATTGTCCCACCGCCCCCAGATACGTTATAAAGATACGGTATAAAATAGACACCCAACTGAATTATCGTATGTCGCCCGTGCGGTCCGAGACCAAGCCACGATCCCCCAGCGACGGAAGCTCGTCGAAATCCCCTCAAGTGTCTAAGACCGAAACGCCGTTGAAGCGCAAGGCCGTGAGCCTCGCGCTCTTCCTCATCCTGGCCGCGTCCGCGTTGAACGCCCTCTTCGGTGACCGCGGACTACTGGTGCTTCTCAAGGTCCGGCAGGAAATCGAATCTCTCGACCAGGAGATCGCTATGCTCCGCGCAGAAAACCAAATGATCTTGGAAGAGATCCGCTCCCTGAAGACTTCCCCACTGGCGGTGGAAAGGTTGGCCCGCGAAAACCTCGGTCTCGTCAAGCCGGCCGAGGTGGTCCTTCTGATAAGGGAAACCGAAGTCGGTCCTACCGACGTGGTTCGCCGGGAATGACCCTCCCGAGACGATGGCTTCCTTCCGTTATTCCCTCTCCCTCTGGGAGAGGGGGGATGTCCCGCCGGATGTTGAATTTGGGGTAGCTGCGGCTCCTTGGCCGGCCTAAGAATAGGTCTGCCAATAAACCGTCTCCAGAGGGGGACAAGGAGCCACCAATGCCTAGGAAATCAAAGAAGCCAGTAAGAAAGCAAACGCACTCGCCTACGGGCAAGGTAGTTGGCCAAGTCGGTCAGATACTGCTACCGATGATAGCTGGGATCGCGGCCACGAAGGCGGATTTGACGGAATGGGTGTACGAGCAAGGACTGACAGCTCTGCATCTACTGCTCAGAGAGGACGCCGAGGAGATCGCGGGGCTCAAGGGCAAGCACGAGAAGGAGCGAACTCATAACCACTGGGGGAGCACGAACGGAGAGCTGAGCTTCGGTGGTCGTCGCATCCAAGTGTCGCGACCTCGAGTTCGCTCGAAGTCGGGCGCGGAGGCGTCGCTTCCACACTTCGAAGCCTTCCGCGAAGAAGACCCGCTTCCAGAGCGAGTGTTGAATCAGATCTTGGTGGGCGTATCGACCCGAAATTACGAATCGAGTCTGGACAAACCCGCGGCCAAGTTGAAGTCTCGTGGCACGAGTAAGAGTGCCGCCAGCCGTCACCTCGTGAGCCAGACGACTAAAAAGCTCGAGGAATACCTGTCTCGGCGGCTAGAGGAGTTCGAGCTTGCGGCACTGATGCTGGATGGCCTTGAGGTGGCCGGACAGACCGTCGTCGTAACTCTAGGTATCACAATAAATGGAACGAAGGTGCCCCTGGGTATATGGCTGGGCTCGACGGAGAACTCTCGGGTGTGCACCGCGATGTTGCAGGACCTTCTCGAGCGAGGCTTGCGCGTCGATGAGTCGATTCTCTGCGTAGGGGACGGAGGCAAAGGCATCCGCAAGGCACTCGTCGACGTTTTGGGGGACCTCGCGGTCATCCAAAGGTGCCAGATCCATAAATTCCGAAATCTTCGCTCGTACCTTCCCAAGTCTCGTCACGCCTACGTGCTCCAGACGATGAAGGAAGCCTACAAGTGCAAGAGTGCCGACAAGGCGCGCAAGCGACTTCAGGCATTGGTGTCGTGGCTCGAGCGAAACGGCTACGACGAAGCTGCCGGAAGCCTTCGTGAAGGGATGGAAGAAACACTCACGGTCGTGAAGCTCGCGCCGCCCGCCTTACTTCGCCAGTCTCTTGCCACGACGAACGCCATTGAGAATCTCAACGGAACCATTCGCAGAGTATCGAGAAACGTCAAGCGTTGGAAGAGTCCTTCCATGGTTCGCCGATGGACCGCTCTTGGCGTCGTCACCGCGCAAAAAAAGTTCCGGCGTATCAAAGGCTATCGCCATATGGGCGCTCTCGTTCACGCGCTTAGAAGCAAACAGAAATCTCTTGACAGCGATGAGTTTGCTGCCTAAGAGTATTCACAGGTGCCGCCGCTACCCGACCAAATTCAACAGCGGCCGGGACATCCCCGGGAGAGGCGGGCGTCAACCTAGGTCGTGCCGCTATCAATGCGGCCAGAGGCCGGGTGAGGGGTTATCCCTAGGCTTCCTGCGCTTGTTCTTTGCCCCTCGCTCCCGCCAAGAGTGCCGCCAATTCTCCGCCCCAGAGAAGTAGCGCCGCCGATAAGTTGATCCAGATGGCGAATATGACCACCGATTCAAGCGTCCCATAGGTCATCCCGTAGTTAGCAAATGGGGCAACGTAGACTTCCGCAATCGCACCGGCACCTACTTTGTCTAGGATGTCGTAGCGATTCCCCACAGCCTTTGCCAAGGCCGTTCGCGTGGTAGCAGGATCCGCCGATTTGGACGCTGTCATGGCTTCTATTCGACCGAGGGCGCCGGGGCGATGGCTAGCCTCCGCCTGTAAATAGCAAGATACGTGCCTCGAGCCGGGCTTGCGGCTCGTCACGGAAACCCTTTGCATATTGAGATTTGCGGGGCTTTGTTCCTATGAAGCTGGTCGAAGCTCGTAGGTGAACTCCAACGGAAGTGAGGGAAATTTCCGGACACCTATGCTAGAAGTTGCGTTGGGAATGTCCCACGGTCCAGGCTAAGCAAGCAAGGCCAGGAGGATCACAGCTGCAACCGAGCGGACAAGGGCCGTCCTTGATGGCGCTCGCTGGTGGGCCGGGAACGAGTCACCACTGAACCGCCCCGGGTTTCCCGGAGACTCCAACTCTTGAGAGGATGGAGTCATGACAAGACGAAGCAGGTATTCACCGGAGGTAAAAGAGCGCGCAGTGCGGATGGTTTTCGACCAGCAGGCTCAGCACGAATCTCAGTGGTCAGCGATCTCATCGATTGCATCGAAGATTGACTGTACGCGGGAAACGCTACGCATGTGGGTGCGGCGAGCAGAGCGTGATACTGGGAAACGAGCGGGACTGACGACGGACGAGCGTCAGCGGCTGAAGGAGCTTGAGCGAGAGAACCGTGAGCTAAAGCGGGCGAACGAGATCCTTCTCAAGGCGTCGGCGTTTTTCGCCCAGGCGGAGCTCGACCGCCGACCGAGGTGAATGTGTTGTTCGTGGACGCGAACCGTGAGAGTTACGGGGTCGAGCCGATCTGCCGGATGCTTCCGATCGCCCCGTCGACCTATTACGAGCAGAAAGCGCGAGAGAAGGACCCAAGCCGCCTGCCAGCGAGAGCGAAGCGCGACGTCCAACTCCGCGGCGAGATTCGTCGTGTACGGCAAGAGAACTTTGACGTGTATGGCGTGCGCAAGGTCTGGCGTCAGCTGTGCCGTGAGGGCCGCGACGTGGCTCGATGCACGGTGGCCCGTCTGATGCGTGAAATGGGCCTCCAGGGGGCGGTCCGTGGACGTCGATTCAAGACGACGAAGCCGGATTCGAGCGGCGCTCGCCCGATGGACCTCGTGGAGCGCGACTTCAACGCCACAGGCCCGAACGAGCTCTGGGTTTCGGACCTAACCTACATCGCCACGTGGCGCGGCTTCGTGTACGTCGCCTTCGTCATCGACGTCTTCGCTCGACTCATCGTCGGTTGGCGAGCGACGACATCGTTGACTGCCGGCATCGCTCTCGATGCGTTGGAGCAGGCGCTGCACGAGCGCCGACTAGACCCAGAAGATCCATTGGTGCATCACAGCGATCGCGGCGTGCAGTACGTCTCGATCCGTTACACCGAGCGGCTCGCCGAGGCGGGCATTGAGCCGTCCGTCGGCAGCCGAGGCGACTCTTACGATAACGCTTTGGCTGAATCCATCATCGGCCTCTACAAGACCGAGGTGATCCGTCGACGTGGGCCCTGGCGTGGTCCTGAGGACGTCGAGTTCGCCACCCTCGAGTGGGTGCATTGGTACAACACGCAACGACTCTTGGAGCCGATCGAAAATGTCGCCCCCGTCGAGTACGAGATGAACTACTATCGGTCGCAGGAAGGCTCGCTAGAGATGGCGAGACTCAACTAAAACAGTCTCCGGAAAACCCGGGGCGGTTCACCACGGCTTTCACCCGTATCTTGCCCTATTAGCAGGACGCGAAGGTCAGCGCTCTCTTGCCGAGCCGCACTACGCCAACCAGCTACTAGGATAGAATCCTAGAGATCGAACTCAGAGAAAAATGGAGCAGGCCACTTCGCTCATCCTAATTGCGGCTGCTGTCTTCGTCTTGCCGCTAGTCGCCGGAAACTTGCGTCTTCCTGCGGTCGTATTGGAGATCGTATTCGGGGTCCTGGCGGGGCCCGTCGTCCTCGATCTGATCCAGGGCTCGGAGATCCTCGACTTGTTCGCCGAACTAGGGCTGTTCTTGCTGATGTTCCTCGCCGGGTTCGAAATCGACTTCCGCAAGCTGAACGAGCAAGGAATTTCTAAGATCGGGACGGGCTTAGCCATGTTCGTGCTGACGTTGCTCGTTTCCTACATCGTGACGCAAAGGCTTGGCTATGGGTTGTTCATGACCATGGTTTTAGCGACGACCTCTGTTGGACTAGTCGTCCCCACCCTTCGGAATACGCGCCGGGCCTCGACCGCGCTCGGTCAAACGATTCTACTGGCGGCGGTTTTGGCGGATTTTCTGACGCTGCTGGGCGTTGCCTTCCTCGCAGTAGTCCACGAGCACGGCGCGAGCTTGAACCTGCTCAAAATTCCCGCTCTCTTCCTCGCGATCGTGATCGTCCTGCGCGGCCTGCGATTGGCTGTCTGGTGGTACCCGGAGCATTTTCGGAGACTCTTCAGCGGAGACGATCCCGAAGAGTTGGGAATCCGGGCCTGTCTGGCTCTTATGCTCGCCTTCGTCGGCCTGTCGATGGCGTTGGATGTGGAGCCAATCTTGGGTGCCTTCCTGGCCGGCACCGTGTTCGCAATGGTGTTTCGACATCGTGGCTCACTGGAGCACCAGCTGAACGGCTTCTCCTATGGATTCCTCATCCCTATCTTTTTCATCAATATCGGAATCCGATTCGAAGTCAACGTCCTCCTCGATCCAAAAGTATTCCTCCAGGCTCTCTTTGTTCTAGTCGGCGCGATCCTCGTGAAGATGATCCCTTCACTCTTCTTGATGTTTCGTGGCTTTTCCTTTCGGGAGGTGCTGGCAGCAGGGATTCTTCTGTCCGCACGACTCAGCCTCATCATCGCCGTAGCTACGTTGGGTGTGGAGCTCGGTCTGCTGACTGGCCAGGATCGGGCCATCGTCATTTTGCTCGCCGCTGTAACGTCGACACTGGCGCCCACGATTTTTTTACAGCTCGCGCCGCCGATTCCTCAGGGCGAATCGCCCTAGAAAGAGATGCCGAGTGATAGGAGTGGCCCCGTCAGTCGAAGCGATAGACGAGGGTCTTTACTTCACCGTCTCGTTCCAAAAGGACGCGGATTTCGTCTGCCTCTTGGAGACGAGGGTAGAGCTCCATCAAAGCGTAGGGACTATTGAGGAAAATCTCGTTGATACTCAAGAGAACATCGCCGGTCTGAATCCCCGCCTCGTTCAGCACCGTCCCCTTGGGAAGTCGCGTGATGCGAAAGCCGGTGACTACACCTTCCTCCACCCGTGGCGCGAGTCCGGTCTTGGTCAGAATGACGGGCATTTCGCGGGAAAGCCTCTCTTCCAGAAGAGACCGCCGAAGCTGTCTCTTCATATCGGCCGATATTTCTGACGCTTGCCCGTCTTCTGCGTCTTCTACGTCAGGCGTTTCGATTCCTTCGGGAAGATTCGCGTCGGCGATCACCGGTGTAGTGGACCGCTGCCATTGCCCAGCGAGGGTCAGCCGGATGACGTCGTTCCCTTGTTTGAATCGGACCGCTGAATCGGACACCTCGATGAGGACGAAGCCGTAAACCTTCTCGCCTACTTTGACCGCGCGCGCGAAAGGCGATTCCGGTCGACGAAGCAGGGCAACGGCGTTCGATGGTTCGGACGCAACGATGACGCCTTCTAGAATCAGCTGGGGTTCGGCGCTCGAAGCCTCCTCCACTGCCTGGCCTGCAACCGTCGAAGGCTCCGAGAAAATGCCCGCCTGGATGACGAACGCAAAAAAGTACGGCAGAGTGACAATCAAGAAGCGGCTCATGGGTGGATGCTCTGCTTGAGGATAACCAACCGTGCCCCCGAGCGTCAAGCCGGCGTCGCCTGCTGCCCGTGTGCTATATTTCGGGACGAGGGTCCCCGTAACCCGCACGACCTAGGTCATCTATGGCTTCCACGCAGCTGACGTCTGGCTCCGCCAGCCTTTCCGATTCCTCTTTCGCACCCGGCTAGGCAAGGTCTTCCTCGCCTTAGTCGTCCTCCGGCTTTTGAGGCCACTCGGCCTTTTGCCACCCTTCATCGATGGCGTCGTAGATTTGTGCCTGGCAGTCTACGTCGCCGGGTTCCTCGTCCGAGGGGTCTTGGCGCTTCGCTCGAAGCTGTTATAGCGTATCCGGCGGAAGCTCATCATTTCCTATCTGCTCATCGGCATGGTCCCCACTGTGCTCATTCTTTTTTTTTCTGCTGAGCCCTACCTGGTCTTCGGCCAAGTCAGCTCCTATATCCTTTCCGCCTCGCTTGAGAAGACGGAAGCGGAAGCCGCTCAGGCCGCCGACCTGGCGGTGTAGCCGATTTGCTGAGCACGGCTCCGGGGGAGCCTTCCACAGCCGAGATCGAGCATATCCTTCGAGAGTGTCTGTCTAGTATGTCCCCCAACTACCCCGGAGTATCCGCCGCTTACTTCGGCGGCCCCGGTTCCGACCGCAGGGTTGTCGTGGACCAAATGCCAGACCTCTTGCCAGCTGGCGAAACACTGCCTGATTGGGCTAGCCAGGGTTACCAGGGCCTGCTACAGGTGGGAAATCAATACCTCGTTGCCGGGTTCTCCAAGCCTCCCAAGGACGGTGCGGCCTTCGGGTATTGGTCATTGTCCCACTCGGGTCCGCGCTTCGACACATCGAGCAAGAAACCGGCCTCGAAGCTCAACAAGTCGTAAGCGCCGTCTCCGACGAAAGCGGAGGAGTGCAGGTGGAAACAGGTTCCGCCCGGTCCGATCTAAGTGTCCTCGCCTCACCCTCCGGCGACTCGCCGTACTTCTTGAGATGGGCGGCCCTCGTCGAGGCTCGAGAGTGGGCACCGCAAGACGCTGTGCAGACCGATCCGGAGCCACTGGGGATCATTTTGATTCGTTTCTCGCTCCTGAATATCTACCGCGTGATCGCTACCAACGCGCTCGAGCTAGGACGAGCCATCCTCGTACTACTGGGGATCCTGGCCGGCCTTTTCCTCGCCATCGAAGTGTTGGCGATCTTCGTCGGCCTTCTACTAGGGCGTTCGATCACTGGCTCCATCCACGCCTTGAGCAAAGGAACGGAACACGTACGGCAAGGCAATTTCAGCTACAAGGTTCAGGTGCGCTCTCGTGACCAGCTCGGAGAGTTGGCGGAATCGTTCAACCTGATGACGACCAGCATTCAGGACCTTCTGAGGCAATCGGCGGAGAAGGAACGCTTGGAAGAGGAGCTGCGCATCGCGCGTCAGATTCAGATGAGCCTGCTGCCCAAGGACACGGTCAAAATACCTGACTGACTATCGCGGCCCTTTGTCTACCCGCCACCGAGGTCGGTGGCGATTACTACGACTTCATTTCCTTGGACGATAGGCGCATGCCGCTGCTCATTGCCGACGTCTCGGGCAAAGGGACTTCCGCGGCTCTCTATATGGCCGAGCTCAAGGGCTTGGTATTGTCGTTGAGCCAGATCTACAACTCACCGCGACAGTTGTTGGTGGAAGCCAACAAGTTACTGGCCGCGACCTTGGACAGCCGCAGCTTCATCACGATGGCATATGCAGTTATCGACATGGACGAGCGGAAGATGACTTATGCGCGAGCCGGCCACAATCCGATATTCCAGCTCACGCTCGACGGGAACGGCACCCGCGTCTTAGCTCCTGATGGCCTCGGGCTGGCGCTCGATCGCGCACTCGATTCGAGGAGATTCTTGCTGAAAAATCGGTCGCCCTTCGTTCGGGCGATCTCTTCTTGTTCTTTACCGACGGTCTGTCGGAGGCGATGAATCCTCAGGCCGACTTGTTCGGCGAGTCCCGGTTGCGCGAGATCATGGAGCGCCACTCCGGTCTCGCCCCCGAAGATCTCGGGAGAGGATCATCGACGAGGTCTTCGCCTTCACGGAGGGCGAAGACCAACATGACGACATGACCATGGTGCTGGTGCGGGTCTCGTAGTATGATCGCTCGTCCATTGACTGCCTGTGTTTTCCCAATCGTTTGCGTTCGAAGGCGCGGATCGAGGCACCTGTCCAAGGGTCTAATCGAGGGCCGATGTCCGTAGATCCGACGAATTGGAACGCCTTCAAGTCAAGCTCCGACCTGGCGAAGCTCCAAGAAATGTTAGGGCATGCTTTCGAAGATCTCACGCTGTTGGAAAAAGCCTTGACCCACAAGTCCTTCGCTCACGAAGCGGGAGAAGACTCCACGCACAACGAGTCTCTAGAGTTCTTGGGAGACTCCATTCTCGGCTTCCTCATCACGGACATGATATACCATCGTTTTCCCGGCCTAGACGAAGGTCACAAGTCCAAGATCAAGGCGTATCTCGTGAGCGCGGTGGCTTTGTCCGGGCTGGCCTTGAAGCTCGACCTAGCCAAATACCTCCGACTCGGCAAGGGTGAGGAAAAAACGGGCGGGCGGCAAAGGCAAGCGCTCCGGGCGAATGCGTTGGAGGCGGTCGTAGCAGCTATCTATCTCGATGCCGGGATCGATGCCGCACGCGCATTCGCGGAACCGATCTACGCGCCTCTTTTCACCGAAGTGCAAGGCAAGGGCTCCGCGGTCGAGGATCCCAAGACCACGCTTCAGGAACATCTGCAGGCCCAGAACCTACCGCCGGCTCAATACGTGATCGTCAAAGAGAAAGGACCCGAGCACCGCAAGATCTTTCATGTCAACTTGCTCGTGGGAGACCGCAAACTTGCCACGACGTCCGGCTCGACGAAAAAGAAGGCCGAGCTCAGGGCAGCTCGCGTCGCTCTGGAGAAGCTACGGCTGGAAACCGACGTCTGACAAGGCTCACACCAGCAAACCTCGCCAACTGACGCCAGAACAGGCGAGGGGCGTCTTACGGAAGCTCACACCAGCAACCTCGCCAACTGACGCCAGAACAAGCGAGGGGCGTCTTACGGAAGCTCACACCAGCAACCTCGCCAACTGACGCCAGAACAAGCGAGGGGCGTCTGACGCCGCTTAAAGCGGCAACAGGCGCCCGTGAGTTCGTTGTTTGGTGCCAAAATACCAAGGTGCCACGTTCGGGCGTCAATTACCGGCTAGTCATCGGTGTGACGGTGATGTCTTAAGATTCCTGTCAAAGAAAAACGATGTATGGTTCCCCAAGCTCAAACCCGTCCCCGTCATGGGGACAGAAAAGGAGAACCATACATCATGGGAAAGGTACTACCGAGTCAGCGATTGCTCAAGCAGTTCGAGGAACAACTGGTATTTGGGGAGATGAATCTCTCGGAGATCGTCCGGTCGGGAGCTCAGATGATGCTTCAATATGCGTTGGAGCGCGAGGTGACGGAGGCGTTGGGTCGAAATTACTATGAGAACGCTCCGGCAACGACGAAGGAGAAGGGACGACGCAACGGGTATGAGTCGCATCGGGTCCTCACGGGCGAGGGAGCGGTAACGGTGCAAGTGCCGCAGGTACGAGAAACAGAGAAGGTGTTTCAGTCAAAGATTCTCGACGCCTACGTGAGCCGGACCGAGAAACTCGATGAACTGATCGCGCGGATGTACGTCCACGGGATGTCGACGCGTGACATTGAGGCGACGTTCGCGGACGTGCTGAGCGGCACGGGTGTCTCGAAGTCGGTGGTGAGCCGGGTCACACGGTGTCTGTCGGAGGATTTCGAGGCGTTTCGAAAACGGGATCTCTCGAACGAGAAGCTGTTGTATCTCGAGCTCGACGGCACGTACCTGCGCTACCACCAAGGAGCGGAGAGGAAAGAGCCCATCCTCGTTGCGACCGGCTATCGCGCTGATGGGACGCGAGTTCTTCTTCATATCGGTGTCGGCAACCGAGAATCCTACGAGAACTGGAAGGGGTTCTTGCAGGAGATGGTGGCCCGAGGAATGAGGGAGCCGTTACTCATCGTGACGGACGGGAATCCTGGAGTGCTCAAAGCGATCGCAGAGGTCTTCCCTCGAAGCCTCAAGCAACGTTGCCAGAAGCACCGCCTCGAGAACATCCTGGGCAAGGCTCCGAAGGAAGTGCGCGACGAACTCAAGGCGGCCATCCTTGAGTCGTTCCATGCGAACAGCTACGAGCAAGGGCTGAAGAAGGGTCGGGAGGTGATCGCTCGGTACCGCCAACGATTCCCGAGCGCGATGAAGTGCATGGAAGAGACCCTCGAAGCGTGTCTTCAGGCGCTACGCCTTCCTGCGGCGCATCACAAAAGGCTTCGCACGTCGAATCTACTTGAGCGCACGTTCGGAGAGCACAAACGTCGCACAAAGGTCATTCCTCACTTCTTCACCGAGGAGGCCGCGATGAAACTCTCGTTCGCTGTGCTCTTGGCCGTCGCAAACAAATGGCGCGGCGTGAGGATGGATGTCTTCGCCGCTAGGAAAGTCGAGGAGCTTCGCAACGAGCTTCTCCCGCAAGGCACGTCGGAGGAATCAGCAGCTTAACCGAGCGCGGGGAACCGTACGGAGATTTGACAGGAAAATTAAGACTTGACCGGTGTGACGTGGTCAGACGCCAGTGGTCAGACGCCGGTCAGATCGCTCTATGAGCGCCGGTGCGGGACGCCAAAATAGGAATGTGCCACCAACCGGACGTGGCCAGGCGTCGGTTGCTACTAGCAACCTCGCCAGGCGCTGATCCATCCCCCACCGAGCACGACGTCGCCTTCATAGAACACCGCCGCCTGTCCGGGCGCAATCGCTCGTTGCGGGGCATCGAAATCTACGTGAACCGAGCCATCCTCCCGAGACTCTAGCCACGCCGCGGCTTCTTGGTGACGAGACCGGATCTTCACTCGACAACGGATTCGGCCGGTTGGCTCCGCGCGAGAGACCCAGTTCACACGCTCGGCGATGAGATCGTTTTTGTCCAAGGCGGCGCGCGACCCCACAACCACCTGCTTCGCTTCGGGCTGGAGGTCTATCACGTAGAGTGGCTCGCTGGCGCTCAGCCCGAGTCCACGCCTCTGACCAACGGTGTATCGATGAACACCGTCATGGCGCCCCAGCTCCTGCCCCGCTTGGTCGACGATGGCACCCCCCACTGCCACCGGCTTGGCTTGACGCTCCACGAAGCCCTGGTAGTTTCCATCTGGGACGAAACAAATGTCCATACTC
Organism: Candidatus Marinacidobacterales bacterium; assembly: GCA_965222425.1. GTDB lineage: Bacteria > Acidobacteriota > Vicinamibacteria > Marinacidobacterales > DATDRI01 > CBDCNP01. The sequence goes on from CBDCTW010000023.1 coordinate 76,030, forward strand.
TCGTTCTTGAAAGCGACCGGCAGCCCCGCCTCGGAGGCAAGTGCCCTGACCGCCGGCTTGGTCAACTCCCCGAGCGGAAACACGGCATTGGCCAACTGTTCCTGGCTCAACCCGAAGAGGAAATACGATTGATCTTTGCTGCTGTCGGCCCCCTTGAGCAGGCGGTAACGCCCAGTCGCCTCGTCCAAGTCGCGCCGAGCATAGTGCCCGGTGGCCACTGAGCCCCCCCCGAGCTGCCGAGCGCGCGTAACGAGCTCGTCGAACTTCAAGTAACTGTTGCAGAGAACGCACGGTGAGGGAGTTCGCCCCGCGAGGTAATCCGAAACGAAGGGATCGATGACCCGCTCGACGAACGCCTTCTCCATCCTCATCACGTAGTACGGGATGTCGAGGATCGACGCGACACGCCTCGCGTCATAAAGGTCATCCAACGCGCAGCAGCTACGACCGGAGACGGCCTCCCGCTGATCGTAGAGCTGCATCGACAGGCCTATAGGTGAGGCCCCTCCCCGCTTTAGCAGAAGTGCCGCTACCGAACTGTCGACGCCGCCACTGAGGGCCACAATGATAGGCCCCCTGTTGGACCCGATGAATGTCTCGATGGTAGCTACTCCAGACTTGTAATGATCAGCATGAGAACGTGCTCACCGACCCTGAACTCGGTGTGGTTTTCGAGCTCGTCTTCGTCGATGCGCTTGCCGTCAACAAACGTGCCGTTGGTGCTCCCGAGGTCGCGGATAACAACGCGAGAGCCCAACACCTCGATGACCGCATGTTCGCGTGAGCATTTTGGGTCATCCAGCACGATATCACATTCGGCGCGTCCCAAGGTCATGAGGAGCTTGCTGATGGGGAAGATTTCGCCGCTTGCCTTCCCTTTGAGGACGGCTAGGGAGTACTTTTGATCGGCCGGGAGCTCGAGCATTTCCGACGACGCCTGCGCCGGATTCATCGTCCAATCGTCGACTTCCGACCGCATCCGCTGAACCCGGGCGGTTGGTTTACGCTCGGCGGGGGGGGCTCGGCGGGGGGGGCTCGGCGGAGGCCTCGGGCCTCGTCGCGTCGGCGCTGATCTCGATGGCCTCGCCGCACTTCTGGCATTTGGCCCGCACGGATCGCTTGCCGCCCATGCGGGCTTCGTCCAGACGGTACTTGGCGTTGCAGCTCGGACATACGACCCGAATCATGGCCTAGATCATTTCCTGAAACGCGGCTTTTGTCCAGTGATCCCTCTGCGAACGAAGGCGGGCGCCGAGGTTGTCTACAAATACCGTCTCTTCACGAAATGCTGCCACTCCCTCATCAGGCCCATCTCGTTCCGCCCCATCACCTCGGTGAGGGCCTGATCGATGTTATAGCCCTCGCCGAGCAAAGTCAGGATGTCCTTGATGCCACCCATGCCGCGGTTCTTGATGATGTAGTCGACTACCGAAGTTGCAGCGGGGTAGTACCGGCGCACATCGCACTTCATTCCGACCAAACAGTAGGCAAAGTCGCTATCCCGATCGATCCTCGGGGCTAGCATCTTACCGTATTGACTAGCGTCCGTGCCCTCGGAGTACTCCGCCATGCCCTCCTGCAGCCAGCGACTGGGGATGTCCCGGCCGCTGTTGAATTTGGTCGGGTAGCGGCGGCACCTGTGAATACTCTTAGGCAGCAAACTCATCGCTGTCAAGAGATTTCTGTTTGCTTCTAAGCGCGTGAACGAGAGCGCCCATATGGCGATAGCCTTTGATACGCCGGAACTTTTTCTGCGCGGTGACGACGCCAAGAGCGGTCCATCGGCGAACCATGGAAGGACTCTTCCAACGCTTGACGTTTCTCGATACTCTGCGAATGGTTCCGTTGAGATTCTCAATGGCGTTCGTCGTGGCAAGAGACTGGCGAAGTAAGGCGGGCGGCGCGAGCTTCACGACCGTGAGTGTTTCTTCCATCCCTTCACGAAGGCTTCTGGCAGCTTCGTCGTAGCCGTTTCGCTCGAGCCACGACACCAATGCCTGAAGTCGCTTGCGCGCCTTGTCGGCACTCTTGCACTTGTAGGCTTCCTTCATCGTCTGGAGCACGTAGGCGTGACGAGACTTGGGAAGGTACGAGCGAAGATTTCGGAGTTTATGGATCTGGCACCTTTGGATGACCGCGAGGTCCCCCAAAACGTCGACGAGTGCCTTGCGGATGCCTTTGCCTCCGTCCACTACGCAGAGAATCGACTCATCGACGCGCAAGCCTCGCTCGAGAAGGTCCTGCAACATCGCGGTGCACACCCGAGAGTTCTCCGTCGAGCCCAGCCATATACCCAGGGGCACCTTCGTTCCATCTATTGTAATACCTAGAGTTACGACGACGGTCTGTCCGGCCACCTCAAGGCCATCCAGCATCAGTGCCGCAAGCTCGAACTCCTCTAGCCGCCGAGACAGGTATTCCTCGAGCTTCTTAGTCGTCTGGCTCACGAGGTGACGGCTGGCGGCACTCTTACTCGTGCCACGAGACTTCAACTTGGCCGCGGGTTTGTCCAGACTCGATTCGTAATTTCGGGTCGATACCCCCACCAAGATCTGATTCAACACTCGCTCTGGAAGCGGGTCTTCTTCGCGGAAGGCTTCGAAGTGTGGAAGCGACGCCTCCGCGCCCGACTTCGAGCGAACTCGAGGTCGCGACACTTGGATGCGACGACCACCGAAGCTCAGCTCTCCGTTCGTGCTCCCCCAGTGGTTATGAGTTCGCTCCTTCTCGTGCTTGCCCTTGAGCCCCGCGATCTCCTCGGCGTCCTCTCTGAGCAGTAGGTGCAGAGCTGTCAGTCCTTGCTCGTACACCCATTCCGTCAGATCCGCCTTCGTGGCCGCGATCCCAGCTATCATCGGTAGCAGTATCTGACCGACTTGGCCAACTACCTTGCCCGTAGGCGAGTGCGTTTGCTTTCTTACTGGCTTCTTTGATTTCCTAGGCATTGGTGGCTCCTTGTCCCCCTCTGGAGACGGTTTATTGGCAGACCTATTCTTAGGCCGGCCAAGGAGCCGCCGCTACCCCAAATTCAACATCCGGCGGGACATCCCCCAGCGGGGACAGTTCTTCCCCGTCTGCGCGTACAAGAACGCGTGCGTCAACTCGTGCCGCAGCGTCGACTCCACATGATTGTCCAGGTTCACCAAACCCCGCACCGGCACGCGCACCTTTCCATCGAACAGGCCGGCCGACCATTTGGGCCCTCCGAGCTCGCTATAGTCGCGACGAGAGTAGAGAATCACCACCACCAGCTCTTTGGGCTCGAAATCGAGCCGAGATTTCAGGAATCCGTAGCTGCGCTCGAGCGACCCGAGCACGAGCCGGCCGGTGTCTTCCATGGTCTCGCCTTCGTACTTCACGATGAAGTGTGACAATCTCTGTTTGTCGAGGGTTTCGGCGACCGCCGCCTCACGCACCGCCTTCTCCAAAGAAGCCCTAACCGTTGCGTCGTCCCGGAGTGCCAGTGAGTACTCCCATGCCTCGATCGCCCTGTCCAACTCTTCTCGCAGGTAGTAAACGTTGCCCAAGATCGAATACATATCCGGATCGGGTCCAAAGGCAAGCGCTGCCCGAGCCCACTTCAGAGCCTCACTCAGATCTTGGAGCTCGAGGTACGTACGGGCACTCAGTCGGGCGACGTCTCTCGGATCAGCGCCCCACGCTTCGGCCTCCGACGCAGAAGCGAGAGTGTCTCGATAATGCCCCTCGGCGAGGTGACGAAGCGCCAGCAATAGAGAAGCCTTGGCTACGAAATCAGCCAACTGCTCCTCCCCAGGGTGCTGCTCTGCAATGTCGACGACCTTTTGGACATCCGACTCCGTTACGGTGCGCACGCTCAGCGGCGGAAGTGACACCTTGGCCACCGCTGGGGACGTTATGCTCTCGCCGGCTTTCTTTTCCCCTCCCCCGAGCACAGGGAGGGAAAGCACTGCGCCCCCGCGCGACCGCTCCGTTACTTCTCCACTAATCGGGACATCAGAGCGGCTCACCAGCGCCCCATCCTCCGATGTTAGAGGCGTTTCAGCCGGAGATTGCTCCGCTGGTTGCTGAGATGTGCCTCGGACGAAATGCCAGCCGGCGGCACCGACGAGAACTAGCACGCTCGCCAGCACAATGACGTTCAAGAAGGAAAAACCCGGCGCCGGGGGCGGTTTGGGTTGACGGTAGGCGGTCCCCTGTGAGCCGGCCTGCCTAGGACGTTCCGAAGGTGTACCGGATCGGAGTTTGGAGAAGATAACCCCGCACCGTGCGCAGGAATCGCCCTCTCCCTGGTAGCCGCACTTGGCACACTTGACCATCACTTATCCTCCCGCTCGCTTCCGTTAGATCTGATTTAAGGAAGAGTACGGAAACCTATTATTCAACGAGCTGAGAGTTGGAACGGTCCTTAGTTCGCGCTAGGCCCGAAGCGCTCCAGTGCGAGCGTGAGCGCGGACGGATGTGACGGTGGACGCGAGCGCATCCACAAAGAGTTCGATTTCTTCGGTAGTTGTGTATTTTCCCAGGCTCACCCGGATCGAGCCCTGAACCCGTTCCGGCCCGAGGCCCATCGCCATCAAAACATGGGAAGGCTCCACGGTGCCTGACGAACAGGCGGCCCCGGTGGATACCGCGCAGCCCTTGAGATCGAGGGCTATAATCAGCGTCTCGCCTTCCACACCATCAAAACCGAGGTTCACCGTATTGGGCGTGCGCTCCACGCACTCCTCTCCGCTAGCACCATTGACACGGCTACCGGAAATTCGGGCAAGAACGTTTCTCGTCAGCTCGTCTCTAAGGGCCGCGAGTCGACTGGCACCGTCGTGCAGCTCGGCTTGCGCCAATTGGCCGGCATGACCGAGACCGACTATTCCCGCAAGGTTCTCGGTCCCGGGACGGCGCGCCCTCTCCTGCCCACCACCACGGAACACCGGGCGAATCTTCACACTCCGTCGTACGTACAGTGCGCCAATCCCCTTCGGCCCGTATATCTTGTGACCCGAAAGAGAAAGCAGGTCCACTCCTAGCGCATCGACGTTGACCGGGATTTTTCCCACAGATTGAACGGCATCGGTGTGAAAGTAGGCACCCGCCTCACGAGCCAGTCGGCTGAGCTCGGCGATGGGCTGCACGACCCCGGTCTCGTTGTTCGCGTGCATAATCGAGACCAAGAGTGTCTCCGAACCCAAGGCCCTCTCCAATTCAGCGGAAGAGACCTTCCCTCCGCGATCCACTTTGAGAAAGGTAACCGGCACTCCCTTCTTGGCAAGGGCCTTCATGGTGTCCAAAACCGCGTGATGCTCTATCATAGAAGTAATCAGGTGACTACGTCCTCCCTCTGCCCCGTCGAGCACTCCCAGGATCGCCAGGTTATCCGCTTCAGTTCCGCCGCTGGTGAACAAGATCTCGGTGGGGCTCGCACCAATTAGGCCGGCTACTTGTTCGCGGGCATCGTGTAGAGCCGCCTTCGCTCTCTGACCGTGGGAGTGAATGCTGGAGGGATTGCCGAATTCCTCCCGGAGGTAGGGCAGCATCGCGTCGAGCACCTCCGGCGCCACTGGGGTTGTGGCGTTATAGTCCAGATAGATTGGCCTTATCGGCCTGGTTTGGCTGTACGACGTGTTAGGCTTTCTCGTCTTTCTCATTTTGGGGGAGCTATCGCTTTCTATCTTCTACTATAACCGGATGGGCCGTTCAAAACGAGGCCCCGAACCATCTTAGCCCAAAAAATGCCGGCAGCGGACATGGTCGGGCCTCTCCGCACGACCCAGACAGTTTGAAAGCCGGCAAGCCGCTATGTTAGGATACGCAGTACAAGTATTTCGTACATAAATCTGCGCTGGTGAACCCCCTTTGGGCGTAGCGCCCAAGGAGAGAACTCTCATGGAAGAACCGCTCGAAGCCACGAGCACCAGCTCCCAAAGCCCCAAAGAATACAAGTTCATCCAGTTACAAAAGGATGGTGACGTCGTTCGGCTGAGATTGAACCGCCCCCCCTACAACGTGATGAACATCACCATGCTCGAAGAGATCGGGCACGCAATCGACGCCGTGGACATGATGCAGGACACTAAGATCATCCTCTTCGAGGGAAGCGAAAAGTCGTTCTCCGGCGGCCTGGATATTGCCGATCACACCGAGGAAAAAACGTACCAAATGCTGGAGGCGTTCCATCGAATCTTTCGGAGCCTCATCGAGCTCGAGGCGGTGAGCATTTCGGTAGTGAAGGGAATGGCCTTGGGTGGCGGATGCGAGCTAGCAGCCTGCTGTGACTTCTGTTTCTCCGCCGAGGATGCAAAGCTCGGGCAGCCCGAGATCAAGGTCGGAATCTTCCCGTCGGTGGCCTGCGTTCTCTACTCTCGGCTCATCGGGCTGCACAAAGCTTTCGAGATCATCTTGACCGGAAGAGTGCTGACCGCACGTGAGGCGGAGAATATCGGGCTCATCACTAGGTGCGTCGCCCCTGACCAACTCGATACAGAGGTTCAGCGTTGGATCGACTTCTTGAAAGGCTTCAGCGCTCCCGTCCTTCGCTACACGCGTAGAGCAGTCTCGGACGTCGTCAACCTTCCCTTCGAAGACGCCCTCAGACACGTCGAGGAGATCTACCTCAACCAACTCATGTCCACCGAAGACGCCAAAGAGGGTTTGCGGGCTTTTCTGGAGAAACGGAAGCCGGTCTGGAAACACAGGTAAGATTGGTCTCCCCTTCCTTTAATCCCTCTCCCCCTGGGGACGACTGCGGGCGTCAATAAACATCGTGCCGCTATAAATGGGGCCAGACGCCAGTGAGGGCCCGCAGCAACTGCCCCTGTTGCGATTCGAACCATTCCTTGATAAATAGATGTCCGTGAGAGTCGACGTCGCCAAAGATCTTTCCCTGGAGTTCCTTCGCGTCACGGAAGCCGCTGCGATCGCTGCCGCTCGTACGATGGGCCAAGGCGATCGCAAAGGCTCCGACCATGTGGCCGTCGAGGAGATGCGGAGGGTCATGGAGTCGGTGACCATGGACGGCACGATCGTCATCGGCGAAGGCGAGCGTGACAAGGCGCCAATGCTCTATATCGGCGAAAAGGTAGGAGATCGCTCAGCCGGGGCTCCCGAGATCGACATCGCGGTGGACCCCCTCGAAGGCACGAATCTATGTGCCACAGGGACCCCCAATGCCATCGCGGTGATGGCCGCCGCCGAGTGCGGTGGACTGCTCCACGCCCCTGACATCTATATGGACAAGATAGTCGTTGGACCCTCCTCCAAGGGCCAGGTCGACTTGGATGCGCCGGTGGGAGACAATTTGGAAGCCATCGCGCGCTGCCTGAATCGGAAAGTCCAAGATCTAGTTATCGTCGTACTGGATCGTCCCCGCCACGACAAATTGATAGAGGACATTCGAAAGGCCGGAGCACGGATCAGGCTCATTACCGACGGCGACCTTTCCGCCGGGATCACCGCCGCCGTTGTCGGAAGCGGAATCCATGCGGTGATGGGAGCGGGAGGAGCTCCGGAAGGTGTCTTGACCGGTGCCGCCATGCGATGCCTGAACGGAGAAATCGTGGGGCGACTCAAGGTTCTCAAGGCGTCTGACGAGGATCGAATGGCCCAAATGGGTATCTCCGACCCGAACCGACTCTACCGCACCGAGGATCTCGCCCCCGGCAAGCACATCATTTTCGCCGCTACTGGAGTCACTTCGGGAGATCTGTTGAAGGGAGCACGATTCTTTGGCGACGGTGCCCGCACAGAATCGCTCGTGATGAGCACGAGCCCCCGCTACGTGCGTTTCGTGGACACCATTCACGTCCAGAAAGGAGACCAGGTCAAGGTTCGCTTCTGAGCGACCGGTGAGATCGACGCGGATATCGCATTTGATTTGGCCCCCCGCCTGTGACTAAAATAACCCAACTTACCGTTAGTACTTTCCGCTATGCTTCGCCACAGCGAGCTCCAAATCTCGATCATCGAACAGGATGACTCATAAGCTGAGGCAATTCCGCACCGAATTGCATCCCAGAACAAGAGAAGAGACGAGGTAATGGCATCCTTGAGGATCGATCTAGAGGCGCTGGTGGTCGCTTTTGATGACGACTCGCCGGCCCATAGTTACTACCTGGACCGGGACACCGGCCTGGTGTTCAATTTCGTAGAAGACCACGTTGACGCCGAAACCGAGGAGATTGCTTGGCAGATCGAAGCCGATGGTGGAAAACGTTACCTGCAGGTTCCCAAGCTCACGTTGGAGGAGGAATTAAAGGAGCAGGATTCCTTTGTCGAATCGCTCGACGACAAGGAGCTCAAGGAGAAGCTGGCCAAGGTGATCGAGTCGGACCACGACGGCTCGCAGTTCCAAGATTTGGTCATCCGACAGCGTGAGGTTCGAGAAAAATGGCGAGCCTATTCTCGGGTCCGGTCCCGCGAGCGTGCCGATCGCTGGCTCAAGTCTTTGGGACTCACGGCCAGCTGATCCCTCGCCCCTTCTTGAGGAACCGCCCGCTCTCTCCCAAGGGGAGCCCGGGGAAAAGCCCAGAAAGAAGGATACGCGACGGAGTCAAATCATGAGCCAACTGCGTCCCATTCGTATCGGGGTCGCCGGTTGGTCCTACGCGGACTGGAACGCCGTCGTATATCCGCCCCACCGGCCGACGCGTTTCGACCCCCTGAGCTACTTAGTCGACTTTTTCGACACCATCGAAGTCAACAGTACATTTTACCGCCCCGCCCATCGTGGAATGACCAACTCGTGGGCCCGGCGGGTTGAAGCCAACCCGCATTTTCGTTTCACAGTAAAACTCTACAAGGCGTTCACGCACGAACGCTCCGCTTCTTCATCGGATGAGAAGGCGGTCAAGGACGGGCTCCTCCCTCTCGTCGAGGCAGGGAAGCTCGGCGCGATGCTGCTTCAGTTTCCTTGGTCCTTCAAGAACGACACCGACTCGCAAGACTACCTCGAGCACCTGTTCGGTCGCTTCGCGGAATATCCGCTAGTAACTGAGGTGCGCCACTCCTCCTGGGACCGACCGGAGTTCTACGAGTACCTCAGCGATAAACACATTGGCTTTTGCAACCTCGATCAGCCGCGCATCGGGCGCTCGATCGGTCCATTTCAAAAGGCTACCGGCCCGGTCGGCTATGTCCGTCTGCACGGCCGAAACTACCGAGACTGGTTTCGAGAAGACGCGGGGCGAGACGCGCGTTACGACTATTTGTACACCGAAGACGAGCTAGATCCTTGGTTGGACAAAATCCTCCAGGTTGCGGAACAATCCGCTGAAACCTATGTGATCACCAACAACCACTTCCGAGGCAAGGCCGTAGTCAATGCCCTCCAAATCAAGGCCAAGCTCGCTTCTCGCAAAGTAGCGGCCCCTGCGTCCTTGGTCACAGCTTATCCAGTGCTGAAGGAGGTCGCCGAAACGACTGCCCCGGAACCAGATGCGCAGAGTGACCGGGATGCCCCGGATAGTCAAGGCCGGCTATTCGATTGAAACTTAGAGAGCAAATTCATTCGAACCAAACGGAGTCGAGCGGAATGTCCGCGCCCCAAAGCATGACACACCGCAGAAAGCCCGGGCTCGCCCGTCTTCGGGTCGGTCGGGCTGGCGCGTCGACGAGAATAGCTCTGCGGCGCTCGGAGAGCTTGGGATAGCGCCTCCAAGACGGTACTCTCACGATGACTGCCTTGCCGAAGCCGAGAAGAACGACTGGCGCTTGTCGGGTGCGAAGGCGACCCGAGCCCGCGAAAATGACGCTCTTAGGCTCACGCAGGTATCGAAGCCAATCCAGAGCGATTTCCAGCTAGGACGTACGGAAATCGGCCACCATCTGCATGGTGCCCCACTCTATGGTGATCTTCCCTTGCATGTCCTCGGCGGAAAGCTCGATGGTAAGCATCTCGACAGGAGCATCTAGCTTCATGACCGGCATCGGTATCTCTGCGACTACGCCCTCGGGTTTTCCTCGCTCAGATCCCTCGGCTAGAACCAGAGACCATTTGTCATCGCCCAGGAATTTTGCGAACAACTTGTACTCACCGTGGGAGATACTGTGGTCTCCCCCCATCATCAGGTCGACGTCAGTGGTGAGAGTTGTGGCCTTATCGGCTCCCAATCGCCAGTAGTCACCAGACTGGATCTCGGACAACATATCACGCCCCTTGAGCATGGGGCGGCCATAATCGATTTTGACCACACCGCCCTCGACGTTGGCGCTCGCCGTCCCTCGCTCGTTCCCGTGCCCAAGCACATAGGTCGGGGCAAGGATCAAAGCACTGATGGCGCCAAGAAAAAGAACTCCCTTCAATAACCGCATGACTTGACCTCCTCAGACACGCAAAACTGCTGTTGCCCTTATTGACCCCTGGACGTCACCGAATCGAGCACGGCCTTGATGTCTCTGTCCAGCACATCGCGCGATTGATAATTCACGTAGTACTTGACGATGGTACCCTCCGGATCGACGAGAAACATCGTGGGGAAGATGTTGACGTTGCCCAAAGCCGCCCGACCTTCTTCCGAAAGATGGAAGTTCGCGAAACTAATTGCATGTTTCTCAAGGTAGTCCGCCCTTGTTTGATCGCCATAGGGCAGACCGAGCACACGGTCTGCGTTAGCGCCCAGGACGGCAAAGCCACGCGACCCGAAATCTCTCTGGATACCGACGAGCTCGGGGCTCATGCGGTCGCAGGGCGGGCAGTCCGTGAACCAGACGTACAGCAGAACCACCTTGCCTTTCATGGCTGCAAGGCTCAGCGCTCGACCTTCGAAGTCAGCGAAGCCCACTCCGGAGACAGCAGGGGCTGGTTTTTCCTCCCACGACAGGCTTCGTTCTAGAACCTTATTGAACCGCAGATCGCCTTTGATCTTGTCGATATCCACTTCGACGATCTCACCGGTTTCCGGATCGCGACGTATGAAGTTCGGAACCCGGGGGTCGGACTCCATCACCGACAACACGACATCGGACTGTTCGGGTCCGTAAAAGTCGAACTGGTCCGAGATATCCTGGAGCGTCGGAAGGTCGCCGTGGCCGGCTTGATACTCGATGATGAACAGCGGGACTCGAAAAAATACTCCGCTTAGCCGGCTCAGCACTTCTCGCTCTTCGGAAGAGGTGAAGACTTCGTTGTAGAGCTTGGACAAAACCAGAGGCTCACCCGGCTTCAAGTTTTCCTTCACGTAGGTGATGATTCGGCGTTCGGTTTCGCGCGCGTCTTCCTTCGCCTTATCGGTGGTGACAACTCCGAATAACAACGCCAGAAGAATCCAGTGGGACCCCATACACACTCCTCGTACTCTCTCCGACTCGCAGGCGCCCTATCTTAGCGAGAGGTCACCATGCGGTCAAACCACGCACTCGAGCGCAAGGCACCCAGAGCGGACACCATATCCCCGTTCGCCCTCAGGAATTGCTAAAATCCCGTCAGGAGGTGGTGATGCCGAGACTTCATTGGCCGCTGGTAGCGGCGCTACTGCTCGTTGGCATGCTTGCCGAGTCGGAGGCCCAAGAACAGCGGTTCCTCGTCGGCGGCGGAGGAGGCTTTGCGACGCTCTTCAACCCTAACTTTGAGCTAGGCCGCGGTACCAACTTGGGAGGGTTCTTCGGGGTCCGATTCAACGACAACGTGACCGCAGAAGTCAGCCTGGCGTTCACGAATGTGTCCCGAGCCTTTACGCTCGGCCCGGGCGGTAACCTCATCGTCGAGACGGACCCTAGTTTAGTGGCTCAGGTCCAGCTGGAACAGAACCGATATCACCTGGACGGGACTCTTTATTATCACTTTGGCAGACGTAAACCCTTTCACCCCTATGTCTCAGGAGGTGGGGGCGTCGTGCGACGAAATCTCGTCAGAACCAATTTCGACCCCGAAACGGGCACCATCGATCAAGACGACCGAACGATCGAGACCGAGCCAACGTTCAACTTTGGAGGCGGTTTCGACTATTACTTTCTCTACAACGTGTCGGTGCGAGCCGATATGCGCTGGTGGGTGCCCGGGGGTGAGTGGCACGGGCGCACCCGAAGGATCTTCGGCGGCCTCGCGTACTACTTCTAACTGCCCTTTCCCGCCAAGAAAAACCATCGGACAGGATGAGCAGGATACTAGCGGCCAAACCCGTGTTCGTTATCCTGTAATCCTGTTATCCTGTCTAGTTTTTTCTTCTAGAGCTCTAGATAAATACCGAGCCATGGCAACACCGTCTACGACGTTGAACGGGAATTTCGCGGTCGAGTAGTGACCGCAAGGCAAGACGAGCTTCTGGTGGCGGATTCCTAAACGCTCGAACTCCGACACCAGTCGGCGTGATTCGTCCGGTGGAAACGAGAGATCGTAACGGGCGTAGACGAGCATTACCTCCCGCCCACTTCCCTTGAGTCGCTGGTAGTAGCTTCTGGGACTAATAGGGAGCCATAGCTGCCGGAGCTCGTCGAGGGCTATTTCTCTCTCCAAGCCTTGTCGCACCTGCCGTGTAGAGATGCCTTGCCAAACGACATCCGCGAAATACGGTGAGACGTGGTTCATCACCCCAGTCTGAATCCGGTGGTCATGCGCCAACGTGATGAACGCGATCGCAGAACCTAGGCTTGTCCCAATGATGCCGATCGGGCCATAGCCCTCATCCACCAGCCACGTGACCGACGCGCGCGCTTCCAACACTGCTTGACGACACGCTTGTAGCGTACGCCCCAAATTCGGACTCAACATATGGTCGGCGCGACTGAGCTCCTCGGGCATCCTCGCGCCGTGATACGGGAGAGTAAGGCGAAGCGCCGTTAACCCGAAGAGATTCAGAAGCCGGCACAACCCGGCCTGCGCCCCCCCCTTGGCGTTCCACTGAGGAAGCACGATCACCGCCGGCCCCGTCCTCGCTACCGGGAAGAACGCCCCTCGCGCCAAATTGTTCTTGTGATATCGAGTCACTACCGGACTAGAGAATGTGAGCTCGGAGTCCTGCAATCGAAAATCCGAAATGGACGCCGCCGGAAAATAGGCATCGGTATCGGCGAGCGCCTCCTCGACGTGCCGGTGGAGAAAAGCACGAGCTTCGGGTCCGGCGAGCAGGCCGTCTCCCAAGAACTCCGTCCCCCAGCCGAAGGGAAGCACCTTTCGCTCGGGATCGTCCTTCTGGGCCAAGCGCCGTTCCCAGTTATGAAAAAAGCGACGTATCAGCGTTGCACCCACGCCTCCACGATACGAATTGGATCCGCAGTCGAATCGGTGAGAAGCGCAATCGCACGGGCCTGCACTCCCGTCGAGAAGGCCCCCTTTTTCTCGAGCTCTTCCAGCACATGCGCGTTCGTGGCGAGAAGCCCGTTTGTGCCAATAGCGAAGCCGGAGGCCACGACCTGCCGCTCGCCTTTCTGCTCCAACGCGATCAGATAAACCGATCGCGACACGGACGCGGCCGTAGCCTGGAACCCCTCGTTCGCCTGCCGCAACCCGAGGTAACCAAGAAATCCAAGTGCGATGACGACTACGACCAACGCCACCAGCGCGAGTGCAAGCGAGCGCTGCGGAAGTACAATCGTTAGGATCGGCGCAGCCCCTAATCCGAGCCGATCGCCGTTGCGTAGTCTTTCCTGCTTCCCTGGTACCAACCGAACGCTGTTGACGAAGGTGCCGTTCGTCGACTCGAGGTCGGTGAACCACCAGCCTCGGTTCCGACGAACCAACTCCGCATGGTGCCCGCTGGTGGTCGGTGATTCGGACTCTGGGAGCACAAGCTCGTTGTCACGGCTGCGGCCTATGCGCACTTTCGCCTCGGAGAAACGGAGCGTCTCCCCCCGACGCTTGCCGGCGAGGAAACGTAGTTGAATATCAGCCACGGCCGGGAAGAATGAGGCCAGGTGGGAGTAGCTTCGAAGTGATGCTGGCTTCATCTGATTGCTTCGAAGCAGCCCAAAAGCGGACGATTGTCATCGCAATACGGCGCAAGGAAGTCCGGTCGAGCCTTTCAGGCCTGAGCGCAGCCGTGAGCCCATGCGAAGTCGCGCCAGTCAACGAAGCATGAGGCGTGGGGGTGGAGCCCCACGCCACGAATCGAAGAGCGAGGGCCACTTGCGAGGCGGAGCCTTCAGCCGCCGCGCGGGATGAAATCCCGGAGCGGCGCGCCGAGCCGCGAGGATCGGCGAGGCAATGGTCAAAGAGCCGAGCAAACATTGAAAGAAGATGCGGCTAGTGCCCACGCCGTCAGGGTTTGCGAACGACGTCTTTCGCCTTCGCCGTGCCGCTGAAGCTGATGATGGAGAATCTCTCTTTGACGTCGACGGCCTCGCCCTGATCGGTCTCGGTCTCATCCACGCCCAACACCTGCCCAGTATCGGGATCCACCAACGATTCCCCGACGCTGATGATCTTGAACGTGTCACCGACCTTCAAGCCGGACATCGAGCCCATGTTGATCCAGGCACGGTCGCCTTCGACTTTGATAATCTTGCCCTCGCTCCCGCCGGCGGCGCCGCTACCGGGAGTCAAGCGCGAGGCGTATTTCTTCTTGCTGAACTCTTTGACCACGGCCAGAGCCGCCTTCTCGAGAGCTTCGCTGGCGACGCCCCACTCGGCTTCGCGGCTGAGGCTCGCGCCTTTGAAGAAGCCGCCGCCCTTTTTCACGTTGCCGTCAGCGGATACAGAAACCAGCCGCTCGGCAGTCGTGGTGTCAATGAAGCGCATGTTGATGGACGCCTCAGCCTTGGTGTACTTGCCACCGATACCACCGTATCCTCCCTTGATCGTGTTGATCACAAACTTGTCCACTGCCCCCGTGACTATGTACTTGATCCCGAGGACCCTCCCAACCTTGGCTGCAGTCTGCTGATCGAGAGCGCCCGACGTGGCCAAACCCTGCTCCTTCAGCACCATATCGAGCTTCTCCCGCTCGATCACGTTGAACTGGGCCGACAAGGTCGGGTCTTGGAAGAAGGCGGTGTCAATGTAGTTTCTTGCCGCTGGACCGAGGTCGTTCGAGAACCACCAGCGCCGCTCGGTGTTGTTCTCGAAGTCCCAAATGGCAATTCGGATCTTCGCCTGCGCGCCCGCCTGCGTGGGGAACAGCATAGCCGCCAGCACTAAAGCTGCCACCCATCCCACCAAAAACTGTCTCCGCTCCGGTATCGAAAATTGCTTCATCGTCCTTCCTCCCTAACGGTGTGAACACAACAAACTAAGTGAACTCCTTTGTGAACTGTCCCTGAATGATGACGTTTTTGCCGGAGATCTCTATGTATCCCTGCCGATGTAGATCGCTAATCATGCGAGAGACGGTCTCGCCGGTCGCCCCGATCATGTTCGCAATCTCCTGATGGGTGGGGCGTCGGAAACAGATGCTACCGTCCTTGAGCCGCGTACCGTTCTCCTTGGCCATTTCGAGAAGAACGCTCGCCACCCGTCCATAGACATCGAGCAATGCGAGACTTCCGATCTGATGATTGGCTTTCCGCAAGCGAGAAGACAATACCGCCAACAGCAGGACCAGGATGCGCGGCCGTTTCTTCACGATCGACAGGAATTCCCTTTGCTGGAGAATCACCACCTCGGTATCTTCCATCGCGATGGCGGTAGCGGAGCGAGGCTCGTTGTCGAGCAGGCTCATCTCTCCAAAGAAATCATTCTCCCCCAAAACAGACAGAATGATCTCGCATCCATCGTCGGAAAGAATCGTCACTTTGACCCGCCCGCTCATGATCATGAACAACAAGTCACCGGGATCGTGCTCGAACAATATGACCGCGTCCTTGGGAAACTTGCGGCGGGTCGCGACGGCAAGGAAGCTATCGAGGTCCGCTTCCCCCAAATCCGCGAAGAGCGGGACTTCCCGGAAGAGATCGGCATTGAGGCTCAAGGAATGACCCTCCTTACCAGGGAATCGACGGCCGCCACCCCCTCGGCCCCGGCAACAAGCGGTTGAGGGTTGAATCGGCCTGACGAATCCAGCGACAAAAGCCCCAGGGAAACGGCCAGTGCCACCGGCCGATAATTCAAGTTGCCGGGGGGAACGTCGGCAATCGATACCCGTGGTGTCTCGCGCGGAACCACGCCAGGAGCCAAGGCGTTCATCGCGCCCGACAATGCCACCGCTAGATGAGCGCGTCTAACGACTGCTCGGGGCTGAAACGTGTGGTTGGGATAAACCTCGAGAATGCCAACCGCCACCACCTCGCGGATGAACCGCCGTGCCCAGCTGTCACCGATGTCGGTGGCGATGACGTTAGTGCGACGGAGAGCGTTCCCGAAGGCGGGACGGAGCTTCACGAACAGGAGCGCCGCCAGTTCCTCACGGGATAGCTTGGCCGATTCGGCGATCGAAAAGTACTGCGATGGAAGACTCTCGCGCTCGAAAGCGCGTTTGGTTTGCTGATAGAGCACGGCCAGCGAGTTGTCGTCGGAGCTTCTCAGCATGGCTTGCCGGTAAGCTTCTAGGGCAAGCTCCAGGTCTCCCATCGCCCGAAGGGCGTCCCCTTTCAGACGGTAGCCCTCGACGTTTCTCGGCTCCAACTCGATAGCCTGGGCCGCATGCTCGGCCGCCAGCCGAGGCTCGCCGGCCGCCAACTCTACCTTGGCTACTTCGACGGCAAGCCCACTCGCCTCGGGCGCGATCTTGAGGGCCTGGCGATAAACGTCGACGGCTTCGCGATAGTTCTTCTTGTCTCTAAGGGACCGGGCCTCTTGAAGCTTAGTTTCCGCGAGCTTGAGCTGCAGGGTCGGCATGTATTCCTTGATCAGCGGATGGTCGGGATGATCTCGGCTCAGCAACCGCAGCCGCTCGAAGGCCGCTTCCTCGTGACCAGCCGTAAGCGCGGTAAGGAACCACCCCACCTGGGCGGCGGACATCTTGGATTCCTTCTTGAGCGCTACGACGAAGCGGCTCTCAGCCGTTTGGCGGTTTCCCATGCGAAGCTCCAGGTAACCGAGCGCCGCATCGAGTGAAGGGTCATCGGGGTGCTGACGACCGAGTCCTTCCAGCAAACGCGCCGACGTTGCCAGGTTGCCCGCAAGAAGCGCCTGCCAACCTTGCTCAAACGTCACCCGATCCTCAGAGCAAAGACTAGCGGGGGCGGTCGGGAATTGTCCCGCCGCGTAGCTCCAACCCGGAACCGGTGCCGAGGTGTACGAACGAGTCGGAGCACACCCGTAGGTATGGATCAACCCAAGCGCGGAGCTCAATAGAATCGCACCACGCCGCCACACAGCTTTGGGTTCTCTGAGTGTGAACGAGACCCCGCTCAGGCCCGTTTTATGGTCACTTAATGGATTCAGTGGAGGTGTCCAACCCCTACGACCAAGTTATTCTAGGCGCGCGCCGCTTCCAAGTCAAGGCAGAGATTCGCCTCTAAGTGCTTGAAGCAGCTCATCGAAATCCACTGGCCCGGGCCGCAGGAGCAAGGGCTCAACACCCTGGAGGTCGACGATTGTCGAGGGGCGAGTGCCCGAGGTGCTGCCTCCATCTAAGATCAAATCCAGCTGAGCCCCGAAAGACTCGGCGACTTCATCCGCAGTTTGTGCGGGAGGTTTTCCGCTCTCGTTGGCGCTGGTCGCGGTCAGCGAACATCCGGCGGCGCGTGGCAGCTCGCGCGCCACCGCGAGCCCACTGATGCGTACGGCGACGCTTGTTTCGCCACTCAGCGCCTCCCGGAGCCGAGCCCGTAGTGGAACAACGACCGTCAAAGGGCCAGGCCAGAAGCGCTCTGCCAGCAAGCGAACTGACGCCGGAATGAGGTCGCAGAGCGCGGCGAGCTGATCCAGACCGTAGACCACGACCGGAAGCTGCTTTTCGCTTCCTCGACCCTTCATAGCGAAGATTCTTTCACGCGCCGCAATGTTGAGAGCGTCCGCTCCCAACCCGTAGGAGGTCTCGGTGGGATAGCCGATCACCGCACCCTGTCGCACGAGCTCGGCGGCCTGCTCTATAACCTCGGGCTCCGGCAAATCGGGGTTCACCTTGATACGATCCGGCACCTGTCGTTTCCTCCCCCTGTTGCCTGATGTTACGTGCTGACGCGTCAGCCTAGCCTAATCAAGGGTTTACCGTGCTATAATAGCGCTGTTTCCTCTGGAAGAGAGTCGACCCTTCAATGACGACAAAGCCTGGGCGGCTCGTTGCCGTCGTGCTCCCGATTCGCTGGGGACAACGACGGCTGGCGGCGCTAGAGCTCTGAAACCTGTGAAGCTTGTACACAGTTTGGGGGTCAGATCCGGCGCCTGGCTTCGTTGATTCTTGGCAACCCTCCGTTCCGGCGCCGAATCAACACGGCCGGCCAGCTGCCCGCAGATCTTGTTGGCCGCCAAAATAGGGAGTTGCCAGCACCAGACCTAGCCAGGCGGCTACCGGCGGGCGCGGGGATGGTACTGATCGTAGATTCGGCGCAGGCGTTCGCGGCTGACGTGCGTGTAGATCTGCGTGGTCCCGATGTCGGAGTGTCCGAGCATGAGCTGCAGCGAGCGCAAGTCGGCGCCCCTCTCAAGAAGATGCGTGGCGAAGGAGTGGCGGACCACGTGTGGCGAGAGCCTTCGGCGAATCCCACACTTCCTTCCGCAACCCTGGAGGATTTGCCAAAACCGTTGGCGAGTCATGCAGGTACCCGAACGGGTCAGAAAGACCCACCGCCCAGGCTTCTTGGATAGCTCGGAACGACTTCGACTCAGGTACCGCCGGAGCCACTTTGCCGCGGAACGCCCCAGCGGAACGATCCGTTCTTTTCTCCCCTTTCCCCGACAGCGCAGGTATCCGGCATCAATGTAGAGGTCGTCGACACGTAGCGAGACCAACTCCGAAACTCGAAGTCCAGTGGCGTAGAGCGTCTCCAACATGGTTCGGTCGCGAAGCCCAGCCGGGGTCTTCGTATCCGGGACGGCCAAGATATTATCCACTTCCTCCAGAGAGAGATAATGCGGGAGGCTGCGGGCCACGCGGGCAGATTCGACTTGTTCCGTCGGATCCACCGCCACGATGCGCTCGGCAGTAGCGAAACGATAGAGCCCCTTGGTGGCCGATAGGGTCCGAGCGATGGAGCGGTGGGAAAGCCCCTGGCGATGAAGTTGACGAAGAAATCCTCGAATATCTGAGGCGCTCAGCTCCTCGAGCTTTTTGTCGCTGTCTCCGGCAAACACCTCGAGCTTTGCCAAATCGCGCCGGTAGGCAGCAGTAGTGTTCTCCGAGAGTCCTCTCTCTACTTCGAGGTATTCAAGAAAGGATTTCTTCAAAAGCGAACCGTTACTCCGAAATACCCTCCGCCGAGGCGAAAGATCTCACGCCTTCCGGGTTGGTCTAGGCGGGCGTACCTGTTCTCGTATCCTACGGAGACGGCGAAGGATTGATTTAAGTTGTAGAAGAACGTAGCGTCTAAGTTTGTCAGGACTCCGGGCCCCCCTTTTTTCATGCCGCTGGCCTCGATGACGAGGGCCGTGGCCGGTGTAAGGTAGACTTTGACTTTCAGCCCAAGAGTCAGAAGCGCTAGTTCCCGCCTCCCGAGAGCCGCAACTCCGTTATTCGAGCCCCTTATGATCGTGTCGGCGCGAAAGCGCGTGTAATCACCGACCACCGAGAAAATAAACTCGCGGGTTGAGTAAAGATCCCCTTCCGCGCCGATCGTGATGTACTCGATCGTGGCCGCGGTATCCATATCCGTCAGAGCCGGAAACGTCACACCCCCGATCGTCAAATCACGGCGAATCGTTGCGCTCCCCTCATAGTCTCGTTTCAGGTAGGAGCCCCTGGCCTTCAGGAAACGCATTATGCGCACCGTCCCCATAAACATATGGATCCGCTCGTCCGGCACGTTGAGATCATCGCCCAACGAGACGTTCGCAGAGCCAGGCCCGATCTCGAGCTCGGTGGTACGTTTGGCGTCCCAATTACGATACTGGAACTCGACTCGGAAGAATTGGCCGTAGCCTGTCCCCACCGCCACGCCCGGCGTACGCCGCTGTTGAGCGCTCGCAAAACCGACTGACAACAGAACAAAGGTTAGTAGAAGTCCGGTTCCGCCCAGTCTCATGGCACCTCCATCTCGCGCCTTCGCCCGGCGAGGGCTCGCAACGCCTGATCCATTTCACCGACGCGTAGGACTTTGCACGCCCCATAAAGCACGACTAGCGCCAAGCCTATCGAAGCACCCACCTGTGCAAGGCGGGGCAAGAGTCCTTCGTGGCCTAGCCAGGAATCGAAGAACTCACTGGTACCTGCCGCCACCACTCCCATGATCGCCGACGCCACGATCATTTTCCCCATCATTGCCAGGGCTGCCCCTCCCCCTAGCCCGGCCAATCCACTTCGGCGGCGCAATAAGAACCACAGCCAGCCTAGAGACAGGGTCATCGTACACGAAGTGGAGAGGGCCAAGCCGCGGTGATCCACATCCAACATGGTAATGAGGAACCAGTTTAACCCGGCATTGGCGACCATGCTCAAGATGCTGACTACCAACGGTGCCCGAATATCCTGAAGCGCATAGAACCCGTCGGTTACGATTTTCACGGCTGCGTAGCTCGTCAGCCCCAAGGCGTAGAAAACGAGCGCCGCTGCCACCTGGTGGGTATCGTTCGCCTCGAACCTCCCTCGTTCGTAGATGAGGCGTACGATGGGCTCCGCCAAAACGATCAGTCCAACCGACGCCGGGATCATGAACAGCAACACGAGCCGCATGGCATAGGAGAACGTCTCGCGGAATTTCGTTTTGTCGCTCCGCGCCACCGCTCTGCTGAGAGCAGGCAAGGATGCAACCGATACCGCCACTCCGACTAGACCAATGGGTAGATGCAAAACGCGGAATGATTGACTGATCCAAGACATCCAGCCAGAGCCCAAAGATGCGAAGATCGAGTTAATGAAGACGTTCACCTGCACAGTCGCAGCGACCAATGCTCCCGGGCCGAACAAACGCATGACGTTCTGGAAACCCGGATCGCGAAAGTTCAGCGTCGCACGATAGCGATAGCCCTGCTTCCAAAGCGCCGGAACCTGCCACAGCAGCTGGAGCACCCCGCCCACCAGCACTCCCACCGCCATCCCTACGGTGGGATGCTGCCCCACACGCGGTGCCACATAGTAACCGGCCACGCCAACGACAATCGAGCCCAGGTTGAAGAACATCGAGGCCATCGCCGGTACGAAGAACTGCCCACGGGCATTCAAGAAGCCCATTGCCACCGCCGCCACACTGACCAGGAGCAGAAAGGGAAACATCACCTGCGTCAGGAAGACGGTCAGCTCACGCTTGCTGGCGAAGCCGAAGCTTTCATCCACGGGGAGCGGCAGGTTGAAGCCGCTGCCGGGCAGCATGGCGCTCACGATCTCTTCGGAGAAATAGACACCAAGTAATGTCGCGATGCCCACGACGACCAGCAGCGCGTTAAGCACCAAATTGGCGAGGCAAGCCCCCGCTTCCTGACCCTCTTTCTCCCCGACCTCGCTGAACGTAGAGACGAACGCCTTGCTGAGAGCTCCTTCTCCGAACATATCTCGCAGCAGGTTCGGGATGCGAAAAGCCGCATAGAAAGCATCCAGGCCGGCACCGGTACGGAAGAAGTACGCAAGAACCATTTCGCGGACGAGGCCAAGCACACGAGAACCCATGACGCCGATGCTGACCGTCCCGGCGGAGCGCGTCAGCTTCTCGGTAGAGTCGCGCCGTCTGACGCCGGCTGTGTCCAGGGAGCCAGAGTCTGTCGAGGAAGGAGAGTGATGGCTTGATTTCGCGTGGATTTTCCTCTCGGTTGGAGAAGAGGGCATCAAGCTCGGTTATTATAGTGCCCGCCAGTCGGACAAGCAAGAAATGTCCGAGCCAGGTGGAGCACCATAAACGTTCATATACACAGCTAACTTCCGTGATATCTTATGACTGAAGGTTGTTCGATTCGTTCCTCCTGAGCAAGCTCGATGCCGTGGCTCTTCGTCGCCCTCGCTACCGTCTTGGCCATCACTTTGGTGTACCGCGGCCACGGATATTGGGCGTGGGTCCTCGGCGGGCTGGCGCTGGCACCCACCGTCCCGTACCACGGCTCAATCCCACCCGCCGCGTGGATGATTCTGGGGGTTCTGTTCGCCGTTTTCGCGCTCCTATTCGGAATCCCTGCTATACGCCGTCAATTGGTGACTCGCCCGCTGATTCCCGCCTTTGCGTCGGCCCTACCGCGGATGGGAGACACCGAGCGGGTGGCTCTCGAGGCGGGTACCGTCTGGTGGGACGGCGACCTCTTTTCCGGAAACCCCGACTGGAAGAAGCTTCTCGATTTCGAGATACCCGGTCTTTCTCCGCGCGAGCGAAAGTTTCTCGAGGGACCGGTCGAAGAGCTTTGCCGGATGCTAAACGAATGGGAGATCACTCAGGCTCGCCAACTCTCTCCCGAGACCTGGGACTTCATGAAGAAGCACGGCTTCTTGGGGATGATCATTCCTGAAGAATACGGTGGCCTCGGTTTCTCCGCTCGAGCCCATTCTGCGGTGGTGATAAAAGTCGCCAGCCGCAGCATTGCCGCATCAGTCACTGTCATGGTGCCCAATTCCTTGGGACCGGCCGAGCTTCTCCTCCATTACGGAACCGAAGATCAGAAGCGTTATTACCTTCCCCGGCTGGCTAGCGGTGAAGAGATCCCATGCTTCGCGCTGACCGGTCCTGAAGCGGGAAGCGACGCTGCCGCGACTCAGAGCATCGGCGTCGTCTGTCGCGATCAATTCGAAGGCAAAGAAGTACTGGGAATGCGCCTCAACTGGAACAAACGCTACATAACTCTGGGACCGGTGGCGACGGTTATCGGTTTGGCGTTTCGGCTAAAGGATCCAGATAGCCTTTTGGACGGCCCCGAGGACCTGGGAATTACCTGCGCTCTCATTCCCGCGAATCTGCCCGGGGTCGAGATCGGCGATCGGCACGATGCCATGGGCGTCGCGTTCCAAAACGGTCCCAATTATGGCCACGATGTTTTCGTCCCCCTTGATTTCATCATCGGGGGTAAGGAGATGGCGGGCGAGGGCTGGCGTATGCTCATGGAAAGCCTGGCGGTGGGAAGAGGCATCTCTCTACCTTCCCTCTCCGTCGGTGCCGCCGAGCTGTGCACCCGGCTGGTGGGAGCCTACGCCACTGTGCGCGAGCAGTTCGATACTCCGATCGGTCGCTTCGAGGGAATAGAAGAGCCCCTCGCGCGGATCGGTGGACTAACCTATCTCATGAACGCGGCTCGCAAACTAATCCTTGGCGCCATCGATCAAGGGGAAAAACCATCGGTCATCTCGGCGATCGTCAAGGCCTATTTGACCGAGAGCATGCGGACCGTCGTGAACGACGCCATGGACATCCGGGCCGGGGCAGCTATCAGCCGCGGTCCTCGAAACACCCTCGAGCCGATCTTCAAGTCGGTACCCATCGCCATCACCGTGGAAGGGGCCAATATCTTGACTCGGTCGATGATCGTCTACGGGCAGGGCGCCATCCGTTGCCATCCGTACGTTCGAGAGGAAATGCAAGCCATCGCCGCCGGCGATCTGGCTAGTTTCGACCGCGCCTTCTTCAAGCACATCGGGTTCGCCTCGAAGAACTCAACGCGTTCCTTCCTTCTGGGTCTGACCGGCGGGAGGCTCGCCCGCACGCCGGGAAGAGGCGAGATCAAAACATACTTTCAACAACTCAGCCGTATGAGCAGCGCCTTTGCGATCGTCTCCGACGTGGCGATGGCAACATTGGGTGGCCGTCTCAAACGCCGGGAGAAAATTAGCGCTCGCCTGGCAGATGCTCTGGCCTGGCTGTATCTGGCTTCCGCCTCCCTCAAGCAGTTTTTCGACGACGGCCAGCTCAAGCGGGACCTGCCCTTCCTTTCGTGGTCCTGCGAGCACGCTTTGTTTCAGATTCAATTCGCTCTGCTTGGAATCATGGACAACCTCCCCAACCGCCCTGCGTCCTGGTTGCTTCGCGTCCTCGTCGTTCCGCTGGGCGCTCGGCTGCGGCCACCTAGTGACCGTCTGGGTGGCACCGTGGCACGCGGGCTCCTCGAGGACCGAGCCGCACGGCTCCACCTCACGCAGGACATCTACATTCCCGGACCCGACGAGCCTGGACTTGGCAAGCTCGAGGCCGCACTGGACAAGGCGGTTGCCGCCCTCGCGGTGGAGACAAAGATTCGCGATGCCGTTCGCTCGGGACTTCTCGATCACGCGCCCGGTGACGTGCTCCTCAATCTCGCCTTTCAGGAAGGCATCATTACCGAAGATGAGCGCCAGAAGGTTCTCGAAGCCGATGAAGCGCGCGCCGAGGTCATCCAAGTCGATGCCTTCGACCCCGAAACCTTCCTGAATCTCAGCGTGTGAATTACTAGAGGCAATCAAACAGGAGAGCAGGATTTCAGGATAACTAAAGCCAAGGCACCGTGGTTTCTATCCTGTCTATCCTGTTAGTCCCGTCCAAAAAAACAGCGAGATAAGCTACTTCTAGGGACCGATTACGGAGTGCAGCAAGTCCATCACAAGACGCGGGTACATCCCGAGAACGATGGAAACCGCGGCCACCACAAGCAACGGCACGCTCATCGTCCATCGCGGATCCGAAATATCCTTCTTCTCGAGGGCCGGGCTCAAAGGTCCAAAGAAAATGCGGCGGGCAGCCCCGAAGGAATAAGCCACCGTTAGCAGGATGGCGATAACGCCGCCGAGTGCGATAACGATCCCGGCCGGCCCGGTGAGCAATCCACGCTCGAAGATCCCCGTGAACATGATCCACTCCGCGGTGAAGCTGCTGAACGGCGGGAAACCCGAGAGCATCATGCAGCCTATCACCCACAGGAAAGCGGTCAAAGGCATCTTTCGAGCGAGCCCGCCCATCTCCCGCATGTCTCGGATTCCCGTCGTGTAGACGACGATCCCCGCGGTTGAAAAGAAGATGGTCTTGCCCATGATGTGACTCAGAAAGAAGAACATGCCGCCCTCGACACTTACCGTCGTCAGCGCGCCGAGGCCAAGGACGGAGTAGGCGATCTGACTGATGGTCGAGCATGCCGCCAAGCGCTTGATATCTGTCTGTACCAATGTAAGGAGGGACCCGTAGACCATCGTGATAAGCGCGAGCACCATCAGCGGGGCACCAAACCTCTGGAAATCCTCTGCCAACGGCAAGACTCCAACCCGGATGATGATATAAAGGGCCAAGTTGGCATAAACCGCCAGCAGTCCGGCAATGCAGGTGGGGTGCTCGGCATGCACCGAAGGCATCCAGACGTGGAACGGTACGATCGCTAGCTTCATCAACAGTCCGATGATGAAAAGGGCGATGGTGCCCGTCACCAGGGGGTTCCCTGCCATGCGATGAAGCTCCGAGATCTCGAAGCTCCCGATCTGGCTGTAGACCGCAACCGATGCGACCAGGAAGAACAACGCTCCGATGATCCCCCACGACAAGCTGATGAAGGCGACCCGCACCCGTTCCACGTACCCGAAATACGCCATCAGGAAGAAGAGGGCGATGGTCAGAACCTCTAGGAAGAAGTAGAGCGACACCAGATTGGTGCTCAAGATCGACCCAATAAAACCGACCGGGAAGAAGAGGAACAGGTAAAAGAACCGCGCGTAGTGACCGGTTTGGGTGCTGTCGCTCGCGGTGTGATAGAGGAGCTCGACTCTGTGCTCGACGTAGCGGATAGAGTAGAACGCCAAAGCCGTGCAAAGAAGCACCACAATCGCCAGTGTAGGAAAGCTGAGCCCATCGGCCAAGAGTCCCAGACGGATGTCGGGGGCGATGAGTAGATACTCCTCGAAGACCACGCTACCTGCGTAAACTTCGATGCCTGCCACCGCGACGAGAACGGTCGTGTACAGCATGGCCAGCGCCGCCGCCCACCCAGCCAGGCGCCCGAGCTTTTTTCTCGCCGCAAAGATCGCCACCGCCGCGAGAACCGGGGTCACTAGGATCTGTAGGAGAACCGCCGGCATCCTAGCCTCCACTCTTTTCGAGAAACAGGAACGTCAAGAACAAGATAAAGAGGACAAGTACATACGAGACGTTGTACACGAGCTCCTCGGTCTCCGTCCGCAAGCGATGCAGCAGGCGCTCCGTGCGTTGCGTGAACAGCAACGGAAGCTGGCGGTGCACGACGCGGTCCCAGGGGTCCTCGAGGTCATCGGCCACGAATGTTGCAAGCCGCTTGGTTCCGTCGACGAAGACGCGATTGTAAAACGCATCGATGAACCAGCGATTCGAAAAGAAAGTGTAGAGCCCTCGGAGCGGAGGGTGACCTTCGAGCAACGCTTCGGGAGAGGCCCTGCGCGCGATGTAGAGGTAGTAGGCCGGCGCTGCGCCGACCGCGACGAACAATAGGGCGAGAAAGGGAACTAATCCGTGCGATGAAGCCTCTGCCTCTACCGTGTCGCTTGGTACTAACTCCCCAGCCAGGCTGACCTCGAAACTGTGGTGGAGCACGTTTTCGAGGTACGGGCCCCCGATGCCGGCAGCTACAATGAACACCGCGAGGATTCCGGTGGCCCATCGCATCGAGGCCTCACCATCATTCAAATGCCCACCCTCCTCTTTGACGTGGAGGAGGTTCTTGCTTTCAGGACCGTAGAAGACGAGGCCGACAAAACGAACGGTGTAGAAAGCGGTGAGCCCCACGGTGACCAACGCCAGAACGAACAAGGGAAGGTTCGCCTCTAGCGTAACTAGCAGTACCGCATCCTTGCTCCAGAAGCCTGGAAAAGGCGGGAGCCCGACGAGCGACAAGGCGGCGAGGAGCATAAAGACCCAGGTCAGAGGCAGGTACTTTCTGACCGCTCCCATGTCCTCGACGTAGATGGAGTGGACGGCGTGAATGATCGTACCGGCCGAGAGGAACAAACAGGCCTTGAACAAGGCATGGCTCACCAGATGGAAGATACCGGCGGTGTATCCACCGAGGAGGAGATTAGGTGCCAGACCCGCGACGCCGAGCGCCAACATCATGTAACCGATCTGGCTGACCGTGGAATAAGCGAGAACTTTCTTGAGCTCCAACGACACCATGCCTTGCGTTGCGGCGAGAAACGCAGTGAAGGCACCGACCCAAGCAGTCACATAGAAAAACCACGACGCCTCCTCGACACCCGCCACCCAATACCCGTAGTAAAACAATGGTAGAAGTCGCGCCACAAGATAGACGCCACTCTTGACCATCGTAGCCGCGTGGATGAGTGCCGAGACCGGCCCGGGACCGGCCATCGCTTCCGGAAGCCATTCGTGCAACGGAAACTGCGCCGACTTGCCCACCGGTCCTGCCAGCAGGAGCATGCTCACTAGCAGGAGCATGCCGGGCGTCTCCGCCATCTTCGGGATCCAGGTGGATGCCGTTTGATAGAGCTCGAGGAAGTTCAGCGTTCCGGAGTAGAAGAACATGATGAGGATGCCCCCCAACATGAGCATGTCTCCCGCTCCGGTGACCACTAGCGCCTTGAGCCCGGCCTGAGACGGAGTAACGAATGCGGTAGGAGGCGGTCCTCCGATCCAGTATTTGCGCTGGTCCTGATAGTAGTAACCGATGAGACCGTAACTACAGACCCCAACCAATTTCCAGCCCACGAAGACGAACAGGAGATTGTTGGAGAGGACCAGCAGCAGCATGCTGCCGATGAATCCATTCATCCACATCCAGAACCGGGTGCGGCCAGCGTCGGCTTTCATATAACCAACGCAGTACACCATGGTGATGAAGCTCACCACGGCCACCACGTTGGCGAGGACGATACTCAACGGATCGAGCAGCACACCGAACCCGATGCCAATAGGAGCGTCGAGCCAGCTGAGCTTGCTCTCCAGGGGAAGTGAGTCCGGATGGAACAGCTCGGGCAGCAGGTAGAGCGCTGCCACCGCGGACGAGAACGAAAACAAGACAGCACCCAGGTCGCGAGCCTTGGGATGGATCCGGGCGAGCAGCGGAGTGACCGCGGCCCCCGCGAACGGCGAGAAAATGCAAATCCACGCGGCGAGGATCGGTGTCAACATTGTCACTTAGCGAAACTCTCTGGAACCGCATATTCCAGGAAAAGCGAGACTACCTCACCGTTGAAAACACCCAACAGAATGATCCCTGTGGCCAAGACAAGCATGGGAGCTAGCATCGTCCCAGGAACCTCGTTTCGCCGGGGCTCGTCGTTTTCCGACACCGTTCTCGACATCCCCATGGGGCTCGTCTCTTCCGCAGGGAGATATATGAACCGGATGACGTTCCCGAAATAGGCTAAGGCCAAGACACTGCTAAAAATGATGACGCCCACGAATGTCCACTCCTCGGCTTCGATAGCACCGGCGATCAGATAAAGCTTGCTGAAGAACCCGCAGGTCGGCGGAATCCCTATCATGGAGAACGCCGCAATAAGGAAGACTCCCGCGGTCCAGGGCATCTTCACCGAAAGATTTCGAAAGTCGCTGATCCGTCGGAGGCCGGTTCGATAGACGATGGCACCGGCTACCAAGAAGAGGCAACTCTTCATGAAAGCGTGGTTGACCAGGTGCAAGAGGCCCCCGGTCAGCCCCGCCTGGTTGGCCAAACCCACACCGAAAACGATGTAGCCGATCTGCCCCACCGAAGAGTAGGCGAGCATACGCTTGAAGTCCGTCTGTGCGATCGCCATGACCGAGCCAAGGACCATCGCGATGGCTCCCATCCAACTTAGGAGGGTGGTGATCGGGATCATTTCGATCGAGAAGCGTGGCTCGAAGACGAAGAACATCACCCGCACCAGAACATACGCAGCTACCTTGGTCGTGGTGGCAGCGATCAAAGCGCTGACTGCGGAAGGCGCGTCGGCGTACGCGCCCGGAAGCCAAGCGTGCATCGGAAATAATGCCATCTTGATGGAGATTCCGATCACGAAGAAGGCAAACGCCACCAGCACCGCGTTAGACTGATAGAGATTGGGAAGAATGCTCGATAAGTCGGCCATGTTGAGAGTGCCGGTGACACTGTAGAGATAGCCCACCGATAGCAGGTAGAAGGCCGCCCCCACCGTTCCGAGAATGACGTACCGGAAGGCCGAGACTACCGCGCGCCCGCCACCAAGCGAGATGAGCGCGTAGCTGCTCAGAGAAGTGATCTCGAGGAAAACGTACAGGTTGAACATGTCTGCCGTCACCACGATGCCCATCAGACCGCTGACCAGCAGTAGGTACACGGCATAAAACGGGACTTCCTTTTCTGGCAACTCCTTCAAGATGCTCTTCTTCGAATAGATCCCCACCAGGAGCGTGATGAAGCTCAGGAGCAATAACATGAGTGCCGCGAGATGATCGATGTGATACTCGATTCCCCACGGAGGCGCCCATCCGCCCATGAAGTACTGAATGGGCCCCTTGCTCACCACTTCCCGAGCCGCGGCGGTCGATGCCCCGAAAGAAAAAGCCAGAGCCGCCAGCGTGAGCGGGAAGACCGCTTCCTTCTTCCACAAGCCCAGCACCGGCAGGATGAATGCCGTGATGAGTGGGATAACGATAATAAGGACAGGTAGCGCCGATTGATGGATGTTCATCGTTGGTCGCCGGACGCTCTCACTTTCTCGAGCAGCTCATCCTCTTCGAGCGTGCCGTAGCTCTTGTGGATTCGCAGGAGAAGGGCCAGAGCCACTCCGGTGGTGGCGACTCCCACGACGATCGCGGTCAGCATCAGAACGTGCGGCAAAGGGTTCACATACCGAGCCGCCTCCAAAACCAGATGCTCTCCATGGCCTCCCTCGGCGATAGGTATCGTCGCACCGCGCTTTGCGCCCAGCGAAACAACAAAAAGGATGATGGACCATTGGAAGATATTCATCCCCACGAGCTTCTTGAGCAGATTGGTCTTTCCGGTCATGGCATAGAAGCCGATCATCATGAGGACGACATAGGTGACGATATTGAAATGTCCGATGACGAAATCGGCCATCCTGTCCTCTACTCGAACGTGATCAGATCGTAGAAAATAGAGATCATGACCGCCATTACCGTGATTCCCACACCGATCTCGATGCCCAATGAGCCGATGACTCGGGGCTCCACCGTGGGAAGGATCCCGTAGTCGAGAAAATTCGCCCCAAGGAACAAGCAGAGGATGCCGATCGCGGCGTAGAGAAATACGCCGAAACTCGTGAAGACGGTGAGCGCCGTCAGAGAGAATCTTCGTTTCACTTCGTCGATACCGTAACCGAGCGAAAGCAAAATGAAGCTAGACCCCAGGATCACGCCCCCTTGAAACCCTCCCCCGGGACTGCTGTGCCCATGCATGATGACGTAGAGACCGAACAGTTGAATGAAGGGCACGAGAATCCGACAGACGGTCCTCACGATTACGCTTTGTTGTCTCGTAATCACGTTCAGTCCTCGTCACGGCGCGTCCGCAGTATGAGAATGACCCCCAGCGCTGCGGTGAAGATGACGACGGTCTCTCCTAGCGTGTCGAAGCCGCGGTAGTCGGCCAGTACCGCGGTGACCATGTTCGGGGTGTGGGTCTCGGAATACCCCTGTTCGATGTATCTCGGAGATACATAGCGGCTGGGCGGCGACTCGGGATCGCCCGTATCCGGCATATCCAGCGATCCAAAGATCAGCAGCAGCCCGGTCACTCCGGTCACAATCAGGTGGAGGTACTTCAATCTTTGCTCACCCTGTCCGTCTTGAAGACCGTGATCACGAAGAGGACTGTCGTGACACCGGCTCCGACCGATGCTTCCGTGAAAGCAACATCCACCGCCCCCATCTCGACCCATAGAAGACACATAAATAGGCTAAAGGCTCCCAACAGAATGACCGAGGCAAGCAGGTCCCTGACCATAATCGCCCAGAGCGCACACGCCACCGCGAAGAGCAGCAAGACGACGTCGAGTTGCCAGATCACCTAGCCCTCTCCTCCCCTTTTTCAATCGTCCAGAGCGGCATCTTGTTCCTCAGGGCGGCTCTAGCCATGGCGTGGGTGGCGGTGGGACTCGTTACGAAGATGAAAAGCGCGATTAACAAGATTTTGACAGCCGTGATGTCAAATCCTTCGTAAAACGCGAGTCCGGTGAGCACGAGTAAACTACCCAGAGTGTCGCTCTTTCCGGCGGCATGCATCCTAGTGTAGAAATCGGGGAAGCGGAGCAACCCAATCGCCCCCATCAACAGGAAAAAGACTCCCGCGCAGACCAGTATTACCGCCAGGGCCGTCATGGCACGATCCTACGGTCCTCTACACCCTTCCTCTCGAAGAACTTCGAAAATGCCAGGGCGCCAATGAAATTGATGAGCGCATAGACAAAAGCGATGTCGATGAAGAACTCGACCCGCTCGAAGATGAATCCGGTCAGCACAATAACCGCGATCGTTTTCGTACCGATCACGTTGACGCCGATGATGCGATCGATGATGACGGGCCCCATGATTACGCGGTAGAGTGACAGTAAGACCGCAAAAAGGATGACCAAAGAGACGGCGATGAAGAAGTCCGGCATCACGGCTCCCGATCGGCGGTGGAATTTCTTGGAGGAGCCGGTTCGAGGAAGACGTGTGCGACGCGCCGCTCCATTTCACCAGTGAGCAAATCCTTCGCCACCTTGTCGCTCAGTGCGTGGACGTAGAACTCGCCATCTGCAATATCCATTGTAATAGTCCCCGGCGTCAGCGTGATGAAGTTGCCGAGGCTGACCTTGGCGAGGTCACTCGTCAGAGTCGTTTTGAAACGGACAATCTGAGGGCGAATCTTACTTGGATAGAAGACAAGATACACGACATGAAGGTTCGCCAACAACACCTGGTAGGCTAGCCAAGGTAGGTAGCGAAGAAAACGCCCTGCCTTCAGTAGCTTGTGGGGTGACCTCAGGTCGGGGAGCAGCAGGTCGTACGAGAAGAAGGCGACGAGTCCGGCACAAATGACACCCAAGCTAATGTGGAACCGATCGTAATATCCGGAAAAGACCAGCCAGAAGCCGAACAAGATGAGAAACACAATGGCCCGTCTGATGTTGTCCGTCCGTCTGTGTTCAACGTCCGAGGCCATGCCTCTCCCTTCTTCCAGCCGGCAGAAATTCTACCGGCATCTGACCACGCTGGCTAGTGGTACAGGGCTATTTTGATGCCCAAAGACAAACCGTAGTCCTGTCTATTCCCTTCTCTTCGCGAGGATGCCCGCACCTTCGAGCACGGGATAGGAGCCCGGGGCGAGATCGGCCAGGGTTTGGACATCCCCACCGGGCCAACGTATGGTGAGCCTATCGATCCTCCGGGACTCTCCGAGGCCGATGTAAATTCGCAAATCGCTATGAGACTGATAGCCACGATCGCCTCGCACCTCGCGGATCGTCTGGCGAGCCCCCATCTCCGCGGTTACGAAGGCCCCCACCGCACTCCGATTGGACTCCCGGCCGATCAGGTTCAGCACGACCGACCGAACGGCGACCGAAAACCCGTTCCGAATCAATGCCGGTGCACCATCCATCACGTTGACCACGACGTCCTGGCTCTGGTCTCCATCCAAATCTCCTAGCGCCGCTCCCCGAGAGGTGCGGGGCTCCAGGAAAACCGCACCGAGCTCTGCGGTCGCGTCTTTGAACTTGCCACCTCCGTCATTGAGAAACACCTGCATCGGTTGACGGAAGCTTGCGTCGACGTCCGAGCCGTCTACTTGCGGGTAAACATGTCCGTTCACCAGGAAAATATCCAAGTCTCCATCCGCGTCCAGATCGGCAAGCCTCGTGCTCCACCCGAGATAGTGAAAGCTGGCCAACCCGAGGCCCGACAAGTCCGTGGAGTCGACGAAAATCAGGTCCTCTTGGTTCACGTTCAGGTAGAGCGTGTTGTAGTCGTCCGAGAAGTTCGTAACGAACAAGTCTGGTCGACCGTCGGCGTTCACGTCACCGACGTCGATTCCCATCCCCGCTTGTTCCATGCCGTTTTGGGAGAGTGCGGTTCCGGACAGAAGTGATAGATCCCGAAACCGCCCGTCACCTTGATTCTCGAAGAGGAGGTTGAGCGTGGTGTCGGTCGTAACGTAGAGGTCCTGGTCCCCGTCCAAGTCCAGGTCGGAAAAGATGGCACCCAGCTGGTAGGTCTCGTTGTTCAGGACCCCCGACCGCGCCGTCCAGTCCTCGAAGGTCCCATTGCCCCGGTTGTGATAAAGCACTCCGGATACGAAGCCGAAACCCTTTGGCCCACACTGTACTTTCAGCCCCTTCCATTCGCAGAACCGACGCGGGATCGCCCGATCGAGAAGCTCCCGGTCGAAGTCGAGGTAATTGGCTACGTAGAGGTCGACGAATCCGTCGTTATCGACATCGCCGAAAACGGCGGCCGAGCTCCACCGCTCTCCCTCTACCCCGGCGGGGCTCGCAAAGAACGTACCATCCCCGTTGTTGCGATAGAGGACGTTGGGTCCATAGTTGGTCAAATAGAAATCGTAATCTCCGTCATTGTCGATATCGGCCACAGCGACGCCTTGCCCGAAACCCCGATCGCCCACTCCGGCCTGCTCGGTCACATCGCTGAACGACCAAGCTCCGTCGTTTCGGAAGAGACGATTCGCCTCACCGGGCTCACCGGCCGCCATCCTCTCGAGCGTTGAGGCGTTGATGAGGTAGATGTCGAGATCGGTGTCGCCGTCGTAGTCGAAGAGCGCGACTCCCGAACCCATCGTCTCGACGATGTAATTCTTCTCCGACGTTCCCGCGAGATGCTTGAAGTCGAGAATAGGCCCCGCCTCGAAACGATCTTCCGAGGCTGCGATGCGAAAGGGAACGCTCAGTGCGACGAGGAAAATGAAAGTGCGGGTCAAGGTGATAAGGGGAATTAAGTGCTCGAAACCAAACTCGTTAGTTTATCGGCATAGTCCTCGAGGTGCAGGTCATTCACGTCTTCGAGTTTTTCGATCCACTCTACCGGAAAAGCTTCTACCCCGGCGATCGCGCCACACATGCCGCCCACGATACTGGCCGTGGTATCGCAATCCCCTCCCAGGTTGGTGGCCAGGCGAATGGCGTCCACCGGATCTCCGTTGGCAAGCTTCAGCATCGCGAGGCAGACCGGTACGGTTTCGGTGGTTGCCACACCGGCACCCACGACATCGTAAAGCTCGTTCATAACGGTGCCGCGATCGGTGGAGCCTTCGACAATTTCGAGCGCGCGATCCGTACGTTTGACGATCGATGCCCCATACCAGGCTCGCCCTTTACGGCTACCGGGCTCCACCGCTTCGAGCGCTCGCGATATCAACTCGTCCACGTCCCCGCTTCCGGTGATGCCTCCAGCGACGGCGCAGCCGATGACCATCGCCACTGCGCTCGCGCCCGCGATAGCGATACTCGTGTTGTGGGTCGGCATGCAGGCATCCGCCACCGCATCCACGGTCTTCTTCAGATCGCCGCCACCATAGATCCCCACCGTGGAGATCCTCATAGAGGCACCGTTGGTATCTCCCGTGACACCGGACTCTTCGACGGGGACCCCCTGACGGAGCCGGTGAAGCGCCCTCAACGAGCTCGGTCCCACGATCAGAGACTCGAACGCGCCCATGTCCTCGGCCCACTTCATCAATCTAGCGGCGATATCATGCGGATCGACACCTCTCTCCTGGATGATGGAATCGGCGATCAGAAGCGTGTGTTGCGTATCGTCGGTGATTTGCCCGGCCTCCATCCGATCATGAATCACGTGTCCCTTTGGAGCGGGCAGGAAGTCCTCGATGTACTCCCCGAAAGTCTCCCTAATGGACTCCCGACTCATGAGAGAAGTGGGCATGCCCATAGCGTCCCCGGCCGCGACACCGACCAGACAGCCATGGATGTGTTCCTTTATACTCGCCATGCTTCCAGAGGATACCACGCAATCCGGTATAAACCTCGGCTTGCCGATGACACAGATGCTAGTTGGAGGGTGACGCAAATGTTGGGTATGGCGTTCAAGCTCCTGGTCGCGTTCTCCGGAGGCGTGGCAGCCGCGCTTCAGGGAACGCTGGCCAGTCTCATGGGACAGCGCATAGGCTTGATGGCAAGCGTGCTAATCATTCATATCGGTGGGACCCTCCTCGCCGCTGCGCTGCTGCTCGGCCAGGGAGATAGCAACATCGCTCAGTGGCGTACGGTACCCTGGTATGCGCTAGGGGCAGGCACGCTAGGCGTCGGAATACTGAGCGCGATCAACTATGCGATCCCGCGACTCGGGGTGGGAACAACCATCACTCTCTTCGTAGCCGCGCAGCTCACGGTGGCGGCGATCGTCGACCACTTCGGATTGTTCGGCACCGACGTACGTCCCTTCGATATCGCACGCACTCTGGGAGTGACGTCGCTTCTTTTCGGGACGTGGTTGATGGTGCGGTAGAGCGACTGTCCGACAAGCGTCCTAAGCGAGCGTTCCAGTCTCCGTCACGGGAACACTCAATTCTCGAGCTACCGACCCACTCTCCTCGGCGGAGACTGATAAGAGTGCACAGGTAGAAGGGCCTGCCGATTTGTCTACGTCCAACCGCGGGTCGCGAGTCGCGACGAACTCTAGGCCAGCCGAGCCCGCCAGCTCGCGCGCCTCATACGAAACCCCCCGCGAGCCCACGGGTAAAAGGTCGTGAACACCCTCCATCCGCAATAATTTGGCTATATGCGATACCCGAACGATCTGTTGGTCATCTAAACTAATCTCTTCATCCGGTGCTGACTTGGGAAGGCTGACGCACAGCACTCTGTCCCCGGCTTAGAGCTTCCGGGACGAAAATCATCCTGATGCACGAGGCCTAGAACAGCCGTTGCTACTCCGGTCGAGCGTACGGGCACATTGTCCTCGGTGCTTCCAGACAATGGGAAATCGGCCCCCAGCCTGGCTTCCGCAAGCTCGTCCCGCACACCGCGGATAATCTCTTTACCGAGCTCGTCCATTGGCACCGTCAGCATGTCGAAAGCGGCGATGGGAATCGCGCCACACGAAAGAATCTCCATGAGAGGAACCCTCACCGCGAATCGCCCCAACACGTACTCGGGTACTTTGACCAGATCGTTTGCGCGAGAACCGATGCCCCCGTCGGAGTCCACCGCAACCACCATCGAGAACTCATTGCCTAAGTCGATCTTAGTGAGGTCTCGAACCGGTTCGCAGGTGAACCCGCCGTCGCCTCGTTTGGCCTGCGCATATAGACGCGCAAGCAAGTCTTCAAAACCAGACATTTTCTACGGTGGCGGCGCCGCGACCTGCTCCCGGTAGCGCTCCATGGCCTCAGCGCTTTTTTCTAAGTCCCCGGTCCTTTCGTAGGCCGCCGAGAGATTGAGGTTGTAGGTTGGGTTCTCCGGATCGAGCTCGGCTGCGGCCTCGAAGGCCGCGACCGCCCCGTGCGTATCACCGGCCTCGCTCAGAACAACCCCGAGCGCGTTGTGGAGGAGGGAGTTCGCCGGGCCCAGTGTTACCGCGCGACGAGCCGCCTTTAGGGAACCGGCTAAGTCTCCCCTTTGTTTCAGGAACAGTGAAAGCAAATAAGCATATTCCGCCGCCCCCGGGGCGAGCTCGATGGATCGGCGGATGTAAGCGATGGCCACGTCGACCTGTCCCAAAGAGCGGTGAGTCTTGGCGAGATAGGAGTAGCCTTGGTGGCTCGTCGGGTCGAGCTCGGTCATCGTGAGAAACGCCTCCACCGCGTCCTCCAAACGGTTCTCCTCTAGAAGCTGCCGTCCGGTGCCCAAGGCGGCGACGGCTCGTCTCACCCGCTCGTCCTTTCGCGCCTGCTCGTCCCTCTGGGACTTGAAACGCGTGAGATACGTTCGCGCCTCTTCAGTGCGCCCTTCCCGGCTCAAGAGATTACCCAGCGCATAGGTGGCTTGCGACAGGTCCGGTGACAGCTCGATAGCTTTCTCGAAAGCGGCTATCGCCTCCTCGGTTCGCCCGAGCTTGGCCAACAACGACCCGTACTCGTAATGGGTAAAGGCATGCGTGGGATCCAGCTCGAGAGATTTTTGGTAGCCGGTGAGGGCCCGCTCCATCGTCTCCGGATCTTGGGCTTCCAGATGCGCTTTGTGAAACCAGGCCCGCGAATGGTCGGGCTTCCGATCGATGACACGGTTGAAAAACTCCAAGGCTTCTTCTCTCTTTTTTTGACCGCTGAGAACTCCTCCCAAATAGTAGAGGGCTTCCGTATCCTCTGGATGAATTTCCAGGTAAGAACGCAAAGCCTGGGTCGATTTCTCGAATTGCTCGCTCGCGAGGTACAGATCTGCCAGCGAGAGGTAGGCTTCACCCGAGGTAGGATCCAGGCCGATCGCACCTTGGTAGGCCCGTTCCGCCTCGACCAGATTTCCGAGACCAAGAAAAATCTCACCCTGAAGCACGTAGAAAAGCGCCTGCTCGGGCTCTAGGACGAGCGCCCGCTCGACCGCCGCCAAAGCGTCGTTCAGCAAACCTCTCTGGAATAGTATCCAGGCCAGGCTGTAGTGGACACGGAGATGGTCCGGTCTCAGCCGGCTCGCTTCCCGGAAGGCGGCCGTGGCCTCCTCGAGTTGTCCCTCCCGCTCCGCGAGGACCGCCCGGGTGATGACCGCCTCGAAGGTCAGCGTCTCCTGTCCGATGCCGAAGGGCGCGGAAAGGGAAATGAAGAGGCCGACCGGAATTGCCAGCGTCTGGAGCGATGTCATTAGAGACAATAATGCCGGGGCCCTCTGAAGTTGGACCGGCAAGGACACCTGGCTGACTACTACTCCTTGCCGCTCCAACTCTCCCTCTCCCCTATGGGGAGAGGGATGGGCGAGGGATGGGGTGAGGGGGGCGGTCATCCCCCTCACTAGGCCCCTGCAGGTATTCTAGCAGTTTCTAGGAGCGATCAGTTGCCACCGCCACCGCCGAACCTCCACTTGATGCCGATTTGAGCTTCTCGCGATACTCCTAGGAACGTATCGCAGTTCGTCGTATTTGCATCGCTGCCGCACAGACCCCAGACCGACGCGGCGAATAAGGTGGTTGTAGTGTTGAGGTTCTCGTTGTTGAACAGATTGAAGATCTCGAACAACACGTCAATCTCGCCTGCCTTTCCCAGATTGCCGGTCCACATCACGCGGAAGTCGACGTTAACAAAACTGGGCTGACGTGTCGGAAACCGCGGTTGGACGTTTCCGTTAGCATCGACCGGTCGGTCGAAGTTATTCCCGTCTCCGTTGACGTCGGCGCTTTCGAAGGCGGCGAGGGGGAGACCGGAGCGGAACGTCCCCAGACCACTCAGCGTGATACCGGCCCCCAGGTGGGTTGTTCCCTGGAAGACGAAACGATGCGTGATGTCGCGCTCATCGATCCCGAAGTCGTCTTCCAAGTTGTGCGCATCGGACGGTCCGAGCGTGATGCCGATGTCGCGTTCGATGTCGGCATTGGACTGATCTCGCGACCAGGTGTAGTGGGCCAGGAACTGGGAGCGATCGCTGAAGGCTTTCTTCATCGTGACGGTCACGGCCTTGTAGCGCGCCCGGCCCAGGCTGGAGAGCATGTCGGCCTGGAAAACGCTGTTCGACGGCCGGCCACGGGAGAAGACATCCACGCCCGTCGGCCGCCCGAACTGGTCCGTACCCGAAGGGGCGAACGTGTTCTGGTCGAACGTCGTGTTGAACCCTCCGATACGGGCATTGTCCGTCTTGGACCAGATGAAATCCGCCCCCAGCGACAAGTTGGGAATGAGCTCGTGCTCCACACCGACGTTCACGTTCAAGACCCGGGGATTGTTGAAGTCCTCGGCGACGAAGCCTTGCGACGACACAAGGCCGGGCGTTACGGGTATGACGCTCGGGGGAGTATCCGGAAAATTCGCACCCGGCGGCAAGGCGCCAAAGAAGAATGAGGTACTGTCCCTGAAGCCGCTACCGCCCGTGGGCATGAAAATGGTCGCCGTCCGGCCGTAGTAGACTCCCGCCGCCCCGCGTACCACGGTTCTCCCATCGCCACTCGGGTCCCAGGAGATACCGAATCGCGGCCCAAGGTTGTTGGTGTCGTTGGCAATGGTTTGAGGTATCGGCATGAGTTCGCCCCCGGGAGCCTGGCGGACCATCCCGAGCGTGCCGTCCGGGTTCCCGATAGGGAGCTTCGGATCACCGTTGTATTGCGCTTCGTATCGCAAACCGAAGTTCACCGTCAGGTTAGGCGTGGGCTGCCACTTGTCCTGGATGAAAAGCCCTAGCTCGTGTGTCCAATAATTGTCGGTGGTGGAGTTGTCTTCACCGAAGGGCTCGAAGAATTGTCGGAATATGAACGCAAAAGGCTGGCGAGCCTGGAAGTCCTCCAGCGAGAGAAACCAATAGCTGCCCCGGGACCAGCCGATGAAAGCATTGTTGGTAAGCTCGGTGGAGTTCCAATCGGCGCCGAACTTCACGTCGTGGTCGCCAAAAAGATAGCTGAAGCTGTCGGTGAGCTGGATCCGGTTGTTGTCGCCCACGATGGGCAGGAAAAACTCGCGGCCAAAGCAGCCCGCCAAGCAGGTATCTAATATTTGCACTTCCGGCAAATCCGCTTTGGCTTCACGCGGCCTTACCTCGTGAATGTAATGGAACTTGAACTCGTTGAAGGCGTTGGTACCGATGACGCTGGTCAAGCTGGCCACCACCGAGGTCGCGGTGTTGTTGAAGTCCTCGAAGTTCTCTGCCGCCGCCGCCACGATGGACTGTCCACGCGCGGTGAAGTTGATGGTGTCGTTCTGGCTACGGTTGTAGCGCACGGTCAACCGATGACCGGCGCTGATATCGAAGTCGATCTTAGCGAAGATGGTCAACAGATCCTGCACTTCCGGATTCACTCCTTCGAGGTCAGCCAAGTTGGTGATACCGTACTCGGGGACCGCGATACCGCTGACATCCCGCCGATATCGCGTGATGACCTGGTCGTCTAGTTGTTGCGCATCGAAAGCGATGAAGTAGAAAGCTTTGTCTTCCTTGATGGGCCCACCGATGCCGGCGCCGAACTGCTGTTGGGAGAACGTATCGGACGGATTTCCAAAAGGGTCGACGGCCTTCAACCCCGAATCACGGAAGAACGCGAACGCCCCCCCCCGGACCTCGTTGGTCCCGGACTTCGTGACCACGTTAAGCAAGCCCCCGGTGGAGCGGCCGAACTCGGCGTTGAATCCATTGGTCAAGACTTGGAACTCCTGGACCGCCTCCTGCGAGATAGCGAAGTTTTTGGTCTCCACAGATCCCGCATACTCGGCGAAGAAGCCGTTGGTCATATCCGCTCCGTCCACATGGAACCCCGAGTAGTCCCCCTGCTGGCCACCGATGCGGAGAGTTGAGCGGAGACCGGGAGTCACCTGCACGCTAGGCGACAGTTTGGCGAAGTCACGAAAATCCCGCCCGTTGATAGGCAGTGTGGAAATGGCTTCCTGATTGAGAGTCGTGCTCGCGACCGCGCGCGAAGTTTCCACGATCGGTGTCTCGGCGGTGACCGTGATGGCCTCCGCCACACTGGCCAGGGGCAACGTGAGATCGATGACCGGCGCCGATCCGATCGTCACGACGACCCCCTCGCGGATCAGTTTGGCGAAGCCGGAAAGCTCGGCCTCAATGCGATAGGGGCCCACCGGCAGCAACAGGGCCCGATAGCGACCCGAAGCCCCGCTCACGGCGACCCGCGTCAGGCCGCTCGGCAGGTGAGTTATCGTGATCGTTGCACCGGGCAAAGCGGCGCCCGTCTCGTCACGAACGGTTCCTGTCAGTTCGCCGCGGTCCAAGGTCTGAGCGAAGCCGGTCGTCGTTCCAAGAACGAAAATGAGAACGGTCAAGACGAACGTTGAGTAATTTCTCTTTCTTATCATTTAGGTCGCCGTTTGCCCGGCGCCTTTCCGCCAACTGGGGGGAGGTCGGCGCGAGGGCATGCCCGGGCTCCCCGATTCGCCGAAACGGCAAGATTGTAGCTAGTCCGCCTCCCGCCTGTCAATTTCAAACTGCCTCTGATGAACGCTCTCACGGGTCTTGATATGAAGGCGCGTCGTCTCATAGACTCGTGGCATGATCCGAGGAGTGGTATTTCTATTCGGCATTTATTGTTTATTCCTTTCGACCGACGCCGTGGCCCAGGAACCTTCGGAGCGCCTCAAGGTCATCGTGGACACTGACCTCGGCTTCGCCAGCGACGATGCTATGGCCTTGCTGATTCTCCTGCAGTCAGAGAAAGTCGACCTACTCGGGGTCACCGTCGTCACCGGCAACGATTGGCTCCAGCAAGAAGTGGCGAACGCTTTGAGGCTGCTGGAAATCGCCGGCCGTCCGGACGTCCCCGTCTTCGCAGGCTCGGAAAGGCCCCTCCTCAATACCCAGGAAGAAACGAAGCGACGAGAGGTCCTCTTCGGCGAAACGAGCGACGGCGGCTACAAGGGAGCTTGGCGAGAAGATGGGCCGGGCCACCGGGACGTCAGCCCTCCGGATGGCAAGTTCGCCGAAGGGAAAGCGAAATCGACCCACGCCGTCAACTTCATCATCGACACCCTCCATCGGCATCCGGGAGAAGTGGTCCTCGCCGCGATCGGACCGCTGACGAACGTCGCACTCGCCCTGGCCAAGGATCCCGCCATCGCTACCCTGGCGAAGGAGATCATTATTATGGGAGGAGGCATCGGAACGCCTCCCGAGTTCAACTTCTGGATGGACCCGGAAGCCGCGCGGATGGTTCTCAGGGCTTCGTGGCAAAGAGTCACCGTCGCCCCCCTGAATATCTGCGAGCAGGCCCCTTTTACCAAGGAGGTCGCCGTCGCGGCTGCGGAGGGAGATTCTCCTATCTCCCGTTACTTCGCCGATACCTTCCTCTCCCGCTCCGAGCACGCCGCCTCGCCGCTCATGTACGACCAGATCGCGGTGCTCGCATTGATCGAGCCAGCGATCATCGCAGGCTCCGAGGAGATGCCGCTCGACATAGAGATCGACCACGACGCCTCGTACGGGGCGATGCTTTATTGGCGCAATGGCCGCAATCCACCGGAAGGTGTGCGCAGCGCTACGGTGCAGCTCGATCTGGACTATCCCCGTTTCATCGAGGCATTCCTCGAGCTGATGAAACGCCCGGTCGCCTCGCCGGCCCCGATGCGCTAGGCGTCGCCCGCTATTCTCGCGGTCCTTATTTCAGACTCTTTATGCTAGAGTACTCGAATCTTCGTCGGGTGTCGCTACCGCGATGAAGGGGAATGAAAAATGTTCGTACCCGAATCCTACGGGTTCGCCCTGCTTCTCATGATCATCTGCATGATCTGTTGGGGCTCATGGGCCAACACTTATAAGCTCACCAAAGACGTCCGTTTCGAGCTCTTCTACTGGGACTACGTCATTGGCATTTTCGTGATGGCAATACTTCTGGCTTTCACGCTCGGAAGCTGGAGCGGCGGTGAGCAAGCGTTCATGCCCAATCTGATGCAAGCCACCGGCTCGCGACTGGGCCTCGCCATGGTGGGCGGGACGGTGTTCAACCTCGCGAACATCTTGCTCGTCGCTGCAATAGCTATCGCCGGGCTGGCGGTCGCCTTCCCAGTGGCGATTGGAACGGCGCTCGTCGTTGGTACCATCGTGACCTACTTGGTGGAGCCGAAGGGCGATGTCCGGTTGCTAGCCACCGGTGTTGTGCTCGCGCTGGTTGCCATCATCGCCGACGCCCTCGCCTACAAGGAGCTTGGCGGCGGGAAGCTCAAGGTCACGAAGAAGGGAATTTGGATCTGCATCGTGAGCGGGCTCCTCATGGGAGGGTGGTCGCCCTTCACCGCAGCGTCCATGGCGACCGGTGCCGGTCAGTTGACCCCCTACACGAGCGTTGTCTTCTTCACGCTGGCCGCCCTGATCTCGACCTTCATCTTCAACATCTACTTCATGGAGAAACCACTGGTGGGAGAGCCGGTCTCTCTGTCGGGTTACGTGCAGGGCCCGCCGCGCTGGCATGTTCTGGGACTCGTCGGTGGCTTCATCTGGTGCATCGGAACCGCCTTTAATCTGATCGCGGGTCGTACCGCTGGCTTCGCAATCTCCTACGCCATCGGCCAGAGTGCTCCGATGGTGGCCGCAATCTGGGGAATCTTCGTGTGGAAGGAGTTCGCCGGTGCAAACAACAAGGCAAAGATGTACCTGGGCTTGATGTTTGTTTTCTACGCGGGAGCCATCGCCGCCATCGCCAGCGCCTAAGCGGAGCCCTCAGTCGATGAAACGGCTACCACCCCTTTTCGCCGCACTATTGGCCGCCGGCATCGTCACCGATAGTCAGGCCGACAGCCAGGGAAGCATGGCCGCGCAGAACCCCACGGCCGAGAACCCACGTCGCATCATCCTGGATATCGATCCCGGTATCGACGATGCGATGGCGGTCTTACTGGCAACGCAGTCACCGGAGCTTCGGATCGAAGCCATCACCGTGGTATCGGGAAACGTCATCGTGGACCTGGGTGCGGAAAACGCTCTCAAGCTCGTGGAGCTGGCCGGGCGGCCCGACATCATCGTGGCGAAAGGAGCCAAGTATCCTCTGCAGCGCAAGCTCATCACCGCGCAGTCGATTCACGGGAAGAACGGCCTGGGAGACGTCGAGCTCCCCGCCCCGAGCAAGAAGCTGGATCCACGCCACGCCGTACATGTCATCGTCGATATCGTGAACGCGAACCCCGGGGAGATCACCTTGGTCCCGGTGGGCCCGCTGACCAACATCGCACTCGCACTGCTGCAGGATCCGACGCTACGGGAGAAGGTTCCAGAGATCATACTCATGGGAGGCTCCGTCATCGGGGGCAACGCGAGCCCCGCGGCCGAAGCCAACATCTATAATGATCCGGAGGCCGCCAAGGTCGTCTTCAACTCCGGGATTCCCATCACCATGGTGGGCCTCGGAGCCACATCACAGGCCAAATTGTACCGCAAGCACCTCCCTACTCTCGCCAACTCGGGATCGCCTATCGGGAAGTTCGTAGCCAACATCAGCGATTTCTATATAGGCTTCTCGGAGAGGATCGGTTTCGAGGGATCCGACCTCCATGATCCATTAGCGGTGGGTATGGCCTTCGATAAGACCTTTGCCAAAAAGCTCTGGCCCATGCATATCGACGTGGAGACCAAAGGAGACCTGACCTATGGGGAGACGGTCGCCAACCGATATCTGCTCCTGGAAAGCTTCGAGGATGTTGGAGACCATTACGAGATCACGAGTTTCCCGAAGGTGGAGCCGAACGCGGAGGTGCCTACTGTCGTGGACGGCGATCGGTTCGTCGCGACGTTCGTAGAGCGGCTTTCTGCGACGCCACGGAAACCATAAGGTCGCAGAGGGCGGAAGCCATAAGCTTCATACAGGAGGGATTCATGCATCGTGCATCAGTCGCTGCTTCTTTTGCCGTCTTGCTATTGGCCAGCTCCTCCTCCGGCCAAGAGCGCATCAAGGTTTTCATTGACCAGGACACCTCGGGACCGGGCGGAACGGATGTCGTGTCCATCGCCATGTTGCTCATGGCTCCCAACATCGAGGTCGTAGGGATCGGCGTCGTCGGAGGCGATGCCTGGCTGGATCAGGCCGTCTATCACACCCTCAAGATCGTAGAAGTTTGCGGCCAGCCGAATGTTCCAGTAGCGGCCGGCTCGGAAGTTCCGCTCCTCAACAACGAGGAGGCGATGAACCGTCGCGAAGCCCTCTGGGGACCGAAGAAAGGCGACGGATGGCACGGTGCGTGGGGCCCCGAGGTCCCACCGAAGACGACCATCCCCCCTGCCCCCGGCGGCCCCCCGACCGTCAAACCAGTGGACAAACACGCCGCGGAGCTCCTCATCGAGATGGCGCGGAAGTACCCCGGCGAGCTCGTGCTCTATACCGCCGGCCCACTCACGAACGTCGCTTTGGCGATCCGGCTCGCGCCCGACATCGTCGG
Source organism: Candidatus Marinacidobacterales bacterium (assembly GCA_965222425.1). GTDB lineage: Bacteria > Acidobacteriota > Vicinamibacteria > Marinacidobacterales > DATDRI01 > CBDCNP01. The sequence goes on from CBDCTW010000023.1 coordinate 120,764, forward strand.
CAAGATCAAGGCCGTATATACGATGGGTGGGGCGACCCACGTAAACCACATGTTCAACTTTTGGTGGGACGCGGAAGCGGCTGCGATGCACTTACGTGCGCCGTGGGAAGACCTGGAGCTTACTCCCATCGACGTCTGCCACAAAACCCAGATGACGAAAGAGCTGATCGAGCGCATCACCACGGCGAACACCCCGCTCGCCAACTACATGTTGGAGTCTTATCTGGGACCCACCGTCGACGAGGGGATCTTCTCCTATATGTGGGACGAGCTCTCGGCAGCGTCGATCATCGATCCCGCCGTCATAACTCAGAAGGAAGAGCTATACGTCGATTGCGAGTTCGGCTGGGGCGCCGACTATGGGAAGACCGTCTGGTGGACCAAGAAGAACCGCCCCTGGTGGGCGACGCGCACGTGGAAGGTGCAGACAGACATCGATCGCGAACGCTTCGAGAAGCTCTTCGTGGACTTGATGACCCGGCCCTCCCCGCAGTCTGATTAGAGAAAAAAACAATTAGACGGGATTTACAGGATGAACAGGATAAGTTCTTTGAACAACAGTTCTCTCGTTTATCCTGTAAATCCTGTTAATCCTGTCTAAAAAGAAACGTGATGCGGAGTCTTACAAATGGCTAAACGACAAGCGCGAATCGCAGTAGTTGGAAGTGCCAACGTCGACCTCACAAGCTTCACCGATAAGTTACCCAAACCAGGAGAGACCGTCTTCGGAGAAGCCTTCGACTTCGGCTTCGGGGGAAAGGGGGCGAACCAGGCGGTAGCGGCGAAGTACTGCGGCGCCAAAGTGCAAATGGTCGCCCGAGTCGGGGACGATCTCTTCGGACCCGCCACCATTAAGAACTTCAAGTCTCTCGGCATCGGAGCCCGCAACGTCAAAACCGTCAAAGGAGCTTCGAGTGGTGTGGCCCCCATCTTCGTCGAGAAGAGCGGTCAGAATCGAATCATCGTGGTCAAGGGCGCCAACGACAAGCTGACTGCCAAAGGAGTCAATCAAGCCGCGTCCCGGCTAAAACGCGCCGACATCATCATCTTGCAGTTCGAGATTCCCCTCGCCACCGTCTATCATACGGTTCTATTCGCGCGGAAGAATAAGATCCGTTGCATCGTCAACCCGGCCCCCGCCCTCCCTGCCGATTTGAAACAATTGGCCAAAGTCGACTACTTCGTACCCAACGAGACCGAGGCGGCTACCATCACCGGTAAGCCGGTTGCGACCGTCGATCAAGCGAAGGCATGCGCCGAGTATCTTCTCGCGCAAGGCATTCGCCGAGTGATCATCACCCTCGGCGAAAAAGGGGCTTTGCTCGCGGGCTCAGAGGGTATGGAGCTCATCCCCTCATACAAGGTAAACACCAAAGACACCACCGGGGCCGGCGATGCGTTCATTGGAAGCTTCGCGGTGTTTCTCGCCGAAGGGATGCCAGAGCGCGACGCCCTGGCCCGAGCCAATCTCTACGCAGGTCTCTCCACCATGGGCGTCGGCACCCAGAAATCCTTCCTCAAGCGAAACCGCTTCAACAAGGAGTGGAAGAAGAGGGCCGTCTGACTGCCTTGTTCGTTGGCACAACGTATTTTGACGGCCAGCTGGCCGTTTTGGCGACATTTTTTGACGCCCGCAATCCCCCCTAAGGGGAGAGGGAGGCCTTTATTTTGAGTGGCTATCTAGGAACTCCCCCACCGCTTCGGGCATGAAGGCGCTGGCGCTGAAAGCGTGAGGCAAGGCCTCCTCGAACGTCGTCATGCGGTAATGCCCTTCTCCGTCGGTGAGAATCAAACGGATCGGCGCTAGTCCTTCTCGAAGATTGAAACTGCTCGATTCATAGCCATACTGACGGTCTCGATAGCTGATTCGAGGCCACTTTCCTGGCTCACCCGCCACGACGATTGCTTCGATGAAGTAGTCGCTCTCCGCCACCGCCTGTTGAAGCAGCCCACCGATCGGGTAACGGTAATGAAACGCTGCATCGTCTGCACCCGCCGCCCGGTACAGCTTGCCCTTGGACGAAACTCCGGCGGCACCGGCATGATGCTCTGCAGATGTAAAAAGAGTAATCCCTCCCTCCCGGGCTTCGGTGGCTGCCCGTACGAGCTGTTCTAGAACCGCATCGCGAAGGGGGATTTCGTTGGCGGAGACTTCCGGAAAACTCTCCTCGTGAACCACTGCATCCGCGAACTTCTTTATGTGTACGGTGTGGTCTGAGCCCTGCCCGCAGGCGATCAAGAGGTTCTGGTAATCGGTCACCGCTATATGGTAATCGCGACAATCACCGCAGCTGAGGCTGCTCCCACATTTTCCATCGGTGAAGAAGGCGATGAAGCGAACGCGTAGGGTCGTTTCCTTTCCGTACAGGCTTGTGACGTGATTCAAGAGAGAGGTCTCACCGTGGATGGCCTCCGGAACGTCGTATTCCGTATTGCTTCCGACCACGACGTGCTCTCTCCCTTCGGCCTCCACAACCGTCGCGGCGCGTACGTCGAACCGAGAAATGGACGGATCGGTGCCGGCATACTCTGCCGCATCGAGCGCAAGAAAAATCTGTCGGCCCAGCGTCTCGTCCACCTCGCCTGCTGCCGACCGCGAAAACTCCCATCGGCCCGAGCCTTCCGGAGCTCAGGTGCATCCAGCTATCAGCAGCAAACTCGTTAACAACATGCTTCGCTTCATGGCTTTGATTCCTCACGCACGCTATCGCGACAACAACTCTACGAAAGGAGAGTTGAATTTCTCAAGATCGACTTCCATCTGCACCTGCGCGGGATGACGGCCGTAGGGCGGACGATGATGTTCTGACCAGCTTTCAGTGTCCATCGGATCGGGCCCGCTGTAAGCCAGGAAAAAACTCAGCACGGCTGGCGGTTTCCTCCACACGCGAGTCTCACCGTAGGTGGGTCCATGGTCGATGACCACGTCGAGATACAACTCCTCCCACTTGCGAATGACAGTCGGATCCACCAAAGAAGCGACCGTGACTTCATCCCACATCATCCCAAAAACAGTATTCGCATCCTGAGGCTTGTAATCTAGGTACGTAGAACTAATGTGATCGGCCAGTCGACCTCCGGAAGCGGCAATCGGCCGCATGAGTTCTGCGCTTGACCACGCCTGGCCTCCTGTCTCGAACGGCGTCACCACAATTTCCTTCCACGGCTCTCGCAAAACGATCGCGGCCGCCTCGGGATCCACCACCAGTTGAGCTCTGGACCTCCGCCGCTGCTTCCCCCCATGATGTAGATGGACCGGGTGAGCTCCACGATACCGGGGTCCAACCGAACGGCAAGCGCAACGTTGGTTAGAGGCCCGGCGCAGTAGAGTACGACCTCTCCGGGATTCCTGCGGATCGTCTCGATGATGAAGTCGACCGCATGCCCCGCGCGGGCTTCCGTTTTGGGCCAGCCGCCAGGCGGTTCCCAAGTGCGATCAGGAGGAGGAGTATCGGGGTTGAACACTCCATGCCAGGTCGGGTACGAATCGAAGAGCCGTTCCCGACGCTCCTGCTCACTTCTACTATTGAGCAACGGCATCTCGGCTCCTTGGACCACGGGTACCTCGGAGCGTCCGGCAAGCTCGATCGCATGGCGAGCAAAAACCGTCGACTGCCTGACCCACTGATCGCCGCTCACCGTGGTGATGCCCAACAGCTCGATTTCGTGAGCCATGAGGAGCATTAAAAGAGATAGATAGTTCGTTCCCTCAGGCCCCGCGCTATCCTGATCGGCGAGAACTTTGATCCTCAGTTGGAATGCGAACGGCTGTCCCACGGCCAGTAAAGAGAAGAGAACCAGCAGCGAAAAAAACCTCATTCCGGGCCCTCCTTGGGGGAGAGCCAAGTTCTATCACACAATTGAAGTTGCTAGGCAGGCTAGGCGACCAGAACGCCCCTGCCGGGCGCCAAACGAACAAGTTTCCGCTATCAGATTGGCAAGGCGCCGGGCGCCGATTCGAGCGTCTCGCGCAACTTGCTGGGCGTCAAAATACGGGGTTGCCACGAAATACCTAACCCAGGCGCCGATATCGGGGTAGGACGGAACGCATATCGCGATGGGCGTCCAAAAGCTGCTAGATAGGGGAGGTGGAGGTGAGTGGCGTCAGTGGAGACGTCATTCTCACCCATGCCGAGTGTGAGCGTGCCGCGCTGGAGAGCGTCAGCGGAGATATCCGATACAGCGGAACCTTCGCCAAAGGAGGGCGCTACGAGTTCCGGACTCACTCCGGCGACGTCTTCATCTACATCGCGAACGATGTCGGATTCGAGCTCGAGGCGGAGACATTCAGCGGCGACATCGAAAGCGAGTTCCCGCTAACCATGTCCGACACGAACAGCAAGCGGGAAGTCAACGGCGTTTACGGTGACGGAAGCGCCTTAATCGAAGCTTCCACGTTCAGTGGGAGCGTGACGATTTCGAAAGAGCGAGCGGTCGGCCGCGCTACGAAGAGGGACACCAGAAAAAGGGGTTGCTACCAATCAACTTGGCCAGGCGTCGGGGCCCCGGAGACGGGGCCCTTTTTCTATTTCTCGCCGCTTAGACTTTGCTCCATCACGTCATAGATGTGCGTATTCCGATAGACCCCGCGGAGCCTATGCGCGCCCGGGCCCACACCGAAGGCAAGGACCGGATCGGTGGTGTGTCCCCCGGTCGACCAGCCGATGAACGTCTGGCGAGATAAGGCCCGCCCCAACAACGCCTGTGCGGTGTCTTCCCCGCCGGTGTAGAACTGAGAAAAATCGCAAACTTCTGGGTGGCCCTCAGCGTTGCGAGCCGCGGCCTTCGTCGCCTCCGCCCAGGTAAGCTCTAAACCGGTGGCGTCTCGAACCTCGTCTTGAAGCTTGGTGGGATCGGCTCCAGCTCTCTCACCGATCAACTCATACGACCGCGATTGCTTCCCCAGCAGCTCCAACTCGCTCTTGCCAGGGTAGAAATAACGCGGGCGGTACGAGTCCCCACTCGCCAGCGGAATCGCCGGACGTGCTCCCCAATCAGCGTGTCGAGAGTAGGTGAAAGTGAACCCTCCCGTCCCGTGGTCCGCGGTCACAAGTAGCAAAGTATCGGGATTCTTGGACTGAAAACGAGACGCCACCCCCAGCGCCTCGTCGAAATCGAGGATCTCGTGAAGCATCGTTCCGGCATCGTTGTCGTGGCCCGCAAAGTCTATGCGCCCCCCTTCCACCATGAGGAAGAAGCCTTTTTCTTCCGCAGAAAGCACTCGGAGCGCCGCTTCGGTTAGCTCCGCGAGACTAGGAACACCGTCCAGCGATTCACTGCGACGATCCAAGACATACGGCAGGTGGGTGGCCGAGAATAGACCCAGAAGCTTCTTCCCTTTCGACGCATTGTCGAGAAGCGACTCGCGGTCACTCACGACGGCGTAACCGCGTTCGCGCGCTTCCGTGATGAGATCACGATCGTCGGTGCGCCGCGAAAGCCCGTCGAGTCGGGCCGGAATCCCCGGTAGGCTCTCGGACGTCCGCTGTCCCCGCGGCACGAAAGCCCGCGCTCCCCCACCGAGGAGGACTTCGATCTCGTGCTCCGCCAGAATATGATCGGAGATCTCCGGTTCCGGGTCGTAGCGGGACAGTTGGTGTGAGGCAAAGGCGGCGGGGGTTGAATGGACCAGTCGCATGTTGGTTACCAGACCGGTCGCTAGCCCCCGCCTCTCGCACCGCTCGAGTATCGTTTCGATCGGCTTTCCTTCGACATCGATCCCGAGTGTCTGGTTCCAAACTACCTGACCGGTCGCGATCTGCGTAGCGGCGGCAGCAGAATCGGTCACCGTTGTCTGGTGCGAAACCGGGAGCGCATACCCGGTCTCACCGGATTCCATGAGTATCTCCAGATGAAGCTGGCGGTCTTCGACGACGCGGGCGTACTCGAGTCCGAGCGCTGTTTGACTAGGTCCCAGTCCATCCCCGATGAACAGAATGACGTTGCGGGCTCTCGGGGCCGGCGAGGAGCTCTCACGCGTTTGGCAGGCCGACCCTGCCATGACACTCGCGATCAGGCCGAATAGGGCGAGCCCACGCGTCATTGTTCGGCTCGGGGCTCGGCTCGGGGCTCTGTTCGGGCGAGGCTAACTCGGACTCGCTCTTGAATTTGCCGAGCCTTGGTCAACACTTCTTCCACGTCCATGGTGAGCACCTCGCGGTCCCAAACCACCCACTCCCCTCCAACCATCACCGAACGCACAAACGGACCCTTGATGACGTAAACCAAGTGCGAGTAAACATCGTAGAGAGGCGTCAGCTCCGGCTTGTCGAGGTCGATCAGCACCAAATCCGCGAGCTTCCCCGGCTCTATCGAACCCACGTCGTCCCCAAGCCCCAATGCCTCCGCGGCGCCGATGGTCGCCATCCGGAACACGTCGCGAGCAGGCATGGCCGTTGGATCCTGTCGGTAGAGCTTGTGGACTTTGGCGGCGGTGTCCATCTCCTCGAACATGTCCAGGTTGTTATTACTGGCCGCGCCATCGGTGCCGAGGCCCACCGGTATCCCCGCGGCGATCAAATCCGGCACCCTGGCGAGGCCCGACGCCCCCTTCATGTTGGACTCGGGGTTGTGAGAGGTGGTGGCTCCGCTGCGAGCGATGAGCCGAATATCCTCGTCGGTGAGTGTGATGACATGGTGCAGGATCACTCCCGGGCCGAGCACGCCAGCCCGATCGAGAGCGGATAGGGTCGTCATGCCCATTTTCTTTCGCACCGCCTCATCCTCTTCGGGCGACTCGTGGGCGTGGATCTGGAACGGCACATCGTACTTGCGTGCCATCTCCCGAGCCTTGCTGATCACTTCGATGTCGGTCGTGTAGAGCGCATGGGGCGCTACCGACGGCGTGATCCGAGGGTGGTCCCGGTATTCACGAATGAAGGCTTCGGTGGCGGCGAGCGCCTCGTCCGTTGTCTTGTAATCCGGCGCCGGGAAACCGATGATCGTCTGCCCAAGGACCGCCCGCAGACCCGATCGATCGGTGGCTCGCGCAATTTCGTCTTCGAAGTAGTACATATCGGTAAAAGTCGTCGTCCCGCCTCGAGCCATCTCGATCGCTCCGAGCAGAGTGCCCCAATAAACGAACTCCTTGTCCACGTTTCGTGCCTCGGCGGGAAAGATGAAATCGTTGAGCCATTCCATCAGCGCCATGTCGTCCGCCAGCCCGCGAAGCAATATCATCGGCACATGGCCATGGGTGTTTACGAGTCCGGGAATCACGAGATGCCCCGCGGCATCCACCACCTCTCGGGCGTCGGGAAGAGGATCTCCCGCCTCGACGACCGCCGCAATGCGCTCGCCGCGGATCGCGATCGCCGCCCCTTCGAGGACCCGCATCTCTCGGTCCATGATCACGACCGTGCCGCCTTGGATCAGCCGATCGACCGGCTCCGCCTGAAGTAACGCCAACAACATCAAGTATTGGGTCATGCTAGACTTCCCCATTATACGCCTTGTCATGGGCCTCGTTATGAGCTTTTTGCTACTCGCATTTTCATTGGTGGCCGCCAGGCTCGAGGTCACTGAGCGCGCAACCCAACCGGTGTTTCGGGGGCTGGGAGACGGAACCCTGGCTATTATGGACGTTCCGGAGAACGTGCCGCTCGAATTCTATACCGTTCAGTGTGTGAGCACCGACTCCTACGCGGCTTCCTTTTCCGTGAAGCGTTCCGGCGAAGACGCCGTTCCCCTCACCGCGATCGTGGGCGACCTCTACCAGGACGTCGAACGCGGGGTATCCTTCCGAATCGATAGAGGGGACGAGGACTTCGCGGTCGGCGACACGTTCAGCTTCGTCACCTATCCGGACATGGAAGAGCTGGATAAGCTTTTCGATCGCTGGGTGAAACGGTACGTCAAGTGGATCATCTCCCGAGAGGAAAAGGACCGCTTCGAGGAGCTAACCGCTCCCGAGGACAAGCTGGGCTTCATGGAGTCTTTCTGGAGGCGCCGAGACATGAGCCCCGAGACCCCAGAGAATGAGGCGCGAAAGGAGCACCAGCGGCGGTTCGCACACGCGACGCAACACTACGGGGCCGGCACTCCGGGATGGGCGACGGATATGGGCAAGATTTACATCTTGTTGGGGCCTCCCAGCTCCATCAATAGAAACCCTGCCGGTCGCACTGCATTCGAGCGCCCCTCTGAGGTATGGACCTACAACAACGCACCCAACCCGAGGCTACCGGCTTCATTCGATATCGGATTCGTCGATTTCACAGCAACCGGCCGGTACGAAATAGTGGATGCCTCGAACCTGGATGTCTTGGCTCCGCTTCGCACGAACATCGGTTGGGCCATGAGCGAGCTGGATGCCATCGGGTTCATGCGCAGCGGTGGCTCACTCATGGAGCCCAACACCGGGTTCCGCACCGAGATACGGCCCGACCAGATGGTGATGGACCAGTTCGATTTTCAGCAAAATCTACTCGGAGTGGCGAAGGTTCCCGAGCTCAACCTGCCTTCGCTCCGGGAAGTCACTGAGGCTCGTGCCGACTTTCCATCGGTGCCGCTCACGACGACGGCGGCTTTCTTCCCCTCCGATGGAGGCTCGGCCTGGGTGCCCATCACGGTCTCCATGCCCTACGCGCGCCTCACACCTCGAACGACGGAGGACGGGACCGGCCACAGCTACGAGGCCGACATCCTGGTTCAAGTCGTCGACGAGTCGGGCACAGAACAGCCCCCGATCGAGGATCACATCCGAATCCAATTCCCGGCCGAAGACTTGGATGCCTACCGAGCCAATCAGATGCTCTACGAAGCATCGGTGAATCTGGCTCCCGGTACCTATCAGATAGAATCCCTGGTTCGGGACAACCCCAGCGGTGCGGTGGGTCGCGCCTCGGCCACCATAGAAGTCCCGGTCTTGACCGGAGAGGGACTCAAGCTCTCGAGTCTCCTTCTGGTGAGCGCTGCGGTAGAGACCGATCCACTCCCCGCCGGGGCTCCACGCCCTCCCTTCCAGTTCGGGAACTTGCGCTTGATACCCAACGTCCTTCAACGCTTCGCTCGAACGTCGACCCTGACCGCCTACGTTCAAGCTCTCGGCTACTCGTTGGGCCCGATAACCAATCAGGCGAGACTGCGGGTAGACTTTTTCATTCTCAAAAACGGGCGACTCTTCTCCAAAGTGGCACCGTCCTACCACCGACCATCTAGGAGATCGAGTGTGGCGCTGAAGAGCGACATATCGCTCAAGGCGTTGCCACCGGGAAGCTACACTCTGCGCGCCCGGGTCACCGACGAGAACACGGAGCAGGTTGCGGAGCGGGACGCTGATTTTACGGTGACGGTTTCTCGTTAACGAAGCTGGCTTCCATCCCTTATTCCCTCTCCCTTTGTGTATAGACCGGAGAGAAAGGTAACAACCGTACGGAGACCTGGGTGACACTTTGGGGCATGCTACCACCTGGACAACAGGAGGTGGAATGCCCTGGAAAGTGTGTGACGCCATGAGTTTGCGACGAGAGTTTGTGGAGTTTGCCGAGTCTCCGGAGGTGAACTTCACGGAGTTGTGCCGTCGTTACGACATCAGTCGAAAGAGCGGCTACAAATGGATGGAGCGCTACCGGAAGTTCGGGTTGAAGGGCTTGGAGGATCACAGTCGTCGCCCCAGGATTAGTCCTCGGCGTAGTCCCGCGAAGCTGGAGAAAGCGGTGGTGGCGTTGAGAGGTCGGCATCCGTGCTGGGGTGGTCGGAAGATTCGTCGTCGGCTCTTGGATCAGGGCTGGCCGGAGGAGGAGTTGTGTGCGGCGAGCACGATCACGGAGATCTTGCGCCGCCACGGCTTGCTGGAAGCTCCATCGAGCTCGGCTCCGAGTAGTTGGAAGCGATTCGAGGCGTCTGAGCCGAACGAGCTTTGGCAGATGGATTTCAAGGGGCACTTCGAAACGGGGGAAGGTCGCTGCCATCCCTTGACGGTGCTGGACGATCGATCGCGGTTCTCGCTGAACTTGACGGCTTGCTCGAACGAGCAGCGCAAAACGGTCCAGCGTCGTCTGACACAAGTGTTTCGCTGCTATGGCTTGCCGTGGCGGATGCTGATGGACAACGGCTCGCCTTGGGGCTCCGATGCGCAGCGTCAATATACGCTGCTGACAGCCTGGCTGATATGTCTTGGTATCAAGCCGATTCATTCTCGGCCGTTTCATCCGCAAACGGTTGGAAAGGACGAACGGTTCCACCGAACGCTGAAGGCCGAGCTGGTAAGTCGTCGACGGTTCCGAAACCTTGACGATTGCCAGCAGCAGTTCGACTCCTGGCGGACGGTCTACAACTTCGAAAGACCACATGAGTCCTTGGACATGAGAACGCCCTCGGCAGTCTACGAACCCAGCCCAAGGAGCTTCCCCGAGACGCTTCCGCCCATCGAGTACGGGCCAGAAGATCATGTTCGGAAAGTCGACGTCCATGCTCGCGTATCTTTCAAGGGCAGGCTGGTCCGCATTGGCAGAGCCTTCATCGGCGAACACGTGGCGCAGAGACACACGACAACCGATGGGCTGTTCGACGTCTACTACTGTCATCACAGGATTCGGCAAGTGAACCTCACCACGGTCGATTTTGAGCCTGAGTGACACGAAAACCATGTCCGGGGCGATGTGCTGGGCAAACGGCTTGCGAGAATGCCTTCAGAGACGATCGTTCGGGGTGGGCCATACCTGGGGTACCCCCTCAAATGCCAACTTACGTCCGAGCAGAATCCTTCGCGAGCACAAACGAGGCTTCGCGTCTTCTTCACTTCACTCGCTCCGGCTCTGCTCGGACGAAATCCGAACCCTTGACCAGACAACCCAGGACTGTAACCTATGAACCGCCCCGGGTTTTCCGGAGAGTGTTTTAGTTGAGTCTCGCCATCTCTAGCGAGCCTTCCTGCGACCGATAGTAGTTCATCTCGTACTCGACGGGGGCGACATTTCCGATCGGCCCCAAGAGTCGTTGCGTGTTGTACCAATGGACCCACTCGAGGGTGGCGAACTCGACGTCCTCAGGACCACGCCAGGGCCCACGTCGACGGATCACCTCGGTCTTGTAGAGGCCGATGATGGATTCAGCCAAAGCGTTATCGTAAGAGTCGCCTCGGCTGCCGACGGACGGCTCAATACCCGCCTCGGCGAGCCGCTCGGTGTAACGGATCGAGACGTACTGCACGCCGCGGTCGCTGTGATGCACCAATGGATCTTCTGGGTTTAGTCGGCGCTCGTGCAGCGCCTGCTCCAACGCATCGAGAGCGATGCCGGCAGTCAACGATGTCGTCGCTCGCCAACCGACGATGAGTCGAGCGAAGACGTCGATGACGAAGGCGACGTACACGAAGCCGCGCCACGTGGCAACGTAGGTCAGGTCCGAGACCCAGAACTCGTTCGGGCGTGTGGCGTTGAAGTCGCGCTCCACGAGGTCCATCGGGCGAGCGCCGCTCGAATCCGGCTTCGTCGTCTTGAATCGACGTCCACGGACCGCCCCCTGGAGGCCCATTTCACGCATCAGACGGGCCACCGTGCATCGAGCCACGTCGCGGCCCTCACGGCACAGCTGACGCCAGACCTTGCGCACGCCCATACACGTCAAAGTTCTCTTGCCGTACACGACGAATCTCGCCGCGGAGTTGGACGTCGCGCTTCGCTCTCGCTGGCAGGCGGCTTGGGTCCTTCTCTCGCGCTTTCTGCTCGTAATAGGTCGACGGGGCGATCGGAAGCATCCGGCAGATCGGCTCGACCCCGTAACTCTCACGGTTCGCGTCCACGAACAACACATTCACCTCGGTCGGCGGTCGAGCTCCGCCTGGGCGAAAAACGCCGACGCCTTGCGAAGGATCTCGTTCGCCCGCTTGAGCTCACGGTTCTCTCGCTCAAGCTCCTTCAGCCGCTGACGCTCGTCCGTCGTCAGTCCCGCTCGTTTCCCAGCATCACGCTCTGCTCGACGCACCCACGTGCGTAGCGTTTCCCGCGTACAGTCAAATTTCGACGCAATCGATGAGATCGCTGATCACTGAGATTCGTGCTGAGCCTGCTGGTCGAAAACCATCCGCACTGCGCGCTCTTTTACCTCCGGTGAATACCTGCTTCGTCTTGTCATGACTCCATCCTCTCAAGAGTTGGAGTCTCCGGGAAACCCGGGGCGGTTCAGTCTAGACGGCGCAGGACGGATGGTGTCTGACAGAACTGGTAGTAGCCTTTCCATCCGACTAGATACCCGTTGAGTCGTTTCACCACGTCGTCCACGCTTCTCCCCGTGCTCCGACTGGTCAAGCTTCGAACCCGTACCCGGAATCGCTGTTGAGACAGTGGTGCAATACACCGTTTGCTCAACATGCCACTCGTCAGGCGAAAGCCCAGAAACTTCCGTCGCTGCCGTCGGTCCACCGTGCTCTTTTGTTAGTTGACCTGGAGACGAAGCTTTCTGGTGATGAATCGGCTGATGCCCTCCATCACTCGCTGTCCCGCTCTTTCGCTGCGAACGTAGATGTTGCAATCGTCCGCGTATCGACACAAGCGGTGACCTCGACGCTCCGGCTCTTGGTCCAACTCGTCGAGCACAAGGTTCGACAGAAGCGGCGACAAAAGTCCACCTTGCGGTGTACCTTCGTTCGTCGGACTCACTAGCCCAGCGTCCATCACCCCTGCGTTCAACAACGCCCGGATGAGTTTCAGCACTCGCTTATCTTGAACCCTTTCCGCTACCCGGCTCATCAAGGGGTCGTGGTTGACCCGGTCAAAGAACTTTTCCAGGTTGATGTCCACTACCCAGTCGTAGCCGTCACGAATATATCGTTGGGCTGCGGCTACTGCTTGGTGCGCGTTGCGGTTCGGACGAAAGCCATAGCTGTGTTCCGAGAAACTTCCGTCCCATTGTTCCTGAAGCACTTGATGTAGCGCTTGTTGTATAAATCGATCCAGTACTGTCGGAATACCCAGTTGTCGCGTTCCTCCCCCGTCCGGTTTCGGTATCTCCTTGCGGAGTACCGGCTGGGGGCGGTAGCGGCCAGCGAGCAGTTGTTCGCGGAGTTTCGGCCAGTGTTTCCGGAGATGAACCCCGGAGTCTGGCGACGCTCATTCTGTCGACGCCCGGGCTGCCCTTGTTGGCTTGGACTCGCTCCAGTGCCTTCCTCAAGTTCTCTCGGCTCAGTACCTCCTCCATCAGTTGGTCTTCCGCCAGGCTTTCGTTGCCGTCCTTCGCCGTGAGCGATTCGGTCCCTTCCAATCCCTCGCGTCGGGCTTCACCCTCTTCGACGAGCTCGAAGGCCAGCTCTAGCTGGTCTTTCTGCCGTTTGTCGTTCACGAGATAAGACTCCCTACTTGCCGGTCGTTTACCCTCTCCTCTTCGGAGCGGGCACCGTTCGGGCCTTCGGTCAGCACCATTGCCCACCTAATATGCCCTCTGCTGACTCTTGCTTCCCGTTCGGCTCCCCTCTCGGTTCGCTCAGTCTCTTGCGAGACAGGCCGCAGGCCTCCCGGGGTAAGCTCAACTGCTTTCCGCGCACAACCGCCGGATATACGCACATGGTTCTTGATGGATATGGACTTCGCGATAGATGGCTCGCTCGTCCAGCCATGCGCGCCTCCGATCCGGTTCTTGTACATCGGCTCACGCGTTTGCTCCACGCTTCCTTCAGACAAGCCCTCGCGAACTTGCCCTTGCGCTTCGCTACTCTTCACCTCCATCAGGTTGAGGGAGGACTGTCACCTCCAAGCTGTTGAGCATGCCCAGCATACCACCCAGGCCCTCTCCCAAAGGGAGAGGGAGTAGAGGAGGGAAGCCAACCATCTAATCGAATGCGTTAATGCTATCGATGAGCTGGCGGAGCCTTCCGAAGTTTCTGCGGTTGAAATCGAGCTGAATGCGAGAGAGCTTCCGGAGCGCGGGACCTTTTTCTTCTTGGGGCAAAATGGGAGCCGTTTCAATTCGGCCCGAGCTTAAAATGTCCGCAAAGGAATGATTCAAACCGTCCAGCTCCTTACCGCTGAGCACACGCTGCAGCCGAATCAGCAGTCGACCTCCCACGTAGCGAGACGAATGGTAGAGACGATAGAAGCGGAGAGTCTCTTTGCAGGCCGCCTTCGGATTCGGCACCACCTTGAACAGTGATGTGTCTTCTGCGGACACCAGCCCGCCCGCCACCATGCGCTTCTCGACAAACCCCTGTAGTTCGCGGAAGTAACCCGTCTCCGGACTTTCTACCATGACTACCGGAATGGGAGTCTGTTTGCCGGTTTGTAGTAGGGTTAAAACCTCGAACGTTTCGTCAAGTGTGCCAAAACCCCCTGGAAACAACGCCACGGCAGAGGACTCCTTCAACAGAAAGAGTTTACGAGTAAAGAAGTATCGAAGCGTGAGGAGTTTTCGATCGCCGCGGATGGTCCGGTTGGCCTGTTGCTCGAAGGGCAGTCGGATATTGACCCCGAAGCTCATGTCGCGTCCCGCCCCCCGGTGCGCGGCGCCCATGATGCCGCTGCCCGCGCCGGTCACGACCATCCATCCTGCCTCCGCCATGCGACGGCCTAGCTCCTCGGCGCGCTCGTAATCTGGCTGGCCCCGCTCGGTGCGAGCAGAGCCGAACACCGTGACCTTGTGGACCCGGCGATACGGCGTGAACATCTTGAACGCGGAGCGCATTTCCTTCAGCGCCGCGTTCGCCATCTTGAGATCGCCGCGTTTGGCCTTCTCGATGCCAAGCTTCAAGGCACTGGTGGCAATCTGCAGCACGTGGTCCTTTTCGCGCCCGGTACAGATGGCGCCCACCAGCTCCTCGAGCTTTGCATCTAGCTCGGGACGACCGGTTGAATAGCGCGGTTTCTTCCTGGCCTTCATATCAGCAAGTACCTTATCAGGAAGCAGGTGGCAATGACATGCACTCCCCAGTGTAGCGACTTCGCCTTTCCACTTGCCAAATAGAGCACCGAGGTAGAGATGAATCCGAACGAGATGCCCTCGGTGATATTCGTCGTGAGCGACATCATAACTACGGTGAGGAACGCGGGAATCGCCTGGAGGGGATCGTTCCAAGCGATATCACCGATCCCGTGCATCATAAAGACTCCGATCAGAATGAGCGCCGGCGCTAGAATTGGGTAGAGCACGACTCCCCCACCAACATCGAAGCCCGCCCCGACTACCTCGACGAGAGGACGGAAGAAAATCGAGCCCGCGAGGAGCGCCGCCGTTACCAGCGCCGCAAAGCCTGTTTTCCCTCCTGCCGCCACTCCTGCCGCGCTCTCGACGTAGCTCGTTACCGTCGACGTCCCCAAGAGCGATCCCGCGACAGTTCCCACCGCGTCTGCCGTCAGCGCTTGGCGGGCGCGAGGAAGCTCACCGTTCACCATGAACCCGGCTCTTTGACTCACGCCGATTAACGTGCCGACGGTGTCGAAGAGATCCACAAAGAAAAAGACAAAAACGACGGACAGGAAATCCGCGTGCCGAAAGAGGCCTCCAAAGTCGAGAGCAAACAGCGTCGGAGCGATCGAAGGCGGCCACGCAACGAGTCCCTGGAGCTGGACCAAACCGGTCAAAGCCGCGAGTAGCGTGGTCACGAGAATCCCAACGACCAATGCAGCGGACACCCGGGCAACCGTCAGCACCGCCATGACCGTGAGGCCGAACAAGGTCAAGAGGACGGGTGGCTCTCCGAGGCCCCCCAGACCGATGTAGAGCCCCGGGCGAGTAACCAGCAGGCCACCCCATCGCAACCCCACCACCGCAATGAGCAGCCCGATCCCAACCGCAATGCTGGTTTTCAGGTGCGCGGGTACGAGCGTGATGATGCGGGCCCGTAGCCCCCACAAGGAGGCTACGAGGAAGATGCTTCCCGATACGAACACCCCGGCCAAGGCCGCCTGCCAACTGTAACCGAGCCCGCCCGCTGCGATAGGACCGCAGACGGTGATGGCGAAAAAGAAGTTGTGCCCCATTCCCGGCGCCAAAGCGATGGGATAGTTCGCGTGGAATGCCATCCAGACTGTAGCGAGCGCCGAGGCGAGGCACGTCGCCATCATCACCGCACCCGCATCCATCCCCGCAGCGGCAAGTACGGCGGGATTGACCAAAATGATGTAGGACAGCGCCATATAGGTGCTCACACCGGCTATGATTTCGGTTCGGACCGAGCTACCTGCCGCCGAAACGCCGAAAAAGCGAGCCAACCGTTCAATTATCATCTGGCATCTTCTGCATTCCATGGAAGCCGGGGAGCAGCGCTAGAACGACCGCACAGCGCGCGAGCCGCGGTTTCCAGTACTGTCTTGCCTTCCTTCGCGCTCGTCATCGTGTTGCCTAGGTCGACCCGAGCAGCCCACTGCCCCCAACTCTCTAGAGACTTGGCATGAGCACCCGATTCGGTGTGAACCGGCTCACTGTGTAACAAGAGTCGCTTCTCGAGATCGCGGACGAGCTCGCTTACCTTCCGCGAACCACCACGAACTCCCTTTACATGTTTTACAAGGTCGCTCCGAAGAGGCCCTTCGCGCTCCAGCCGTTCGAGAAAGGACAGCGCAGCCCGGGAGAGCCGTCCAAGCTCCCAATCCGCGCGGGAAATACCGACCGCAGTCGGCGATGGACAAAGGTTACCTTGTTCTTCACAAGCTTGACGCTCGTGACGTCAGGATGGTCGGCGAGTTTCTCACTGACTTCAAAGATCTCCTTCCCCCGCGCGTGCCCCCACCACGAGCCACGGACCGGCTTGCCCGCGACCAGCCCGGCCACGCTGGGCCAATCAACATCCGTAAGCAGAACAAGCCCTACCTTCTCGAGCCTCCGAAAAACGAGCGCGTAATTACCCACTGTTCCGCCGCCTCAGAAGACCAGGGGCTCTCGTGGAATCACGGCACGGTACGCTCAGGCCATCATTCAGGTCGACTCCAGTTCTACCGGGAGCTCCGACCACTTACGCGACCACGGCCAGGACGGCCCCAGCTGCTGCGGAAGCAGCTGGGAGACAGGCCCATTTCAGGACTTGCTTGTCTTGTGCTAGCATACGCTGCTTGTGCTAGGGCATGAGCGCCCTGGTGCCGAGATGAAATTTACGAAGGAGGTAATCATTGGCTCATAGTCGTTCGGCGGAGAAACGCATCCGTCAAAACGAGAAACTCCGACTCCGCCACCGTTCCGATCGCTCTCGGTTGCGCGGCGATATCAAGAAGCTCCGCGAGGTGATCGCCAACGAGGACACGGATAGTGTCGATAAGGCCCGTCAGCTTCTTTCGAGCACGACTTCCCTGATCGATCGGATGGTCAAGAAGGGTATCATTCACGAGAATACCGGTTCTCGCTACAAGTCACGCCTCGCCAAGCTCGTCGCAACATCCGGGAGCGGCGTCTGACGCAATCGATAGTGGCACGACATTTTTTGACGCCCGTAGTCTTCCTTAACAAGGCTACCGGCGAGACGGAATAACGGCTGGAAGCCCGCTTCGATTACCGACCGACTTCCCCGCCCCGCAAACCGAGAGCACGAAGCCCTCGAGTATCAAACGCGCCGGGGTTCCGCTGCTCTTCAACTGACGATCGCAGCGTGCCAAGCCCTCGATGGCGTCCAACAGTTCCTGCTCCAGATAGCGGTCCGACCAGCGAGCGATGTTGTCCGCAGCCCTGGGTGGCACCCGCAGAACTTTCATCAGCTGGCCGCTACGGCCCCTCCCCGCTCCAAACTCCTTAGCTACAAGGAGCTGACCCAACACGCGATCGAGCAGCGCGAGGATCCGCAAAGCCGGCTCGCCCTCGTCCAGCAACCGCCCCAACTGTTTGAGGGCAACCGCCGCTTGACGAGACGCGACGGCATCGGTGAACTTGAAGATGCTCTGCGCCTTCCCTCGTCCCAGCAAAGACGCAAGCTCTTGCCCATCCAGTCTCTGTGTGCCGGCGTAGAGCGAGATCTTCTCGAGCTCGCCGAGCTGGCGTCGCAGGTCCGAGCCGAACTCGCTGGCCAAGTATCGAATCGCTTCGGCGTCCAAAGGGAGCTTCCGATCACGTGCTTGCTCGGCAACCCAATCCTCGATTTCCCATTCTTTGAGGGAGTCACACTGCACAACCGTGACTCGTTTTTCGATTTCCTTCCAGGCCTTTCGTCGGCCATCGGGAGAGCTCTCGAGCTCCATCACCAGCACCGTCTGTGGCGACGGATCCTTCAAGTAACCGACGAGTGCCTCCGCCTGTGCTCCCTCGACCAGCCGCTTGGCCCTCCTGACGACGAGAACACGGTGTTGCCCACTCCCCCCCGTCAGTCCCAACAGGGGTAGCGTATTCGCCGCCATGACTAGCGACTCCGCCGAAGTCTTCTCCCCGTCGAACCGCTCCAGGTTGAACTCGTCCGCGGTGTCGCCTAGAGCGGTCTTCCGGATTTCGCCGAGCGCCAGCTCGCGGAGCAGATCCTGATCACCGCGCAGGACATATGCCGCTGCTAACTTCCCGGACGCTAAATGCTTGTCTAGCTGCGAGTAGGCGAGCTTCAAACTTAGAAGGCCTCGAGGATACGGCTTACGAGCGTCTTCGCGAATTCCTCCGCCACTCGCTCGATCGCCATCCCCGACTGGTCGAAGAAGTCCTCGGACTCCTCACCGATCTCCCAGGACTCCCGCATGCGGAAATTCTCGTCCTCCCAGATCATGGAGCTGTCCAGAAGATCTTTAAACTCTACCTTGGCTTGGATGACCAGCGAGTAGCGAGTGGCTTCGTTGGCCGTGACCTGGTTCACGCCTCCACGAAGGGTCTCTGGAGCAACGGTAAAAGACAGGACCGTGCCGTTCAATACCGCATCGGCCCCGGCCTCTTCTGCTTGGATGACGTACTTCCCCCGCGACGCGAACTCCTCGATGACTTTTTCAGTAAATACCTCCGCGACGCCGGGTTGAGTGGATACGTTGACGAACGTCGGGATGCTTATCGTGTGAATGTGATCGGGCAGAAAGGAGCCCCGCCCCGCCAGGCTATAGCCGCAGGCCGAGGAGAGAAACAGCAGTCCCACCGTAACCCACTTCAACCTGCGAGGTCGTATCATTTTTCCACCACCACGTTGACGAGCCGCTTCGGGACAACGACCACTCGTTCCACCGTACGGCCCGTCGTCAGCGAACGAACCTTCTCGTCGTCGAGTGCTAATTGTCTAAGCTCCTCTTCCTTGAGGTCCGCTGGAATTGCGATACGACTCCGCACCTTACCGTTTACCTGGAGAACTAGGGTAATAGTTTCTTGAACCGCAATCGATGGCTCATAGGATGGCCACTCAACCTTCCGCAGGCCGCCCCGGTGCCCGAGCATCTCCCACATTTCCTCGGAGGCGTGTGGAGTGAAGGGGCTTATCAAAAGCACAATCGTTTCCGCAGCCTCCCGAAGGGCTTTACTGGCCTCCGGGCGCTCTCCCTCTGCCGGGCGGGACTCCAGGTATTTGTAGACCTCGTTGGTGAGCTCCATGATTGCCGAGATCGCGGTATTCAAATGGAATCGCTCCTCGATGTCTCGTGTCACCCGCAGGATGGTTTGATGCGTTTTCCGCCGTAGAGACCTCTCGGCTTCATTCCAAGCCTCTTCCCCATTGATCGCCTCTGCGGACTTGAGGTTCTCTAGCTCGCCGGTCACGAGCCGCCAGACCCTCTGAAGGAATCGAGCCGGCCCCTCCAACCTTTGATCGGTCCAGCCCATCTCCTTCTCGGGTGGAGCTTCGAAAAGCACGTAGAGCCTCAGTGTGTCGGCGCCAACTCGGCTGACGACTCCATCTGGCTCGACGACGTTTCCCTTCGACTTCGACATGACCGAACCGTCTTTAAACACCATCCCCTGCGACAGAAGCTCGGTCACCGGCTCGGCGATGTCTACCAACTCGAGATCCCGCATTACTTTGGTCCAGAACCTGGAATAGATAAGATGCAGAATCGCGTGCTCGACGCCGCCCACGTAGAGATCGATGGGAAACCAATAAGCAACCTTTTCGCTGTTGAATGGAGCGGCGTCGTTGCGCGGGTCGGTATAGCGGTAGAAGTACCAGGAAGAGTCCACGAACGTGTCCATCGTATCGGTCTCGCGTTTTGCGGAACCTCCGCATTTGGGACAATCGACATTGACGAACTCGGGTATCGCCTCGAGTGGTGACTTCCCCTGGCCGGTGATGTTGATGGTCTTCGGAAGCAGCACCGGCAGATCTGCCTCCGGAACCGGTACGACACCGCATGCACCGCAGTGGACCATCGGAATGGGCGTTCC
Organism: Candidatus Marinacidobacterales bacterium; assembly: GCA_965222425.1. Lineage (GTDB taxonomy): Bacteria > Acidobacteriota > Vicinamibacteria > Marinacidobacterales > DATDRI01 > CBDCNP01. The sequence continues at coordinate 140,951 of CBDCTW010000023.1, forward strand.
CCAATATCTCTGCCGTGAGATCCCCCAGTCCTTGAGCCGGTAAGTCACGGTCTTCTTGCCGAAACCCCGTTCCTCTGCGAACGCCGCCATTTCCGACATCGCCTCCTCCGACGGGAGGCCACTGAAAGTCCCAGAGTCCACCAGGGTCCCGTAGTCGGTGTAAACCTCCTTGAGCGAGTCCGAACTCGGTGTGCTTCCCGACGCCTGGATTACGACTGGAATGGGGAGTTCGTATTTCTGCGCAAACTCGAGGTCCCGCTTATCATGAGCGGGCACCGCCATGACGGCGCCAGTACCGTAGTCCATGAGAACGTAATCGGCGATCCAGATCGGGACCTGCTCCTGGGTAAATGGGTTCACGGCGAAGCGGCCAGTGGCCATTCCGTTTTTTTCTAGATCGGCGGGGTCCTTGGTTTCCTTTGCCCTAGCCATCGCCTGGTCGATAAAGGAGCGGAGCTCCGGCGATCGCTCCGCATAAGCCTTGGCCCGCGGATGCTCCGGCGCCAGAAGCAGAAAGCTCGCGCCGTAAATGGTGTCGATGCGTGTGGTGAACACGCGAATCGGCTCTTCCCTTTCCACGGCGAAGTCGATCTCCGCACCTTCTGAGCGTCCGATCCAATTGCGTTGCATCGTGAGAACGCGCTCTGGCCATTTGTCGAGAGGCGCCATGTCGGAAAGCAGATCTTCCGCGTAGTTCGTGATTCTCAGAAACCACTGTTCCAGATCGCGCTGAATCACCTCTGCCCCACACCTCCAGCAGCGACCACCTTCCACCTGTTCGTTGGCCAGTACCGTCTGGCAACTTGGACACCAGTTCACGATGGCTTTTTTTCGATAAGCGAGCCCTTTTTTCCACATCTGGATGAAGAACCATTGGTTCCACCGGTAGTAGTCAGGATCGCAGCTAGCGACTTCCCTCTCCCAGGCATAGGAGAAGCCTATGCGCCGCAGTTGGGTTTTCATGTGGTCGATGTTCGAAAGCGTCCATTCCTCGGGGTGGGCACCGTGCTTGAGGGCGGCATTCTCCGCCGGAAGCCCCAGTGCATCCCAGCCAATAGGATGAAGGACGTTGAACCCTCTCATTCGTTTGAATCGAGCAACGACGTCAACGATCGAGTAATTGCGCACGTGCCCCATATGAATTCTTCCCGACGGATAGGGCAGCATGGGCAGGCAATAGAACTTCGCGCGGCTAGAATTTTCCGTGACCTCGAAGACACGGGCGTCGGCCCAGCGTTTCTGCCACTTCGACTCGATTGCCTGAAACTCGTACGCTCGACTCATTGGAACCTCGGAACCTCGGAAAAACGACTCATATTAGCACAAGAGGCTTGCGGGCCCGTTGGACTGAACGCCTGACTTTGGCGCCCCTCAGGACATGAAGGACGCCCAAAAAAGCGGTCACCCGTCCCTTTGTGATGACAGGTCTCGGTGAAGGCATGGACCCGGAAGTCATTTTGTTCGTGGATGTTAAATACCTCACACCTTCTGGCACTCCCTTTGCGTAGACTAGAGGCGTAGGTGAGGTGCCCCCCCCACAACTCGCTGGGGCAACGTGGCGGGGTTCGCCGAGCCATTGGAAGCCAAGCAAGTCCTAATCCGAGGAGGTGTTCATGGCTTCTCAAGCGACCGGCAAAACGAGCTCGGTCACAATGGGGAGTTGGCGCCAGTCGGAAAGCCTTCCCCTCGTCGTGGCACTTCAAGGGCTGGGACTGTTCGTGCTCGCGTTTCTCATCGAGGCTCCTCCGTCTAGCAACCCGTTAGCGGGAGACACCGTGGGATTCGCCGGGTACGCTAGCAGCGAGTCGGTCCGTACGACCTCCGACTCTCAGGTACCGGCCGATCTCCTGCCGGAGCAGATTCGCTTGCCGAAGTTCCCCAACCTGGATGAACGCACACCAAGGCAGCAACCCGCTCCGACTTCTGAAGACCAGCAGGAATCATCGAATCCGGACCTGAACCTGACCGCCCTGCGAGTAGACACCGTGGCGTTCGACGCACCCGCGGCGGTACAGGTAGCCTTGGCGCTTCCCGACGCTCCTGAGGAGCTCATACCGGGAGCCATTTCGCAGGCGCGATTTGGCGGCGGCGAGGGAACATCAAGCACGCGAGGTCGCACAGGGGGATGGGGAGGCATCGGTGTATCCGGAATCGGCCGCGGCAGCGGTGGTGCATGCGGCCGAGGCGGATCGACCGAGTCTCCCATCATCATCGAGCGATCATTCGGCTACCCTATTAACAAATAGCCGCTCCCTAGGCGGACTACTGCCGGAAACAAATGAAGCGGCGGCGTCAAAGAGACATCTTGGCGCCGCCGCTTTTTTCTTCTAATCGCTCTCCTCCATAGCCGCTATCGCGGCACGGATGTTTTCCGCCTGCGACGCTTCCGTGCTGTGGGCCAGCGCCAGCCGGAGTTGCTCGACCGCCTCTTCCGACCGTCCTTCTTTCTCAAGAAGCGCAGCGAGGTTCAAGTACGCCGGCACGAAGTCCGACCGAACCTGGATCTCCTTCCGATACGCTTCTTCCGCCTTGCTTGCTTCTCCCAGGAGTTCGAAGACCAGCGCGAGAGTGAATTGGACTTTGGGATGCTCGGGAGAACGGGTAGCGAGAGACTCGAGCACGTCCAGCGCTTCTTCTTTCCGGTCCGTCGCCATGTAGGCCTGAGCTAGATTGAATGCTGCCGGTCGAGCGGCGTCTCACTCAACGTCAAAGCCTCCAAAGTCGTAATCGCGGCGTCGTACTCCTTCTTAGCTAGCATCAGGGTCCCGAGGCCGAACCGCGCCTCCGCGTTCTGTGGCTCGAGCCCCAATACCTGCAGAAAAGCCGCCTCGGCTTCCTCGGGGAAGCCTTGCTCATACGCGGCCGCCCCGACGGAGATCTGAACCTGGACACTTCCTGGAGCGCCGATGCTCTCTTGAGAAGCTCCAGCGCCTCCTCGTATTGACCACCGTTATAAAACGTCAGTCCCCGTTTGTAGAGGTCCCTCGGATCGTCTTGAACGCCGGCAATCCCCAGCGCCAAGACGAAGCAAAGAATCCCCATTAGCCAATTTAGCCCGATGAAGAACCAAAACCAAAACCTAGACAGGATTACAGGATGAACCGGGTGGTCTTCGGTTTTCTTATCCTGTGATCCCGTCTGAGTTTTTTCTGTCTTTTTTCTTGATTCCACGAAGTACCTTGAAAGTCATCGAGGAGACGGGGTATTCAGACATCTTCGCTGGTGGGATCCATGCTCTCGACTTCTTATTCCGCAGCCCGCGGCCCGAACCAACGCTCAACCGGGCCTCGAAGGCGTACAGGGTGATGCGTCGGTTCATGATGTTGTGCTTGACCCGAACGAGCTCCGCGCCCGGCTCCAATCGAAGCCCGTATCTCTCACGCGCCTCACGAGCCAAAGCTCCCCGCGGCTCCTCGTCCGCCCGGCACGAACCACCCGGCAGCTCCCAGAGCCCACGCATGAGCTCTTCGTCCTCCCTCTGATACATCAACACTCGTCCTCGTCTCCTAATGACGGCGGCGGTCAGCACCACCGGAACGGACGCCTTTCTAGCAGTCAACTCGGGTAGGTCTTCCTGGACGCCTTGCTGAAGCGCCTTGCAATCTTCCTGAACGGGGCACACGAGACAGCGGGGACGACGCGGTGTGCATACCAACGCCCCCAGTTCCATGAGGGCTTGGTTGAACTCCGAGATCGCCTGCGTCGGCAAAACCTCCTCCGCTTTTTGCCAAAGTAGTTTTCGGGCCGGGCCCGATCTCGGATCCCCACGAACCAAGAAAACGCGAGAGAGCACGCGCGCGACGTTGCCGTCTAGAATCGCATGGCGCTGGCCGTATGCGATCGAGAGAATCGCACCCGCGGTATACCTCCCCACTCCGGGAAGCGCTAGCCACCCATCGAGCGTCTCCGGAAAACGACCGCCATTTTCTTCCACCACCCATTTGGCAGCCTGGTGCAACGCCTTCGCACGCTTGTAGTAGCCCAGCCCCGACCAAGCGGCTAGGACATCCTGCTCCGATGCGCGCGCCAATCTCTCGACATCGGGAAAACGACTGGTGAACCGCTCGAAATACGGAAGCACCGTCTTGACCTGCGTCTGCTGCAGCATCAGCTCCGACACCCAGACCCGATAGGGCTCGGGCCGCTCCCGCCATGGAAGCTGGCGCCGATGGCGTCGATACCAAGAAAGAAGCCGCGTTTGTAGGCTTGTCTTTCGTCCAGTAGCCACGATGGCCCCGATGATACCCCAGGACCGCAGAACCGATGCGCCGCTTGATCTCTGGCTCGAATGCGGTAGGATGCGACCCGAGTCCAATCAGAATCATGCAACTCGCTACCACTCTGCTCCTGCTCATTCTTCAGGCCTCCCAATTCGAGCCGCCTGTCACCCTCAGATGTGAGCTAGACACCGAGCTACCGCTCGACGAGATTCGAGTATCCATCGCCGAGATGCGAGAAAGGGAAGGCGTCCCCGAACCCAACGGAGGCCTCACTTTCCGCGGGCTGCCGGCCGGCGACATCCACCTCTCCTTCTTCCAAAAGGAAATCTTGCTAGGCGACATCGAGATCCGTTCAGCGAACTACGGAGACTTCGTCCGCTTGAAGATCCGCCTGGTGACGGGTAATGCGATCTTGCTGGACGAGTTTCGTGTAAAAGGCGTGCGCGGCGACCGCGGCACGTCGGCGAAGCCAATCTCCGTTGCTTCCACAAGCACCCTCAGAACCACCTCCGAGCCGACGCGCGTTGAAAATCGCGCGCCCCTCACCCAACCGATACCGTCGCGCCCACCGCCGCCCCTGCGATCTGCCAAGAAGTCCTCTTCCGAATGCCCCGATCCTGGAGATTCGATCACGCGAACAGGCAAGCTCTCCCGAATCATCGACAACGACTCCTTCGAATTGCTGGGAAGCCGTCGTCAGAGCTATGTGGTCTACGTCGGCAGTGCGACCCGTCTCAAACGTGGCTCTACTCTGGTCGCCTACAGCGCCCTCCGTGAGGGCCTCGCCCTTCTTGTCAACGGAACGGTCGCTGCCGGCCCGGAGGACGAGGGCAACATCGGGGGCCCGAGAAGTCATCCTTCAGCGCCGCTAACGCGGCGCGACTGAGCACTGCAGCTCGAGAACTTGACCCGGAGGTCGGTTGCAAGGTCCTGCCCGACGGGGCTATGCTGGCAGTCTGACTGTCATAGTCGTCAAGAGATATGGGACGAATCACACTCCATGAACGCTACGTCGACCTCGGCGTGAAGTTCATCGAACAGGACGACCCGCAACGAGCTCTTCGCTACATCAATCGGGCTCTCACTCTGGACCAACGATCCTATTTCGCATACTACAACCGCGGGATCGCTTACGACTTGATGGACCGGCTCGAAGATGCACTGGCCGACTATGATCGGGCTCTTGCCATCCAACCAAACCATCTTGCGTCTATCCATAATCGGGCTGTGGTTCTGCGGGAGCTCGGGCGCGCCGAAGAAGCGGTCGAAAGCTTCGACCAGATCTTGAAATACGATCCCGACAACGACGACTTCGTTTACAACCGAGGGGCGGCGCTCGCAGACCTCGGACGTTACGAAGAAGCGATCAGTTGCTACGATCGCGCTATTCAACTCGCGCCAAAAAAACTCGACGCCCGCATTACCAAAGCCAGCGCGCTCATCGCGTCCGGCAGGTTCGACGAGGCAATTGCGGAGGCCGACGCGATACTCCAGCTCGACCCAACATCGGTCGAGGCTCACTCCGTTATGGGCCTAGCACACTTGGACAACGATCGTCCCCAAGAGGCCATCGCGTGCCTTACCCACGTCCTCGAACGCCAGCCCGACGATCACTCCGCACTTCTTCACCGCGGCATCGCGCTACTGCGTCTTCGTCGCAACGAGCAAGCGGTGCTCGACCTGCGCGCCGCGCTCAAGAACCATCCCGACTGTGATGAGGCGTTTTACAACTTGGCTATCGCGTACGTGAAGCTCGGCAACCGCGAGGCCGCCCTCGACGCGTTGCAAACTGCGATCGACATTCACCCTCCGCGCCGCGCAGAGATACGCAAGGCCAAGGAGTTCGAGGCCCTCCGTTCCGAGCCGCGATTCAAGGCCGTTCTCACCGGCAAGGGAGAGGTCGGCAAGAGACGCTAGTGCCCCATTTCGCCCACTCAGCCCATACAAAAACGACGCGAAACACCCGAGTCACTCGACAGGCAGAACCGGCAGGAACCCACGACTAAGCTGCAAGTTGAGCCTGAGACTCTCGTCTTGACCTGTCCGAACTGCGGAGCGAGTCTGCGAGAGGATCGCTGCAAGCTTCTCTGTCCGCGGTGCCACTACTACATGAGCTGCTCCGACTACTACTGACTCCGCTTTACTGTCCCGCGAATCCGTTCTACCCCGGCGCAGATCATTTTTTCCTCTACCGAAAACGACAAGCGCAAGAACCGGCTAGCTTCTTCTCCGAAAGCGGCACCGGGAATCGTGATCACTCGCGCCCGCTCGACCAATTCCACTGCGGTCCCCAAGCTGTCGCCGGCTGGAGCAGCCTCGATCATCATGTAAAAAGTCGCATCCGGAACTAGGGGGGAGAAACCCAACCGTTCTCGAACCAGCGTCGCGAGCAAATCCCTCCGATGCTTGAGCCGACCGCGAAAAGACTCCATCTCCCGTTGGGCTTCGGTCCCGAACGCCGCGAGAGCGGCTTTTTGAGAGTGAGCCGGCGCACAGCTTACGGCGTACTGATGGATGACCCGAATGGGCTCGATCCGCTCCGGCGCGGCCACCGCCCAACCGAGACGCCAACCGGTCATGCTCGCGAACTTGGATAGACTCGAAACGACTACTCCGTCGGTGCTGACGTCTAGATAGGAGGGCGGCCGCTCTCCGAAGTAGATGTCCTGATACACCTCGTCGGAGATCACGAGGAGCTCGTGCTCCGCCGCTAGCTTTGCGACTTTCCGAAGCTCCTCGAGAGGAATAATCACACCGGTGGGATTGGCCGGGCTATTCAATACCAGCGCCTGCGTGCGCGGCGAAATCAGGGACTCGAGAGCATCGGCGCTAAACCGAAAACCCTGCGACGCGGACAGCGGATAAGTAACCGGCGATGCACCGGCGAGCCGAGCAATCGCCGGATAAGCAGGAAAACCTGGGTCGGGAACCAAGACTTCCTGCCCCGGACCAAGCCACGCCAACATGGTTGCGAAAAGCGCCTCCTGGGCTCCCACGGTAACAAGCACGGAGTCGCGGCTGATTCGCTCGCCCGAGTACTCCGCTATCATCTGGCGCAATTCGGGCAGACCCGCTGTCGCCGTGTAACCGAGCCGGCTTTCGTCGAGTGCGTGGTGTGCGGCGCGAAGAATCGCACGCGGAGTATCGAACGTGGGCTCCCCAAACCCCAAGTTGATGGCGTCCGGAGGAGCGACCTCCAGGACGCGACGGATGAGGGAGATCCCGACCCCTTCGAGGCGTGAAGCGGGCTTTCTCAAAAGTCGAGCCGACTAAGCCAGTTCAAAGACGCAGGGCGCTTTCCAGTGCGACCGCGGCATCGGTTCCGGGATCGCGGTACTTGACGATGATCGGTGCATAGAGATGGAGCCCCTCTCGCGAGGCGAGGCTCCCCCGCGCCGGTCGGCTGCCCGGTACGACCACTGCGCCTCGAGGTATAGTCAAAGGCGAGTCCTCGCTTGCCCGCAGCACCGTTTCGCTCACTAGATCGTACACCGGCGTGGACCGAGTCAGTATCGTCCCGGGTGCCAACACCGCTTCCTTCTTGACGATGGTGCCCTCGTACACCCCGCAGTTCCCTCCCACCAGCACGCGGTCTTCGATGATCACCGGCATCGCTCCCACCGGCTCGAGAACGCCCCCGATCTGTGCGCCGGCGGAAACGTGCACCCGCCTGCCCAGTTGAGCACAGGAACCCACCAGCGCGTTGGAGTCGATCAGCGTCCCTTCATCCACATAGGCACCCACGTTCACATACATCGGTGGCATGCAGACGACCCCTCGGCCCACGAAAGCCCCGGCCCGAATCGAAGAACCGCCGGGGACCACCCTAATCTGGTCTTCGAGCTCCAGGTCCCGAAGCGGAAACGTATGCTTGTCGAAGAACCGCATCGGAGACTTTTTCAGAGAGAAGTCCTCGATTCGCCCGAGCCGGAATCCCAGCAGAATCCCCTTCTTCACCCAGGTGTTAACCACCCAACCATGAGGCCCTGGCTCCGCGGCCCGCACCTCCCCTCGGGACAGCATCGCCCTGAACTCGACGAAAGAACTCTCAGCATCTGACGGAAGGTCGGCACCCTCAAGCTCGAATAGCCGTTCGATCGTTTCTTGGAGAGCAGTTTTCGCCTTCGTCGTCACACTTTGCTCCTGTTACCGGGTCAACTTTCCGACCAACTCCAATTGCAGGAGTTGCTCACGCAGTCGACTGCGATTCTCTGCACTCATCGGCACGAGCGGAAGCCGATAGTGTTCACCAATAAGCCCCATCATCGCCAAGGCCGCCTTGACCGGGATGGGATTCGTCTCGATGAAGTTGGCGTTCATCAATCCTAAGAGCCGGAAATGGATCTCCCGGGCGTCGGGCAGTCTTCCCTCCAACGCCTCCCGGACCAACCGACTCATCAGCATAGGCACTTGGTTCGAGACCACCGAGATCACTCCATCGCCCCCGAGAGCCAGAATCGGTAACGTCAGATTGTCCTCGCCGGAAAAAACGCTGAAGCCGTCTGGCCGGCCCGACAGAATCTCCATCACTTGAATGAGGTTGCCCGATGCCTCTTTAACTCCACGAATGTTCTCGTGCTCGGCGAGGCGCATCAAGGTCGCGGGCGAAAGATTCACGCTAGTGCGGCCCGGAACGTTGTAGACGATCATCGGTATTTCGATCGCATCAGCCAGTTCGGAGAAATGTCGAAACATGCCTTCTTGTGTAGGTTTGTTGTAGTAAGGAACAACGGACAGAATCCCGTCCACCCCCAGCGACGCGGCCGCGCGGGCCTGAGCCACAACTTTTTTTGTCCCGTTCCCGCCGACACCGGCGATCACCCGAACCCGCGTGTCGGCTCGGTCACGCACCACTTCAATAACGCGAAGCTGCTCCTTGCCGCTCAGAGTGACGCTTTCCCCGGTCGTACCGCAAGGAACGATTCCATCCACGCCTCCGTCAATTTGAAGATCCACAAGCCTCTCGAGCGCCTGTTCGTCCACGGATCCCTCGGCGCTAAAGGGGGTCACCACCGCAGTATAGGTTCCCTGCCACGGCTCACTCATGACTCACTCCAATTCCAGTAAATCGGCGAACTCGAAGACGCCCCTCTTGTCGCGGACCCACTCCGCAGCGAACAGCGCGCCCCGCGCGAAACCTTCTCGATTGCGGGCGGTATGCACTATTTCCACGCTGTCGGCTGCACTATCGAACCCCAACTCATGTCGGCCCGATGCTCTACCCGCCCTTAGCGACGAGACATGAAGTGCTTCGGGATCGATCTTCCCCTCAGGGTTTCCGATCTGCACGCGACTTTTACGTTCGGTGTTAGCGACGACGATCTCCGCCAGCCGCAGCGCCGTTCCACTGGGCGCGTCGACTTTTTCCCGATGGTGTTGCTCGAAGACATAAGGGTCATACTCAGAGAAAGGGTCGAAGAGGCGGGTGGCGAGCTTGGCGAGCTTCAAGAAAAGATTGGCCCCGATCGAGAAATTCGAGCCGTAAACGAGCGCAGTTTGGTGTGTCTCGATCAACTCCCGTGCTTCTCCGAGGCTATCGGACCACCCGGTCGTCCCCACAACCATGTGAACGCCTGCCTCTGCTACGCGGCGGATGTTCTCTAGGACAGCTTCCGGCCAGCTGAAGTCGATGATCACTTCGATCCCTGCGAGGGCATCCTTGGTGAGACCAATCCCGTCCGGGTTGGAATACTCATCCAGTGAGAGCCGAATTTCGTGCCCATCTGCGCGAGCCAGCCGCTCGACCTCAGAGCCCATGCGGCCTCGGCCGGTGAGTCCCAGGATCAAGGCACCATCTCCGTATCCACCACCTCGAAGACTTCGGGCCGATCGAGCCCGGCAAAGAACTCGTGATGCAGTCGCCTGACTGCATCGTCGGCATCTCCCTCGCGCACGACGAAGGAGAGGTTCATTCTCGACGCCCCTTGAGAGATCATCCTCACATTGATGTCACCGAGGGCGCTGAAGGAACGAGCCGCGATACGTGGGGTGGAACGAATCTCTTCGCCCACCAAACACACGATGGCGCAGTCGCTCTCCACCGTCACCTCCGAGAACTGAGAGAGCTCTTCGACGATCGCGGATGGCTTTTCGGTCGAATCCACGGTCAAGGAGACGCTGACCTCGGAAGTCGACACCAAGTCGACCGGGACCTCGTGACGATCAAAGAGCTCGAACATGGATCTAAGGAAACCGTATGCCATCAACATCCGGAGCGACTTGACGTCGATCACCGTAATTCTCTTCTTGGCGGCGATGGACTTGACCGCGACACCGGTCTTGCGCGAGCGAGAAGTGATCGTGGTCCCCGTGGCACCCGGCCGGCGCGAGTTCAAAATGCGAACCGGGATGTTGCGGGAGACCGCGGGCTCGATGGTCGCGGGGTGGAGGACACGAGCTCCGAAGTAGGCGAGCTCCGCCGCCTCGGCGAAAGACAGCTCTCGGATTTTCTTGCCATCGGCCACCAGACGGTGATCAGCGGTGAGCATACCGTCCACCTCGGTCCAGATCTGGATTTCTTCGGCACCGAGGGCAGCTCCCAAAAGAGCGGCGGTGTAATCGGAGCCTCGGCGGCCCAGCGTGGTGGGCTCGCCGTCTTCGGTCGCACCCACGAAACCCTCGGTGATGGGGATTTTTCCCGCGTCCAATGCCGGGACGATCGTCTCCCGGCATCTCACCGCTAGGGCCTCGATCTCGGGTCGGGCTTTCCCGAAACACGAATCGGTGCGCATCACTTCGCGCGCATCAACCCGGACGGCCTCGAGGCCTCCCGCCTGGGCGGCGGCGATCAACAGGTCAACCGAAAGACGTTCGCCGTAACTCACCATCGCATCCTGGATACGCGACGTGAGCTCGCGCAACAACACGACTCCGCGAGTGAAGTTACAGAGCTCTTCAGCGTGGTGCGCAATGACATCCGCGACCTCACGCTCGGTGGATTTCGAGAGTCCCAGGTCGAACAAGATCCATCGATGTCGGCTCACGAGCTGGGAGAGGACCTCCTCCGCGGCGCGTGTATCGCCGGTGAGTGCGGTCTCCGCCATTGATAGCAAGGAGTTGGTAGCATCCGCGATGGCGGAGACCACGACCACCGGATGGCGGTCCTTCTCTTTTTCATGATCTCGACCGCACGCCGCATCGCCGGACCATCCTGCATCGACGTGCCGCCGAACTTCATCACGATCATGACTTGCCCCCGATCAGTCCTCGCGCCATCGCTAGTTCCGCGTTCAGTATCGAGCCTCCGGCCGCCCCCCGAATGGTATTGTGACCGAGCAACGTCATTTTGAAATTCAAGACCGAGCATGGACGCAGCCGCCCGACAATTGTAGCCATCGCGTTCTCGCGGTAGAGATCCAACATGGGTTGCGGCCGGTCAGGACCGTCGAGAACCACGATCGGATGGGCCGGAGCGGTTGGAAGTTTCAGCTCCTGAGGCTCGCCACGAAAGAACGCCAGTGCGTCCCGAATCTCCTCGAGGCCTGCGGGCCGGGCGGTCTCGAACGAAACGGACTCGGTGTGGCCGTCGAAAACGGGGACTCGGTTTACCTGCGCGGAGACCTTCATGGACGCGGGCTCAACCGCACCGTTTCTGAGCTTTCCCAGAATCTTCTGTGTCTCCGCCTCCATCTTCTCTTCTTCCCCGGCGATGAAAGGAATCACATTTCCCAAGATCTCCATCGACGGAAGCCCCGGATATCCTGCGCCCGAGACCGCCTGCAAGGTAACCACCGAAAGTCGCTGAAGGCCGAAGGCCCGCTCGAGGGGCGCCAAAGCCATGGCGAGGACGGTGGTCGAACAGTTGGCGTTGGTGACGATGAAGCCGCGGCCCGGTAACTCACGAGACTTTTTCTGCTTCTCGATCAGTCCCAAGTGCTCCGGATTGATCTCGGGAATGAGGAGTGGAACGTCGGGCTCCAAACGATAGCTTCGGGCGTTGCTGAAAACCGGCACGCCGGCCTTGGCCCAAGCAATTTCGATTTCAGGCGCAACGGAGGCGTCGAGCGCCGAGAAAGCCAAGGCCATCTCATTATCCGGTTCCGTCCCTTCCACAATTTCATTTGCTATCTTCTCTGGAATGGGTGTGGCAAGACGCCACCCACAAGCATCCTGATAGGACTTGCTCGCCGATCGCTCCGAAGCCGCGAGTCGAGCCACCTCGAACCACGGATGGGACGACAAGAGCTCGATGAACCTCTGCCCCACCGCACCGGTGGCTCCCAAGACCGCCACTTTCAACCTTGGTTGGTTTGGTTGGCGTCGTTCGCTCGTCACTTAGCTCGCTCCAATAGTCCAACCGCCGCCTGCTGATAAAGCTCTACCGCTCGCAGTGCGTCTTGCTTGGCTATTTTCTCTTCGGAGGTATGCGCATCGTGGATCGAACCCGGCCCAAATAGCAGGGGTTTGCCGAACTCGGCGAGCGAAGGGATGTCGGTCCCAAAGGCCATCGGGGCCACATCGAACCCCGGCAGAGTCGCGCAGAGCACCGCGTCGTTTCTGGACAAGACCTCGTAACTGAGGTTCGGAGCGTCGCCGAGTACGTCCACCAGTTTCGCTTCCACTTCTGAAGCTTTCCCGACGACCCGCACCAGAACTCCCGCCGCCGCTTCCGGCGCGATGACGTTGGGGGCCAGCCCCCCGGAGAGAGTCCCGATGTTCACGGTCGCCGGCCCGAGCACATCACTCTGTCCCCAGTCCGCCTCTCGAATCTTCTGCAGTGCATCCAGGAGACGGTTGGTAGCGGAGTCGCCAAGCTGCGGATACGCGGAATGAGCGGCCCGCCCCTTCGCCCGCAAGACGAAATAAAGGGTCCCCTTGTGTCCGGACGCCATGCGGCTCTCCGTGGGCTCACCGACCAAAACGTATCTGGAGCCGGGCTTCAGTCGGTTGGCGGTCTTCGCTCCAATACTGTCGACTTCCTCCCCTACCACGAAGAGAAGTCCGAGCCCTTCGGTGCCCTTCTCGCGGAGACCGGCGACCGCTTCCACCATCGCTGCCATGCAACCTTTTGCATCGCATGAACCGCGACCGTAGATGTACTGATCGTCTTCGGAGCTCGCGTAGAACGGTGGGACGGTGTCCAGGTGCGTACAGAGCACGACTTTCGGTGCGCCGTTGGTGAGGGCGTATACGTTGTAGCGCTGGGCCTCCACCTCTTGCATCGTAACGCGAAAACCGCGCTCACCTAGGGTTTTTTCCAGGAACCGGCCTAACTCGGCTTCCTCACCCGTCACCGACGGGATATCGATGAGCTCGCGGATGAACGAGAACAGCGAGCTCATTCTTCGAAAGCCGACTGGGGTATTGCAGAGAAATTGCTGAGGTGGCCTAGACGTCGAAACACGGGCTCATATTAGCACGTAGCGGGCCGGAGGCTCGCCGGGTCGAGGAGCCTTTAGCTGTCGCGGATGCGCCCGCACCGAAGCGACACGCCCGGGGGTGGGGTCCCCGGCGATTGGTGAAAGAAAGTAAACGTGAAGTTCCCGCTTGCCGCCAAATTACGTGGTTGCTTTGACCGGACCTCGCCAGGCGGGCACTCAGTTCCCGCTTGCCGCCAAATCACGTGGTTGCTTTGACCGAACCTCGCCAGGCGGCGCTGGGGCCCCGCGCGCACTAAGTTATTTCGGCCATCAGGCGAGCCTTTAGCTCTCTATCTCCGAGGCCAGCATCACCGTCCGGCCCTCGGGGTCGGTCGTGGTGATCACCCGGTGTCCCCATGGCATCTTTTGGGGCGGACCGTGGAAACCGACGCCCTTGGCGACCAACTTGGTGTAGACACGATCGACGTCCTCGACCATGAGGTAAATGGTCGGCTCCTTGGGAGAGGGCGGCTCTCCGAGCATCGCTGGATTCGGCAGCATGAACCCGAGGCTAGAGCCGATCGTCGTTTGGACGTATAGGTAGTTGAGCCGCGAGTCATGGCGAAAAAGCTGAAAGCCGAGAATATCGGTGTAGAACTTTTTCACCTGGTCGAGCCTGAGGGTCAAGAAATCGAGGTGCTGAGATTTGAGGCCAATCGCGTTGGGAATCCTGGCAGGGTCCGATTTCCTAATCTTGCCCCCGGCGGCTCTAGCCTTGGACTCCGTGGTTTTCTTTGCCTTTCTGGCTACTTTCTTCCTCCCGCGAGTCTTATTCGACCCTTTCTTGCCGCCCTTCTTTGCTCCGGCTCCCTTTTGGGGCATCCTGACCCTCCTGTCGCAGTCGACCCGGCTCCACCAACCCGGGGAGCGGTGTCATTCTGGGCCCTCCCGAGGGGGGGTGTCAACGAACGGGCGTCGTGTCTTGGGCGGCCAGCAGGCACTAAGTGGCACCCAACGCCTACTGGACGCCAGCATCCCCCAAGTGGGGTCTTATTCCCAAACGCCAGGCAGTCGATTCTGACAGCTCGGGCATTTCCCTTTTTGCAACGTGATGTAGGTGCTCGCCAAAGTGCTCGCACCGTAGCGACGGGCCAACCCCACCAGCTCCTCGCTCGTACAACTCTTCGGCGCGGACACCGCCCGCGGATCGCGCAATGCTTGTGACGTAAGCCAATTCTGGCAATAGCCGCAGTGGAAGTCGCACCCCAGCGTGCCGAACGACAACGCGCCGGTCCCTGGCATGGCATGGAAGAAGGGCTTCTTCTCGATAGGGTCGCATTGCAGCGCTCCCACATAGCCCCAGGGAACCATCAGAACGCCTTCCTGATTGAAACGAACTTTGCATATTCCGAGCCTGCCTTCGGGAATTAGGCACCGGTGACCGCAGGAAATGCAACGAAGCCTGTTGTCGGGGAGTTTCTCGTAGAGCTCGCCTTTCACGCTTTCCTGGGAGAGGACCTCCGCTAGCGTGGAACTTTCTGTGGTCATGAAGAGCGTCTATCGGTCTTCGGGCCCATAATCGACTTTACTCCCCGTCCTCGATTCTCGCAAGCTTTGGGTAACCGCGGTCCAGGGAGGGCGAGCCTATTCGGAGAGCGACTTCCAAAAACGGCTGTGGGTCTCTCGGATGGCGGTCATCAGGGGTTTAGCCTGCTTGTCGAACTTGGCCTGACTCGCCGGCTCGAAATTCTTTTCCGCCCCGGAAAACCCGGCCATGACCTCCAGCACCGAAACGATCGACTGCTCGAGACCCAACAAGTGATACCCGCCCTCGAGCGCGAACACCGCCTTACCTCCACAGGTAGCGTCGGCGACGGAAAGGATCTCTCGGGTCAAGGCCGCGTATCCACGCTCGGTAAGGCCCATACTTCCCAAGGGATCTTTAAAGTACGCGTCGAACCCAGCCGAGACCAGCACCAGCTGGGGTGCGTACTCGCGTGCGACCGGTCCGATGATCGACCGGAAGATAGACAGGTACTCAGCGTCACCCATTCCCGCTGGCATGGGAGCATTGAGTGTGTAACCCTCTCCGGCGTCCCTGCCAATCTCTTCCAGAGAGCCCGTGCCCGGATAGTGCGGCCACTGGTGCGTTGATACGTATAGGACCTGCGGTGAAGTGTAGAAGGCCTTCTGCGTTCCGTTACCATGATGTAAGTCGAAATCGATGATCAAAACCCTTTCCAAGTTACGCGTGCTGATGGCATGCCGTGCCGCGATCGCTATGTTGTTGAAAAGGCAAAAGCCCATCGCCTTGTCTGGCTTGGCGTGGTGACCGGGCGGACGCAGGAGGGCAAACGCGTTGTCCACTTCCTCACCCATCACCGCATCCACGGCTGACAGGACGCTCCCTATCGCCAGCAAAGCCGTATTTGCTGAGCCAGGCGACGTGACCGTATCGTTGTCGAGGTAGGTTTGCTCTTGGCCTCGCGTCTCCATGATCTCGTCGAAGTGGCGATGGGTGTGAACGAGAAGCACTTCCTCTTGCTCCGCGACACGAGGCTCGAGCGCGGTGAATTTTTCCGCAAGCTTCGGTGCGGCCAAAGCGCGGGCCGCCGCGTCCATGCGAGCCGGACTCTCGGGATGCCCGTCCCCGGTTCGATGGTCCTTGAACCGCGGAGTATAAGCAACGCCAGTCGAGCGCGGGGAGCTAATCACTACCTCCGAATCTCAAGGCCGTCCCTCGTGCCGTTTCAAAAGCAACGCGGCGTTCGTCCCTCCAAAACCGAAAGAGTTGGAGAGTACATATCGCAACTCCGCCGGTCTGGCTTTTCCGGGCACGTAATCTAAATCGCAATCTGGATCGGGTGTCTCGTAATTCGCCGTCGGCGGGATGATCTGCTCCTTGAGGGCAAGCGCCGCGATCCCCACCTCCAAGCCTCCTGCTCCTCCGAGAAGGTGGCCGGTCATAGACTTGGTCGAGCTCACCGCCAACCGATGAGCGTGATCGCCGAACACTCGCTTGATAGCCATCGTCTCCGCGCGGTCGTTGTACGGAGTCGACGTGCCGTGCGCGTTGATGTAATCCACCTGGTCGGGTCGAACCTTGGCGTTTTCGAGCGCCCGCGTCATGACCCTTGTTGCGCCGTCGCCATCCTGCGAGGGTGCGGTGATATGGTACGCATCGGAGCTCATCCCATAGCCGACTACCTCGGCGTAGATGCTTGCGCCACGGGAGAGTGCTCCATCCAAAGTCTCGAGGATGACGACCCCCGCCCCTTCGCCTACCACGAACCCATCTCTGGCTTTATCGAACGGTCGGGATGCCTTTTCCGGCTCATCGTTCCGCGTGGACAAGGCGCGCATTGCGGCAAAGCCACCGATGCCCATAGGAGTGATCGCAGCCTCCGCCCCGCCGGCGATCATGGCATCCGCATCTCCTCGTCGGATGATCTCGACCGCATCACCGATCGCGTGAGAGCTGGCCGCACACGCCGTGGCGGTCGCGGAGTTCGGCCCTTTAGCGCCGAAGCGGATGGACACATGTCCGGCGGCCAAGTTGATGATGCAAGCTGGAATGAAAAATGGCGAGATCTTGCGTGGCCCTCCCTTCAGCAGGTTGCGGTGTTCCCGCTCGATAGTGGCGAACCCCCCGATACCGGACGCGATGAAGACTCCCGTTCGCTCGGCGTTCTCCGCCGCGGTCACCTTCAGGCCGGAGTCTTCCATCGCGAACGTGGAAGCCGCCAGAGCATACTGCATGAACACGTCCATCTTCTTTACTTCCTTCTTCTCGACGTACTGAAGCGGGTCGAAATTCTTCACTTCCCCCGCAATACGACAGGAAAAAGCGGAAGCATCGAAGTGGGTCACCGGACCGATGCCGTTCTTGCCCTCCAGCAGTGCGGTCCAGGTCTCACGAGTACCGATGCCCACGGCGGACACGAGGCCCACGCCCGTTATCACGACTCGTCGCCTCATGCCGAGGCTCCTGCGACTCTTTTACTTCTTGGCATGTCCTTCGATGTAAGTGACGGCTTCCTTGACTCGCGTGATCTTCTCCGCGTCTTCGTCCGGGATCTCGAGGCCGAACTCCTCCTCCAGGGCCATCACCAACTCGACCTGATCGAGAGAGTCGGCGCCCAGATCATCCACGAAGGATGCATCCGGAACTACCTGCTCCTTGTCGACTCCCAATTGATCCACGACAATGCTCTTCACTTGTTCTGGAATACTCATTCAATCCCCCTCTTTAGGATTCAGGAACGTTGATTATAACAATCTGCCCCAATGCGAAAATAGTTCGGTGGAATTCATAGCCTACATATACAAACCGCCGTTGACTTGCAAGACTTGACCGGTCAGATAGCTGGCGCCCTCGGATACCAAAAAAGCTACGCAAGCAGCAACGTCCTCGGGTTGCCCGATGCGACCCAGCGGTATGGACGCCGAGAGTTCTTGCTTGACCTGATCGGATAGATCGTCCGTCATGTCGGTGGCAATATAGCCGGGCGCTACTGCGTTGACGGTA
Organism: Candidatus Marinacidobacterales bacterium; assembly: GCA_965222425.1. Lineage (GTDB taxonomy): Bacteria > Acidobacteriota > Vicinamibacteria > Marinacidobacterales > DATDRI01 > CBDCNP01. The sequence goes on from CBDCTW010000023.1 coordinate 158,998, forward strand.
ATATTTCGGGATGCGACTTCCCGCGCCAGCGATCGGGTGAACCCGAGGATGGCCGCCTTGGATGCCGCATAGTTGGTCTGACCGGCATTACCCATCAGACCAACCACCGAGCTCATGTTCACGATCCGTCCGTACCGTTGACGAATCATCGGCCGCAAGGCGGCCTGGCAGCAATGATAAAGGCCGTTGACGTTGGTGGCAATGACCGCGTCCCAATCCTCCGGTTTCATTCGGAGGAGAAGGTTATCCCGGCTGATGCCTGCGTTGTTCACTAAAATGTCCAGGCGTTTTTGCTCGCCCAGTACCGTCTCGAAGCCGGCGGCGACCGCGGCCCGATCCGAGACATCCATGGCGACAGCTTGAACTCGGCCACCACCAGCCGACAATTCCTCGGCCGCCTGGCGGATTCGATCTTCGTCACGCCCGGCCACGATCACATGCGCCCCTTCTCCAGCAAGACGCGACGCGATCGACCGACCTATCCCGCGACTGCCACCAGTGACCAGTGCCACTTTCCCTTGGAGATCAGCCACCGGCGACCTCCGCCAACAGCTTCCCGACGCCGCTCGGATCTTCCACCGATACCACGCGCACGTCCTTCGAAATCTTCCGCACCAGGCCGGTTAGAACCTTCCCCGGTCCAACCTCCACAAACTGATTCACACCTTCTTCCACCAACGTGCGAACCGACTCCTCCCAGCGAACGGGCGATACCACTTGCCTCGTCAGCCCGTCCTTCGCCTGCGCGGCGGTTCGCACCGTCGCCGCGTCCACGTTGGAAATCACAGGCACTCGCGGATTGGAAAAGGTAATCTCGGCGAAATCTCGTTCCAGCCGGTCCTGTGCAGGTTTCATAAGCTGGCAGTGAAAGGGAGCGCTCACCGGAAGCGGAATGACCCGCTTGGCGCCTCGTCCTTTTGCCGCTTCCGCGGCCCGGTTAACCGCTTCCGTATGGCCGGCAATGACGATCTGTCCCGGTCCGTTGAGGTTCGCGGGCTCGACCACTTCCCCTTCCGCCACTTCTTTACAAAGCGCCTCGACCTCGCCCAACCCCAGACCGAGGATCGCAGCCATCGCCCCTTCGCCGACCGGTACCGCCTCTTGCATGTAGCGACCGCGGTTGCGCACCAACACCACGGCGTCTTCGAGCCGGAGACCTCCTGCCGCCACCAATGCGGAGTACTCTCCCAGGCTGTGCCCGGCCACGAAATCGGGCTCGATGCCCTGAGATGCCAACACCCGATAGAGGGCAGTGCTGGTGGTAAGAATTGCGGGCTGTGTATTCTCGGTAAGCTTCAACTCCTCGGCCGGGCCCTCGAAGCAAAGTTGGGAAAGGGAGAAGCCCAATGCCGAATCGGCGATCTCGAAGACTTCCCTCGCCTCGCCATGCGCCTCCGCAACCGCCTGGCCCATGCCCACCTGCTGGGATCCTTGCCCGGGAAAAATCAGCGCCAGTTTGCTCATACCGCCCTCGTCCGCTGCCCCGCACCGGCTAACTCACGGATGCCTTCGTTGTAAAGGAAACGCCGTACTCCCGTGTTGCGGCGATAGCTCCTTGCACGACGTTCCGCGGCGCGAAGTCGCCCTCCCCATCGGATCGACAGCGACCGTCCAGTTCGTCACAACGGGAAGCCACCTCGGCAGGAAGAGCCGATCGGCCTATGCTTCCTTGACCTCCATGACCGCGCTCCCTTTGTAGTAACCGCAACTCGGGCACACTAGGTGAGGAGGTTTGGGCTGGTGGCAGTTTGGGCACTCGGATAGAGTGTGGCGGGCCAGAGCGTGATGGGTCCGCCGTTTGTTGCGCCGGCTCTTCGAGTGACGCCGTTTCGGATTCGGCATTTCGGTACACTCCTTCGAGGCGAGCCAGGTTGTACGAACTGCTCGCGTATCTCTTCGGCCGGGGTGACGACAAGCCTCCCCGCCGGACACTACGGCTTCAATAGCGACTTGAGACTGGCCAGTTGTGGATCCACTGCCTCTCGGGCGCAGTTGCAGGAAGACGAGTTCAGGTTCGTGCCACATTCCGAGCACAGGCCCTGGCAGTCGTCACGGCAGATAGGTTTCATCGGGAGGGCCAGATAAATCTGCTCCCTTATCAAGAGGGCCACATCGATCTTCTCATCCTGGTAGAAGCTAACAGCGAGGTCCTCATCCTTCAGCTCCCGCTCTTGGTTCTCAGCGGGCTTACCAGGCCTACCAGGCCCGACGTTCGCCGTGAAGGGCAAGAACAGAAGGTCCAGCGGCTCATGAAACTCGAGCCGGAATGACTCCAAACACCGCACGCACGCAAGCTCCACCGTAGCGGCGAGCGAGCCTCCCAGGCGAAAAGCCACGTCGTCCGCACGATCCAGTCGCCCCGCGAGCTCGACGGGGCCTACGACCCACGGCTCAAACTTTTCAAGAGGCAATCGTTCCGCAGGAACCGCAAGCTCGACATCTTGTCCCTCGTGTGGAACCCGCGATAGGTCGATAAACATAACAGCCTCTTAGGTTAAGCGCCGGCATTATAGCACGGCGACTCGGCCTGTCAAGAACGGCAACGAGGGCAAAGCCACGTAAGTGCTTGGGAAACCTAAAAAAGGGCTCACAGATGCCACAGAGAGCCGAACAAAGCGATGGCAAATTCCCGTATCATACCCAGAAAGTCTCGGGCACCTGCCTAATGGCTCGCCAGAAGCTCCTGTAGAAAGCTCTCCCCTGCCTCGAGCGAGCTCAATCCGTAGTTCTCGGCCAGGCTCTGCCCAAGATCCGCAAAGCTACCGCGGATGCCCAAGTCGGCCCCTGCGCGCACCCTTTTTCCGACGGCCAGCAGCGGAACATATTCCCGGGAATGATCGGTGGAGGCCGTGGTTGGATCACAGCCATGGTCGGCGGTCAGGAGCACGAGGTCGTCGTCTCTTGCTCCCGCCATCAATTCCGGAAGGCTTTTATCCAGTTCCTCTAGCGCGCGGGCGAAGCCAGAGACGTCGTTTCGATGTCCATACTGTTGGTCGAAATCGACGAGGTTCGTAAAAATGAAATCAGCGTTCGACTGTTTCATCGCCTTGATCGTCTCGGCCATTCCGTGCTCGTTACTCTCGGTGTGAACGGCCTCGGCGACCCCGGAACCTGCAAACAGATCTTCGATCTTACCCACGCCGAACACTCGTAGATCGTGTTCCGCCATGCGGTCGAGCAAAGTGGGACGCGGAGGTTTGGGCACGAAGTCCCGGCGCCGTGGCGTCCTAGCGAACGAGCCCGCTCTGTCTCCCAGGAACGGCCGAGCAATGATCCGCGCTACGCCGTAGTCCTTGACCACGAGGTCAAAGGCGATCTGACACATCTTGTAGAGCTCATCGACGGGAATCGTTTCCTCGTGGGCAGCGATTTGAAAAACGCTGTCCGCCGAGGTGTACACTATAGGCTTACCCGTCTTCTGGTGCACTTCCCCCAGCTCCTGAATGATCACTGTTCCACTCGCGGCTCGATTCCCCAGGGAGTCACGCCCGATTCGTTTTTCGAACTCGGCAATCAGCTCGCTTGGAAAACCTGTCGGATAGGTTCGAAACGCCTTCTCGAGGACGATGCCGGCCATCTCCCAGTGTCCGGTCGTGCTGTCCTTACCCGGCGAGGCTTGGTTCATCTTGCCGAAGGCACCGCTGAGAGACTCGGGCGCCCGCAGCTCGGGCACGAGCTTGGCGAGCCCCAAGCTAGCTAGAAAAGGAATGTTCAGGGATTGAGAAGTGGCGATATGGGCTACGGTGTTCGTTCCTCGATCACCGTAGTCGCCGGCGTCGGGCAGCTCGCCCACTCCCACACCGTCCATGACGATCACGATGGCACGTGAGAAGGCTCTTCTGGTCACGCGCCTTCAGTCTTTCGTCTCCGCACCCCCTACCACCGGATCCATGTCAAGGTAGTTGCCGAACTGCCTCGTGCCGCTGATAGTTGAGATAGCGTGCTTGAAGATCATCTGGTCGACACCGTTGTTCTCCATGATGATGGCAAAACGATCGAAGCTTTTGATGCACCCGCTGAGTTTCGTTCCGTTCGTCAAATAGACGGTCACGTTTACTCGCTCGCGCCGGGCATGGTCCAAGAAGCTATCTTGAATGTTAGGAGGCTGTTTTTGCATGCACCCCTTCTTCCTCACTAGGCTCAGTAGGCTGAGAAGCCCGAGGAGGTTATGGTCCCTCACCCGGCGTCTGACCCGTTTGATTGTGGCACGACGTTTCTTGACGCCCGGAGTCTTCCCTATCGGGGAGAGGGATTAGCGGATGAAGAAGCTTCCCTCGACTCCGGAGATACTGCTCGATCGCTTCCGCGATTTCGGAATCCTCGCCGCTACCGGCGAACCAACGCACACCCTCTTCGCCGCGAAACCAAGTCATTTGACGCTTCGCATATTGAAGCGTCGCCCTGAGAGTCAAGTATCGTGCCCTTTCGAGATCGCACTGACCCGCGAGGTACTGTGCCACCTGACGATAGCCGATGCCCTTGAGGACGGGCGCATCGGAACCGAACTCTCTCACCAAACCCCGTACCTCGTCGATCAATCCGCCATCGAACATTTTGTCGATCCGAGCTTCGATCCGACGAGCTAGCTCTCGTCGGGCCGGCGTGACCCCAATTAGAACGGTACGAAAACCTACCAGCGGTCTGCTCCGCTCTCTCATCATATCGCTCATCGGGCGCTTGGCTAATAAACTGACTTCCAACGCCCGAACCGCTCGCACGGTATCGTTCTGGTGAATCCGCTTCGCAGATGCCGGATCGACGCGCACCAACATGCGGTGAACGAATCGAGAGCCACGGCGATCTGCGACCGCCACGATCCGGCCTCGTAGCTTGGGATCTCGCCCCGGCCCGTCGAACAACCCGCGGAGCAACGCCCGCAAGTAGAGCCCCGTCCCCCCGACCACCAAAGGTAACTTGCCACGCCGGTCGATTTCCTCGACGATCGGCGCCGCGAGTTGAATGTAGCTCGCAGCCGAGAAATCGCGCGAAGGGTCGGCGACGTCGAGAAGATGGTGAGGAATGCCTCTCTGTTCGGAGACCGTCAACTTTCCGGTTCCGATGTCCGCGCCACGGTAGACTTGAAGCGCGTCGCAACCAACGATCTCTCCGTCGAATGCTTCCGCAAGGTGAAGCGCCACCGCACTCTTGCCGGAGGCGGTGGGTCCGACGATACCAACCAGAACCGACCTTCTCATCCGATGAGCCAGCGTACGATGAGGAGAAGGACGAGTAGCCCCCCCAGCGTGACCGCACCGTAGATTTCGGTCGTTTGGAGTCTGGGGAGAGAGGAAGCTTCCACACGATCCAGGACAGATTGAGCGCTTCTAGCCCAGTCGCGCGGCAGCCAGCGACCCATAACCCCGCGCGAGCTCACTTATCTCCCCTCATCGTTCGGAAAGACTGGATGAGCTGAGCTTCGTGAGAAGCGCCCAGCGTTCGCTTGACGGCCAGGAGCTCCGCGTATAGAAGCTCGTTGAGGGCTTCGACCAAAGCGTTCCGACGATCGAACGGTTTCAAACGAGACACATTCAATTCGATCTGGTGTGGGTCGAGCGAGCCGTCACGGCGTAACCTTGCCCGTTCAAAAAGCGACTGCGGACGACCTTTCAACTCGCCCAAGTACTTCTCGAGGATGATCTCAGCGATCGGACCCACCTCGCCCGACATGTGGCGAAACAGATGCTTGTACATTTCGTTGTAGAGCTCGACCATTCCCCGATAATCGTCGCGCGCGATGGCTTCCGGATCGAGCGGCGCCTGCTTACGTCCCTTGACTACTATGACCCCCACCGACAGGAAAGCATAGAGCACCTTGCGGGTCTCCGCCTCGCCGATCTCGCTCTCCTTGCAGATCTCGGCAACCGTTCGCAGGCCGTCTATCTGCCGCAAGACGTGCTCTTCGTAGGGTTCCAGGGGAAGCGGCGACAACTTCTCGGTTCCATCCAAAATCGTGTCCACGGGAATGAAATGGCTCCCGATCGCTCCGACACCACTGATACGGCGGATTCCGTCCACGATCAGCCTCTCGACCTCGAGATTGACAATGATTTTTTCGCCGCGAGGCCGATCGCTTTCCTCGAACTGAAAGGAGCCCTCTTCCCACGTGAAGAGACCCCACACGATCTCTCGGATCTGTTGCTCGATTCCCCACCAGAGGTCACCGGGAGCGAGCACACCGCTTTCGACGAGCGCCTTACCCAGACGTTGTCCCCCGCGAATCTGCTGCGAGAGCATGAGGTAATGATCGGCGGAGATCTTGCCGCCCCGCAGCAATACCTCGCCGAGCCGATCCTCGGTCAAGCTGGAGGAGGCGAAAACAACATTCCCCTCGACAAAATAGAGGCCCTTGCGCACACTTGTCTGCAAGACCGAGAGGACGCCCGTCTTCTCAGAGACCTTGAGATAGATGAGTATCTCCGGAAGGCTGACATCCGCGAGGCGCCCCCGCAGAATGCCACCCTCGGTTAGCTCTTCCGCACTAGTTACTTCGAATGCTGACATGATGGGTAGGTTGGGTATCCGATATGCTATTGAAGGCGGCGAAGCTTGTCAACTTCTGGGCACGCGGCGGGTGTGCGTCATAAATGTGGGGTGAGACTACCCGCAGCGGGCCTCCCAGAACTGCTCCCAGCGACGGCTGAGTTCGCAGCATCTGAGGGCGATGATGGCATTGGCACCGCGGACGGTCCAGCGCATTCCGGACTGCTTGAGCCGACGGCCGACGATGGTTTTGCATGCCGCCTCGACGACGCCGGAGCCGACGAACAAACCTTGTTCACGGAAGCGCTGGTAGCGCATCCGCTCCGTGTTGGTCTGGAAGTAAGCCGTTGCCTTTCTGAGCTCGTCCTTGACGAATTCGCTTTTGGGGCGCAAGCGAGCAAAGGTCGAGAGAAGCCCTTCAAGGTTGGCTTCATCAAGCAGTTGGATGGATGCCTCTGTCCACGCCTTGGCCTGGAGTGGTTCGTACAGCACCTTGGCAAGGTCTGAAACATGCTCGCGGGCATGGTAGAGGTCGAGGATCTCGGTGGCATCCGCAAAGTGCTCAACCGCAAGATTCCAGATCCAGGGCGCACCATCTCCGATGACAATGACCTGTTCGGCAAAGCGCAGGCCCCGCCGGATGGCCTCGGTAAAGATTCGTTGGCCGAACTCTTCGGCGGTTTCGATGGCGCCGACGTAAGTGGTGGAGTCCGGATCACGAAGAGCAAAGCCCTCGTCGTCCAAGCTTGTCTGCGTGAACACGCAACCGAGCTTGGCCTCCCTGCTCTTCGCCATGCCCGAGTCGTCTTTGCCTTGCCGTCCTTGTGTCTCATGTGGGACCATGGGCACTCCGGTGCCGTCGATGGCGATGTACATCTTGGGCACCGGTTTGATCCGAACTATTTTTCCGGACAACACCAGCTTACGCTCCTTGCCAGCGATAGCCTCGACCTGTTGCCCAAGTCTTTCTGAGACCCGTTCCACCTCTTTCGTATTGACCACGATTCCAGCTAATAGTTCTAGATCTTGGCGCCCCTCGTCGAAGGGTTCCTTGCTGCCGACGCGTCCCATGAGGCGCCGCACGCCGGGAGAGAAGGAGGTTGCCACGATGTCCAGCTCACGGTCCCTGGGAATACTGCCCTGCTGGCAGTCTGGACAGTGGTAATAGGCCCTTCGAAGCTCGACCTTCGAGAGGACGGTCCGGAGCGTCTTGCTTCGGTGGTCCACGAACGTGGCCAGGTGACCCTTGCCGCAGTCGATCCGGTGACCTCGATACCCATCGTCCGCAGCGAGCAGCTTTTCCAGCAGGACACCACCCATCTCGTGCATCGAGTTCCGCACGGCCATCTCGGTTGCCTCGAGATCGACGCGGGCGGCTCGAGCGCTCCCGGGCACAACGCGTAAGAGCAAACGCTCTACTTCCCGTGCGAACTCCTCTTGGACGAGTTGCGTGAGGTTTTTTTTAACGCGGTCTTTTCCGAATCGGCTGCGGGCTCCTCGGGGCGCGCGTTGCAAATCCCCTCGTTGACTTGCAGCAGCTGCTGGGTGAGGAACCGGAAGCGCTTATAGGTCTCGACCTCCCGCTCGATCTTGGCGAGCCGCGGCCCGGGGCGGAGTTGCAAGGTTTTGGTCTTGCCCTCGACCTTGGTGGTGAAAGCGTAATAGGGACCGTGGCCAGGATGCTTGCGCTCGGAGCAACAACAGCCGGACTTTCCACAGGAGCGGAAGACCTCTGTGATAGTGCCTCGACGCATGTCACCGAGCTCAGCGATCTGGCAAAGGATGGCTTCGCGCTGGGTCAGGAGTGGGGGAAGCAGGTCTGGCATGGGCGGTCCTCCCTCTGATAGTTACAATACTATCAGAACATCGCGCCTCACATGCACCCTTCCAAATCTACCTACTTTCATGACGCACACCCGCACGCGGCGGCATGGAAGCATGGGAGCGATCAGCGCGCCGTCGGGTCCACCGGCGGCTCGAGAGAAATCGTCGTGCCGGGATAGTAATGAGCCAAGATCTCTTTGTAATCATACCCCGCGACAGCCATCCCGTAGGCCCCCACCTGACAAAGTCCCACCCCGTGTCCCCATCCGCGGCCGGTGAAAACCCAGGCCGCCGCCTGCAAGTCCGGCCCCAGCTGGCGATCTACGAAAAACAGGTTCTCGCGGATCCCCAATCCCCACCGGATGCTCAAGCCGGTCAAAACGGTAGAGCCTTTCGTACCCACCACCTCGAGCTCCGCCACTCGGCCCGAACGGCCGTATCGCAAAGGCCTCAAGTCGGTGACGCTTCCAACCGACGCGCGGGCGTTTACGCTCTCGGTGAGCTCCGCACTCGTCTTTCGCACCACCCATCGGGAAAAGCGAGAAGAGCGATCGAAACTCCCACCCCGCGATAGCAACACCAAGAGGTCGATGCCCTCGTCACCGTCGTGAAACTGAACGCGGTCATCCGGCATGACAGACAGATGTGGAGAAAAGTACGTCCAATCTTCTACCCGCCGAAACAAATAGCGTCGACGGGCGAGCTCCAGCAGTTCCTCCGAATCGTCCACGTCCAACCGCAGCTTGCCGTCCTCGAGGTCGAGAAAGCGGGCCGAGCGCAACAGGGGATCACCGCGAGTGTTGAGAAGCCGATAGAGACTTTCCAATACCTCGCGCCGAGTCAGCGCTCGTTGCGGATCGAAGCCATCCTTGGAAGGCTGAATCACCCCCTCTTCGATCCAGTGAGCGAGCATACGTCGCTCTCCCTGAGAAAGGTGGGGAGCATCCTCGGTTGGCACCAAACGGTCGGTATCCAAATTCGACAGCAGAAAAGGAAGTCGACCGTCCCAACATAGAGCGCCCACCAGTGAACGGGCGAATTGGCCGGCGCTCACCTGTCCATTTCCTCCCGAAATCGTCTTGCATTGCGTTTGCCCCAAGCTCCTAAACGCACTCGCGGACCAGCGGGCGAACTCGGTTTCCGTGGCCGGCTGAGACACTTCCAGTGCCGCAAGCTCCTCCTCGGGTATCACACCGAGAGTCACCGCGCCGGCCAGCTCCAGGCTCAAGGCCTTGGACGCCGCGGCGCGAAGCTCAACGATGGGCGATTCCCGATAACACAGCCGGCTCACGAGGTAAGGCAAGGAAGGACCGTCGAACACGTTCTCGACGTTTTCCGTTCGTCCGCCGCAGGTCGACGTGTACATCGCGTCCACCGGCTTTCCACCATAGGTCAGCAACTCCCCCCGCGTGGCGGCGACGGCCTCGTTGCTCATGCGCTGTTCGTCTCCCGCACCTCGGTAAACCTGGCAGGCCGGCGTATCACATATGTCGAACCCCTCGGCCATGAACTGCCCACGGTGCTTCACCGCATACGTGCGAGCAGCGACAGCCTGCGCCTTGATGGCTTCGGGCTCAGGAAAGGCTGCCGGCGATAGCTCTGCGGGAACGACACCCAACAAGTAATCCTCGAGGTTCAACTCGTTGATCACCGTGAAACGATTGGAGGCATTCACACGGATCTCGATCACTCCTCGGTACGGCGCCTCGTCCACTTCGAGCCACGCGTTGGACGAGGCGGGCCAGGCCGTCAAGGACATCGCGCTCGTGTAAATGGGAGGAGACTCCGCGGACCGCAGCACGAGGCGTCGCGGGCGATGGGAGCTCGAGGGTTCGGAGACGATTCGCAGACCCTCGTAGCCTCTTCGCGCGAGCTCCTCTTTTTCAGCCACTGCCCCCTGCTCGGTGCTCCAGGTGCCCACACGGACTGCGTACCGCCCGCTACCCGCCTCCCGGGCTATGTCTCCAGAAGTTCCTGTTTCAACTTCGAGCGTTCGCAAGAGATTCCGCGCCCGTTCGCGGTCTGGGGACGATGCAATTTGGACACGGAAAACGACTCCTTCGGCACCCACCAATACTTCCCTTTCCACGAGCAGATCGTGTGTCCGTAACTTCTGGTCACCGGCAAACAGGACGAAGGGTTGCGGGGCCGTCAATCGAACCACCTCCGCTCGCGTGGTGAGCCCGACTCGGATCCGGGGTCGGGGCGCCAAGTGGTCAATAAGAATCGGTGGCGAGAGGACGTCGGTCTCAACCGGACCAGCTGGAACTGTGGCAACCGCGGGAACTGTGGTGGGAGGTGACGCGAGTGGAGGCGCTTTTCCACCACAGGCAGAGACGACGAACAGCGCAAAGAGAACTGACTTGCGAGGCACTAGAAAAGATCGTAAGGGCGCTCGTTGTACCAAAATACCAGAACGAACTCGAAGCGGTCGTCAGGATAGTCGGGAGGCAGCGGCAGCAGATCGGCCGCGCGGAGCGCCCCCACCGCAATGTTGTCGAATCCAGCAGTCCCGGAAGGAATCATGACTTGTAGCGCATCGATGTCACCGTTGCGAACTACCGACACCGCCACCGCGACGTGGCCGTGGCGCCAAGCGACCACGGAAGGCATCCCAGCCATCCAAGTGCGACGCACCTCCGCCAACATGCGACGAAGCCAGGGAATGAAATCGGCTCCTTTATCATCGTAGTAAAGCGTGTTGTCCCGTCCCGTGACCAGCCCGCCCTCCGGGTTGTGAAACTGCTTACCTTGCATGAAGCGACGAATGTCTTCGAACGGCCCGCCGCCGCCGTCCTCACCTAGATCACCGTTGCCGCCGGCCAGGGGAAGTGGTGTTCGTGGCTCGGGCGCAAGGCGCGGGTCCTTAAACGAGAACCCGTCTTTCGGAAGTAGATCGGCAAGCTTCGTCTCCGTCAGATCGTCTCCTTCTCCCTCGCCCTCAAGAGCCTCTGGATCGCCTTCATCACCCTCCTCACCGGGGTCCTCGAGCTCTTTTTCGGTATAGAACTCGTCGATATTGCCTTCCGAGAATGGCAAATCGGTCTGGAAATCCTGTTGTTTGTCAGGCGGGGCGGGCTTCGTCGCTTTAGGAATCATCATTCGATTGGGATTCTGAGACCGAAGAGGAGGAGGAAGCGCGGGTACGACAAGCGGCGAAGCAGGAGTGGGAGCGGGCGGCTCCATGAACAAGACCAGACGCTCCTTTTCCTTTTCACGCATGTTGAGCGCGCGATCGGAGCGGGCTAGCAGATCGGGTTTCACGATCACTATGATGAAGATCATCAAGTGGAGAACGGTCGAAGCGAGCAATCCTTCTCGACGGCTGCTGCCGAGTGCAATGCCTTCTGGAACCGCGAGCTCGACGCTGCCGCCCTCGGCCGGACCGAGAAGTTGCGGGAAAAGCAACTGCTCGCGATCGGCAAGAGAGATGAAGGCCTCGAACCCGAGTCCATGTTCAGGAGACTCTACGTGGGCTTGGCTCTTGCGCGCTCTTCTCTTCGGCGCAGCCGGCGAACCGCGACGGATACCGGCGAGCTGTCTTCCATGTCCGTACGCGGTGCGGTGCAATGGCGTGTCTCGCGGGACCCTATCGCTCGGAGTTACCGCATGTGAGGGCCTTCTGGATTATAGCCAGCCGGGATCCTCGCGGCAAGGGACGGGCGCCTGGCCAAACCGATAGCGGCAACGCCATATTTTGGCGCCAATCACGGTCTAAAAACCGACTGGCTAAAGTTGATTTCTGCGACGGAATATTTTGGCGTCCAGCTGGAACTAAGTGGCGCCCGGCGAGGATCTACGAGCCACCGTTCTGCCCCATGGCTTCCATCACTCGGTGCGCCAACCGAAGCGCTTTCAGCCCGTCCTCTCCAGAAACGCGGGGCGTGCCGCCAGCGATAACCGCCTTCAAAAAGTCTTCCAATTCTCGTTTGAGTGGCTCCTGACTCTCGGTGGGTAGCTTCTGCCGAACGACTTTCAGCCTCCCTTCACCTTTCTCCAACCGGTAGGACCACGCTTCCTGAGCCAAGTAGTCCAGAGACACGTAGCTCTCTCGTTCCCAGACCCGCAGCTTTCGCATCTTCTCCTCGGATATGCGGCTCGCGGTCAAGTTCGCAACGCAGCCAGATTTGAAGCGGAGCCGGGCGTTGGCGATGTCCGCTCTTTCCGTCAAGACCGGCACCCCGATCGCCTCCACGTGTTGGATGTCGGATCGAACGAGCGAGCTCACCACGTCGAGGTCGTGGATCATCAAATCCAACACCACATCGATGTCCAAGCTCCGCGGGTTGAAAGATGCAAGGCGATGGACTTCGATGAAGCGAGGATCTTCGCAATAGCCAAGAAGTGCCTCGACCGCGGGGTTGTATCGTTCGGTGTGACCAACCCCGAGGACCCTTTGGTTCTCCCGGGCCGCGTCTATCATTTCTTCCGCCTCATCCAAGGCCGCGGCCATCGGCTTTTCGACCAAGACGTCTGTCCCCGCCTGCATGAGGTCGACCGCGACTTCGCGGTGGGCGATGGTGGGTACGGTGACGCTTGCGGCTCGAACGCGAGAGAGAAGCTCGCGGTAATCCGTCGTAGCCGCTACCCCGTACTTGTCGGCGACCGAGCGGGCTCGATCGAGATCGATATCCGCAACGCCGATTAGCTCCGCCTGAGGTAGATCGGCGTAGACACGAGCGTGGCGACTCCCCAGAGCGCCAACCCCGACGACAGCCACCGGGACCGGACCCTCACCGCCCGAACCACTGTTTCCACTCACTGGCGACCTATACCGCTCCGATGACGACGATTTTGGCGTCGTTGGCCTTCTCGATCAGTGTTTCTCGCTCCAACAGTAGACTCTTCTCTGCCTGCAGAGCCAACACCGCACAGCCGAGATCGGCCATGACTTCAATTGTCCGTGGGCCAACCACCGGCACGTCGAACCGCATGTCCTGAGAGGGCCGAGCTACCTTCGCCACCGTCAAGCCACCGGACACGATGCCGGCCGCCCTCCGAATGGTCTCGTCCGTTCCCTCCATCGCCTCAACCGCAACCACGGCTCCGCCTCTGACAACCACCGTTTGCCCTATATGGAGTCGCGCCATCTCGCGAGCGATTCGCAAACCGAACGCGATGTCTTTTTTCTCTTCCGAGCTCGGTTTTCGCTTTCCCAAAACTCCCTCCGTCGCCACCAAAGCACGCAGCAACGATGTCGAGTCCAGCAAATGAATGCCTTCCTCTGCCAGCACATCGGCCACCGCGCTGAGTATCGCATCGGTGTTTCGAGACTTCATTCGCGACAAGACGCGAAGCAGCCCCGGATCGGGCCGGAGGAAGCGAAAGATCTTCTTGTGCCTGACCTGCCCGGCCATGATTGCCCGACTCACTCCCGCCTTCTTGAATAACTTGATGCAGCGACTGACCTCCCCGAAGCCGATCCAGTGCACGATGGCTCCGTGATCCTCGATGCGGGAGTCGGCCTCTCCCTCGATGGCGAGTGCGACGACCTCGAAGCCGCGCCGACGCGCTTCGTCCAGAACAAGCAACGGGAATTCGCCATTGCCGGCGATGAGGCCGAGCGTGCTGTGGGGAGGTATCGGTTGGCTATCGGCAGGCTCGGAAGAGCTCAAACCGGTTCGCCCCGCTCTCGGCCGCGCTTGATCACTACCCCCCTCTTGGAGGAGCGGATGAAGTCCACCAGGAGACGGACGTCCCCGCTCGCCATTTCCGCTTCCAGACGAGCGAGGGCCTGCGAGACGGTGAGCTTCGACTGCTGCAGGACGCGAAACGCATGACGGAGATCGGAAATGCGTTCTCGAGAGAATTGACGCCGCGCCAAACCCACGGTGTTGATTCCGTACAGGCGGGCGCGATTGCCGACCGTTCGCGAGAATGGCAACACGTCTTGAGTCACAACGGTGTAACCACCGACGAAGGCATAGGGACCGACGCGACAAAACTGATGAACCCCGCTATAGGCGCCGATGGTCGCGTCATCTTCCACGAGCACATGGCCGGCCAGGGTCGCGCCATTCGCAAAGACGGTGGAATTGCCGATGATGCAATCGTGGGCGATATGGGTGTAGGCCATGAAGAGGTTGGAGTCACCAATAACCGTGCGGCCTCCTCCCCCTGTGGTCCCGCGATGAATGGTCACGAACTCACGAAATACGTTTTCGCTGCCGATCTCGAGCGTGGATTTTTCGCCTCGGAACTTCAGGTCCTGGGGCTCCAAGCCGATCGACGCAAACGGGAACACCCGACAACGCTCCCCGATCGTCGTATAACCATCTACGACCGAATTCACTTCCACCATCGTGTCCCGGCCAATAGTGACGTGCTCGCCAATCACGGCGTACGCACCGACACGCACTCCGTCCGCCAGCCGGGCTTCGGGGTGGACGATGGCGGTGGGATGACACTCTACCGTCGCGGCTCTCATGCGGGATCCACTGCGGTTAGCATTAGCTGGGCCTCCGCGACGAGCTGACCATCGACCTCGGCGCGACCCTCCAGTTTTCGAAAGTTGCCTCGTGCCCTGGTCACGCTCAGCTCGATGGTGAGCCGATCTCCCGGAACGACCGTGCGCCGAAACTTCGCGTGCTCGACGCCGACAAGGTAAAAGGTCTTCCCCGCCGCGCTGCCGTCCTCGGGAAGAACTAGGATCCCGCCCGCTTGCGCCATAGCCTCCAATATGAGGACGCCTGGCATCAAAGGCAGGCCGGGAAAGTGTCCCTGGAAGAATTCCTCGTTAAAAGTGACGTTCTTGATGGCGACGATGCGCCGCCCCGGATCGAGCTCGAGCACTCGATCCACCAGCAAAAGGGGGTAACGGTGCGGAAGCCGCTCCATGATTTGCTGAATGTCGAGCCCGGGCACAAGGACGGAGTCCTGACGAGGCTAATTCTGCGGTGGTTCCGATGGAGGCGGCGGTGAATCCGATGGAGGCGACGACGTCTCCGCTCCTGCGCCAGCCCCAGTAGGCGACGCGGTGTCACCCGCTGGCTCAGAGTTCAACCGCTGAATGACCAGCGGGGTCAAGTCGAGGTTTGGATCGAGAACAAAGGTGAGTCCAGGTGTGGCACGGAGGATGAGGCCAATGCCAGCTTCCCGAGCGACCGCTTCCACGATCGGACCGAGCTTGGCCTGGAACGCGGCTTCCTCCTTCTGCTGCTTCTCCTGGAAGCCACGCTGCGCGTCCTCCAGCCAGCGCTGTGCATCGGTGGTCTTTCGCTCAATCTCGCGTTGCAGACGTGCCTGGGCGTCTTGGGAAAGAACATTCGAAGCGGCCTTGGTCTGCATATCGCGAATCTCTTGCTCCCGCTGTTGGCGCCCCGCGGCCAACTGGTCGTTCTCTACCCTCAGCTTGTCGAAAAGCTCTTTGCCCGGCTTCGATTCCTGCGCCACCCGATCGATATCGATGACGGCGATCTTCACCAGCGGGGTGGCGCCGACTTGTCCTGCGCTCAAGGCTGGCAAGGCGACAACGAAAGCGGCTCCCAGGGCAAACGAAATGAACATCATGGCTACTCCTTTTAACATGATTTTTTGAAACTCCTTGCGAATGTCTTGCTCGGCTCGCCGGCGACCGATATGGATGTCGGCTGAAGACGAAGCAGCCCGACATCAAAACGTCGAGCCGATGCCGAAACGGAACGCAGTGGTCGGTTGGAAGAACCGCTCCGCGTTCGGATTGTACGCGTAAATCAACCGAAAAGGCACGTTGAGCATTGGAACCAGGAAACGCATTTCGGCTCCGGTTGATGTGGCAAGCTCATTGAACATCGAGAAACTTATCGTGGTTTCGTCTGTGTACGCCTGACCGGCGTCCAAGAATAACACTGCTCGCAGGGGCCCCGCCAGCGGAATATAGTACTCCATGTTGAACAGCATCATCCTGGTACCGCCAACCAAAACGGTGACCCCGTCGTTTCTGACGAGCCGCGGCCCCAGTGAGCGGATGTCGTACCCTCGGACCTGGTTCTCCCCTCCCATGAAGAATCGCTCGAAAACTGGAACACCGTCGATGGTGCCACTTGATGATTCGCCCTCCCCGTCCCCGAAGCCCTGCAGCCAGGAGACCAAGGCCCGGAAACCGAAGCTGGTCCGGCGGGTAACAGGGAGATAGAAAATACCCTCGAAGGTCGGCTTATAGTAGTCGACCGTTCCTCCCAGCGGTCCCCCAGCAAATGCGAAACTAGCCGTATAGCGCTTGCCTTTATACGGGTACATGGGATTGTCGACGGTATTGAGGGCGTAAGTAGGCGTAATCCGACTCTGATTGAACTTGCCGAAGTGGCCAAAGAACGGGCTAAATAACCGAGAGTTTCCGTAGCCCCCGAGACCCCCGTAGCCCCCGAGACCCCCGAAACCACTGAAGTTGTCGAATAGGTCGGTATCCGGCTCGGCGGTTTCAATAACGGTATAACCATAATTTATGAAGAACCGGGAGAACCTCTTCAGCGGCACCCCCCAGGTGACATTCGCGCCGGTATCCTTTTGCGTGAATCGGGGCAATCTGATCGTGCGCTTGAAGACGCTGACCCCCACGGTAATGGGTTTATCAAGAAACCACGGCTCCTGCAGTGAGATCTGGAAGTTCTGGGTCCGCCTCCCGGTCTGAACCGCGAACGAGGCGGTCTCTCCTCGGCCCAGGAAGTTGGAGGTGGAGAACGACACGCTGATGAAGGCCCCTTCCAAACCGGATACACCGCCGCCGAAGGAAAACTGGTTCCTATTCTGCTCCTGCACCGGAAGGACGATGTTGAGCTGAGTGTCTTCGCCAGGCACCGGCTCGATCTGGGGAGCCTCGATAGGCAGGAAGTAACCGAGCTGGTTGATCCGCTGGATGGAGAACTTGAGCAGCTCCATGTTCATCACATCTTGCTCGTTCAGCCAAACCTCGCGCCGAATCACTTTGTCCCGGGTAGTGGTGTTCCCTTCGAACTCGATACGATTTACGAAGTATTGCTTGTCCTCTTGCAAGTTGATGGTGACGTCCACGAGATCGGTTTCCGTCTGAGGCCGTTTGATCGGGAACCCGGTGAACTGAACGTAGCCGCGGGCGCCGTAGAGCTCCCGCAACTTCTCCATCCCTTTGACGATCTTGGACTCATTGTAGATCTTTCCAGGTTGCAGCTTGAAGAAGACCTTCACGAACGTATCGGGGAACACCGTCGCCCCATCGACGCTAACCTCACCCACCCGATATTGCGTACCTTCCGAGACCGGGATGTCTAGCGTGACAAAGCGCTTCTGTGTCTTCCAGAACAGGAATCGCGAGGTACCGTCTTGGTAAGTCACTTCGGGCTCACCGAAGCTGACATCTACGAAGCCCCTGTTGAGATAAAGCTCCCGCAGCTTTTCAATATCCTCCGCGAACTTCTCCTCGGTAAACAGGCTGCCACCTTGGAGAAAAGCCATTAGGTGACTTTCCTTAGTTTTCTTCATGCCCCACTTCAGCTGCCATTGAGAGAACTCTTCCGCCCCGACGAAATTGACTCTCTTGATGGTGAGCTTGCGCTCGTCGTTGATGCTGAACGCAACCCGCACTCCCTTCTCAACATTGGTCACCGTGCTGGACACCTCGCCGTTGGGCAGTCCCTTGTCGTTCAACATCTGCCGAATGATCTTCTCTACCCTCACCACCTGGGCGGAGTCGTAGAAGGAGTCCATCTTGATCTCGGCGTCCTCTTCCGTGAGCTTTTCTTCGATGTCACTTTGACTGAGAGACTTCGAGCCCGCGTACTCGATGGTGCGGACACGCTCACGCTCCTCAACCGTGAAAGTCAAGATCTTGCCCCGCTCCCCGTCGCGAGTTTCCAAAGTAAGATCGTTCAGGAACCCGGTATTCCAAAGACGCTGAAAATCTGAGAGCGCCTTGTCTTGATCGTACGGGTCGCCGACCTTGGAATTGATGTGAAAGAGGAAGGTACCTCCGTCGACAGACCGATTTCCAACGATCTCTATTCCTTCGAGGATGTCGCCCCGCGCGAAGAGCCACGCAGGAAAGAGTAGGCTGGCCACGAGGGTTGCCAGCACATGCAAGCCCGGGGTCAAGCGTTCAGACCGACAGGGGTTGCCCTTCCTCCACCGCGTCTCCTTGGCGGAGCGCCAGCTTGTCGCCGTCCGGGTAGATCTCCACGAGCCGACCAGGGGTAAGAGTGCCACGAATGAATGCCTCCGATAGCGGATCCTCTACGTGTTTTTGCAATGCGCGACGAAGCGGCCGGGCCCCATAGGAACGATCGCGACAGGTACTGGTAATAATCCACTCTACTGCCTCGGGTGTCACAGCGATCTGTATCTTCTTGTCCCGCAGGTTCTGATTCATCTGTTCAACCAATAGGGCCACAATCTTTCTAAGGTCGTCGTCACTAAGGGCGTCGAAAATGATGATTTCGTCGACCCTGTTGATGAATTCCGGGTTGAACGTCTTTTTCACCTCCCCCAAGACCATGTCGTTGATTCGAACCGTGGCCACCTGCACATCATCGGACTGAAACCCAACCCGCCCCTTCTTCTCGATGTAGCGAGCGCCGATATTGGAAGTCATGATCAGAATGGCGTTCTTGAAATCGATCGTGTTACCCAAACCATCGGTTAGTTGTCCATCCTCGAAGACCTGCAGGAGAATGTTGAAAACGTCCGGGTGAGCCTTCTCGATTTCGTCCAGCAAAATGACACAATATGGATTGCGTTTCACCTTCTCGGTCAGCTGGCCGCCTTCTTCGTGTCCGACGTACCCCGGCGGGGAGCCAATGAGCTTGGACACCGAATGTTTTTCCATGTACTCGCTCATGTCGAAACGAATGAGCGCCTTTTCGGATCCGAAGAGGAAATTCGCAAGACAACGCGCAACTTCCGTTTTCCCGACGCCGGTGGGCCCAAGAAAGATGAACGACCCGACCGGCCGGCTAGGATTCTTGAAACCCACCCGCGAGCGCCGGATGGCTCGGGACAGCGCGGAGATGGCCTGGTCCTGACTGACGATTCTTTTGTGGAGCTCTTCTTCCATACGAAGGAGCTTCTCGCTCTCCTCTTCCTTGATGGAGGCGAGCGGGATTCCCGTCCACTTAGAAACGACTTCGTCGATGTCCCTACGCAAGACTTCCGGGCGATCGAAGTTCTTCAACTCCCACCGTTTCCGGATGAACTGCAGATTCTCGCGCTGGGAGATCTCTTCATCGCGATACATGGCAGCCCGTTCGAAGTCCTTGTTCGCGATGGCGTCGTCCATACGGTCGGCGATAACCCGAATCTGCTTTCTCAGGTCCGCAAACTCAGTGGAGAAGGAAGATTCACGGAGCTTGACCCGCGAACCCGCTTCGTCCAACAGGTCGATGGCCTTGTCGGGGAGGAAGCGGTCGGTGATGTATCGATGCGATTGGTACACCGCCGACTCGAGCGACTCGGCGCTGTAAGCAACGTGGTGGAATCTTTCGTACCGGTCCTTAACCCCAGTCAGGATCTCGATCGTCTCCGCCTCACTGGGGCTGGCGACCTTCACACCTTGGAAACGACGCTCTAGGCTTCGATCCCGTTCGATGTATTTTCGATACTCGGAGGGCGTGGTGGCGCCGATGCATTGGATCTCGCCGCGCGACAGCGCCGGTTTCAATATGTTGGCTGCGTCGAGGGAACCCTCCGCAGAGCCAGCCCCTACCAACGTGTGGAGCTCGTCGATGAAGGTGATCACGTTGGGATTCTCTGTGAGCTCCTTCATGATCGTCTTCAGACGCTCTTCGAATTGCCCCCGGTACTTGGTACCGGCCACGATGAGCGAGATATCCAAAGCTAGGATCCGCTTGTCGGCGAGGAACAACGGCACGTCTCCATGGACGATCTTGGTGCCCAGCCCCTCCACGATCGCGGTCTTCCCGACCCCGGGCTCACCGATGAGAACCGGGTTGTTCTTGGTCCGCCGGCAGAGTACCTGGATAACCCGATCGAGCTCGTCTTGCCTGCCGATCAAAGGATCCACTTGGCCACGGCTGGCGGCTTCCGTCAGATCTCGGCTGAACTCCGTGAGAAGCGGCGTTTCCTTGGCTTTCGACATGGTAGCCTTCTGATTCAGCTCTTGAACGATGTCCTCGCGTACAGCGTTGATGTGCATCCCTCGCTCGGCGAGGATGATGGCGGCGACGGACTTTTCTTCGCGCAAGATGCCTAAGAGGAGGTGCTCGGTGCCTATATAGTTGTGAACCAGGCGCTCTGCTTCCTCGGCTGCATGTGTTAACACCTTCTTCGACTCCGCAGAGAGGGGGATCTCAACTGAAGTCGACACCTGGTCCCGAATAACAATGCGGCCCTCGATTTCCTTGCGGATGCCTTCCATGGAAAGGTGGGACTTGGCGAAGAGGCGGCTAGTTAAGCCCTTACCCTCTCGAATGAGGCCGAGCAGGAGGTGCTCCGTCTCGATCGAGTTGCTGCCCAGTTGCGCTGCTTCGTATCGGGCAAAGAAGATTACCCGCTTAGCTCGTTCGGTATACCGCTCGAACATATTTTCCACCCGATCATTGCACGCGTATTATACCACAGCCCGTAAGATCCTGGATATGTGGTGGTTCCTCCACATAAGCCGCATTCGCTGCTCGATTCGGACGGAGAATAGCATGAGCGTTGGGCGGCGTCAAAGCAGCATCTTTTCAAGCTTTCCTTTCATGCAGCCGGCCGTCTTCCATATAAACGACGCGATCGCAAACCGACGCAATTTGTTGACTGTGCGTAACTAGGACCGACGTCAGGCCCCGTTCTTGATGCAGCCTGACAAATAGGCCCACCAGCTCGTCGCTGGTTCTGCTGTCCAGATTGCCGGTCGGTTCGTCGGCCAAGACCAAACGCGGCTGCGCCACCAGGGCGCGCGCCACCGCCACCCGCTGCTGCTCCCCACCCGATAGCTGACCGGGCCGGTGCTCCGCCCGATCGGCCAATCCCAAAGCTTCCAATAATCGGCCGGCGCGTTCTCGCGCGACGCCGGCCGGTGTCCGCCCTATCAGCAGCGGCATCATCACGTTCTCCAACGCCGAGAACTCGGGCAGCAAGTGATGAAACTGGAAGATGAACCCCATGGTTCGATTGCGCAACTCGGTGCGTTCCGGCTCGCTGAGAGCGAAAACGTCCTCGCCTCCTATGAACACAGAGCCTCGTTCCGGCTCGTCCAAGGTCCCGAGCACGTGGAGCAAGGTGCTCTTGCCGACCCCGGACGCGCCCACGATCGCAACCATTTCCCCTTTTTGAACCGTGAAGTCCGCTTCCTGCAAAACCGGGAGATAGCTCTCCCCGGAGCGAAAACCTTTCACGAGCTCTCGGGCCTCGAGAAGAACTTCACTCATAGCGGAGCGCCTCGGTGAGGTTGAGGCGAGAAGCCCGCCTGGCCGGGTAGATAGTTGCCAGAAAACACACCAGCGGTGCACCCAAGACCACCCGGAGGAAATCCATCGGTAGCAGCTTGAAAGGAACGTACGTGAACTGGTAGACATCCTCGGGAATGTGAATCACCTGGTAGTGGTCGAGCACCCATGAAACGCTCACTCCCAACACCGCCCCCAGCACCGTGCCGACCACACCGATAATCAAGCCCTGCAGCATGAAGATCGTCATGATGCTGCGCGCGGTGGCCCCCATCGATCGAAGGATGGCGATGTCCCGAGTCTTCTCCATGACGATCATGATCTGGCTGGCGACGATGTTGAGAGCGGCTACTCCGATAATGAGGCTAACAAAGATGGCTGTCACCATCTTCTCGAGCCAGAGCGCGGAAAACAGGCTGCGGTTCATCTCCATCCAATCCACGCTTCCATAGCCCGTTCCGAGCTTCGCTCGCGCTTCGGCTCCGAGAGTTTTCACTGTATAGATGTCGTCGACCCTCGTCTCCACGTAGACCGCCTCATCTGCGAAGCCGAGCAACCTCTGCGCATCCTCGAGCTCCACCAACGCCCATGCGTTATCGAAGTCGTAGAGGCCCACTCGATAGATCCCCACGATCCGAAAACGGCGGCTGCGTGGAAGCATGCCGAAAGGGGTAAGGTGCCCTGCGGGTGATGTGACGTTTACCGTATCGCCCACCAGGCCTCCCAGAGTCATCGCCAATCCCTCACCGATCACCATTCCCGGGAGCGGGGAGCCGTGACTTTCCTCGGGCGGTGCGGCGAGGCGTTCGAGACTTCCCGCCACCATCTTCCCCGCGAACTCAGTGACCGACGCCTCTCGGATCGGGTCCACGCCTTTCAAGGTGATCAAGCCCGAGCCGGTGGCGCTCGAGACCAAGGCCTTCCCGTAGACCACCGGAGCGGCCCCCTCGATTCCGGGAAGCGACGCCAAGGTCTCGACGACCTCGGCGTAGTTCCGAATGGCGCGACCCTCGAGGCTGTAGATACTAAGGTGAGATGCCGCACCCAGAATCCGAGACCTGAACGCACCCTGAAAGCCGGTCATGATGGCGATGGCGATCAGCAAGATCATCACCCCCACGACAACGCCCAGCGTGGAGATCGCCGAGATGACGGAGATGAAGACCTGCTTCCGCTTCGCCAGCAGGTAGCGCAGCGAGATGAGAAGCTCGTAAGGCATGGGTGGAGGCTATGAAGTGGTCTCGGGACGCATGTGAGGAAACAAGATCACGTCACGGATGGAACGGCAATCGGTGAAAATCATGACAAGGCGATCCACACCGATGCCCTCCCCGCCGGTCGGCGGTAAACCGTGCGCCAAGGCTCGAATGTAGTCGTCGTCCATCACGTGAGCTTCCTGGTCGCCCCGCTCTCTCTGGCGAAGCTGCATCTCGAATCTCTCTTTTTGATCCGCCGGGTCGTTGAGCTCACTGAATCCGTTGGCGCACTCCATTCCGGCCACGAAGAGCTCGAATCGTTCCACCATCTCCGGGTCGTCCGGCTTCCTCTTGGAGAAGGGGGAGACGTCCAGGGGATGGTCATAAATGAATGTAGGCTGGACTAGCTCCGGCTCCGCCACCTCTTCGAATAGATTAGCAAGGAGCTTGCCCCAGAGATCGGCGGGGTCGAAGCTAACGTCGAGTCGCTCCAAGATCGCCACCAAAGCCTTGTGGTCTCGGAGCTCCGGCTCGGAGGTCTCGACGCCCCGTCGTGAGAGCGCTTCGCGCGTAGCATCCAGCATTGTGACTCGAGGATAGGGAGGCGTGAACTTGATTTTCTGGCCCTGATACTCCAATTCTTCGCTGCCCTTCACCTGTTGCGCCAGCTGAACGAAGAGATTCTCGGTAAGATCCATCATCGATCGAAAATCGCTGTAGGCCTCGTAAAACTCCAACATGGTGAACTCGGGATTGTGTTTGTACGAGATTCCTTCGTTGCGAAAGCTACGATTGATCTCGTACACCTTTTCCAGTCCACCCACCACCAAGCGCTTCAAGTAGAGCTCGGGGGCGATGCGCAGGTAGAGATCGATTCCCAAAGTATTGTGGAATGTCTTGAACGGTCTCGCCACTGCACCACCGGCGATAGGTTGCAGTATCGGCGTCTCCACCTCCACGTAGCCTCGCGCGTCGAAGAACGAGCGCATCTCGCGAATCACACGACTGCGGGTGACGAAGACCTCTCTCACGTCGACGTTAGACACGAGGTCCAAGTAGCGTTGGCGGTACCGGACCTCTTTATCCGCCAGGCCGTGCCACTTCTCTGGAAGCGGGAGGAGCGATTTCGCCAAGAACGTCAACTGCTCGGCTTTGACTGTCAACTCACCAGTGCGGGTGCGGAACATCGGCCCCACTACACCGATAAAGTCTCCCAAGTCCAGCTCCTTGTAGATCTCGAATCCAGGAGACTCGACCGTATCCTTGCGTATGTACACCTGAAGCCGAGAGGCCCCATCCGATAGCTGCCCAAACGCCGTCTTCCCGTGACCACGGAGTGCGACCAGACGACCTGCCACTTGCACTCGGGGCGCCGCTTCTTCGAGCTCCTCCGCACTGCGTGGAGAGAACTCGTCCACGACTTGGGTTACGGAATGCGTTCGGTCGTAGCGGGTGGGATAGAGATCGACGCCCAGTTTGCGCAGCGCTTCCAGCTTGTCGCGACGCTGTTGAGGGATCGGAAGCTCGGCCACGGAGTCTAACTCGCTTCCGAAGCTTCAATGCTGGAGCGGACGGCATCCAAGACACCGTTCACGAACTGCACCGCATCGGGGCTGGAGAACCGCTTCGTCACCTCGAGAGCCTCATTGATGACGACGCGCTTGGGCACTTCTTCATAGAGGAATTCATAGATCGCCAGTCGCAAGATGTTACGGTCCACGACCGCCATCCGGGGTAGTCGCCAGTGCTCGGCATGCTTAGTGATCAACTCATCGATCTCCCCAAGATGCTCGACCGTTCCCGTAAGGAGCCGCTGGGCGAGACTCCGTGTCTTATCGGCCGCCTCCCGGAGCTTCCAAAACGATTCCTGCACTCGCGCGACGGGCTCCTCACTGATCTCCCATTGGTAGAGCATTTGGACTGCCAGCTCTCGCCCTTTCCTTCGCGAACCCACGATGATTCCTTGCTCTGCGCAACACACCGAGCCTCCGGCCACGGCGCGGCGCGTCTAGCGATTCCCTTCCATCTGGCGATAGAGGTCTGCCATCTCTACCGCGGCGATGGCCGCGTTGTACCCTCGGTTATCTCCCCGCTCCTCGGCGCGCGCGAGCGCGGTGTCTCGCGTTTCGGTTGTGAGAATCCCAAAGGTCAGAGGGACGCCCGACTCGAGTGCGGTCCTCGCGATCGCGTCCGAGACCGTCCGGCCCAAATAGTCCCAGTGGGGAGTCTCTCCTTTAATGATAGCGCCAAGGCAAACCACAGCGTGGAAACGACCTGAGTCCGCCAGCTTCTTCGCTGCGGAAGGAACCTCGAAGGAGCCGGGCACTCGAACCACAACCATATCCTCGTCTTCCACGCCGCAACCTTTGAGAGCCTCGAGCGCGCCGTCGAGAAGCTTGTCGGTCACAAAACTGTTGAAGCGACCCACCACGACTCCGAAGCGGAGTCCCTTCCCGCTGGGTTTGCCCTCGATGATTTTTGTCAAGCAGCCCTCACTGTACCCCTCACTGCCGTCTGGCCAACCGGTCCCCTGGCACTGCGCATTTTGACAGCCGAACAATAGCCACCGCGGAAGGGAGAGGGAAAAACATCTACTTCCCCTTGAACTTGGCTTCACGCTTTTCGAGAAACGCTTGCATGCCCTCCTTCATATCTTCTGTCGCACAGAGAATCCCGAACAGCGAGGCCTCCAGGTCCAGCCCTTCCTCAAGGCTTCCATCGAGACCTTTGTCTACGGCACGAATCGCATAGCGGATCGCCAGCGGCCCATTGGCGAGAATTTTTCGCATCAACGCCTCCGCCTCGCCGAGAAGCTCGGCTCGCGGCACGACCCGGTTTACCAACCCGATGCGGTGGGCTTCCGTCGCGTCAATCATCTCCCCGGTCAGGATCAATTCCAGCGCTCTGCCTCTGCCCACGATCCGAGCCAAGCGCTGTGTTCCTCCGTAGCCAGGGATGACGGCCAGCTTAACCTCAGGGAGACCCATCTTCGCCTCCTCGGCGGCGACGCGAATATGGCAGGCAAGCGCCAGCTCCAGACCCCCACCGAGGGCAAATCCGTTGATCGCGGCCACCACGGGTTTTCCGAAGGTCTCCATTCTCCGCATCACCGACTGCCCGCGCAGCGTAGTTTGGTGCCCGGTGGTAGGAGTCTCTCCGGCCAACTCCTTGATATCCGCCCCGGCCACGAACGCCTTCTCTCCCGAACCGGTGACGATCACCCCCCCGACATCGTCGTCCTGGTCCAAAGCGGAAAAGTGCCGATCCAGCTCATCGAGCGTCTGGTCGTTGAGTGCGTTGAGCTGCTTCGGCCGATTGATCGTAACGAACGCGATCCCTTCTCGTGTTTCGGTCAACAGATTTTGAAACGTCATGTTCCCTCACACATAATCATAGAAACCTCTACCCGACTTCCGCCCCAAGTGGCCGGCTAGGACCATTCGTCGCAGGAGAGGCGGCGGG
The DNA here is from genome assembly GCA_965222425.1 of Candidatus Marinacidobacterales bacterium. Classification (GTDB taxonomy): domain Bacteria; phylum Acidobacteriota; class Vicinamibacteria; order Marinacidobacterales; family DATDRI01; genus CBDCNP01. The sequence goes on from CBDCTW010000023.1 coordinate 185,297, forward strand.
GCGAAACGCTTCTCCCGAAATTCTTCGTACATAATGTTAGCGATGTAGAACGTCGTATCCAAACCCACGAAGTCTAGGAGCTCGAACGGGCCCATTGGATGTCCGCACCCGAGCTTCATCCCGACATCCAAATCCTCCTTGCTAGCCACCCCTTCTTCCAGCGCTCGGATCGCATCCAGCAAATAGGGAACGAGAAGCCGATTCACGATAAAGCCCGATCGGTCGGGCGCCCGGATGGGCGTTTTCCCCAACGAGCGAGCGTAGCCGGATACGAGCTCGGGGACCTCGGGTTCCGTCATAATGGTAGGGATCACCTCCACCACTTTCATGAGCGGTACTGGATTGAAAAAGTGAAGCCCCACGAAGCGTTGCGGACGTTTCGTGGCGGCGGCCATCTGCGTGATGCAAACCGAAGAAGTATTGCTCGCAAAAATCGTCTCCGGTTCGGTTATTTCATCGAGAGCTCGGTACAACTCCAATTTGGCATCCAGGTTCTCGACGATAGCTTCGACGATCAGATCGACCCCATTGAGGTCCTCGAGCCGCGTGGTTCCGCGGACCTTGCCCAGAATCTCTTTCTTTTTGTCCTCCGTGAGTTTGCCCTTCTTGACGCCTTTGCTGAGGAACCGGTCGATGTTGCCCAAACCCTTCTGAAGAAGCTCGTCGTTGATTTCATGTACCACGGTCTCGTAACCGGAGTCGGCAGATACCTGGGCGATCCCGGATCCCATGAGACCACAACCCACCACACCTACCTTCTTGATCTCCATCACTCCCCCCTTGGCAGCCCTACCGACCCTCGACGATCATCGCGATGCCTTGGCCTCCCCCGATGCAAGCCGTCGCGAGGCCGAACCGACCCTTGCGGTGCCGGAGCAATATAAAGGTCAGTAGTTTGTTTAGTTGGCATCGTCTAGTACTCGGCTAGCCGTCGGTTAGCTCGCGCTCGGCTGGCACAATCCACCAATAGATGATGTAGAGCACTGCTATGGCGGTCATGATGCCTAGGGCGTCCACGGCAATGTCCTGAAGGCTCGCCACTCGACCCGGGACGAAACTTTGGTGCCACTCGTCGCTCGCCGCGTAAACGAGCGCGAGCAAGCCGCCGAACAGTGCCACCCTCCCCCCGGCGGGTTGTGCAAGTCCACGCGCGCACGCGCGAATCGCCAGCAAGCCCATCACGAAATACCCAAAGAAGTGCCACGTGTAATCCGGCGCGTAGTGGAGCAGCGCAGGTCGGGAAGCAGAGGAAACAAAAAAAATGATCAACATGTACGCCAGCAGAGGACCCCACCAGCGTAAAAACGAAAAGATCAATAGGCGCCCCCGTCCTTCAGGAGGGGAAGGGCAACATGAGCCAACCCAGAACGAAAGCCGAGGCGACGAAGCAGAAGAATACGAAGACGCCGAAAAGAATCTGGGCCGAACGACCTTCTCGCATCAGCAGTGCGAACACACCCGAAACGAGGGCCGCAAAAGCCGTCAGAATCACAAAATGGCTAGTCATCGTTTCAATCTAGGGCTTCCTCCCGGTAGCGATATCGTAAACGTCGAGCAGAATGAGCATGTTGAGAAGTCCGGCTACGATCAAGAACGTGTATCCGTACTCGTATGTCACGGACTCTACCTGCCCCACTCCCCAGTCCAGCAATCGGGCGGAGAAATACGGTAGCCCCACACCCATCTCCGCGAGGCCGGCCAACAGGGTCAGCGGGCGGGTTCCGTCCAAACGAAAAAGCTCGCCGTCCATGTAGAGACCGAGCCCGAACATCACGGTAACGATCATCATGAAGATGAACCCATGCCACCATCGGCGTAACATCACGTGGCCTAGTCCCGGAAGCAGCCAACCGGCGACACAAGTTGCCATGGCTGGTGCGGCACTGCAGGTCGTTCCGGCGCTTCTCTCCTGCATGTAAGCAGTCTATCCTATGGAATTACTCGAATCCCGTCAAGACAGCAGAAATGAGTCCGGAGCTGTTGTCGGGCTATGAGTTGTGAGGCTTGTAGGGCCGGCGCGGCTCTCTTTCCGAACAATCGATCGTAGAAGTCTCCGAGTCAGGTTCCGAAGAATCGGTCGCCGAAGTCTCCGAGCCCGGGGAGGATGTACTTCCGTTCGTCGAGTTTCCGATCGATGGCCGCGGAGTAGATATCCACGTCGGGGCAGTGCTTCTGAAGGAGCGCTATCCCCTCGGGGGCTGCGACCACGCACAGCAGACGGATCGCCCGTGCGCCCTGCTCTTGGAGCGCTTCAATTGCTGCTAGAGCCGAGCCGCCGGTGGCCAACATCGGATTCAGAAGAAACACATCTCGATCGGGAAGATTCGGAAGCTTCAGGTAATAGCGGCGCGCGACGGCCGTCTCTTCGTCACGCTCCAACCCCCACGTAGCCGACCGACGCTCCCGGAACAACTCGAGCAGGGCTTCCAGCATCCCCATCCCCGCCCGAAGCACCGGTCCCAGGACGATGTCCACAACCAATCGTCCCCCGCGCGTCGTTTCCAGGGGCGTCTCGATTTCCATTTCTCGCAACGGTAGGTCCCGCGACGCTTCGAAGACGAGCAGCCGGCTAAGTTTCCTGGTGAGTCGACGCAACTCTTCGTGGAGCGTGGAAGAATCGCGGAGGACCGTGAGCACATCTTCTATTAGGGGATGCTCGACCTTGACCACCGCCATGTCACGTCCTCCGTTCGCGAGGCCGATGACAGGATCGGGCCGCGATGCTGTCAAACCATGGCGCAACCAACCGACTGTGTTGACACTATTCGGCACACCGCGACATGATAGCGACCGTGTCCCACCAAGCCTCGTTGTTTGACAATTAAATCTCATTCCTGCAGCTCACCGTGAGAGCCGTCGACATCATTCGTCGTAAGCGACACCGAGCAGAGCTCGACCGGCAAGAGATCGCCTTTCTCATTTCCGGTTTCACGGAAGGTGCCATCCCCGATTACCAGATCGCCGCCTTCCTGATGGCGGTCACGTTGGTCGGGATGACCGAGCAAGAAACTCTCGCGCTGACTGAGGAAATGCTCCACAGTGGCTCGGTTCTCGATCTATCGGAGCTTCCCGGAGAGAAGATCGACAAACACAGCACCGGCGGCGTAGGCGACAAGACGTCGCTCATCATCGCCCCCCTGGCGGCGGCGGCGGGTGTCACCGTGCCTATGATCTCCGGTCACGGCCTCGCTCATTCCGGGGGCACGCTCGACAAGCTCGAATCTATCCCCGGCTTCAACGTGGGTCTGAGCCTCACTCGCTTTCGGGAAGTGTTGCGCGAAGCCGGTTGTGCGCTCATCGGCCAAACGAAGGAAATCGCCCCGGCAGACCGAAAGCTTTACGCGCTTCGGGACGTGACGGGAACGGTGGAGAGCGTGCCGCTAATCGTGGCGAGCATCTTGTCCAAGAAACTGGCGGTAGGCAGTACCGGACTCGTCTTGGATGTAAAAGTCGGTAGCGGAGCGTTTATGAAGGATATCAACTCCGCGACCGAGCTCGGGGGCTTGCTCGCATCGATCGCGCACCGCATGGGGAAACGATCGGTGGCAGTGGTGAGTGACATGGATCAACCGCTCGGAAAGCACGTGGGAAACTCTCTCGAGGTGAAAGAATCGATCGAGGTACTCCGGGGCGAGGGCCCGGACGATCTAAGGGATCTCTGCTTGCTTCTCACCGCCTACATGCTAGTCTTCGGCCGAGCCGCGAGCGATGTCGATGAAGGAAAAGCGAAGGCGGCAAGCCTGATTGCGTCCGGTGCGGGACTGGAAAAATTCGCTGAGATCGTGAGACTTCAAGACGGGGACGCGCACGTTGTCGACGACCCCGGCAAGTTACCGCAGGCCGCGCACTGCAAAGAAGTTCTTAGCCCGAAAGCGGGATACGCAGGACGAATCGATACTGAATCACTTGGAGTCGCAGCCATGTTACTCGGAGCCGGGCGTGAGACGGTGGACGGCATTATCGATCCCGCGGTAGGACTGGTCGTCGATAGCAAAATCGGGGACCGCTTATCGGCAGGCGATCCCCTGGTAACGGTTCACTACAACGATGACCGGCGGTTGGAAGAAGTGGAAGGGCTACTCGCCGGCGCTTATCACATTCAGGAGGAGCCCCCGGTGCCTGTCCCCCTCGTACACAAAATCCTAGAGCCGACGGAGGAGACATAATCATGGACCGTTTCATTGGAGTCGTGGGGCTGGTCATGATCCTCGGCATCGCCTACACCTTTTCCACCGACCGAAAAAAGGTGAGCCGCCGGCTGATCCTCTGGGGCCTCATACTTCAATTCGCCTTCGCCCTGCTGGTCATGAAGTGGTCGGTAGGCCAGAGGGTCCTCGCTGGGATCAGTAACGTCGTTAAGCTGGGCCTGGAGAAGGCCGACGCCGGGGCGGCGTTCCTCTTTGGACCCCTCGCCAACTCGGAGAATCTGGGGTTCATTTTCGCGTTCAAAGCCCTACCCACCATTATTTACATATCTTCGTTTTTCAGCGTCCTTTATTATCTGGGCATCCTTCAGAAGATGGTTCTGTTCATGGCCAAGATCATGGTACGCACGATGGGTACCAGCGGAGCCGAAGCGCTCTCGACGGCAGCCAATGTGTTCATGGGGCAGACCGAAGCGCCGCTGGTGGTCAGGCCCTACATCGCCAGCATGACCTACTCCGAGCTCTGCACTCTGATGGTAGGAGGCATGGCCACCATCTCCGGAGGCATGATGGCAGCCTACATATCGATGGGGATCGAAGCCGAGTTCCTACTGGCCGCGAGCGTGATGAATGCTCCGGCGGCCATCGTCATGGCGAAGATTCTGGTTCCGGAGACCGGCACACCTGTCACCAAGAGTGAAGTGACGCTCAAAGTGGAACGGACGGAGGTCAATATTATTGATGCCGCGGCCCGTGGTGCCGGAGCCGGGCTCACGCTGGCGTTGAACGTGGGAGCGATGCTGATCGCGTTCCTCTCGCTCGTCGCGCTCGTCAACTGGCCACTCCAGTACTTCGATCTCTCTCTGGAGCGGATCTTCGCCTGGATCTTCGCGCCTCTGGCCTATGTCATGGGCGTGCCGTGGGCGGATGCCAGCCAGGTTGGCAGCTTATTTGGAAAGAAGCTCATTGTGAACGAGTTCGTCGCGTACGCCGATCTGGTCAAGCTCAAGGCCGCTAGCGTCTTGTCGCCGCGCTCCGAGCTCATCGCAACTTATGCGCTTTGCGGTTTTGCCAATCTCGGATCGATCGGCATCCAGCTCGGCGGGATCGGCGAAATCGCCCCCACGCGAAAGTCGGATCTAGCCAAGCTCGGTCTTCGTGTGGTGTTAGGTGGATCCCTGGCGACCTTTATGACTGCAACCATCGCCGGTCTCTTGAATCCGTAGTCAACGTCATGGGAAAGCTCGCGGAACAAGTAAGGGATGCCGCTTCGTTTCTCGCCAGCAAGTCTCGGCTCCGACCCACGGTCGCCTTGGTCTTGGGCTCGGGGCTCGGGGCCTTCGCCAAGGAGCTCGAAAAGGCGGACACCATTCCTTATCAGGACATCCCCCACTTTCCCTACTCGACGGTCGAGGGGCACGCCGGTCACCTATTAGTCGGACGCTACGCCGACGTGCCGCTGGCGGTCATGGTCGGCCGGGTCCACCCGTACGAGGGGTACACCGCACAAGAGGTCGTCTTTCCCGCGCGGGTGCTCAGCTCTTTCGGCGTCAAGACCCTCGTCGTCACAAACGCCGCCGGGGCCATCAATACCGCCTTCAAACCGGGCGACCTGATGATCATCTCCGATCAATTGAACCTCACCGGGCTCAATCCCATGCGCGGGCCGGATGAGAAGGAACTGGGTCCGCGCTTCATCGACCTGACCGAGGCCTATCACGCCAAGCTGAGGTCGATCTGCGAAGCGGCGGGACGGACGATCGGTCTGAACTTGCGGCAAGGTGTCTACGCCGGGTTGCTCGGTCCGAGCTACGAAACACCGGCCGAGATCCGGATGCTCAGGACGATGGGAGCCGACGCGGTCGGCATGTCCACGGTGCTCGAAGTGATCGCCACCAACCAAATGGGAACGAAAGTGCTAGGGATATCCTGCCTGACCAATATGGCGGCCGGAATCCTGCCTCAGAAACTGGTGCACAGCGAGGTCATGGAGACCGGCGAACGGGTCCGAGGGGTCTTCACCGAGCTTCTCCAGGAACTGATTCCTCGACTCGCTAAACTCGACTGAACCCGATCCAGGAAGGAAAACGATCATGGCCAGTGATCCCGCCCGTTCTTTAGTAAGCTCCGCACGTAAAGCACGCTTGCGAGCGAAGGCTGAATACTCGGGTTTCAAAGTGAGAGCGGCGCTACAGACGAACGGACGGAAGATCTATTCTGGCTGCAACATCGAGAACGCCTCCTACGGCCTGACCGTCTGCGCCGAGCGGGTGGCGCTCCTCAAAGCCGTATCGGAAGGCGTTCAGAAGTTTCGCGCTCTCTTTGGCGGTCGGCACCGGTGCCGAGAAGCTGACACCACCCTGCGGCGCCTGTCGGCAGCTCCTATGGGAGTACTGCGGGGATATCGTCGTCCACCTGGCCAACCTCAAGGGGAAAACGAGGACCTTCCGACTAGCGGAGCTACTTCCCCACCCCTTCGACAAGCGTCATCTTTGAAAGCTAGAGCCGTGGGGCCCCCAGCTTCCGCCCAAGGCTTCGGCTTGGTCCCGCCGAAGTCAATTGGTACGTGAACTGACGGAGGCGGACACCCCCACGGTCGGCACACCACCCCAGCCCTCTCCCAAAGGGAGAGGGAGTAAAGGACGAAGAGACCATCATTAGGAATCGACGACAGCAATATACGGAAGGTTTCGGTATTTTTGATCGACGTCGAGACCATAGCCAACTACGAAGCGATCCGGGATCTCGAACCCCACATAGTCGACCGGAACCTCCACTTCTCGCCGTGAGGGCTTGGAAAGCAGGGCGGCGATCTTCAGCGAGTTGGGGCCCCGTCTCTGGAGACTGTTGTAAAGATAGCGGAGTGTCAGCCCGGTATCTGCGATGTCTTCCACGATAATGACGTCCCTCCCTTCCAGGCTGCTATCGAGATCCTTGGTGAGTCGCACTTCCCCGCTGGTGCTCGTGCCCTCGTTGTAGCTGGAGACGGCTAGAAAATCGAGGGTCACCGAAACGTCCATCGCGCGAGAGAGATCCGCCATGAAGGTATAGGCACCCTTCAGCACACACACGAGGTGCACCGTCTTCCCCTCGTAGTCGCTGCTGATCTGTTTTCCGAGCTCTTTGACGCGCGCGGCGATCTTCTCTTCGGGAATAAGAACCTCGAGCCCCATGAAACCCTCTACCCTCGCTTCCTAACGGATAGATCGAACTCGACAGTAATGATACCTACCGCGTCCACCGGGCGACCCTTCTTTAGCGCGGGTTTGAAACGCCAGCGCTCGGCCGCTTCTATCGCCGCATCCACGCAACCGTAGGGCAAAGATTTCAAAACGCGTAAAACTTCCGTCGAGCCGTCCTGGTGTACGAGGATCTCCAGGATAACCTCGCCACGGATCAGCTTCTCCGAAGCCAGAGGAGGATACCCTGGTTTAGGTTCATAAACGGGGACGGGATCGATGTCCCACCCTCCGCGGCTGTACTTTCCGCCGCCGCCACCTCCACCGTCTCCCAGGCCGACTCCCCAATCGGTTCCTTCACCTTGCCCGGTACCTGTTCCACCGCCGATACCGCCACCTTCCCCCGCGCTCGGCTCGGTATCCAGGCCGCCGTAATCCGTCCAGTCCTCGAGGGAAAGTCCTGGGAAGTCCTGGGCATCCGGCGAGAAGACTTGATCGAAAAATGCCTCTGTCTCGTTGGGTAGATCGGGCACGGTCAAGCGGTCGAAACGAACCGACGGAATGTGACGCGGGGCAATCGGAGCGCGCCGCGGTTCCGGTGCTTTCTCGGGCTCCGGCTTTGGTTGATTCCGGATGAAGGCGGTTGGTTTACGGCCCCCCGACCCGCCACCACCGCCTCCCCCACCTTCTCCTTCCCCGGGATCATAAAACCGCACTCGGACCACGGTGGCGACGGGGTCGTCGTTTATCAGCTCGAGGAGGAAGGGAACCGCAAAGCCCAGAACGAAAAGGGCATGGATGACAAAGGAGAACAACAGCGAGCGTTGGTTACGCCGCCACTCCCAACCGGGAGCGCGGTGCAGAAAGTACTCGGCACGTAGGGGAGAAGAGAGCTCGTCAGCCATAACTAACTCAATGTTAGCACGCTCGGGCAGGCCGCCCGAGACGGTTGCCATGACTGGGCCTAGTCAGGGGCGCCTAAACCACGCGGGCGCCATGACCAGACATAGGCAGGGTGCCCCTCCAATACAGTTAGACGCGTCCCGTTGGTCGCGGATCCGAGGTCCTGGACCGCGCCCGAAGGCCAACGAATTTGGACGTTATCCACGGCCGCCGCGTCACCGAGGCCGAAGATTAATTCCAAACCGCCCTGTGAGAGGAAGCTGAATCCCGCCTTGACCTCCTTGATGAGCGTCCGCTCGCCGAACCGAACCGACACCCGAGCACCCACCGCCGATCGGTTCGATTCTCGGCCCACCAATTGTAGGGCGAGCCACCCATTGCGGTTCCCCGCCTCGTTTCGGAGAAGTTGAGGAGCGTCCCCGGACACGTTGACCAAGATATCCTCGTCTCCATCTTGGTCGTAGTCCGCGGCCGAAGCCCCTCGCACCACATTCTCCACGGCAAACGCCTCGCCCAGCTTGGGCCCGATCTCCTCGAAGGCGCCGTCACCCCGATTACGAAACATGAAGTTGCGCTCCCGGTAAGTGGAGACGCTGTTAAAGAGGTGGATGTTATCAACGATGTGCCCGTTGCCCACGAACAGATCCAAGTAGCTGTCGTTGTCGTAGTCGATAAAGAAGGCGCCGAAGCCCACGAAATTGAGGGAGGGCTCGGCGATACCACTGTTGTAGGAAACGTCGGTGAAAACACCGTTGGGGTCGCCCCGATAAAGGGCGTTGTACTCGAAGTCCAGATGGACCGAGATAATGTCCAGCCAACCATCACCATCGTAGTCGGCGAAATCGGTACCCATCCCGGCCTGCGTTTGCCCATCCTCGCTGTATCCGACGCCCGCGAGTAGCGTCACGTCCTCGAAGTTTCCCTTCCCGTCGTTCTGAAAGAGAAAGTTCCTCATCGAGTCGTTGGCTACGTAGATGTCCGCATCTCCGTCGTTGTCGTAGTCGCCCCAGACAACTCCCAGACTCTTGCCGTCATCAGCTACATAGACGCCGGCGTCTTTGGTGACGTCGGCGAAGGTACCATCTCCGTTATTACGCAAGAGAATGCTCGGCTCCACGTCATAGACATCGGGATGACAATAGGCCTTCATGTTCTTGGCCAGATTGCCGCAAAACTTGTGGTTGTCAATTCGAAAGTTCACGTAGCGGCACAAGTAGAGGTCGACGAAACCATCGCCGTCCATGTCGCCGAACGCGGCGCTGGTGCTCCAGCCTCCAGCCGTCATACCGGCCTCTTGGGTGACGTCCACGAAGGTACCATCACCGTTGTTATGAAAGAGTACGTTGCGACCGAAATTGGTCACGTAGAGATCGACGTCGCCATCGTTATCGATGTCCGCCGCGGCCATTCCCATGCCCCATCCCGCATCGTCGACTCCGGCGGCCTCGGAAACATCCGTGAACTTCCCTTCTCCATCGTTTCGATAAAGAGCGTTTACCGGCGGCCCATGAGTCTCCGCCGAGCCGGGTAAGGGGGAACCATTGAGGAGGTATATGTCGACGTCACCGTCGCCGTCGTAGTCAAAAAAACCCCCGCCCGATCCGATAGACTCGACCATGTATTTTTCGTTGGTGGCGGCGTTGTAGTGGACGAAGTCGATCCCACTGTCTTTGGCCACATCGACGAAGAAATCCCCGTCTGCAATCGTCCAGAAAAACAACAGCAACGCCGCAGTCAACCTCATTGATTCACGTTCCCCGACGTACTGAGCGCCCGATAGCGCGCCATCGCTTGTTCTTCCTCCAGCAGCTTGCCAAGAGCGTGATAGGCGGAAGCCAAGTTGAGTTGAGTGGTTGGATTGGACGGCTCCAGCGCCGCGGATTTGAGATAGCAATCCACAGCCTCCGCGGGACGGCCGGAGTCGGCCAAGATGGACCCCAAGAGGATCCATCCGTCCGGAAACCCCGGTATCAATTCCACGGCGCGGCGGGTGGCTGGTTCCGCCGCGGCGAGATTACCGGCGCGCGTTTCGAAAAGCCCCCACAAGTAATGTAGCTCGCCGACCGAGTCGTCATACCGAAGCGCTTCCTCGATCCATCGCTTAGCCTCTGGCAGCCGGCCCTTCGAGTAGGCGATCTTAGCAAGCACCGAGTGCGCGTTCGCGTTTTGGGGATCCAACTCCAACACCGCTTTGAAGGTGGCCTCGGCCTCGTTCATCTTGCCCTGCTCCAGTAGCTCGCGACCTCTCTTATAGGTGACTTTGATCTGAGCGTCGCGGTGATCCCGCTGCTCGGTCTCCTCGTTCAGCCTCTGAAACTGCTGTCCAGCCTCTTTGGCCTCTTCCTCTCTTCCCAACTGCTGATACAGAGTCGCCAGAACGTAGAAGACATTGGGGGAATCGGGATGATCTTTCGCGGCACCGGTAAGTAGCTCGAGCGCCTCCTCTGTCTTGCCTTGTCGGGTCAGAATACGTCCGAGTAGTATTTGGGTCTCGAGGTGCCGGGGGTCGACTTCGAGGGCTCGCCGGAGATAGGTTTCTGCTTCTGGGTAGTCGTCCCGCGCACGGCTCAAGCTCTTTCCGATTCGGTAGAGAAGCTCTGGTGACGGATCTGTCTGCAACCCCTCTTTCCAGACTTCCATCGCCTCGGCGTGCCGGCGGGCGCCGGTGAGATGGTCTCCAAGAAGCACCCGGGCATTCACATCGCCCGGCCGGAGCTCGACATAGCGACCAAGCGTCACGAGCGCTTCTTCTGTCTTTTGCTGGGCCTCGTAAATCGCGGCAAGAATAAGTAACGCCTCCGGCATCGGCTCAGGGGACGTGACCGCCAACTCCAAAGCTTGAACCGCCTCATCTTTTAGCCCGGCACGATACAAGCTCTCGCCTAACGCGAATTGGAGAGGGCGCTCCTCGGGCGCGAGCTCTGCCGCTCGGCGATACGCAAGGATGGCCTCGGATAACAGTCCGTGTTTGTGCAGCAGCCCGCCGATGTTGTAGTGCGCATAGGGATTATCCGGAGAAACGTGCGCCGCAGCACGAAAGGTCTCGAGCGCCTCGACGTATTTGCCCTGGTCGGAGAGCGCCTCTGCCCGGCGGAACAGCTCCTCGAACTCCTCCGCCGGCCCGAGAAAACCGAAGCCGAACGAAACCAGAAAGGCGAGAACCGCGACACTCACGGCCTGACGCCCAGGGCGGCGAGATTCTCCCGGGCCGCGGCAAGCTCGGGATTCACAGAAAGGGCCTTCCGAAACTCATCGGCCGCCTCGGCACGGCGCCCCATCCGGGCCAGGGCGATACCCAAGCTGTTATGCGCCTCATAGGAGCCCGGGTCCAGCTCCGATGCTTTCCGGTAATGCTTCTCCGCCCCCGTCAGATCGCCCTCGTTCAAGAATACGCTCGCAAGATTGAGCAACCCCAGCACCAGATCAGGATCCGAGGCCAGCGCTTTTTTATAGAAACCCTTCGCCTGGGATCGTTGTCTCCGGCGTTCCTCGATAACCCCGAGGTAGTTCCAGGCTCGCGCATCGTCCGGCTCCAGCTCGAGCGCGCGCCGATGCCATTGCTCAGCGTCATCCATGTTGCCCGCCATGCCGAGGAGGACGCCTACATCGTTGGCGGCAGCCGCGCTCGGCTGGCTCTCGAACGACGTACGAAACAGCTCCAAGGCTCTGCTCGTGTCCCCCTCGTTAGCCCGCTCACGACCCACGGCAAGGCTGATCTCGGCCAGCGCAGACCGGCTCTGGCCCGAGGCGGGGTCGAGCTTCAAGGCGTGCTCGAGGACCGAACCAGCTTCCTCCAACCGCCAGCGCTTGTAAAGTAAGAGTCCAAGGGCCTCGTGAACAGAGGGCATGAAGGGCGCGTGAGCCACCGCCTCCCGGAGAGCCGCCTCGGCCTCGGAGGGCTCTCCGGCGGACTCGAGCGCTTGCCCCAGGCTCACCAGTCCACCCGAATGACCAGGGGCAATCTCTAGGCCCCGACGGAAGGCGGCCGCGCCTTCCCGATAATCGCCCTTCTCGACGAGCGCCGTTCCGAGAAGGAAATGGCTCCGTGCACTGGCGGGTGACGCCTCCGTCGTCCGCCGAAAGAGCGTCTCGTTGTCGACCCAGTCTCGATTGCGCGCCACGGTCATTCCCAGCCCCACCACGACCGCCGCCACCAGCAGGACATGGGCGGCTCGCGGCCATCGCTTTCTCAAGGACTCGAGGCCCAGGCCGGCAAGGAAACAGGCACCGAACGATGGAAGGTAGGTCAGCCTCTCGGCAAGCAAAGTTCCAAGCGGGATAAGAACATGCACCAAACCAAGAACCGGTAGCACCACCGCCCCAATGGCGAAGGCAACGAGGCGTCGCCCCCACCTCCAGGCGAGCGCCGTGCCAACGCCCGCCGCCACCAGCAACGCCAGACCTGCTAAAACACGCCCATCCAGGATCGAGCTCGGCAGCGGAATCTGGTTGAAGGAGCAATCGGCCGAGAGCCGGTAAGGCGCGAACAACAATTGTAAATACTTCGCGAACAGCATCGGGGCGGCGAGGACGCGGGTGCCGAGCGTCGCATGGGCCGCCGGATTGTCGAGCACCCCGATCTCTCGCCCGGTCAGGCCAAATCCTCCCACGGCCGTGTGCCTCATGATCGCGTACGCCACGTGTGTTTGTCCACTCGGTCTGGCCCACTTTGCTCATCTAATTTGGCCCACCCTAAGTTATTGATTAATAAAGACGAGCTGTAAGAAAGCCCCTTTCCTTATTCCGCGGCCGGAACGAAGTGCAGGCCGCGGCTAGTGAAACCCAACGAACTCATGCCTTTATGGTCTTTTTCTCGCTCTTCAGGGTGCGCCGGAACCGATAGGATTCGGTGCCGGTTTCGAGTATGTGCGCCTGGTCCGTGACTCGGTCGAGCAGTGCCTTGCACAGGCGGACGTTCGTGAACACCTGGGTCCACTCCGAGAAGGGCAGGTTGGTGGTGATCACGAGCGCCGCCCTTTCGCATCGTTCCGAAACCACTTGGAACAGAAGCTCGGCGCCGACATCGGCGAGTGGGACGTAGCCGAGCTCGTCGATGCACAACAACTCGTAGCGGGCGTAGCGACGGATCACTCGCGAGAGTTCGTGCTCCTCCCTAGCTTCAACGAGTTCGTTGACGAGTCTCGAGGCCGTCGTGAAGCGAACGCGGCGACGTTGCTGGCACGCCGCTACACACAATGCCGTGGCCAGATGAGTCTTGCCTGTGCCGGCATCGCCGAGAAACAGAACCGGCCGTGCATGGTCGATGTAGTCGCCTTCGGCCAGTTCTCGTATCCGACGGGCGGAGACCTTCGGCGATTGCGAGAAGTCGAACTCCTCGAGCGTCTTCGCTCTCGGTAGTTGTGCTTCCTTCAGTCGTCTTTGAACCGCGCGGTGTTCACGCTCCTCGACTTCGGCGCTGAGCAGCACGTCGAGGTAGCGGACATAGCTGTGCTCGTCGCGCTGCGCTTGTTCGGCAATCTTCTGGAACTGCGTTGCCACGCTCGGCATGCGAAGCGTCTTGCAATGCTGACGGATGCTCTGGAGCTCGATGCTCTTCGCGTTCACGAGTTCACCTCGCCGATCAGCGCGTTGTAATGGCCAACACCTGGCAAGGAACGTTCGTACTTCGTGAGCTCTCCGAGCTCCACATCGCCAAGAGCCTGCGCCTGCTCACGTCGAAGAACTGATGATTCGACGAGGTGACGGATCGCCTCAGCATCCGTACAGCCGAGTTCGAGCGCTTGACTCACCGCCTCACGCAGCTTGTCGTAGCCGTGCTCGCGGCCGAGCTGCACGAGCTCGACCATCTGGCGGGTTCCTTCGAGCTTCCCGTGACGTCGATTCAGCTTGGACCACAACTCGTCGTAGCTCGTGGGCCACCGACCTTTCTCCCGCCATTGAGCGAGCGGCGTCGAGCCGGCCAACGCTCCAGGCTTCCTGACCAGAACATCCAAGTAGTGCTCGAGTTCATAAATCGACTGGCTGCGGCCGTAGCAGCGCTCGTGGCGTGCCACGACGTGGCCCTCGTGCCAGATCTCAACTTCCAACGGCAGTAGCTTGGCCACAACTCGCCGGTCCCGTTTCAACGGAGTCGAGTACCAGTTCGTGCCGACTCGAACGCAGCCTTTCTTGTTCACCTTTGCAAATCGTCGCTCCTCGATATCGAACCCCTCGACGGTCAATGGCAACAGATGCTCCCGTTCAAGCTCCATCGCTGTTCCGACAGCATGCTCCTTGCCGCTAATGTGGCGCGTCGCATCCTTGAGACAGCACGAGAGCAGATACTCGTTCAGCTCATCCCAGTTCGAAAACTCCGGTACCGGCGTCAGATAGTTGCGCCGGAAGTAGCCGACTTCGCTTTCCACCCCGCCCTTCTCGTTGCCTCGACTCGGATTACAAAACTCCGAGTCGAATCCCCAATGGGAGCGAAACGCCACGAATCGCTCCGTCTGCTCTCGTTGATAACCACGCAGAATCTTAGTGACCGCGAGTGACAGGTTGTCGTAGCGCATGCGGCGGAACACGCCACCAAAGAACTCGAACGCATGCTCCTGCGCTTCGAAAAATGCTTGTTGCGTCGGACGCGGATAGCCGCGATGCAACGCGCCTCCTCCCGCCATGCTTCGGACTACGAGCGTGTGGACCTTCTCGAGCTCACCTCCGATCCGCGCGTACGCCTCGTACCAGTCCACTTGCCCTTCATCGCCCCACGCGTAGCTCTGCGGAACAAAAATCTCTGTGTCCTTCAGGCCGAGCTCGCTCTTCCGACGAGCGACGTAGCGACGTACCGTTGATTCGCCAATCTCATGCTCCGGATGCTCGGCGCGCAACCGGGACCAGATACGACGAGCCGTATGGCGTTGCTTCCGAGGCGCTCGCTTGTCCTCCTTCAGGACCGCGTCGATGAACTCGCGTACTTCCTCAAGCTTCGGACTCGCACGCTCCGCGACTTTACGCTCCGGCGGTACCGCGCTCTCCAGCGCCTGACGCACCATCCGACGGTGTACTCCGAACTCCTTCGCCACTCCCTTTATCGTTCCTACTCCGTGCTCGTACTCGCCACGGATCTGCTCGAACAATCGCACTTTCGCACCCCTTTTCAACCGACCCTCCTCTCCGGGTTCTTCCCCGGCTCAGGGTATCGGTCTCGATGGGGTGGGCCAAATCAAATGAGCGAAATGGGCCAATTCAGACTAGCGAACACACCACGATCGCCGCCACCAGCGGGAGGTAGGTTCTGGCTCGAAGGCGCCCGGCCACCGAGGCATCGTACAGAAGGAACAAGGGAAGAGCGAAAACGGCCGATTCCTTGGAGAGGAGCGCCAAGACGACGAGCCCGAAGACGGCAACGGGCAGACCCCCGCGAGCGCCGGGCTGTCGTCGGTTGATGATCACGAGGCCCATCGCCCCCAGCACGAACAGAAAGGCCAGAATCTCCGCCCGCCCCACGATCCCGCTCACCGTTTCGGTGTGCACGGGATGGACCGCGAACAGAGCGCCGGCGGCGAGAGACACGAAGCCCCCCGCACCGAGAGCCCGCAGCAAGAAGTAAACCATTAAGCTCACCATGGCGTGGAGCAGGTTGTTGACGAGGTGAAAGCCGAATGGCCCGGCTCCTGAAAGAGCCCGGTTCAAGCCGAAACTGAGAAGCGTGAGCGGTCGGTAGAGACCGGCCGAGACAAGCTCTCCCCAATAGCTGCTCCCGAGGAGGCCACCCCAATTGAGCTCCTGAACGTCAGGATTTAGCTCGATGATGAAACGGTCGTCGTAGACGAAGCCGTTACCGAGGTTGTTCAGGTAGGCGACCAGCGCCAAGGTAGAGACGGCGGCGGCGCACAGCTTCGGAGGCCAGCGCGTCACAGGGCGGGGGGCGTTTCCCGGCGCTCGAGAAAATCCCCAGCTTTCTTGGACATCAAGAAAAACGCAAAAGCGGCCGGCCCCAAAAGACTGGAGCCGGCCGCCGATTGGCCAAAGACTTCCGATTAGAACTGATATCGGACGCCGATCTGCGCCTGGCGAGGAAGAGCGATTTGGTTGAGCACTCCGAAGGTGGACGAGGTGATCCTATTCCGGGTGGTGCTCCGGTTCGGGTTGTTAAGCAGATTGAACACCTCGAAGATCACATCGATTTGACCGCCCCGACCTCCTAACGCGAAGGACTGCTGTGCTCGGATATCGATATTGTAGAAGGCGGGCTGACGAGCGCTGTTCCGCTCCTGCAGGCCGTCCGGCAGATCCTGGCCGGCTCCCTGGACCAGCGCCCGATTCGAGTCATCCACTACCCCCCGGTCGGCATCGTCTCTTCCGTCCCCGTTGGCATCATCGTCCAAAATCACGTCAAAGGGTCGACCACTATTGAAACTGAACACCGTACTCAGCGTCACATTGCCGGGAATCTGATAGAGGAAGTAGCCGGCGACGCGGTGTCGGACATCTCGGTCGCTCGGCCCCCAGTCGATATCGAGGTTCTCCGGTTGGGAGATGCGGCTGCCACTGGCATCCCGCTCGTTGTCATCGTGCGATTTGTTGTCGGCCAGAGTGTAGAACGCTTGGAACTCGTAGTTGTTCGACATCCGCTTCTTGAAGGAGAACACGAACGCCGTGTACCGGGCGTTACCCACCGCCTCCTCGTTCCAGAACCGGCTGTAGGTGGGATCGGGACGGTCGCTTCCGAAGAGCCCCCGCCCGACCTCATCGAACCCTATGGGAGGATTCAGATTCAGGTTGTGTCGCCTCTGCTGAAAGATGGAGTGGGCGTAAATGACATCCAGCGCGACGGTTGCCCTGTCTCCCAATTCTCGCTCCACGCCGAGGTTGAAACGTTGGTTTCTCGGGTTCCGGAATTCCGGATCCACGAAGAAGATCTCCGACGCTGGCAGATTCATCCCCAGCTCGGAATCGGGCGCAATCCCATCTTCGGGCAAGATAGAGGGGAACTGGATAAAGTCCGGCGACGGTCTATAGAAGAAGAACAACGCCTGTCGGAAGCCGTTGGTGGTCAGACCACTTGCAAAGAGGAGCAGCGGCGTTCGGGAATAGAAGATTCCCGCTCCTCCGCGGACCACGGTCCTGCCGTCCTTGTTTGGATCCCAGGCGAAGCCGAACCGGGGAGACAACATTTTGTAATCATTGGGAAATGCCGTTTGTTCCAAACCCAAAACACTACCCGGGTTGTCCGGGTTGGTGGCCGGCAGTCCAAAGTCCATTTCGGGAGGCACGGGATTGTCCAGGCCCTCCCAGCGCAAGCCGAAGTTCAAGGTCAACCCGGGCTTGGGCTTCCAATTGTCCTGTATGTAGGTGGCGTACTCAACCTGCCTGAAATCGATGGTTCCAGACTCAACCGTGCTGAAACCGTTCAAACCGACGCGCTGGAACAAGGATCGCGGGTTGCTAGCCACGAAATCATCGAGAGTGCTAAAACGCCATTCGCCGGCCGAGAAGCCGAAGAACCCCTGAGCGGTTGACGTGTAGTTGAAATCGAAACCCACCTTCAAATCGTGGTTGCCAAACAAATAGGTGAAGTTATCCGTGATCTGCCAGCGGGTATGATCCGAGGTGATGGGAAGGAATCCCAGCCGACCAAAACGGCAGCAATCGTCGATGCGCACGTCGGGGCCCATGTCGTTGTTGCTGGCCCGGGGCCGGCTCTCGAAGGCGTACTGGAACTTCAGCTCGTTGAACTTGTTAGTGCCGATGACCGTGGTGTTGGAGACGACGAAAGAGTGCGCGGTGTCGGAGGTCGTCTCGGTATTCCCCTCGGAGGAGCTCTGGACGTTTCCTGCCACGCCGCCGGCGCTGGCACCGAAATTTTCACCATTGAACTTGCTATAATTGTAGCGAACCGTCAGTGTGTTGCTGTCGGAGATCTGAAAGTCCAACTTGCCCAGGAATGCCGTGTAGTCGACCAGACGCTGGAACGTGCCTTCCAAGGAAGATATGTTGTCCACACCTGCGACTGGACCACCGAAAAGCTGCGTAAGAGATGGTACCCCGCTGACGTCGCGATCGAAATTCACCACAAACGGCTGCTCGATGTCGGACCGGTCGAAGGAAACGAAAAAGTGAGCCTTGTCCTCAACGATGGGTCCGCCCAAGCTTGCTCCGAACCCCGTCTGTGAGAAGTCCGTCTTAGGAACCTCTGTGCCGTCCGGCAAGTCCAGCGTCGAAGTAAAACTCTCGTTACGGATAAAAAAAGCTCCGTTGCCGCCAAAATCGTTGGTGCCTGACTTCGTCACCACGTTCAGCACCCCACCCGCCGAGCGGCCAAACTCCGCCGAGAAGCCGTTGGCCATCACCTGGAACTCTCTTATTGCTCCCTGGGAGATGACGAATTGACTGGTCTCTGGCTGACCGTGGGCGGAGCCAAAGAACGTGTTGGTGAAGTCCTGGCCGTCCACCAGGACGGCGGTGTCGATGCCCTTGGCGCCTCCCATGGAGATCGTGTCGCGGCCCGGCTCTCGGATCACGGTAGGGGTGAGCACGGCAAACTCCTGGAAATCCCGCGAGTCGATGGGAAGGGAATGAATGGCCCGGTCCTGGATGGTGGCCGACACCACGGAGCGTGAAGTCTCCACCACCGGAGACTCCGTGGTCACGGTGACCGTCTCTTCCACGGTGGCAACTTCGAGGATCAGGTCGATCAAGGTGACCGTGCCGCCGATCGTCAGCTCTAGGCGTTCCCGAATCAGAGTCTTGAAGCCGGAGAGCGAAATGGTCATCACGTACTCGCCCACCGGAAGCAGAGGTGCTTTGAAATTCCCTCTACCGTCGGTGACAGTGCTGCGCGAGAAACCAGTTGCCGAGTTTAGAATGGCCACGCTCGCGCCCGGCAGCACGGCTCCGGTCGTGTCCTTGACCGTGCCCTCGATCGTCCCCAGTGATACGGCAGACTGAGGAAACGCCGGGACGCTAACTATGACTAGCAACGCCAAGACCACCGTCGCTTCGACAAACCGCACCACAGACATTAAGACCCCTTACGCGTCGTTCGCATGAAGACAGACCACAGCTCCAACCTCACAGGTGCCATTGGCGAGCGGAGTTTATGGCTCGTTCGCAGAAGTGTCAAACTCCTCGTTTTGTTCTCTGTTCCGGGGAGCCCAATTGCTTTGTATACAAGGGAGTTCAGAAAATAACTCATCCCGACTGGTTAAGTCCGCTCCGTCTCGCGATATTTCTCTTGATCCAGATTTTCGTACGTTCGAGAGTGATTGTCGATTGCTCGAAAACACTTGCTTACGTCCCCGTCATTTACTTTTGGCAAAAAGTCACCGAGAATAATCTTGACACCTTTCTCGAACGTAATGTAATTTACTCCCATTCAAGGAAGGATATGGCACTTAGCCCCAGTTCATTCGACTCAACCGTGGGCAATGCTGGGTGCTGCTCCGTTATTGCTGTCCTTCTCCTCGCGTCCGCTTCGTTGCCGCTTGGCGCTCAGGAACCCTTAAAGATAGCGGGCAAGGATCTCTCCGAGCTTCTCAAGCGCTGGCCCAGAGAGTACGTACGGTGGACCATCACCGAAGCAGAGCGCGAACGATACAAAGCCTTGACTAGCGACAAGGAACGGTTGGCGTTCATCGAGCGGTTTTGGGCGCGCCGGGATCCGACGCCGGAGACACCGGAAAACGAGTACCGAGCGGACTATCTCGAGCGGTTCGCTTACGCGGCAAATCGTTTCAGTGCCGGGAAGCCCGGATGGGCAACGGACCGCGGTCGGATCTATTTGATTCTCGGCCCCCCTCACTCCATACAGCAGAACCCCATGGGACGTTACGGACTCGAGCGCCCAAGCGAGATTTGGACCTACAACAATTTGGACATACCTCAGATCCCGGCTAGCATCGACATCAAGTTCGTGGACTTCAGGGGCACGGGAAATTTCGAGATCGTCTCCGATCTCGAGACCTCGGCGCCGATAGAAACGATCTTCGGCGTGGCGGAGACCCCACTGATGGCCTTGGCTCTTCGCCGCGGTCGAGTGGGCAGCGTCGACCCCCGCACCGGCCGCGATCAGTTCCGCGAAGTGGACTCGAGCCAACTTACCATGCGCGAGTTCGATCTACAGGACCAGTTGCGGGCTATTGAGGAGTATCCGACGCGCAGCCTTCAAGCGCTCGAAGAGGTGGTAGAGGCCCAAGCCACTTTTGCTCGCCTGAACCTCCAGGGAGTTGCGGGAGTGATTTATACCGCGGAAAACGGAGTCCGGATCCCAGTGAGCGTCGCCGTCCCTTACCGTGAACTTTCCGCAAGGCGCCAGGGAGAGGTCTTCTCCTACCGACTCGACTACCTGATCCGACTGATCGACGAGGAGAAGAAGGAAACCGCACGAGTCGAAGACGCGCTCACATTCACTTTCACCGAAGGACAATATCAGAGGGCCGCCGAGCACCAGTTGGTCTTGGAAGAGTCTCTCCCGGTGGAGCCCGGCACCTACACGCTCCAGGCCATCCTCCGGGACAGCCAGGAAGACAGAGTGGGAACGCTCGAAAAATCACTGGAAGTGCCCGCGCTGGGGGAAGGCGAGCTCTCTTTAAGCTCTATATTTCTGGCCGCGGACCTGGTGGAATCGCGTCTCCGTACCCCGCGTCCCTTCCAGTTCGGCACGGTCAGGGTCGTTCCCAGCATGGACGGCGCATTCGATTCCAGCGAAAGCCTTAGGCTCTATCTCGAGGCATACGGCACCGAAAACAATCCCCCGGGCGGGAAGCGTATCAAAGTGGACTTCTTCATCTTGCGAGATGGCCGTCTCCACATGGGCGTGCCGGCCAGCCATCTCTTTCCTACCTCTGAGCCAGTCGGCATCACCGCCACCATCCCGCTTCGAAAGTGCTCTCCGGGTGAGTATGCGGTTCGTGTCAGGGTGACCGACGAGATCACGGGCAAGGTTGCCGAGACGGAAAGTCCGTTCACCCTGCGCGACCGCTCCCAGTCCTCGCGCTGACATGCTCCCTATTCGCCGAGGCTAGGGCGCGAGCATGAGTCGCCGGTTTATCACCGGTCAGGACGTCCAGACTCTCCCCGAGGGAGCAATGCTCGATGTGCCCGAAGGCACCATCGTGACCGACATCGCACGGGAGTGGATTCAAAAGAAGCGTATCCGTGTCGTTCCGGAGAGGGCCTCGGGCTCTCCCGCACCGGAGAAGGCCCGCGTCGCGGTCGGCTCCGATCACGCCGGCTTCGATATGAAGGAAGAGGTCAAGCGGCTTCTCTCCGAGCAAGGCATCAGCTTCATCGATTTCGGAACCGACTCCACGGAGTCGGTCGACTATCCTGACTTCGCCCACGCCGTCGCCCTTGCGGTAGCGGTGGGTCGCGCCGAGCTTGGCATCGTTGTAGACGGGGCGGGAATAGGCTCCGCCATCACCGCCAACAAAGTTCCCGGGGTCCGAGCGGCACCTTGCCACGATGAACTCACGGCGCGAAACAGTCGCGAGCATAACGACGCCAACGTGCTGACGCTCGGCTCACGTATGATCTCCAACGAAACCATGGCCAAGGTGGTTCGCACCTTTCTCGCTTCCGAAATCAGCGAGGCCCGCCACCAGAATCGGGTGCGCAAAGTTGTCCGGATCGAACGAAAATACAGTCGGCCGGTGTGAACCTGTCTCATCGGTGTCAGTCCCAACCGTCCACAGAAACTTGCTCCTGCTCGTCGTGTTCGCGTCGGCCGTCTTGACGTTCGCCGGGTCCCCGCCGCAGGGGAAACTGAGCTTCGCCGAAATGGTCGATGCCTCGGGGGTCACTTACCGAAACGTAAGCGGCGACGCCGAAAAACGCTTCATTCACGGCTCCCTGGGAAGCGGTACAGGGTTGATCGACTACGACCAGGACGGAGATCTCGATCTCTATCTCGTGAATGGGGCGGGGCTCGATGACATGCGCATCGTCGAGGCTGGTCCCAACCGGCTCTATCGCAATGAAGGTAACTGGTCCTTCCGCGACGTGACCGAACAAGCGGGCGTCGGGCACACCGGTTGGGGTGTCGGTTGCACGGTAGGAGATTACGACAACGACGGCCTCAGCGATCTCTATGTCACCAATATCGGAGCCAACGTGCTCTTCAGAAACCAGGGAGATGGCACCTTCAGAAACGCGACCAACGAAGCCGGTGTCGGCCACCCGGGGTGGGGAACGAGCAGCGCCTTCTTCGACGCCGACAGGGAGGGAAATCTGGATCTCTATGTAGCCAACTACGTCGATCCCGATCTTTCCAAGCTCCCCCTACCCGGAACCGGCCCGACCTGCCGGTGGTTTCAGCTTGACGTGTTCTGCGGCCCGAAGGGATTGATGGGTGCCGCCGATCTGTTTTATCGAAACCGAGGCGATGGGTCCTTCGCCGATGCGACCCGCGAAGCCGGGCTCCTCGACTCGAAGGGCGCTTATGGTCTGGGAGTTGTCACTTTGGACTACGACGGGGACGGCGATACCGACCTCTATGTCGCCAACGATTCGGTGCCCAACTTCCTGCTCCGAAACGACGGTCGCGGCCGTTTTCAAGAAGTGGGTCTACTCGCAGGCGCCGCCTACAATGCCTCCGGCTCGCCCGAGGCGGGAATGGGAGTCGATGTCGCGGATCTCGACGCTAGCGGGCTGCCCGACATTTTCGTAACCAACTTCGCCAATGAGACCAACACGCTCTATTCCAACGAAGGAGGCGGAATCTTCGTCGACCTTACCGGCGAGACTAACCTGGAAATGGCCAGTCTCCCGTTGCTCGGTTGGGCCACGCGGTTCGTAGACTTGGACAACGACGGGGATGAAGACCTCTTCGTCGCCAACGGCCACGTATTCCCCCAGATCGATGGAGCCGGCGAGGGCGTCGGGTATCGACAGCGCAACCAAGTCTTCTTGAACCAGGGGGAGAGAGAGTTCGTAGAAAATGTCTTCGCGACCGGAGACGGCATGGAGCAGGAAGCCTCCAGCCGAGGAGTAGCCTTCGGCGACATTGATGATGATGGGGACGCCGACGCGGTCATTATCAATATTGATGATGTCCCGTCACTCCTACAAAATCAGACCCGCGGGCAGGGACATTGGATCGCCCTCCACCTGGTAGGCACGACCAGCAATCGCGATGGTATCGGGGCGCGGGTGGTTCTGACCAACGGCACCCGACGACAAACCAAGGAAGTGCATCCCTCGGGAAGCTTTCTCTCCTCGAACGACCCCCGGCTCTACTTCGGTATGGGTGAGTTCGCGAGGACGGACGAGATCCACATCATCTGGCCCAGCGGCGACGAGCAGCGAATCCACGGGGCACGTGCCGGGCAGATTCTCTTGCTCGTGGAGGGTCGGGGGGATGCGGTACGCCCGCTAAAACCCTAGAATGACCAAAGCTGTTTGGAGATCTCGTGATATCCAAAGAGGAACTCGACGCGCTCACCGAGTCCATCACCCGCGCCATCCTTGCGCAAATAGAAGCGGAAGGTACGTGCCAGTGTCACGAGCTTGGCCTCAGCCGCTGCCCCAACGTCATCCGCGGACTCGTTGACGGCGGTGCGGAACGACTGGGACTCCACGCCGATCCGGAGCATCACGGCACTTCGCTCGGGCGCATGATCGATCACACGCTTCTCAAACCTGATGCCACCGAAACCCAGATCCGGAAACTCTGCGAGGAAGCCGCACAATACGGGTTCGCGACCGTGTGTGTGAACCCGACTTGGGTTCGACTCGCGTCTTCCCTCCTGCGAAGTACTCCGGTAGGTGTCTGCACCGTGGTCGGGTTCCCCCTGGGTGCCAACATGGCGGACGTTAAGATCTATGAGACTCGCCGTGCCCTTTTCGATGGCGCGACCGAGATCGATATGGTCATCAACGTGGGAGCCTTGAAGTCCCAAGACTGCCAGCTGGTCGAGTCGGACATCGTGGGAGTGGTCTGTTGTTGCCAGGAAGCGGGCGCTCTATCCAAGGTCATCATCGAAGCCGCGCTCTTGAGCCAGGAGGAAAAGATCAAGGCCAGCACCTTGGCGGCGGCCGCGGGTGCAGACTTCGTGAAGACATCGACGGGGTTCGGTCCGGGCGGCGCGACAGTGGAAGACGTGGCGCTGATGCGTCAGGTCGTGGGTGAGAAGATCGGGGTCAAAGCCGCCGGGGGAGTCAGAGATGCCGCCACCGCTACCAAGATGGTGGAAGCAGGGGCGACGCGGATCGGGGCCAGTGCGGGCATTCGAATCCTCCAAGAAGCCGGTCGACCCGACGCCAGCAAAGGGAGCGGTTAGACCAGGAGCTCCTTCGGCGAAACGCACGAGATGAAGGGCAGCTCTCGATACCGCTCCTGGTAGTCCAACCCATAGCCCACGACGAAGACGTCGTCGATGGGAAACCCAATATAGGCGGTGGGAACGGTTACTTGTCTCCGCGCTGACTTGTCCAAGAAGCAGCACGTGCGAACCGACCGGGGTTTGTGGGTCTTCAAGTAATCGACCAACCAGCTCAAGGTGAGCCCGGTGTCTACGATGTCATCGACGAGCAAAACGTCTTTCCTCACGACCGGCTTTGACATGTCCATGCGAAGCTGCAACCGTCCCGAAGACATCGTTCCTTGTCCGTAGCTGGCCACCGAGATGTAGTCCACGGTGTGCGGGAGATCTATCCTTGTCGAGAGATCCTGGGTGAACTGGTAAGCCCCTCGAAACACGCCCAGCATGTGCAGATCGCTCCCGATGTAATCGCGAGCAATCTGCTCCGCCATCTGCCCCACTCGACGTTGAATCCGGTTTTCCTCGATCAAGACTGGAAGGTCGCCCACTGACAAGATTCACCTCCATACCCCAAAATTTAGTTTATAGCGCGAGATTGTACCCACTATCTTGGGGTAGGTCTAGAAAAACTTGAAGGATTTTCCAGGAAACGATTAAAAGAAGGGGTCTACGCGGATTCGTGTGGGTTGAAGACGGCATTTCTGGGTAATGGCGGAAGGAATGCCGCCACGATCTTCAGCTTGAGATATTCCTCGTCGCGATAGCCGTAGGCGCGTCGTTGCAGCACACGGATTTTGTTGTTGACCCCTTCAACTAGGAGGCGCAGACGTTCCATCTCGGCCACCGCCTTGTCCGGCATATCCCGGCACAGCTTGCCCACATGCGTCGCAAAACGCTAGGTGTAGCGCGAGTTGTTCGCCAGCCAGTCCAGGTGTTCTACATGCAATGAACCGCCCCGGGTTTTCCGGAGACTGTTTTAGTTGAGTCTCGCCATCTCTAGCGAGCCTTCCTGCGACCGATAGTAGTTCATCTCGTACTCGACGGGGGCGACATTTCCGATCGGCTCCAAGAGTCGTTGCGTGTTGTACCAATGGACCCACTCGAGGGTGGCGAACTCGACGTCCTCAGGACCACGCCAGGGCCCACGTCGACGGATCACCTCGGTCTTGTAGAGGCCGATGATGGATTCAGCCAAAGCGTTATCGTAAGAGTCGCCTCGGCTGCCGACGGACGGCTCAATACCCGCCTCGGCGAGCCGCTCGGTGTAACGGATCGAGACGTACTGCACGCCGCGGTCGCTGTGATGCACCAATGTATCTTCTGGGTCTAGTCGGCGCTCGTGCAGCGCCTGCTCCAACGCATCGAGAGCGATGCCGGCAGTCAACGATGTCGTCGCTCGCCAACCGACGATGAATCGAGCGAAGACGTCGATGACGAAGGCGACGTACACGAAGCCGCGCCACGTGGCAACGTAGGTCAGGTCCGAGACCCAGAGCTCGTTCGGGCGTGTGGCGTTGAAGTTGCGCTCCACGAGGTCCATCGGGCGAGCGCCGCTCGAATCCGGCTTCGTCGTCTTGAATCGACGTCCACGGACCGCGCCCTGGAGACCCATTTCACGCATCAGACGGGCCACCGTGCATCGAGCCACGTCGCGGCCCTCACGGCACAGCTGACGCCAGACCTTGCGCACGCCATACACGTCAAAGTTCTCTTGCCGTACACGACGAATCTCGCCGCGGAGTTGGACGTCGCGCTTCGCTCTCGCTGGCAGGCGGCTTGGGTCCTTCTCTCGCGCTTTCTGCTCGTAATAGGTCGACGGGGCGATCGGAAGCATCCGGCAGATCGGCTCGACCCCGTAATTTTCACGGTTCGCGTCCACGAACAACACATTCACCTCGGTCGGCGGTCGAGCTCCGCCTGGGCGAAAAACGCCGACGCCTTGCGAAGGATCTCGTTCGCCCGCTTTAGCTCACGGTTCTCTCGCTCAAGCTCCTTCAGCCGCTGACGCTCGTCCGTCGTCAGTCCCGCTCGTTTCCCAGCATCACGCTCTGCTCGACGCACCCACGTGCGTAGCGTTTCCCGCGTACAGTCAATCTTCGACGCAATCGATGAGATCGCTGACCACTGAGATTCGTGCTGAGCCTGCTGGTCGAAAACCATCCGCACTGCGCGCTCTTTTACCTCCGGTGAATACCTGCTTCGTCTTGTCATGACTCCATCCTCTCAAGAGTTGGAGTCTCCGGGAAACCCGGGGCGGTTCACAAACCGCCGCACCCAGGACAGTTGACGCGCCAACGCTCGTATTCCAGAGAGATCCGCCAGCCTGCCAACGACAGGTCGCGGACCCGGCACACTTGCTTGTCATAGCGCCCCCGGCACCGTTGCCCACAGTAAGAGCAAACAGCTGTTTTTTTCGCCTCTTGAGCTGGATGACGTGGGCGTATCGGTCATCGAATACACCCTTCAATCCGGCACCAGCCACGAAACCTGGCAGCGCAAACAGCGAGCGGATCGACTGGGAATTTTTCACTCGGTTAGCCTATCCGAAAAATGGACCACTTTTCAGCACCTGATGAAGTCTGGATACCTTTTCCACACAATGAGTTACACTGTTTTTCGTCAGGACTTACCCACACGAATCCGCGTAGACCCAAAAGAAGAATATGGGAGGGAAAAAATAGCAAACGCTAGGAAGCGAGGACTCGCGTCCCGTTCTCACCGCGGAGGGCGCGCTGAAGGGACGCAATGTCCGCGATCAACACTTCGCGACCTCCCCTGCGGAGGTACTCGATGGCCGCCTCGATCTTGGGCCCCATGTTGCCCGGTGGGAAGTGCCCTTCCTCCAAATACGACTCGGCTTCGTCCACAGTGAGCTCGGCGAGGGGCTTCTCGTCGGGCTGGCCGTACTTGAGAAACACTTTAATTACTGATACAGGGCACTAGGGTTGTGGGTGTTCCGAACGTCTGGCCTTGGCGATGACCGACTCAGACTTTGCCATAGTACTCCTGGCGCTCGGTATACATCATCGCCTTTCCCGAGCATTGATGGCGCACGGCAACCATCTCCGCGACAATGGACACCGCGATTTCGCCTGGGCTACTCCCGCCCAAATCGAGCCCCATCGGGGAGTGAACGCGTTCCAGCTTCTCCCGAGGTACGCCATCGCGCTCCAATCGATTGAATATTTTTTCGATCTTAGTAACGCTACCGATCAGGCCAAGGTATGCGGTGTCGTACTGGATGAATGTTCTCAAGGCCTCCTCATCGGAAGTATGCCCGCGGGTGACGATCACGACATACGCGTTGTCGCCGTAAGTGAACTTATCGGCGAGCTCCAGGATCGACCCCGCCTCCACCACGTCGGCCTCTGGAAAGCGCTCTCGATTGGCGTATTTGACCCGATCGTCCAGAACGATGACTTCGAATCCAGCCAGCTTCGCAATTTGGCTGAGGGGCATAGCGATATGCCCGGCGCCGACCATGAAGACCCGCGGGGCCGGAATGACCGGGTCGATGAAACCGTCACGCTCCCTCCACAAATGAGACCGTTTTCTTCTTCATCGGCGTTGTAATCATACGAGTGAATCTCGCATTTGCGATTGTCGATGGCTGCGCGTGCGCGCCAGAGGATCTCCGCTTCCACACAGCCACCACCAACCGTTCCTCGCAGACGTCCGTCGCGCCCTACCACCATCTTGGCCCCCGCCTTTTGCGGCGTGGACCCTTGGGTCGTCAAGATGGTCACCAGAGCCACCACTTCTCCGCGTTGGGTGGCCTCCTCGACTTCCCGATAAACCGACTTCGGAACATGAGCCTGCGAGGACGATTCTTCTTTCATAGACTCGCGACATTCGGAGTTATTCGTCCAACTCCTGCAAACATTTAGCATAATCTTCGGGGGTGTCGATGTCCAACAAGATCCCCGCATCATCCATTTCTACCTCTACGGCTCGCTCGACGAACTTGCGAAGCAATGGCTTGGCGCCCGAATCGCCTTCGAGTTGCTCCAGCTCCGCGAACAATTCGCTCGCCACCAGTACCGGATGCCCCTGACTTCCTTGGTAAGTGGGGTAGACGATCGGCACGCCCGCTCGGTGGAATCGGTTGATCAGCATCGCGACGGTCTCCGCCTTCAGGAGCGGCTTGTCGGCGAGGGCAATGAGAACGGCGCGAGTACCCTCCGGGAGCGCAGCCATCCCCGCTCGAATCGAGCTAGCCATCCCCTCGTCCGCATGTAGATTCGTGACCACCTGCACCCGATCCGTGGCGGGGACGCCGGGCACACCCGCGGCCGGCTGCACGACGAGGATTCGCTCCACCGGCGAGTCCAGCAAAGCCGACAGGGAGCGCTCGAAGACCGTGCGGCCCCCCAGATCCAGTTCGAGTTTGCCGCGGCCCATGCGGGAGGCAGACCCCGCGGCGAGGAGGATAGCGGTAATCAAGACGTCTTCATACTGTAATAGCAGCCGTTCGGCTGGATCGCCTCTCCGAAGGTCACTTCAGGTGCCCCTGCCGAAAGGAGTAACTCTCCGACTCTCTCCGCCTGTTCCAGGCGGGTGTCGTCCACCTTGTTCAAGAAAACGATCTTTCTCGACGTTTTCGGAATGGCCGGAAAGTAGCCGCGCACCAGTGCGAGGGCGATGACTTCCTCCACGATACGGCTTCCCTTCGATGCACCAGACAGTTCTTGCACGATCTCGAGTCGGTGAACGCTCTCTTCATCGAGCCGCCGTCCGAGAATGTCGATTCCGGCCATGACAATTGTAGAGGTCGTCCACTCTGGCACCGCTGGCTCGTGTGGAGCGGGAGCCTTGAGGGAACGGCCCCGCGCACCATCGGCCTCGATAATCACGCAGTCGGCCATGCCACGAAGGGGATCGATATCCTCCGGTTCTAGCCCCTCGAGCTTGTCCTGCCGCTCCCGCGCCCTGACTACCGTCACCGCGCCGTAGCGGTCCAGCCTGGCTCTCACGCTTTGCAACCAGTTGTCCTCTTCACTGGCAAACACCATCGGAGGCGCCGTGGTAGGTGAGTCCGGCGTCTGCGTATGGGTTGTCGTGGTGGCTACGACAGAAAGTCCGGCCCGTCGCAGCTCAGTTACCAAGCCATAGAGCGTGGTGGTCTTGCCCCCCGCTCCGACCAAGCTCACCACGTCGCCGGCACGTACCTCGAACGCGTCCGCCAAGCCGAATCGGGAATCGATGGTTGTCACGACCCGTCGCTGGTCGTCGATGGGTTTGGGGATCGGCTCTGGGATCCGCCGTGGGTGTCCAACGGGTTCTCGGCCAAGCGTCGTTCCACCTCGTCGAGGCGAGGGGGAATGGGCTCCGCAAGATGGGCCCGGTCGAGAATCGATGCAGTATCCTTGAGACCCGTTCCGGTAAGCAGCAGAACCACCGTGTCGTCACCGTCCACTTGCCCCTGCCCAACCATGCGCACGAGGCCAGCGAGAGAAGCGGCGGCCGCCGGCTCGACGAAGACTCCCGTCTTTCTTGCCAAGAGCAACTGCGCTTCCAGAATCTCGCCGTCGGTGACCTTTAGAGCCACTCCGTTGGAGTGACGGATGGCACGCATCGCGCGCTGGGGATCCCGGGGCAGTCCGACCGCGATGCCATCGGCGATGGTGCGGCCCTCGGTCGGGCGGATTACACCGTCCCCCAACAGGGCGTCGGCAATCGCACTCGAGCCTTCTGACTGGACCGCCACAAGTCGAGGCAATTTGTCGATGAAACCGACGCGAAACAGCTCTTCGAAGCCCTTACCCACGCTGGCAATAATATTTCCGTCCCCGACTGGCACGAACACCCAGTCCGGGAGGTTCCAGTCGAGTTGCTCGGCGATCTCGAAGGACACGGTCTTCTTCCCCTCGCTCAAGTAGGGGTTCGTTCCGCTGTTGCGACTGTACCAGCCGAAACGCACGCAAGCTTCGGCGGCCAGATCGAACGCCGTATCGTAGATGCCGTCTACTCGGATCAAGTAGGCACCGAACGCGATTATCTGAGCCAACTTTCCGGATGGCGTGGACTCGGGAACGAAGATTACACTCGTCAATCCCGCGCTCGCGCACATGCCCGCCAACGCCGAGGCAGCATTCCCGGTAGAGGCGCAAGCCAGAACACGGTGTCCCTCCGCAACCGCGCGCGCCACCGCCATAGCGCTGGCGCGATCTTTGAGCGAGCCAGTCGGATTGCGGTTGTCTTCCTTGAGATAAAGCGAGCCGAAACCAAGGTCCGAACCCAAACGCGCGGCCGGAGTCAGGGGCGTCCAGCCGGGCGCGAGCGGGGGGACGGAATCTTCTTCCACCGGGAGGATGGCGCGGTAACGCCACATGATCCTCTCGGGATCGCCATCTAACGCCTCACGACTCCACGTGCTCCGTATCGTGTCGTAGTCATAGAGCACATCGAGATTCGCCCCACACGCAGAGCACGTCCACTCCGACGCATCGGCAGGAAACTCCTTTTCGCAAACGGTACAGCGACGCCCTAGTTCGACCATGCTGCCTCGAACCTTGTCTGCGCTCATGCACGGGCTTCCTGCGCCCCATGTTGGTAGCAGCTAGTCAATGACAACCCAGTTCTTGATCCCCTCGATGCGGTGAGAGCCCCATTCGCGCCGAGAATCACGTCGCTCTCGCCCCCGGGCGTGAATACGGTAATGGTCCCAGTTGACCTCGCTCAATTGGACCTCCTAACGGAATAGGCCTTGCCTAAATGCGGGAGAGGCGCGCTATTATAACAGCCGGTTGATCATGCGCAACCTCCACTCCACCGTCGAAGTGGTGGGGACGATACTTCTCCTCCTCGTTCCCGTCACTCTGGCCCGGCCGGTTCACCAGTCCGAAGCGGATCGCTTCCGGTTGGAGCGGGACCGCATGGTCTCCCGGCAGATCGAGGCGCGGGGGATCGACGACCCGCAGGTGCTGAGCGCGATGAGGGCAGTTCCGCGACACTTGTTCGTCCCTAACCAATATCGGGATCAGGCCTACGACGACCATCCGCTGCCTATTGGGCTGGGACAGACGATCTCGCAACCCTACATCGTCGCCCTGATGACCCAACTGGCGGCGCCCGATCCGGACGATGTCGTTTTGGAAGTGGGAACCGGTTCCGGCTACCAGGCGGCGGTGCTCGCCCAGCTCGTCGACACCGTCTATACAGTGGAGATCCTGCAGCAACTCGGAGATCAGGCGAGCGAGCGATTCAAACGTTTGGGGTATGCCAACGTCGAGCCACAGGTCGCTGACGGGTATTACGGCTGGGAGGAGCACGCGCCGTTCGACGCGATCGTGGTGACCGCCGCCGCTGAGCACATTCCCCCTCCCCTGATTCGCCAGATCAAGCCAGGCGGCGTCATGGTGATACCGGTGGGAAACCGTTTCCAGGTTCAATCCCTGATGCTAGTGGAAAAGACGAAGGAAGGAAAAACGACTTCCCGAAGTCTACTCCCGGTTCGCTTCGTCCCCCTAGTAGGTAAGCACGGGAAGCGCTAGCCCCTTGCGCGCTCGTTTCCAGCTGCTCTCGGTAGCACTCCTGTCCCTGTCGCTTCTTGCCTTCGAAGTGACGCTCCTTCGAGTCTTCTCCATCTCTCTCTGGTATCACTTTGCCTACTTGATCCTGAGCATCGCCATGCTCGGTCTAGGTGCCAGTGGGACACTCCTATCCATCGTTCAACCACGCCCCGGTGCAGCCGACCGCCTCTTCGCACCCTTGGCCCTCGGAACAGCGGTGGCCGAGCTCTGCGGACTCGCCGCAGCCCTCCAAGTCCCTTTCGAACCGTTCATGATCGTGTGGGCACCGAAGGAAGCGTTATGGTTGATGGCCTTCTACTTCTTTCTGGGTGTCCCCTTCGGTCTGGGAGGTGCGGCGCTCGGCTTGGCACTAATCGGCTGGCGTCGCGTGGGCATCATTTATTTTTCTGATCTGATGGGAGGTGGACTTGGTGCCCTATCGACCACGCTACTTCTGTTTTGGTTAGAGCCGCTCCAGGTGGTTGGACCGGTCGCCATCGCAGCTGCGCTCGCGGCCACACTCGCCGCATCGCGGAAACGCCTTGCCCTGCTCTCCCTCGTCGCCGCCCTGATTGCACCGGTGGCCGCTTCGCTCATCCCCCAGAAGTCCTCCCCGTACAAAGGTCTGGCCACCGCGCTCACGGCCGTTGGCTCCGAGAGAAGGGCTCGCGCGATAAGCCCGCTCGCCGTGGTCGACGCCGTTGCCGGACCGACCGTTCGTTACGCACCCGGCCTCTCGCTCGAGTTCGCCGGCGACATCCCCCCGCAGATCGGGCTCTTCGCCGATGGCGACCAGTTGGGTTCGATTACGCAGTCGAAGGATTCCGATCTCAGCTTCCTCGACTACATGACCTCTGCCCTGCCGTACCGGCTTGCCCCGCCAGATCCTTCCGTGCTCGTCCTGGGAGCGGGAGGAGGGATCGAGGTCTTGTCGGCACTGCACCACGGTGCGCGTCGCGTCGTTGCCGTCGAGCTCGACGGGAACGTGGGCAAGATGGTGGGAGATACCCTCCGCGAACATAGCGGCGCACTCTACGATCATCCGGCAGTCGAAGTGCAATTAGCAGAAGCCAGGCGGTTCATCGAAACAGACTCCGAGCGTTTCGACGTCATCAGTATCTCCCTGCTGGACTCTTTCGCATCCTCAGCGAGCGGAGTCCAGGCAGCGAGTGAAAGCTACCTCTATACCGTCGAGGCTCTGGATGCGGCGCTAGGCCGACTCTCTCCCACCGGTGTGCTCGCGCTCACCCGTTGGGTCAAGACGCCCCCTCGGGATGTGCCTCGTGTGTTCCACACCGCTGTGGCAGCGTTGGAAAGACGTGGCGTGAGCTCACCTGGCGATCACTTGGTGGGGATTCGGAGCTGGGCGACCGCGACCTTGTTAGTAACAGCTTCACCGGTGAGCATCGCCAACGTTGAAGCGGTGCGCGAGTTCAGCGAGGCCCGATCCTTCGACCGTTTTTGGCACCCCGGCCTCACACCGGAGGAGACGAATCGCCATCACGTGTTGCCGGAACCGTTCTACGCCCACAGCGCCAGAGAGATCCTCTCTCCTCGGCGAAGCGATTTTCTCCGCGACTACCCGTTTCAGTTAGAGCCCGCGGTCGACGACCGGCCCTATTTCTTCAACTTCTTTCGATGGGATACGTTGCCCTCACTCGTCGCCGAAATGGGACTGCAGTGGATCCCTTTCGTCGAATGGGGCTACGTGATCTTGCTCGCGGTGCTCGCGCAAGCGACCGTTGCCTCGATCGGGTTGGTGCTCGCCCCATTCATCCTGGTTCCCGACTTGCGTAGACCGGAATACGGCCGTTCGAAGGTCGCCCTCTACTTCGGATGTCTCGGGCTGGGCTATCTTTTCCTCGAGATCGCGCTCATTCAAAAATTCACCCTCTTCTTGTCTTATCCGGTCCTCTCGGCGACGACGGTGATTGCCTCAATGCTCGTCTTCTCGGGCCTGGGTAGCCTGGTGAGTCATCGGTTTCCGCTTTCCGCCGTAACTGCCGGGATCGCGATTCTGGCATTCATCTACGCCCTCGCTCTGAACCCTCTGCTCTCGATTCTCCTCGAGGTGAGGGACGCGGCGCGAGTCCTGATCACGACAATTCTGCTTGCGCCCATCGCGTTCCTCATGGGCATGCCCTTCCCCTGCGGCCTGGAGCAAGTGAAAACCAAAGCCGCACCACTGGCGCCCTGGGCGTGGGCGGTCAATGGTTGCGCCAGCGTATTGGCGCCACCTCTCGCCACGCTTCTCGCCATGAGCTTCGGCTTCCGCGCGGTAATGGTTTCGGCGGCGGCGCTCTACCTGCTCGCAGGGTTATTAGTCGACCCCGGCAAGGTTCTCCATGCCCGCGCCAAGTTCTCAGACTGAAGATCTCTGACACGCAAGATTGGCAGGGGTAGGCTCCTTCGACGTGGCTTCCGAGCCAAAGGAGATTCTGATGAGCTTCTACAAAATGATGTTGGTTTCCTCCGCCCTGTTCAGCCTGTCCCGCTTATTCTTCTTATCCACAGGGGGCTGCCAGCAAGTGCCAGAGCTGACCGCCACCGTGGGCGCCAACGAGCAGGGTACCACCCAAGCCTCCTCAGGTAAGTTTCCTACGTACGCCGACGTCTTCTCGCCCTCGACTTTTGCCGCGCGCCGCACGCGACTGGCGGAGAGCATTCCCGAGGGCATCGTTGTTCTGTTGGGAGAAAAAGGCGTTATCGATGCGTGGGACGAGCACCGACACAATTCCTATTTGCGCGTGCAAGGTTTCCGACAAGAGGAAAACCTTTTCTATCTCACCGGCCTGAGCATGCCGGGTGTGGCAGTCGTCCTGCCCCCCCTGGCCGGCCGGGCAGGCCTGACAGGTAAGACCGGTGAGACCCGCGTCTACGTTCCGAGAGTCACGGACAAAGTCGGCGCGGAACTAGCGCGGCTCGGCCTGGGTGAGCCCATTCCCATGGAGCAGTTCGAGAAGGATTTCGACAAGACGATTAGGGCCGACCCGGTCTACATGTTGGCGAGAAGTCACGATTCTGTTTCCACTCAGGCGTCCTTTGGAGTCCAGGCTCCCTTCCCCTCCTTCCTTCCGGGGGGTGAGCATGGCACCTATCGTGAAGACACGATCGTGGAGGGCTTCAAGAAGCGATTCCCCAAGGCCGATGTCCGCTCCATCCTACCGATCATGGAGGAAATGCGGCGGGTGAAGGATGACGAGGAAATCGCTGCCTTGCGGCGAGCCGCCCAAATATCCGTGCGGGGTCTCATGATGGGCATCGCGACCGTCGCTCCCGGCGTCGATGAGCGAGAAGTGGCGGCCGAGATCGAGTACGCCTTCAAGGGCACGGGTGCTCAGTTCACGGCATATAGCGCCGACATCCAATCGGGGCCGAACTCCATGTGAGGCTTCGTCGATCTCTTTGGCTCCTACGATCTGGAGAACCGCACTATGGAGGCGGGGGAGCTGGTGATGGTCGACCACAGTGCCGAGGTCAACTATTACGTCTCCGATTTGGCGAGGACGGTGCCGGTATCCGGTCGATTCAACCCCGAACAGCGCTTGGCCTACGAAACCTACTTAGCCGCATTCGAGGCTGGACTCGAGGCGCTGGGCCCTGGAGTCCCGTTCATGCGCGCCGGAGAGATGGCTGCCCAGACGATGCAAGAACGATTGGACGATTTACCCGATTGGCTTCGCGGCCCCGCCGAGCGATTCGCCGAGCGGGTCGGGAAACGCCGCTCCGGACACTATTGGGGGATGAACATGCATATTCACGAGGACTACACCTCCCCTCTTCGTCCGGGACAGATCATGTCCTACGAACTGCACCTTTATATTCCCGACAAAGGTTGGCGCATTACATTGGAAGAAGTCGTCCTGATCACCGATGACGGTCACGAGGTATTTACCAAAGAGCTCCCCCGGACGGTGGAGGGTATAGAGAAGCTGATGTCTGGCGGGCTTCCTAAAGAAAGACTCCGGTCAGTCTGTATTGGCCTCAGGCCTCCACTTCGACGCCGTTCCAAAAAGCGACGTAGTCCTTGAACCGTTTCGCGGCATCCTTGGGGTTCGGGTAGTACCAAGCGGCGTTCTCGTTGACGTTCCCATCGACGACGACATTGTAATAGCTCGCCGTCCCTTTCCACGGGCAAACGGTCTCCTTATCGCTGGGTTGCAGGTATGCCTTCCTCACGGAGTCGGGAGGAAAATACTGATTCCCCTCGACCACTTCTGTCTTGTCCGACTCAGCAACGACCTGGCCGTTCCACATAGCCTTCGGCATTCGCTAACCTCCCTTATTTGAAGCTCTTCATCCTCTAATCCCTCTCCCTTTTAGGGAGAGGGCCTGGGTGAGGGTGAAAGATTCCCTCTGGATTCCAGAGAAGCGGAAAATTCTATTGTGACGAGCCCGCCTCTCGCGCGCAACCCGAAGAAAAATCGCTAGTCAATGATTTGTGGAACTCAAGAGGGATGCATCTCACTTTGACAGGGTCTCCATCCGTTGCTAACTTTCCTCTTTGTGATGAGCCAAGAGACACCATGAAAATTCACACCATCGTCCCGCTTCTGGCCGCCGCAGTGCTCGCCGCTTGTGGCGGCGACAGCAGCCCAACGAGTCCGAGCAACCCACCCCCGGCCCCTACAGAACCGCAGTTCGAGATTACGACCCTACTCACGGCTTACCGGAACTTCGACTCCGACGCGCTCTGGACTCGTGGCACGACGACCGACTCGCGTATCGGCCAAATCTTACTGGGAGTCGACGACCTGAGCACCGTGGTGGGCTCGACGAACTTGAACAACGAAGCGGCTCGAGAAGCCCTGCAAGCCGCCATCGATCGTCTGAACGATGAGTTCACAGAAGCGGACCATCGGGCCGCCTTCGACGAGACCGAGGGCCGACTAAGGCGCTACTTGAATGACGCCGACAACGATGGCTGGTCCATCGATGGCCGGAACGGGAGACGTGACTGGCCCCACGACGGAAGAAACAACCGCAACGATCCCGATGGCTGGACCGCTCAGATCGTTGTCACCGTCACCGAGCGGTAGTCAACATGCCTTATTCACTCCGCCGCTACGCACGGCCGGAGTGAGTTAGGAGGCAAAGGTGCCTAGATGCTTCGGACTACCACACCGGGGACGCTAGCGCTCACTCGCGGTTTCTACTTCTCGCTGGCGGTGCTTTTGTGGAGTCCCGCCTCAACTGCGCCACAACCCTTTCCGATGCAAGGTGAGGAAACGGGGAACTTTCTCGCTAGCGCTGACCGCGTCAAAAAAGAGGCCATCCCCATCGGGGTCACCCACCCCGACCTGTTTACTCTCACCGACGGAGTCGTGAGCGCGCGAGCGATATGGAAGACGGTCAATATCTATCGCCCCGGCCTCACGCGCTTCGGCGAGGGAAAGCCGGAATTGCACTTTCGCGACTCCTATAAGCACGAGATAGCGGCCTACCAGCTGGATAAACTGCTCGGCCTCGCGCTGGTACCGGCTGCCGTCGAACGCAGCCTGAACGGCAAACAGGATCCTTACAGATATGAGCCGAGGATACGATCACCGAGACCAAGCGCAAGAAACTAAAAATGCCGATCCCAGACGCCCGGCGGTGAAACGAGCAGATGTTCAAGATTCGACTTCTGCATCAGCTCACTTACAACACGGATCGCTCAAATGCATCGAATATCTTGATCGACCCGGATTGGCGACTGTGGACCATCGATCACTCCCGCGCCTTTCGCATCAAGGGGGAACTGATGGGAACCAAGGACTTGGCCCGGTTTTCTCCTTCGGTACTGGGAAAACTGCGAGGGCTCACTGAAAAAATCCTGGAGGAGCGCGTTGGACGGTGGTTGACCAATCCACAAATAGAAGCGTTACTGAAACGTCGGGATAAGCTCCTGGAGCTGGCCGAGCAACGGATCGCCGAGAACGGAGAAGCGGCGGTGCTTTACCAGTAATTAACGGAAAAAGAGTCTTCCCACCCTCACCCAGGCCCTCTCCCAACGGGAGAGGCATTAACGGAATAAGAATTGTTTTTACATCCGTTTTCACAATGCGTCCGCCGCCCGACGGGCCCGGGCTCGAATACGCGACTCATCGAGGTGGGAAAATACGCATTGCTTGAAGACCAACTTGCCGTTGATAACCACGGCGTACACCGGGGCGCGGCTCATGCCGAAAAAAAGTGGTCCGCGAAATTCTCAACCGGAGCGGCGTTGCCGGTTGATGATCCAACACCACGAGGTCGCTCGCGCCCCGGGCTTGATCTTCCCGAGTGTCGGGCCGAATAGCTCGGTCGCCAGTAAGCCGTTGCCCGAGAACACGGCCTGAAACGCCTCCCTCTTCGCTCCCGAAGAAGGACGTCCCCGCACTCGTTGAATGAGCGCCGCGGCTCTGAACTCCTCGAACACGCTGGCGGTCACCCCGTCCGTCCCGACGACAGTAGGAACCCCGGTTCCGCGGAGGCGTGCTAGATCGGCGGTGTCATCCCCGCCCACACCCGATGCTGCGTTCGACTGAGGACAAACCACGGCGCGCGCACCGCTCGCTTTGAGCTGACGATAGTCGGTCTCCTCCAGATGAACACAGTGGACGGCCAAGCTGGCTTTGTTCAGAACGCCAGCAACGGCCAGACGCGCGACCGGTGTCGCCCCGTGCTCCCGACGTGTGATCTCGAGATCGCCACCATCCTCCGCTACGTGCACGTGGAAACCACCCCCGACCTCGACGTGCGCTGGGACCACCTGCTCGAGCGTCTGACGGGAGACATCGCTTGACGCCTCCAATCCGAAAAGCCCACTCATCATCTCCGAACCTTCTCGCTTGCACCGCTCGATGAATCGGCGATTCTCGCCGACTCCAGCCTTACTGACCCTGGAACCGTACCGATCGGAAACCCCGTACGACAGCTATTCCCTTACTCCGACCTCGCTGAACGCCTGCCACACGACATCGAGGCTACCGGGTACCACCGCAGGGCTAGAATGGTGATCGATTACCGTGGTGACTCCGGCGCGGACCGAGTCCAGGAATCCCACCATCGTTCCCAAGTAGACGTCCTCCTCGCTCAGAGCCCGATCCGGTCTCCACCAAAGCGCTTCTTGCATCTATTGAAAGGTCCGCGGCTGCGCCCCTTTGATCGGCATCCCCCGCGTTAAAGTGCGACGTAAATGGGTGTGGGCGTTGATGAGTCCGGGCATCACGATCCGACCGCCCACATCGAGCGTCTCGGCGGCGTCGTACCGGTCGGCCAACTTACCTACGCTACCGAAGTCGACGAGGATCTTCCCCTCGATGGCGACCAACGCGCCGGTGACAAAAGGTTCGGAGTCCCAGAAGGTAACGAGGTTAGCGTTGTTGAGGATCACGAGCCCAGCGCACCCTCTTCGCGAAGGGCTTCGATTTCCTCCGAACTCAGGTTTAGTTTCTCCGTCAGCACTTCCTCGGTATGTTGTCCCAACAGAGGAGGAGGAAGCGATGGGCCATCTGGAAGGCCAGACATCTTGATAGGGTTGCCGGTCATTCTCATTCGGCCAACGGTGGGGTGCTCCACCTCGATCAGCATCTGCCGATCGGCGACTTGCGGATTCGACAAAGCCTCCGGCACTGAACGCACCCGTCCAACCGGTATTGCCGCGGGCTCGAGTATGTCCAACCAATGTTGGGTAGAGCCACTCCGAAACATCGGCACCAGGAGTTTCTTGAGCTCGACATAATTTTCGACCCGAAGCGCGTTGGACTTGAACCGAGGGTCGTCAAGATCGGGCATTCCGACCGCGCGGCAGAAGGAACGCCAGAGCGAATCGTTACCCACACCCACAATCACATAACCATCGGCGGTCTGGAACGTCTCATAGGGAGACAAGGAGGGATGTCGATTTCCCAAGCGCTCCGGAACTTCGCCGGTGAGGAGATAGCCCTGCGCCTGATAGCAAAGCGTCGCCAAAACGCTGTCGAACAGGGCGACATCTACTTTTTGTCCTTTCCCGGTCGTAGCACGTTGGTGAAGGGCGGCGAGTATTCCCTGCGCCGCCATCGTGCCGGCGAAGATATCGGCCAGGGAGGCTCCGACCTTGAGCGGGGGACCGTCGAGCTCGCCGGTCAAGCTCATCCATCCACCTTCTCCCTGCATTACCGCATCGTAACCAGGCCGTTGCCTGAGAGGTCCGCTGTGCCCGTAACCGGAGATCGAGCAATAGATGATCTCGGGACGAGCCAAGCGAATCGTCTCGTAGCTAAAACCCAAACGGTCAAGCGTTCCCGGCCTGAAGTTCTCCACCAGGACGTCCGCTTTACCCGCGAGTCGATGCAGGAGGTCACGACCGCTCGCTCGCTTGAGGTTGATGCACACGCTTTTCTTGTTTCGATTGACGGCGAGGAAATAGGCACTTTCCCCTTCAACGAAGGGCGGTCCCCAGCCTCGCGAATCGTCACCGTCCGGAGGCTCGACCTTCAACACCTCCGCACCCAAATCCCCGAGAACCATGGTGCAGTAAGGACCCGCCAGAATACGCGAGAGGTCGAGCACCGTGACCCCTGACAATGGAGACCGCGGAGCGCTCATCCCGCGACCTCGGTTCCCAAGGGCACGACAGAGAGATCGAGCTGCGCCGCGGCAGGCATGGACAGGTAATAGGCGAGCGCCGCCACTCCGAAGCCAACGAACCACGCATAGTCGTAGAGCACTCGAAGGCTTGGAAAAACCAGCCCAGCCATCGCCGCCAGAATACCTGCCACCAGAGCACCCACCGCCCTCCAATTGAAACCACGCCGGTACTCATACAACCCCCCGCGGCGATACAGATCGTAGAGGGAGAGGTTCTGCTTTCGGAGCAAGAAGTAGTCCACAATGAAGATGCCTGCGATGGGGCCGAGGAAGGCCGAGTAGCCCACCAGCCAACCGAAGATGTAAGTACCGTAGTCGGCCAGCAGCTTCCATGGCATCATCACGATGCCGATGATGCCGGTCAAAATCCCTCCGCGAGCGAACGTCATCTTTTCCGGCCATAGATTGGCGAATCCGTTCGCCGGAGCAACGACGTTGGCCGCCACGTTCGTGGACAGCGTAGCTACGGCCAACGCGACCATTGCCACCGCGACCAGGAAGGGGTTCCCGAACCGTGAGACCAACTCGACCGGATCCCATATCGCCTCGGCGAAGATGAGGACGGTGGCCGAGGTGACGGCTACTCCGATGAAAGAATAGAAAACCATGGTAGGAGGAAGCCCCAACGATTGTCCCAGCATCTATGCTCCTTCTGACCCCGCGCGAATCGGCTCAGGTCGGGGATGTTTAGAGCCAACGTCGCCCAGAACCCCACCATCGCGGTGAGCGAGGGAACGAAGAACTGGAAGAACTCAGCCGACGACTGAAAGCTGCTGGGCCGCGCCAGCATCGGACCCAGCCCGCCCGCCTGGGTCATCGCCCAGAACAAAAGCGCCAGGCCGGAGACAATCAAGAAAGGAGCCGCCCAAGTCTCCAGCTTGCGAATGCTTTCCAAAGCGGCCACGTCGTACGTGCCCCACGTACGCTCGGCGATCTTGGTGGACGCCAAATTCTTGTTGTAGAGTCGTAGCTCCAACGAGTCGACGTTGAACTCATAGAGCCCTCGTCGGCTGCGAGACATTTTTTGGAGAGACGCTTGCATCTTCTGTTTCTGGAAAGAGATACGGAGCCGATGATACGGAATGGCCTCGCAAGTTGTCAACAAGACGGTGTTGACCCACCAGCCGAGTTGAGAAAAACTGAGGCTTCGTTACGGTCACTAAACCACGAACTCCTTCAAAAGAGGCTGCAATGAACAAGCCACGGCTGGACTTTGGAATCACTTTCAAGGGTGACATGTCGCCGGAGCGAACGGTCGCCCTGACCAAGATGGCCGAAGATGCCGGCTTCAAGTACGTGTGGACTTTCGACTCGCACGTTCTCTGGAAAGAACCTTATCCGATGCTAGCTCTGCTGGCCGCCAACACCAGCAAGGTCCGACTCGGTACGATGGTGACCAATCCGGCGGTCCGAGATCTCACTGTGACCGCGAGTCTGTTTGCCACCCTGAACATCATCTCGGGGGGCCGCATGGATATGGGCATCGGCCGCGGCGATAGCTCGCAGCGGGTTCTGGGACGCCGCCCCACCGCTGTCGCCGACCTGAGACGCGCGGTTCAAGTGATCCGCGACCTCGCATCCGGCAAGGAGGTCGAGCACGACGGGCAGCCGGTCCAGCTCACATGGGCTTCGGGAGAACTTCCGGTTTGGGTGGCTGGCTACGGGCCCAAGGTACTCGCCATGACCGGCGAAGTCGCGGAAGGCTTGATCCTTCAGATCGCGGATCCGTTTCTCATTCGCTGGTTCACCAGCGTCACTCGAGCGAGCGCTCAAAAAACCGGAAGAAAGGCCAACGATGTCAAAGTCCTAGCAGCGGCGCCGGTTTGGATCGCGGATGATCTAGCCAAAGCCCGAGCCCAAATTCGATGGTTTCCCGCAATGGTTGGAAACCACGTGGCGGACCTAGTCGGGCGATACCATCAGGGCGAACTGCCCAAGGAGCTCACGGAGTACATCGAAGGACGAAAGGGATACGACTATCGGGAGCACGCCGATAAGGACGCCGACCACCTAGGCTTCATCACCGATGCAGTGACCGACCGCTTTACCATCGTGGGTCCCGCCGAGGCGCATCGGCAACAACTCGAGGAGCTCGTCGAGGCGGGCGTCGATCAGTTCAACGTCTATCTGATGAGCGGGGATGAAGAACGCCAACTGGAACGTTACGCAAAGGGCGTCGTTCCAGCGTTCCAGTGATCAGTGCTCGATACCTGCCAGCGCACGATCGAGCATACGTAACGCCTCGTCCACATCCCCCTTGGTCACGTTGAGGGCGGGGCTGATCCTAATCACGTTCCCGTAGAGTCCACCTTTCCCGATGATCAGTCCCTCGGCCCGCGTGTTCTCCAGGAGAGCGGCGGTGGCCTTGGGGGCAGGGGCCTTCCCCTCGCCGACCAGCTCTAGAGCCTGCATCAAACCCATGCCGCGAACGTCGCCGATCACGGGGTACTTACTGGCCAGGTCCTCCAAACCTTCCCGCAGGTGATCGCCGACCACGCGCGCATTCTCCTTGAGATTGTCTCTCTCGATGATGTCGATCACGGCCCGCGCGGCGCTCATGCTGACCGGATTGCCACCGAACGTCGAGATCGTGCTGCCCTTGATACTATTCGCAATCTCAGGGGTGGTGATCGTAGCGCCGATGGGCACACCGTTCGCCATACCCTTGGCGAACGTCATGATTTCCGGCTCGACTCCCCAATGCTCGATCCCGAACCAGTGATCACCGGTCCGTCCCCAGCCGGTCTGCACCTCGTCGCAAATGAACACGCCGCCGTATTTGCGGACGATATCGACGACGATCTTGAAGTACTCGGGCGGCGGTGTGATGAAGCCACCAATACCTTGAATGGGCTCAGCGATGAACCCCGCGATCCTGCCCGACGTCGTTGTCTGGATCGCTTCCTCGACGTCCGTTGCACAACGCAGCTCGCAGCTGGGGTAGGTCAGCCCGAACGGGCATCGATAGCAGTATGCGTTGGCCACATGCTTGATGCCGGCAACGTGAGTGCCTCCTAGCCGCCAGCTCGACTGCCCCGTCACCGACATCGCCAGTGAAGAATGCCCGCTATAGCTGTGCCGCAACGCCACGACCTCACCAGAACCGGTATAAAGCTGAGACAGCAAAAGGGCGGTCTCGTTGGCCTCCGTTCCAGAGTTGGTGAAGACACTCTGCTGTAGATCGCCGGGAGTT
Organism: Candidatus Marinacidobacterales bacterium; assembly: GCA_965222425.1. GTDB lineage: Bacteria > Acidobacteriota > Vicinamibacteria > Marinacidobacterales > DATDRI01 > CBDCNP01. Next base: position 229,028 of record CBDCTW010000023.1, read on the forward strand.
ATCTGGGCCAGCTTCTCCGCCAGCGCCACCATGGGCTCGGTAGGGTAGAGAGTGGAAGCGTGTTGCAGAGTATCCACCTGTTCCTTGACTCGGGCGTTGACCTCCGGGTGGCAATGCCCGAGGCTCACGGTGAGGATTCCGCCAAAGAAATCCAGATACTCTCGCCCGTCGGCATCGTACACGTGCTTTCCCTCGCCTCTTACCAAGGGCATCGGGTTCGAGTAGTAGTTGGCGACGGAAGGAAAAATGTATTGCCGGTGCTTGGAGACGATCTCTTCGCCGCTCAGCCGGCCGGTGGGAACCCGTTTGGTAGGAGTGCTCATATCACACCTGCGTCACTTCGTCATATGTTTCGGGTCGGCGATCCCGGAAGAACTGCCAGGTGTGCCGAACTTCTTGGATCCTGTCCAAGTCGAGGTCGGCCACCACCACTTCGTCCTTGTCGCGGCTCCCTTCGGCGACGATCTGCCCCCGTGGGTCGCAGAAGTAGCTGGAGCCGTAAAATTCGCCAATGTCCCAAGGTTGTTCGTGGCCTACGCGGTTGATCGCGCCGATCCAATATTGATTGGCGGCAGCATGGGCAGGTTGCTCGAGTCGCCACAAATGCTCCGAGAGGCCCGCCACCGTCGCGGAAGGGTTGAAAACGATCTCCGCCCCGTTGAGCCCTAGGATGCGAGCACCTTCGGGGAAATGACGATCGTAGCAAATGTAAACGCCGACCCTTGCGAATGCCGTTTCGAAGACGGGATACCCCAAGTTGCCCGGCTTGAAATAGAACTTCTCCCAGAAACCGGGATCGCAATGAGGAATGTGGTGCTTCCTGTACTTTCCCAGGTACTTGCCATCGGCGTCGATGACCGCGGCAGTGTTGTAGTAGACGCCGGTCATATGCTCCTCGTAGACGGGGACGACCATGACCATCCCGTGCTTTTTCGCCTGCTCCTGCATTAGTTTGGTAGCAGGACCGTCGGGTACGCGCTCCACCAGCTCGTACCACCGCGAATTCTGTTCTGCGCAGAAATACGGTCCGTAGAAGAGCTCCTGGAGACACAGCACTTGGACTCCCTTGCTGGCCGCTTCCTCGATGAGGCCAACGTGTTTTTCCACCATCGCCTTCTTGATCTTTTCGATTGGATCCGTCCCCGATCCAGTTGTAGACGCCTGAATGAGTCCGCCCCGTACGATACGAGCCATCTTCCGATCTCCTTCTTTGCCGGTGCAACCGCCCGGGCACATCGAATCTCGAGTAGCGGGAATCTCTTTGTTAGGGGGGCTTAGGCACCACCTCAGGAGAATCCGTGCTTTCGCAGAAGGCTACCACTCACCACCTAAAAAGGCCACTCTGCTCATTATCGCCCCTTCCGTATATAGTCCCGCAACTCCTGGATCTGTTCCTGGCGGCCCAGCACGATCAAAACGTCCCCCGCCTCGAGACGCGTTTCCGGATCAGGGTTATGGGTCGCGGTATCGCCCCCTCTGCTGTAGCGCACCGACATCACGATGAGTCCCGTTCGCTGAGGAATCTTAGCTTCCGCCAGCGAGCGCCCGACCAGCGAGGAGCTCTCCGGGATGTCCGTTCTCCTCCAAACGAAGGGCCATCTCGTCGGCGCCGGTCGTCGCCACATCGAGGTAGCTCACCACGGAAGGCCGCAGAAGCATGGATGCAATGCGTAAACCGCCCGTTACAATCGGTGACATCACATGGTCGGCTCCCGCTCGCTGGAGCTTGTCCAAGGATTCTTGGTAGGCGGCTCGCGCCACAATGGTCATCTCGGATCGCATGCCGCGGGCCGTCAGGCACAACAGCAAGTTGTCGGCGTCGTCGCGGAGACAAGCCGCCAAGCCACTGGCCCGCTCGACGCCGGCCTCGGTCAAGGTGTGCTCCTTGGTTGCGTCGCCGGTAATGAGAAGGACACCCGGATACTGATCCAGGATCGCGGCCCCACTCGCGGCGTCTCGCTCGATGACGACGAAGAGCTTACCCAACGTGTAGAGCTCCTCCACAACGACCCGGCCCATGCGTCCCCCACCGCAAACGATGAAATGGTTAGTCAGACCTGAGACTTTCCTCATGATTCGACGCCTCCGCAGCAGCCCACTCAGATCGAACTCGACGATGAGTGCGGTAATAAGACCCCACCAGATACCGAGTCCGGTGATGGCAAGCAGAATGAGCAAAATTGTAAAGGCACGTCCCGCTGGAGAGAGCGGCTCGACTCCCATGAACCCCACGGAGCTTACCGTGGTCACCGCCATGTAGAACGAGTTGAACCAGTCCCACCGCTCGATGAATCGGTAACCCACCGTACCGACAAGAAGCATGGCAACGAAGTAGCCGCCCGCCCACGCGAATCGCCGCCAGAAAGGCCCTAGCGCCTCGCTCAACAAGGACGGCCGCCTAGTTTGGGTGTTGGACGACACCGTTAATCCCTTTCCCGGGAGTGAAGATTCATTGTCCAGTGCCTGCGGCAGGGCTCTCCCCGATCCCACATAAAGCAAAACCGGGAACGGGGCGAACAGCCTTGAGCTTGAGCTCACCCGCTGCGGAGCCGCCGGGTGCGGAGCCTGTCGGCGGCCAAGCAACGTGGTTACTTTGACCGGGAGCTAGCGAGGCGGGCACTCAGTTCCCGCTGGCCGCCAAACAACGTGGTTGCTTTGACCCTACTTGCCATAGCGAAGAGCGACTGCGGTGATGTTGTCTTTGCCGCCGTTCTCGTTGGCCGCGGCTACGAGCCCCTGGACCGCTTCCTCGAGGTTGTCCTTCTTCGCGCTCAGAATCTCGACGATTCCCGCGTGATTCAGCATTCCATGAAGCCCGTCGGTGCAAAGAAGGTACAGATCTCCATCCTCCAGAGTCTCTTCCTGCACGGTCAAGTCAATGTTTTGCTTCGCCCCACCGCCTTGGTGATGATGTTCTTCATCGGATGATTCTCGGCTTCGTCTGCCTGGAGCAGTCCTTCGCTCAAAGCTACCTGCACCCACGAGTCATCGACTGTAATTTGGTCCAGGGTGTCTCCCCGAAGTCGGTAAGCGCGGCTATCGCCTGCCCCACACAGGATCAAACTCGCGTCCTCCGCGAGCCCCGCAACGATGGTAGTCCCCATACCGGTATAGTCTTCGCGATTGTCGGCCTCTTTCCATACACGCTTGTTCGCGAGCATGACGGCGGTTCGGAGACGGTTGGCGTTGATGGAAATCGCGGGGTCCACTCCATACGGCCACGTGATCTCTTCGTCATGGCCGGAGCGCCGGACGAAATTGGACACCGTCTCAACCGCCAATTGGGAAGCCACTTCGCCGGCGTTGTGTCCACCCATTCCATCGACGACGACGTAGAGACCCGATTTGTCGTCGATGAGCATGGCATCCTCGTTGAGTTGGCGGCGCCTGCCGATGTCGGTGACTCCAAAACTTTCGATCATGGGGCTTCCTTCGTTACGACCGCCTCGTGTCGCTCTCCCCGCCGTTCGCAGGGAGATGCCCGACCTCGTGCTCTGTGAGGACGAGCTCTCCGAAATGGACGGGCTCGCCTTCGGCGAGGCGCTTCGGGCGGGGCCCGGATTCGATGGCCTTCCGCTGATCTTGGTGTCTGACGACTCCACCCCCGAGCACCGGCTCGCGTGTCTCGATGCGGGCGCCGACGACTACTTGCTCAAACCCTTCAGCATGAAGGAACTCGTCCTGCATTGCCGCACTCAAATCGAGGTTCACCGGCGAAACGAACAAGGAGAGCTGTCCGGAGATCTCTCTCACTTCAAGACCACCGATATCCTTCAAATGCTGGAAGCGAACCAGGCTACCGGTGTGCTACGCATCGACACCGAGGAAGCGACCGGTGAGATTCATCTCCTGGACGGCTACATCTGCGGCGGATTCACGGCCCAGCAACAGGGCGAGGAAGCCGTCTATCGGCTCATCCCGCTTCGCCGCGACCGTTTCAACTTCGTGCACTCGAACATTCGCTCCAACATCCAGTCGGTCCGTTCGACAACCGAGTTCATGATGGAGGCCCTTCGCCGCCACCACGAGCAAAAGCATCAACCGGCCCCGCGCCAGGACCACATCGGCTAACTTTCCACCCTAGTGCCTTTATCAGTAGCTCGTCACCTGATACAGCGTACTAGAACAAGCTGACCTTGATCCGAAGGTATCGCTTGGGGTCCGCCCGAATGTCCTTGAGCAACCCCTGCAACTCCCCCGCCGTACCATTTAGGTTGTCGTAGAGCTGGCGGTCTTGCAGGAGCTGCCCCAATGTACCGTCGCCCTTTTCCACGCGCGCGGTGATGCTGTCTAGGTTGCCAGAGAAGGTGTTGAGACTGTCATAGAACTCCCGCTCCTTGATCAGCGCACCGATTGACCCTTCTCCCTCAGCCAAACGAGCGGTCACGACGTCCAGTTGCCCAATCATTTTGCTCAGAGAGGCCCCGGTCTCCGGATCACTCACCAGCTTACCGAGGCCGCCTTCGCCGTCCCGAATCTTGGTCGCGATATCGTTTAATCCTGACGTGAGTCCCTTCAGGTTCTTGTACACCTCGGGGTCGTTGATCAGCTTGCCCAGAGTACCCTCCCCGCTGTTCATTCGACCGAAGACCTCTTGCGCTCGAGATACGAAATCCGAGAGCCTCTCATGAAACTCTTCACCCTTCAGGATTTTGCCCAACGATCCCCTACCCTCTTGAATGTCGGACACTAGATCTCTGACGTCCTTCATAGTTTGAGAAGCATCGGAGATGATTCCCTTGATCGGATCGCCGGCCTCTCCCTGGAGGACGCCTCCATCGGCAATCTGCTGACCGCCAGGTGGCCCGGGGTCGATGTCCACCATTTTCTCGCCCAGGACTCCGAGGCTTCCTACGCTGAGCTGTGAGTTAGTAGTCAGTCTGTCCTGTATGTCACGCCGTAGCTTGATCGTTACTTTGACCGGCCGAGGCGCGTCTGGTGGGGCAAACACGACTCGAGTCACCGAGCCCACTTCCACACCGGATAGGTGGACAGGAGCACCTGACTTCAACCCGTTCACATCGCCGAGATAGCTGTAGACGGTGTACTGCCCACCGAAAAATGGCAGTCCGCCCTGGCGCGTAATGTAGAGCGTCGTGAACAGGAATATACCCAACGCGATGAGAACTACGATGCCCACTCGTAGCTGGGAATAGGTAATTGTCTTCTTCGTTGGCATGGCGTTTTCCTCCGCTCCTCGTGAGAGTTCTGAAAAGGATCAGGACAGGAATTTCCTTACGTAAGCATTCGGCGTTTCCCAGAGCTCCTTTTGTCGCCCTCGAAAAACAGCGCGTCCCTCATTGAGAACCATGAACTGGGTACCCACTAGAGAATCGAGATCGTCGATGTGATTGTAAGCTACCTCGCCGTCCCGTATGAAGACGAACCCCTGAGCGATCTGAAACGCGTCGCGCAGCTGGTGCGTAACCAACACTGTCGTGACGCCTTCGAAATCTCGTAACTTGACAATGAGGTCGCAGATGGTGGCGGCGGTGATGGGGTCGAGGCCGGTCGTTGCCTCGTCGTAGAGAATTAACTCCGGTCGGTGTGCCATGGCTCGCGCCACCGCCACCCGGCGCCGCTGGCCACCCGAGAGCTCCGACGGCATGCGATCATAAAACCCGTCCAGTTCCACGAATCCGAGCATCGCACCGACTTTGTCCTCGAACTCTTCCTCCGTCAAATTTTCGTGCTCGCGGAGCCGAAACCCGACGTTCTCTGCCACGGTGAGAGAATCGAACAGGGCTCCTTCTTGGAAAACCATCCCGATCTTGGAGCGTATCACCATCAGATCACGTTCTTTCATGTCGGTGATGTCGATGCCGTCGATCTGGATCGAGCCCGATTCAGGCTTGATCAGGCCTAGGACGAGCTTGAGGATGGTCGACTTCCCGGAGCCACTTCCTCCCAGGATGATCTCGGTGCTCGACGCGGGGACCTGGAAGGAGATGTCTTCGAGCGCGTATTCCTCTGCTTCCGGATACGCGTAGTAGACATTGCGGAACGAAATGACAGGGGCGGCTGGGCTCACTAGCAAACGAAGTGAAGAATGAGTAAGTTGAGGAAATAGTCCGAAGCTAGAATCAAGACCGAGGCCATCACCACCGAGCGTGTCGTCGAGAGGCCCACTCCCTGCGTTCCGCCGCGCGTGGAAAGTCCCACATAGCATCCTACCGACGCAATGATGTAGCCGAAGACGAACGGCTTCATCAGACCCATCGTGATGTCTTGAATTCGGATCGCATCGACGGCAGAGTGCCAATAGAACTGAGTGGCCAGTCGGAGCGAAAAGCGCGCCACCAGGTATCCCCCCAACATTCCGACCGCGTCCGACAGGACCGTCAGAACCGGGACCATCACCAACCCGCTGACTATCCTCGGCGTAACCAGCTTGCGGATGGGATCGGTGCCCAGGGCACGCATCGCATCGATCTGCTGGGTCACGACCATCGAGCCCAGCTCCGCGGCCATGCCCGAGCCTACGCGGCCCGCCACCATTAGCGACGTCAGCACCGGCCCCAGCTCGCGAATCATCGAAAGTGAAACCATTCGTCCCACGTAGGGTCGCGCGCCAAAGGCGTCCAGAGTGGCGGAGCTTTGCACGGTGAGCACCATTCCGGTGAATAGTCCGGTCAGACAAACCATGGTCACAGAGCCAACCCCGACGACATCCATCATGTGGAAAGTGTCGTTCCAGTACCGGGGAGGAGAAAAAAGGTTTCGGAAGGCACGGAAAGAGAGAAGTGTGAACTCCTGGACGCCGAGAATCGTCTGTTTGAGGCGCTCGGTGGCGCCGTTCATACCTGCCTCCATGATTTCTCGGGCATCAAGTCGTCGAAGAGCTCGAGTTGGCGAAGCTCCTTGATCTTGTCGCGGATCTCGGCTGCCTTCTCGAACTCGAGCTGCTGAGAGGCCCGCTTCATCGCCTTGTTCAGCTTCTTTATCTCCCGCTCCAGCTCCTCGGCTGTCGCAAGATCCAGCCTGCCCTCGGCCACCTCCGGAATCGCGGGATAATCCTGCTCGTACACGCTGCCCAAGATCGCGCCGATGGACTTCACAATCGTTTCGGGCGTTATCCCGTGCTTGTGGTTGTATTTCTGCTGGAGCTCGCGACGACGGTTGGTCTCCGACATGGCCCGTCGCATCGAGTCGGTGACCTTGTCTGCGTAGAGAATAGAGGTACCGTTGACGTTTCGGGCGGCGCGGCCCATCGTCTGAATCAGCGACCCCTCTGACCGGAGGAAGCCCTCTTTGTCCGCGTCCAGGATCGCAACCAGCGAAACTTCTGGAAGGTCGAGCCCCTCGCGGAGCAAATTGATACCGATCAGGGCGTCGAACTCCCCCAAACGCAGGTCGCGAAGAATCTTCACCCGTTCAAGAGTATCGATATCTGAATGGAGGTAGCGGCAACGAACACCGAGCTCGGTATAGTATTCGGTCAGGTCCTCGGCCATCCTCTTGGTTAGCGTGGTGACCAAAACCCGCTCTTTGCGCTTCTCTCGTTCGCGGATCTCGTGGAGCAAATCGTCCACCTGCCCGCTGACCGGCCGCACTTCAACTTGGGGATCCATGAGGCCGGTGGGACGGATGATCTGCTCGACGACCACGCCCTCGGTCTTCTCGAGTTGTTCGGCCGCCGGAGTGGCGGAGACGAAGATCACCGGTCCCAAGCGCTCCTCGAACTCTCCGAAGTTGAGAGGCCGGTTATCCAAGGCAGATGGTAGTCGGAACCCGTAGTCCACCAACGTTCCCTTGCGCGAGCGGTCGCCGTGATACATGCCGCGAATCTGCGGGATCGTCTGATGACTCTCGTCAATGATGATCAGGACGTCCCGAGGCAAGTAGTCCATCAACGTGGGCGGTGGTTGCCCCGGCTCGCGACCGGTTAGATGCCGCGAGTAATTTTCGATGCCGTGGCAATAGCCGACTTCCTGGAGCATCTCCAAATCGAAGAGCGTGCGCTGCGCAACCCTTTGAGCCTCTAGAAGCTTCCCTTCGGAGCGGAGCTTCGCGGTATGGGAATCGAGCTCTTCCCGGATCGTCTCGATGGCTCGCACCGTTCTCTCACGAGGCGTCACGTAGTGAGTCTTCGGATAGATGACGACTCTCTTCAGAGGCCCCAGAACCCTCCCGGTAAGAGGATCGATCTGCGAGATGCACTCGACCTCGTCTCCGAAGAGCTCGATTCTGACGCCCGCATCCTCGTAGGCGGGGATGATCTCCACGATGTCACCCCGAACACGGAACGTTCCTCGCTTCAGATCGTAGTCGTTGCGCTCGTATTGAATCTCGACGAGCTTTCTGAGGATCTTCGAGCGATCGACGGTCTCTCCCTCCTCCACGATCAAGAGCATGCCGTAGTAAGCTTCGGGCGAGCCCAGCCCGTAGATGCATGAGACGCTGGCTACGATCAATACGTCTCGCCGTTCGAACAACGAGCGAGTTGCTGAAAGCCGCATGCGGTCGATCTCGTCGTTGATGGTTGCCTCTTTCTCGATATATGTATCGCTCGTCGGGACGTAGGCCTCCGGCTGGTAGTAATCGTAGTAACTGACGAAGTACTCGACCGCGTTGTCGGGGAAGAACCCCTTGAACTCCTGGTAGAGTTGCGCCGCCAAGGTCTTGTTGTGAGCCATGACCAGGCTGGGCCGATTGACCGTCTCGATGACCTTGGCGATGGTAAAGGTCTTGCCGGAGCCCGTGACGCCCAAGAGGACTTGGTACGGATCTCCGCGGTTCAGTCCTGCGACGAGTTCTTCGATCGCGCCCGGTTGATCGCCCTTGGCCTCGAACGCCGAGACCAGGCGAAAATCGCCAGGCTTCGCTTTTGGTACCGTCCGGGATACAGACATCGACGATTAGCTAGTTGATCCGCTGAACAACCAGCAAGTTAGCACGCGCCGATCGGGGGGTCAACTTCTGGAGACAATACACTTACTCCGCTGCACCGGGGCGTTCGAAACCATGGGAAAGTTGGCGCCTCTCCGATCGTGCCGGGGCGCCCAAAACACGGAGGTGTTGCCAACGTGTCTGGCGTCAGAATGGGAAGTTGCTAGTAATCACCCTAGCCAGACGCCTCTCGTACCATGCCGGATGCCATACGCGGTTGCCACTAGCGGAACTGACCAGGCGTTTCGTAGATCTTGCTGGGCGTCCAGTTGGCGTCTCATAAATTCCTGCTGGCCGCTAAAATACCTTAGTTGCCAATCTCAAGCTAGCCAGGCGGCGGGTGCTGCTATCGGTCGCGGCAGGACGCCGGTGCTGCTATCAACCAAGCCAGACGTCGGTCCAAATAGTTGGAACGGCACTAACCGGGTAGGGCCCCGCCCTTTTTTTTGTTGTACTGGCGATACTCGTAGCTCCGGACTTCCTCTCGTGTCAGCTCCATTCCCTTGTCGTGGGGGAACATGTGGACCGCATCGTAGTCGGCCGGGCAGAATTTCACGCAAAGCTGGCAGCCGATGCACGTATCCACGTTCACTGCGCAGACCTCCCCCACGGCACCGACCTCGGGATCGGGCACAAGGGTGATGCAGTCCTTCACCGGACAAACGTTGATGCAAAACTCGCATCCCCGTCCAAAGCATTTCCCCTGGTCGACGTAGGCCAGCAACTTGGGTTGTTTCTTGCGAGGCCCGGTGATCAGAACGTCTTGCATCAGTTACCCTCCTGCATCGATTATAATGACAAGTCCGGCAAGCTGCTACCCTACGGGACGCCGGGCGCGCGGCGCCTCGCGCCGTCCGGAGAAAGCAGCTATACTTGAGCGTTCATGGCGGAAGCTAAGATTTTCCACAAGGGCCTGGGGTTGAAATCCGAGGTGAAAGACCCCCTCCAGAAGGACTACAAGGGTTGGATCGTCGATCTGGCCCGCGCCAACGACTTCCGTTTAAAAGCGGGTGACTTGACCATTCGCCTCGCCAAGGAGTTGGGCTTTTGCTATGGCGTGGACCGCGCGGTGGAATACGCCTACGAAGCTCGCACCCGTTTCCCTGACCGTGACATCTACATCACCGGGGAGATCATCCACAATCCGTACGTTAACCGCCGTCTCGAAAACATGGGCATCCGTTTCTTGGATGGACCCTATGCAACCGCTGAGAAATTCGGACCAGTAACGGGGGACGATGTGGTCTTGCTGCCCGCCTTCGGGGTCAGCAGGACGGAGATGGATATTCTCAAGAAGCGTGGTTGCATCTTGGTAGATACTACTTGCGGCTCGGTCTTGAACGTTTGGAAAAACGTCGAGCGATATGCCCGCAACGGCTTTACTTCGATCGTCCACGGCAAGTACTGGCACGAGGAGACGAAGGCGACGGTCTCGCGCGCCTCATGTTTCCCCGGAGGCCGCTATCTCGTGGTGCGAGACATGACCGAAGCGCACGACGTATGCCGGTACATAGAGCAAGGAGGTAGCGCGTCCGACTTCCTCGAGAAGTTCTCGTCGGCTTGCTCCTCCGATTTCGATCCCGAGCGCGACCTGCAGAGGATCGGACTGGCCAATCAGACAACCATGCTCGGCTCGGAGTCTCTTGCCATCGGGGAAGAGCTGCGCAAGTCGATCGCTCGCCGCTACGGGGAGTCGGAGTTCCCCGAACGCTTCCGCTCCTTCGACACCATCTGCAGCGCGACCCAAGAGCGCCAGGACGCGGTCCTGGAACTAGTACAAGAGACGGTCGACCTGATGTTGGTACTGGGTGGTTACAACAGCAGCAATACGACCCACCTCGCCGAGATCTCCTCCCAGCACTCCCCCACCTACCACATTGCGGACTCGCTGTGCCTCGTTTCGCCTGTCGAGATTCGCCACAAGCCGGTTCATGAAGCTGACGAAGTGGTGGCGCGCGACTGGTTGGGCACTGGACCATCGACGATCGGCATCACCGCGGGTGCCTCCACTCCAGATGTCAAGATCGACGAGTCCATCGAACGCCTTATCTCTTTCCGCGGACTCACACTTTCAGATCTCAAACCCGCCTAGTGACGGGTGTCCCTACCGATCGGTAAGTCAAGAGTCAGCCTCCACTAGTAGTCCGTTCCGCCAATTCATATATAATGCCCGGGGGAATGGCGACGTGTGAGCTGCCCGTTCCATCGATTCGCGCGGTTTTATACTCGCTGTTCTTCGCACCGGCCAACAAGGAGAGCTTCTCCTCTCGACAGCGGCCAGAAAAGACGTCGGCCGTACAACGTTCGAGAGAGTTGGTGTTGAAGGGAGGAACGTTGCCGATTCCTCGACCTTGGAAAGGGCGAGAGAATATTTTAGAGAGGGGGCATGGATGGATAGTGGCACGAGCCCACAGGTGGAACCAGCCAACGCGCTCAATGGACTGCAATCCGAATCGCAGCGCAGCGGTCTCGACCGGGAGTCGCTCCTCCACGCCTTTCGGCTCATGCTCCTCTCACGCGCGATCGATGACAAAGAGATTCAACTCAAGCGCCAGAACAAGATCTTTTTCCAGATAAACGGTGTGGGCCATGAAGCGGTGTTGGTGGCCGCAGGCATGTTGCTCAAATCGAGCTACGACTGGTTCTATCCCTATTATCGTGACCGGGCACTCTCGCTTGCCCTAGGCACCACTCCATTCGAGCAGTTACTCGCCTCGGTAGGCGCCGCGGCCGATCCTTCGTCGGGCGGCCGCCAAATGCCCTCTCATTGGGGCCACCACAAGCTCAACATCGTCAACCAATCGAGTCCCACCGGCACCCAGTTCCTTCAAGCGGTAGGCGCGGCGAAGGCAGGGCAATACCTCGCAGCGGTGAATGAAATCGAAGAACTGAAAGATACGTTCCACAGTGACGAGATCGTCTACGTTTCGGGCGGCGATGGAGCAACGAGTGAAGGAGAGTTTTGGGAGGCGATCAACAACGCCAGCCTCAACAAGCTCCCGGTGCTCTTTCTCATCGAAGATAACGGCTACGCCATCTCGGTTCCGGTCGAGGCCCAGACCCCCGGCGGTAACATCTCCCGATTGCTGCGGAACTTCCCCGATTTGTTCGTTACGGAGTTCGACGGCTGCAATCTGGTCGAGAGCTACGCACGGCTAAATGATGCAGTTGCCTATTTGCGGGCCGGTAACGGTCCGGCGCTGGCGCACGCGCATGTGATTAGACCCTACTCACACTCCCTTTCGGATGACGAACGTCTTTACAAGACAGAAGAGGAACGGGAAGCGGAAGCCAAGCGCGACCCCATCACCAAGATGCGCGACTTCCTTATCCAAGACGCCTTGGCTACCGAGGAAGAGATGGGAGCGATCAAGACATCCGTCGAATTGGAAGTGAACGAAGCAGCCGACCAGGCGCTGCAGATGCCTGGAGCGGGCCGAGACAGCCTTTACGTTCATCTCTACAGTCCCGATGTCGATCCCACGTCTAGCGATTTCGACACCGAACCGGCCCTGTCGGGAAAAGAAAGAACAACCGTCGATCTCCTGAACGTTTGCTTGAAAGACGAGATGGAGCGTGACCCCACGATCGTGGTCTTCGGCGAGGACGTCGCCGATGCGACCCGCGAGGAAGCACTCGATGTCGTCAAGGGCAAGGGGGGCGTCTTCAAGGTGACGTTGGGTCTACAAAGGCGCTTCGGCAGCTATCGTGTCTATAACAGTCCCCTTGCCGAAGCGGCCATCGTGGGTATGGCCATCGGTATGGCCAATCGCGGCCTGAAGCCAGTCGCGGAAATCCAGTTCTTCGACTATATCTGGCCGGCCTTTATGCAAATCAGAAGCGGGCTTTCTACGATCCGTTGGCGCTCGAATGGCACCTTCGCCTGTCCACTCGTCATTCGAGTTCCAACTGGCGGTTATTTGACGGGAGGCGGGCTCTACCATAGCCAGTCCGGTGAAGTGCTCTTCACCCACCAACCCGGCCTCCGAGTCGTGATGCCCTCGACGGCGCTCGATGCCAATGGTTTGTTGCGTACTGCCATTCGCTGCGACGATCCGGTCATCTTTCTCGAGCACAAACACCTCTATCGTCAGACCTACAACAAGAGCCAGTACCCGGGCCCCGACTACATGATCCCGTTCGGCAAGGCCAGGACGGTACAGGAAGGCACGGATCTCACGGTCGTGACCTACGGAGCGCTAGTCCATCGGACGGTCTTAGCGGCTAGGAAGCTCCGCGAGAAGGGCGTGTCGGTCGAGATCTTGGATCTCCGGTCCTTATCTCCTTACGACTGGGAAGCCATCGCAGAATCTGTCAAGAAGACGAGCCGCGTCTTGGTGGCATATGAGGACACACGCTCCTTCGGTTACGGAGCGGAAATTGCTTCACGGATATCGGATGAGCTCTTCGATCGGCTGGATGCTCCCGTCCGCCGGGTGGCCGCCCAAGATCTTTGGGTGCCTTATACCCCAGAGCTCGAGCAGGTCATGCTGCCTCAAACCCAGGACATCATCGACGCCATAGAAGAGCTCGCAAAGTATTAGACTTCCTTCCCATCGAGGTCGCCATGAGCACCGACACTCAAACGCCCGCCGGCCAGACCCAGGGCCTCACCGTTCTCACCGAACAGGAAGAAATGTTTCGTGACACGGTGCGGGAGTTCGCCGAGAAAAAAATCGGCCCACTGGTCTCCGCCATGGACCACGAAATGGCGTTCGAGCCCTCCCTCGTCTCAAAGTTCTTCGAGCTCGGACTGATGGGAGTCGAGATCCCGGAAGACTACGGTGGCTCCGGCTCCAGTTTTTTTATGGCGGTCCTGGCGGTGGAAGAGATCTCCCGCGTAGACGCCTCGCTCGGTGTCTTCATGGACGTCCAGAACACCCTGGTCAACAACGCCTTGATTCGTTGGGCCACCGAGGATCAGAGGAAGCGCTACCTACCGCAACTCGCCACCGACACAGTTGGAGCCTACGCGCTTTCGGAGCCGCAGTCGGGTAGCGACGCCTTTGCGCTTTCGTGCCGTGCGGTCGAAGACGGAGAGAACTACTGGCTGACCGGAAACAAGCTGTGGATCACCAACGGGGCGGAGGCCGGTCTTTTCATCGTCTTCGCCAATATCAACCCCGACGACGGCTACCGTGGAATCACCGCCTTCCTGGTAGAGCGCGACTTCCCCGGGTTCACCGTCGGGAAGAAGGAAGATAAACTTGGAATTCGCGCCTCGAGTACCACCGAGTTGATTCTGGACCATTGCAAGATCCCCAAGGCCAATGTGCTTGGAGAGCCGGGCAAAGGCTACAAGATCGCCATCGAGACGTTGAACGAAGGGCGCATCGGTATTGGTGCGCAAATGATCGGCATCGCCCGAGGCTCCCTCGAGTACGGCATCAGCTACGCAAAGGAGCGGCAGGCTTTCGGTCAGCCCATCGCCAAGTTTCAGGGCATCCAGTTCCAGATCGCCCAATGCGCGACCGAACTGGAGGCGGCGCGCCTCATGGTCTACAACGCCGCCCGGCTCCGAGACGCGGGACGCCCGTTCGTGGTCGAGGCGGCCATGGCCAAGCTCTTTTCGTCCGATGTGGCGGAACGGGTGACTTCGCAGGTGATCGAGATCTACGGCGGTTACGGCTACTCTAAGGACTTCCCGGCAGAGAAGTACTGGAGGGATGCCAAGATCGGCAAGATCTACGAAGGCACCTCGAACATACAGCTCAACACGATCGCCAAGTACCTCCTCGGCAAATAGTAACTAACCCCCATTCAAGAAATCCGTCATCGCGACGGTGAACCGGTCGATGTCGTCGTGATCGGTCGGACATTAGGTCGTAAGGCACGCGCGCACTTCGCCAACCGACCAACGGAAGGGCTCGAGACTCGAGTATCTCCTTTTGTCAGTAGAAACAGCATGTCTCGAGCGGGCAAATCTCCCCCAAACGCGCCAGGTCGTAACGAAAGCCAGTCGCAAACTGAACGAAACTGATTACCAGATAGCGAGTTCCATCGCCTACCGCCTCCTCGATCTCTTTGTACTCCGGCGCCCCGGCTGAACCGGACTCGAGGAATTTGACGGGATATACTGCTGGGAACCGTTTGCGAATCTGGGACCAATCCAGTGGCAACTGACTAGACACTCTCACGGTTGCCGGCGCCTTCTCTAAGAACGCGCGCCAGCTCCCGAATGTGAGCCGGCGTGGTTCCGCAGCATCCTCCAACCACCCGGCGCGCCAAGTCGTACCCATTCCATAACCTTGCCGGCATAGTCGCGCGGAGACACTTCGTGCGTGAAACTCCAACCCTTCTCGTCCTCCGGCGTTCCCATGTTCGCATAGCCCCCAAGCGAAATCGGTGTCTCGGCCCTCGAAAGATGCCCGAGGGCCTCGGTGATCACGCGATGGTTGGCACAGTTCACCATGAAGGCCACTGGCGGTTGCGGCTCGAAAAGATCCAAAACCTCATCGAGCGGCTGACCACCGATAAGTTTCGCTCCCTCAACCGGGATCACGCTGACCATGACGGGAAGGCCGGTTCGTTGCGCCGCCCCGGCGGCGGCGTCGAGCTCGTCAAGTGTCCCCATCGTTTCTACTAGGAGGAGATCGGCACCCGCGCCGGCAAGGTTGTCTGCAATCTCGGCGTGCTCTTCCTTCAATCGATCCCTCGGTGGAACCCCTTCCGGATGGTAGCAATCCTCGAGAGGTGTGATGGAACTGGCCACCAAAGCCTCGACGGACGCTTCCTCTCTCGCACTCTGGGCTCGACGGCGATGCGAGCGAGCTCTTTGGCGCGCCCCCCCATTCCCTCCTCGGCTAGAGACCGACGATGGGTGCGGAACGTGTTGGTCGTAATAACGTCCGCCCCCGCCTCCAAGTACTCCCGGTGGATTGCCTGCACCGTCTCCGGCGCCTCGATCAATGCCCAACTCGACCACAGCGGAAGGCGTGTCTCGACGCCGCGCCTTTGGAGCTCGGTGCCCAATCGCGCCGTCCAGGATCACCGGCTTACCGGCTTGCCATCGTTTCTCCAATTCGCTCACGTTCAACAGATCGTTCCTTTGCTAATTCCCGAGACAGCCGATATCATCCAACGTTGGACGAGGAACGAATAAGGACGGTCGCGCTGGTGAGCGGTGACAACTTGGATGTGAGCGGAACGGTTTCGCTCAGCGTCTGAGATAGTCCCCAGATATCCTTGGAGGCACCTCTTCCGAGGGTCCCGTAGACGAACAGACTGCGACAAGCTGTCCAGGCAGGGGTTATTCGCTAATCGACGCTGGCTTCCATCCTTTATTCCCTCTCCCTCTGGGAGAGGGTAGGGTGAGGGTTCACCAACCACGAACCGGTTTCCACTCATCCACAACCTCGCTATCTCGCACGACGTGGTACCGATCGTAGAGTGCCGAGGCCAGGCAAGAATGATTCGGCACTACGCGCAGCTGGGTGCCAATGGAGAGCTCGTCGAAGTCGATGGTCGCTAGGCCCCGAACCTGCCCGTGCTCCTGAGAGATGGACGTCAGCCGCAAATCTGGGAACGCGCGTCGACCGTCGGATGTGAAGAACCTGCCGTACCCGCAGTCGGGATCTACATGACGCGGGCCGGGATCCATGGAGAATGCGAGGCCGCCCGCGTTGATGACCACTTTGTTCTGCTCCGGGTATTGGCCAACTACCGTAACCAATATTGAGAAGGCCAAGTCCTCCGGGGAACAACTCCCGATGGCCGCCTGGAAGCCGTCATAGAGTGCGTAGTTTCCCGGACGAGCCTCGGTGACCCCTTCCAGATTGTCGGTCACCGACATGGTCGGCGTGGACCCGATGCTCGCTTCCGCGACCTCCACGCCTGCCTCGCGGAGCTTTTTTGCGAACTGCGCAGTGACTTCCCGCTCTTGGCGAGCGACCGTAAGAATCGCGTCGCGGTTGCGGCAATCGTAAGAATGACCGGCGTGAGTCAGGACTCCGCGAAAATCGATGTGCGGCGAGCTCGCGAGCTTGGATGCGAGGGCGATACTTTCCTCTCGAGCCGGGTCCACACCGGCACGGTGATAGCCGCAGTCGAACTTCAGGAACACCGAGAAGCGAATCCCTTTTGCGGCAGCGCAGACTTCCAACTCACGAAATGTCGCCTCGTGATCCACTAACAAATTCAAACTGTCAACGCTCTGACTGAGCTCTGCCGCCTCCTCGATTCGGGAGAGCGGTACCGGAAAAGCGTATGTCAGATCTCGGAAACCCGCGGCGGCAAAGAATCGAGCCTCGGCGAGAGTCGATACGGTGATGCCCCCAAAATGACCTCGCACCTGAAGCCGCGCCACTTCCACACATTTGTGTGTCTTGACGTGCGGCCGAAGTCGCGCACCGAGACGACGGACGCGCTCGGCCATGCATGCCGTGTTTCGCTCCACGATCTCTCGATCCAGAAGCGCGGCGGGCGTCTTGAGCTCTTGGAGCTTCATCGACGGATAGCATATCAAACCTTCCTTTCCCCTCGAAGTCGACCGAATTCTGATCTACTCTTGCGCTCGAGAACACTAGCTCCTCAGGGTCTCGGACATGGAAAAGAAGCCCACCGCCCGCCTCGCCCAGGAAAGAAAGGCTCTCTCGCGACTTCAATTGATCAAGTTGAACCGCGGACTCGGTCGGTTGAGGCGGAGCAACCGCTTCTACAAAGCCAAGCTCGAAAACACGAAGTTGCCACTAGCGAGTGCGGAAGACATCCGGTCTCTTCCCTTTACCACCAAGGATGAGCTAGTCCGCAACCAGGACGAACATCCTCCCTTCGGCACCAACCTAACTTCGCCTCTCGAGCGATATACACGTGTCCACGCAACCTCTGGTACTACCACCGGTCGGAAGCTCAAATGGCTAGACACGGATCGCACGTGGGCATGGTTCGTTCGCTGCTGGCAGGAGGTCTACCGGGCGGCCGGTCTCGCTCGTGACGACGTCGTTTTCGCGGCCTTCGGATTCGGTCCGTTCATCGGATTCTGGGGAGGCTTCGAAGCGGCCCAGGCGCTCGGGGCGATGGTGGTAGCCGGCGGTGCGCAGAAGTCGTTGCAACGCATTGATTGGATCCGCGACAGTCGAGCCACGGTCCTTCTCTCCACCCCCACCTACGCGCTTCGATTGGCAGAGGTGGCGCAGGAAAACGGGGTCGACCTTTCCTCCACCTCTATCAGGATGACGATACACGCCGGCGAGCCTGGAGCCAGCATCCCCACAACCCGACGCCGGATCGAAGAGGCTTGGGGCGCCCGTGCGTTCGACCACGCGGGCTCCACCGAGGCTGGCGCCTGGGGGTATGAATGCCCTGGCGGTTCGGGTATGCATCTGCTGGAATCAGACTTCATCGGAGAGGTGTTAGAGGTCGGCGGCGACCGCGCGGTTCGACTAGGTGAGAGTGGGGAGCTCGTTCTGAGCAATCTCGGCCGCTGGGACATGCCCGTCGTGCGTTACCGAACGGGCGATATCGTGCGCGTGGGAGCGGAGGCCTGCGAATGCGGTAACCCCTACGTCTGCTTTCCCGGAGCCGTCCTAGGCCGGGCGGACGACATGATTCAACTACGCGGCATGAACATCTATCCAAGTGCCGTGGAACAGCTAGTTAGAACGCAACGTGAAATCGTGGAGTTCGAAGTCGCCGTTTTCCAGCATCGCGAGATGCTGGAGATGGAAATTCGCGTGGAAGTGTTACCAAGGAGTCGACAAGATACCGTGTGCGACGAATTGTCTCGGACCCTTGCGACGCAACTAGGACTGCAAGCTACCGTTCGCCCGGTGGAAGCTGGGAGTCTACCGCGATACGAGCTCAAGGCCCGGAGGTTTAAAATTCGTAAGGAGTGAGTCCGGCCGATGTTTGGCCGTCCAAAACAGGCGGTGCCATAAGTCAGCGGCGGGAGGACGGCGCTCGCGGGGGATCGCACACACACGCGTAGGGAAAACCCCATGCGATCCATGTATGTGATGCCTCCCCAAACCGTTCAGACGATACGCTCCTGAAACACAGCACACTGACTCATCGACTCATCCTAATAGACTTCTTTTCTGGACCCGAGCCCGTTCCACCCATCAGATGGAATTGTGGAATGGATCTTGTAACTAGAAGCTTGTCAGGAAGGATTATTATGGCCACGACGAGCGTCCCCTTCGTTCAGGTGTTCAAGCAGTACTCCACTCTGTTCCAGATGCGAAACCTCCAAGGTGGAGAGCTCGATCCGAAACTGCAAAAAGAGTGGCAGCAAGTCATCTTCACCCTCGACAGCATATTCTCCGGAATGTACCAACCCGGTGCGAGCGACCAGATCGCAGAGAAACCCGCGCGGTCCGGTCTAAGAGCCCAGATACCGATCGAGTATCTCCGTGTGCCGACGGAAGTGGACGTACTCTGCGAGACGCCGCTCAATTTCTTCTTGGGTCGACTCCAAGACATCAGCACTGGCGGGGCGTACGTTCACGCCATGGTTCCCTTCCCGAAGGCAGTTGGCTACGTTTGACGTTCTGTAGGTTTCGAAACAAGATGCCTCTCGAGCTCGAAGGAAGAGTCGCCTGGAAGAACCCTGGGGCCGGACGCAAGGAGACTCTGCTCGAGGGTGCAGGAATTCAGTTCCTAAACTTCGACGAGAAGAGCCGGGTCGACTTACCAACTACGTCTACGAGTTGGTAGAAGACACGCTGACCAAAGCCAATTTCATCTAGCCCTGGCTTGGGCCTCTTCCGTTCCCGCACCTCCCTACCACTTGCCCCCGCGAGGCGTTTTCAATGATGATCGGGTTCCATACATCAGGAGTCGTTCGGCCAGTGGATAGAAGCCGCGCTCGCCCAGGCAGAAGAGTCCTGGGCACAGAGAGGCATTCCGATCGGCTCCGTCCTGGTGAACCCTGAAGGGCAGATCGTAGCCCGCGGCCACAACGAACGTCTCCAGAGTGGAGACCCGACCGCCCACGCCGAAGTCGTGTGCATCCGGAATGCCGGGAGGAGGCGGGACTGGAAGCAGCTGACCTTGGTCTCCACGCTCAGCCCTTGCCCTATGTGCTCGGGCACCGCCATCCTCTTCCAGATCCCGCGGGTCATCATCGGAGAAAACCGAACGTTCATGGGAGCCGAGGACTGGATGCGAACCAACGACATCGAGCTAGTGCTCCTAGACGATCCCCGTTGCGTGCGCCTCATGGAGCGGTTGCAGCGTGAAAAACCCGATCTTTGGGCCGAGGATATTGGAGAGTAGTTTCGTGCATGAGTAAGCATGCGCATTTTTCCCACGACCTCTTCAAGTTCCTGCGCCAACTTCGGCGGAACAACGCTCGGGAATGGTTTCGGGCGAACACGCATCGGTACGAGTCGGACGTTCGCGAACCCCTCCTCCGTTTTATCGCCGCTTTCGGACCACTTGCACACAAAATCAGCCCTTGCTTCGTCGTCGATCCCAACCCGGTGGGCGGCTCTCTCTTCCGCATCTATCGAGACACGCGTTTCTCCCGAGACAAGAGTCCCTACAAAACCATGGCCGCGGCCCAGTTCAGGCACGAAGAAGGTAAAGACGTGCATGCGCCTGGTTCTACCTACACCTCGAGCCCGGAAATGTTTTCGCGGGGGCCGGATTGTGGCACCCCGACACCCGAACTCAGGCGAAGATTCGTGAGGCGATGGTGGAGCACCCCACCCGATGGAAGCGCGCGATCTCAACGAAGAGTTTCGTCAGAACTCCGCTCTGGCGGGTGAAGCTCTCAAGAGACCGCTGCGCGGCTACGACGCCGGACACCCTTTGATCGACGATCTGAAGCGGAAGGATTCCATCGCCGTCACTCCGTTCAACGAGCGCACCACCTGCTCGCGTGAATTCATGAGCCATTTCGTTCGCGCGTGCCGCTCCGCTTCGCCTTTGGTGCAGTTTCTGACCGAGGCGCTAGGGTTGTCCTATTAGCTGCCAGAGCTCGGTACGAGAGTCCGCGTGAGGATCACGTGCTCTTCGACGATCTGCCCGTTCACCAAATGCTCTTGGATGATCCGCTCGAGAACCGGCGGATCACATCCGCCGTACCATGCGCCTTCGGGATAGACCACCGCGATGGGTCCCCCCTCGCAGACTCGGAGGCAATTCGCCTTGGTGCGAAAGATGCCCCCCTGCTCGGAGAGACCAAGCTCCTTGAGACGCTGCTTCAGATAATTCCAGGCGGCGATCGATCGCTCCCTCTCGCTGCACTTGGGCTTGGTCTGATCACAACACAAAAAGATGTGCCGACGGGTGAGATGAGCTCCCACTGACTGCGCGGCACGTACTTGGCTCTCTCGATCTCCCCCGCGGTCGCCGGACTCTGTCATGTCCCTTGACTATGGCATCCGAACGCCGGGACGGCAAGCTCGCGAAATTCACGGATGGACCTTTTTTGTTTGCCTCCACCGCGATTCGGACGCACAATAGTGCCTGAGAGATTTTCCAGGAGAGAAGCTTGCCAAGTAAACCGTCGTCGGCGAGGGGTGTGCCTCACAGCGCAAAGGCATGGACGAGCAATGATTCCAGCGAGCTTTACGATGTAGAACGGTGGGGCAAAGGCTACTTCTCGGTCGGCGAGAACGGCCACGTCCTGGTTCATCCGGATAAAGACCCCAGCCGGGCCATCGACCTTAAAGAGCTGACCGATACGCTCGTGCTGCGCGGTATCTCCCCTCCCATCCTCATTCGCCTCGCCGACATCCTGAAGCATCGTCTGGATGAGATCCACGGTGCCTTCAAGGAAGCCATGGAAGACCACGGCTACCAGGGAAATTACTGCTGCGTCTACCCCATCAAGGTGAACCAGCAGCGTCAGGTTGTCGAAGAGGTGCTTGAGTTCGGCCGCCCGTATGGATATGGGTTGGAGGCCGGCTCCAAGGCCGAGCTACTAGCGGTACTGGCGATCGCCGACAACGAGACCCCCATCATCTGCAACGGGTTCAAAGACGACGAGTACATCGAGATGGTCATGCTGGCTAAGAAGATCGGCCGCAACATCATTCCGGTCGTGGAGAAGGCGACCGAACTGGACTTCATCACTCGGCACTCCCGGCGCGTCGGGGTCCGCCCCCGCATCGGCTTGCGTGTAAGGTTAGCGAGCCAGGGTGCCGGCCGGTGGACGCAGTCCGGTGGCTACCGATCGAAGTTCGGCCTGACCGCGGGGGAGGCGCTGAGCGCTGTGCAGAGCTTGAAAGCAACCGGCATGGCCGACTGCATCGAGCTACTCCACTTCCACCTGGGCAGTCAGATCAGCGATATTCGTCAGATCAAGGCCGCCGTGATCGAAGGAGCCCGCATGTACGCGGAGCTAGCTCGCCACGGCGCAGGCATGAAGTTCATCGACGTCGGTGGCGGACTGGGCATCGACTACGACGGATCGCAGACCGATTTCGACTCTAGCGTGAACTATACACTCCAGGAGTACGCCAACGACGTCGTCTTTCACATTCAGAACGTGTGTGAGGAAGCCGAGATCCCGCACCCCACAATTGTTTCTGAGAGCGGCCGAGCGATCGTCGCGTACCACGGTGTTCTAGTGTTCGACGTGCTGGGCGTCAGCGAGCTCGGTCCGAGGGAAGACCAGGATTTTCCCCAAGCGTCCGAAGACGACGAGCAACCTGTCTATGACCTTCAACAGACTCACGACGAACTCGACCTTGGTAACATCCTCGAAAGCTTCCACGATGCGCAGCAAGCCTTCGACCAAGCGCTGAACCTCTTCAGCCTGGGCTACCTTCCTCTAGAGCAGCGAGTGCTGGCAGAGAACCTGTACTGGAGGATTCGCCGCCGGGTTTCGAAGCTCGCTTCCCAGCTCGAGTACGTGCCTGACGAGTTGGTGGGACTCGAGTCGGCGTTATCCGACACGTACTTTTGCAACTTCTCGGTATTCCAGAGTATGCCGGACGCCTGGGCCATCAAGCAACTCTTCCCGATCATGCCCATCCAACGCCTCGATGAAAAGCCCAGCCGCAAGGCGGTGCTCGGCGACATTTCTTGCGACTCCGATGGAAAAGTGGATCGTTTCATCGACCGCAGGGAGCTGAAGCAGACGCTCTCGCTCCACCCTTTCGATAAGCCACCCTACTACATCGGTGCATTCCTCGTCGGCGCTTATCAGGAGATTCTCGGCGACCTTCACAACCTACTCGGTGATACCAACGCAGTTCACGTCAGCCTGGGCGACGACGGCAATGTCATCCTCGACGCGGTGATCAAAGGCGACACCGTTCGCGAGGTCCTGAACTACGTCGAGTTCTCCGCCGAAAGCTTGCTCTCCGACTTCCGCCGAGACGTGGAGGCTGCTCTGAGAGAAGGCAAGATTGGCTACGAAGAATCGGGACGCCTCCTTCGCTTCTATGAAGAAGGACTTGAGGGCTACACTTACATGGAGGAGTCCCACGGGCGGGATTCGTCCAACTCGACTAACCAGCCCGGCGAAAAAATCACCCGGGGTTAGTGAACCGCGCGCCGGCCCTCACGCCGGGTACCTTGCCATCACCACACAAAGTTCGGTTGCCGTCGCCAAGCGGCCAGCATAGACTGCCACGGTGATCTTCCGGGTTCGTGAGCCGGCTGCTTCTCTCCGCCCCTTTATTGAGACTTTCTGGTATCACGAGGGGCTCGTCACCCCTCACTCGATGGAGCGGCTTCTACCGGACGGTGCGATCGAGCTCATCATCGATCTCACGGACACTCCCAAATGGTGAACCAAGGAAGAAAACGAGAGTCAACGGTTCGTACAACGATGCTGGATCTCCGGCCAACACCGTCGCCACATCGTCATCGAATCGGCGAAGAATTCCTGCATGATCGGCGCCCATTTCCGGCCCGGCGGAGCGAACCCCTTCCTCGATCTGCCGCTCTCGGAGCTCAACGATTCGGTGGTCGAAATGGAATTCATTTGGCACCGCGCGATTCATGAGCTGCGCAAACGCTTGCTCCCTTCACCATCGGTCGACGAGCGCTTCCGCCTCCTCGAGCAGGCTTTGCTCTGCCGCGCGGCCGGGCGGCTCGAGCCGAACCGCTCGCTCGTGTACGCACTAGGACGGCTTACTAACGCGCCTGCGACCATTCGAGGATTGGCGGATGAGATCGGGGTTACGCAGAAGCGACTCGTTCGCACGTTCCAAGAGCGGGTCGGACTCAAGCCCAAAACGCTCGCGCGCATCTTTCGTTTTCAGTCCGTGCTTCGAAAGCTCGAGCAAGACTCGCGCGTATCCTGGGCCTTCATCGCCCAGGACGCCGGTTACTTCGACCAATCACATTTCATTCGGGACTTTCAGAGCCTCTCGGGGTTGAATCCGGCGCGATATCTGCTCGACAAGGGCGAGTACCTTAACTTCCTTCCGATCCACTAGCGTCCGCGGACACCGGTCGGACGGCTTTTTCCCGTTCACGCTCCAGGCGGGCAATTTTTTACAATACGCCGCCTGCGACTCGGCTATCTTTCCCGTTCAGGAGGAAACTATGGATCAGATAAACTACTTCGCGGTGCTAGCCGCTGCTCCTTCGACCTTCGTGTTAGGTGGCCTTTGGTGGTCACCGCTCCTCTTCCAGAGAGCCTGGATGCGGGCAAACGGGTTTACAGAAGAGAAACTCAAGGAAGGCAGTACGGCGAAGATTTTCGGCGTTTCCTTCGTACTCACAGTCGTGATGGCACTTAATCTCGCCATGTTCCTCGCAGGACCCGACACCACGGTGGCCTGGGGGGTCACGGCAGGGGTGCTCGCCGGCGGGGGCTGGGTAGCACTCGGGATCGCCGTCGGCGCTCTCTTCGAGAGGCGTTCATTGACTTATGTCTTGGTCAACGGCGGCTCTTCCGGACTTCAGCAAAATGGTCTTCTCCTGCCTGGAACAGGCTCAAACGGAGTGCTATACGGCACCGGATATGCACCGCGTCAAGGTGGGTCTTTGGGCAGAGGCGATTCGCAATCCCGACGTCTTCGAGCTCTTCGAGCACAACTACAAACCCACGCGGGACGAGCTGGCGGAGATAGTCCGGGAAGGACAGGAGCGTGGCGAGGTGAGAGCGACGCTCGATCCGAAGGCGGTGGCGCAGATCTTCATCTCGTTGCTCGAAGGCTTCGTTCTGCAAAAGACCCTGGATCCGAGCGTGGACTCGACCAACTATCTCGTGGCGCTGGATGCCTTTCTCGACTGCTCGTTCTGGCAGAGATCTTAGACACCGGGTCGTGACATGAGCGATAAGCGAGAAAAGAAAAACGGAAGTCGAACGCCGAACGCCTGGCGGGAGGCGAGAGAGATCATGTGGCGCTATCGGCGGCGTCTCGCAGTGGGGCTCGGTCTCATGTTGTTGAACAGGCTTGCCGGGTTAGTGCTACCGGGCACATCCAAGTTCCTCATCGATGAAGTGATCGTAAATAATCGCGCCGACCTGCTGGCCACTCTGGCCATTGCGGCGGGTGTGGCGACGGTCGTGCAGGCCGGAACATCTTTCAGCCTCGCGCGTCTGCTAGGACTTGCCGCACAGCGCGCGATCATGGAGATGCGCAAGGTGGTGCAAGAGCACGTCACGCGGCTGCCAGTAGCCTACTTCGACTCTACCAAGACCGGTGTGCTGATCTCACGTATTATGACGGATGCAGAAGGGATCCGAAATCTGGTGGGCACCGGTCTGGTGCAACTGAGTGGCGGCTTGTTTACTGCGGCTATCGCGCTCGGCATTCTGTTTTATTTGAACTGGAGCCTTACGGCTATCATCATCGTCGCGCTGCTCACCTTCGGCGCCGTCATGGCCACCGCCTTCACCCGGCTACGGCCGCTCTTTCGGAAACGGGGCGAGATCAACGCGGAGGTCACGGGACGTCTGGGGGAGACGCTGAGTGGCATTCGGATCATCAAATCTTATACCGCCGAACGGCGTGAGCACCGTGTCTTCACGAAAAGCGTACACCGACTGTTCAGGAACGTCGCCAAGGCGGTTGTGGGAGTGTCCGGGATCTCCTCGTTCGCGGTCTTGATCATCGGTGCAATCGGAGTTCTGATGATCGTTGTGGGCGGTCGATCGGTCCTGTCTGGGGCTATGACCCTTGGCGACCTCTTCGCGTACCTACTCTTCACCGGCATGGTCGTAACACCGGTGGTGCAAATCGCTAACATCGGAACGCAGATCAGTGAGGCCTTCGCAGGGCTGGATCGTATTCGCGAGATCCGACAGATTGCTACCGAAGACGACGAGGATGACGATCGAGAATCGATCGATGATCTGCGCGGAGATTTCAGGTTTGAGGATGTGAGTTTCGAGTACGTCGCGGACGTGCCCGTTCTCAAAGGCGTCTCGTTTCAGGCGCCGGCCGGAACGACCACCGCGCTCGTCGGCTCAAGCGGATCGGGCAAGAGCACGCTGATCAATTTGGTCGCGGCGTTCAACCGCCCAAAATCGGGAAGACTATTGGTGGATGGGCGCGACCTCGCGGGACTCCGGCTGCGAGACTACCGGTCCAACCTCGGTATCGTGCTGCAAGACAACTTCCTGTTCGACGGGACCATCGCCGAGAACATCTGTTTCAGCGCACCTCGCGCCACCATGGAACAGGTGAGGGAGGCGGCCCGGATCGCCCACTGTGACGAGTTCGTCGATCGTTTCGAGAAAGGATACGACACGATCGTAGGCGAGAGAGGGGTGAAACTCTCCGGTGGCCAGCGTCAGCGCGTCGCCATCGCACGAGCGATCCTCGCCAACCCGCGCATCCTGATCCTGGACGAGGCCACCTCCAGTCTGGACAGCGAGAGCGAGGCTCAAATTCAGGAGGCGCTGGGCGCGCTTCGACAGGGCCGGACGACGTTCGTGATCGCGCATCGACTCTCCACCATCTATAGCGCCGATCAAATCCTGGTGCTGGAGGACGGCGAGATCGTGGAGAGCGGTAGCCACGAAGACCTCCTGGCCAGAGGGGGGCGGTACCGTGAGCTGCATGATAGGCAGAACAGGATCGAACAGAACCTCTTCGTCAATCCCGGTGAAGATTTTACTTCCGATCTACCGGACCTCAGCGGCAAAGGGACGTCGTCCGCTGAAACCTGACTCCGGTTCGGACCGAGTAACACTAGTAACACTCACTGGACGATCCCGAGCAAAGACCTCCCTCTGAACGGATCGCCGGACGCTAGTGGAAGTCCCGCTCATACCGTGTTGGGGCTGCACCGTCAGGCGAGGCGACCATCGGGGATGTCCCGGCCGCTGTTGAATTTGGTCGGGTAGCGGCGGCACCTGTGAATACTCTTAGGCAGCAAACTCATCGCTGTCAAGAGATTTCTGTTTGCTTCTAAGCGCGTGAACGAGAGCGCCCATATGGCGATAGCCTTTGATACGCCGGAACTTTTTCTGCGCGGTGACGACGCCAAGAGCGGTCCATCGGCGAACCATGGAAGAACTCTTCCAACGCTTGACGTTTCTCGATACTCTGCGAATGGTTCCGTTGAGATTCTCAATGGCGTTCGTCGTGGCAAGAGACTGGCGAAGTAAGGCGGGCGGCGCGAGCTTCACGACCGTGAGTGTTTCTTCCATCCCTTCACGAAGGCTTCCGGCAGCTTCGTCGTAGCCGTTTCGCTCGAGCCACGACACCAATGCCTGAAGTCGCTTGCGCGCCTTGTCGGCACTCTTGCACTTGTAGGCTTCCTTCATCGTCTGGAGCACGTAGGCGTGACGAGACTTGGGAAGGTACGAGCGAAGATTTCGGAGTTTATGGATCTGGCACCTTTGGATGACCGCGAGGTCCCCCAAAACGTCGACGAGTGCCTTGCGGATGCCTTTGCCTCCGTCCACTACGCAGAGAATCGACTCATCGACGCGCAAGCCTCGCTCGAGAAGGTCCTGCAACATCGCGGTGCACACCCGAGAGTTCTCCGTCGAGCCCAGCCATATACCCAGGGGCACCTTCGTTCCATCTATTGTGATACCTAGAGTTACGACGACGGTCTGTCCGGCCACCTCAAGGCCATCCAGCATCAGTGCCGCAAGCTCGAACTCCTCTAGCCGCCGAGACAGGTATTCCTCAAGCTTCTTAGTCGTCTGGCTCACGAGGTGACGGCTGGCGGCACTCTTACTCGTGCCACGAGACTTCAACTTGGCCGCGGGTTTGTCCAGACTCGATTCGTAATTTCGGGTCGATACGCCCACCAAGATCTGATTCAACACTCGCTCTGGAAGCGGGTCTTCTTCGCGGAAGGCTTCGAAGTGTGGAAGCGACGCCTCCGCGCCCGACTTCGAGCGAACTCGAGGTCGCGACACTTGGATGCGACGACCACCGAAGCTCAGCTCTCCGTTCGTGCTCCCCCAGTGGTTATGAGTTCGCTCCTTCTCGTGCTTGCCCTTGAGCCCCGCGATCTCCTCGGCGTCCTCTCTGAGCAGTAGGTGCAGAGCTGTCAGTCCTTGCTCGTACACCCATTCCGTCAGATCCGCCTTCGTGGCCGCGATCCCAGCTATCATCGGTAGCAGTATCTGACCGACTTGGCCAACTACCTTGCCCGTAGGCGAGTGCGTTTGCTTTCTTACTGGCTTCTTTGATTTCCTAGGCATTGGTGGCTCCTTGTCCCCCTCTGGAGACGGTTTATTGGCAGACCTATTCTTAGGCCGGCCAAGGAGCCGCCGCTACCCCAAATTCAACATCCGGCGGGACATCCCCCGTCCATAGCTCGTCGGCGATGAGGTGTACGACATTGTCGCGAGCCTCGAGCTTGCCGGTGACACCTAGAAAGGGTGCCGTCTTGACGAGCACCGCGTGTGTTCGAAGCCGCGGGTCGATATGTCCACCCTTTTCGTCCTCCAGAGTAAAAAAGGGCTACCAGGAGCAAAATTTCATCAAAAGACTTCAAATTTGCCCTTGACTCTATACCTAGGTATAGGGTGCATATTAAGGGGGAGAGAAAAAATGCAAATCGGTGAGATGACGGAGAGGGTCGGCGTCAACATCCAGACTATAAGGTTTTACGAGCGCCGTGAGCTCCTGAGGAAGCCGGATCGACTTCCGTCGGGGTACCGAGATTATCCGGAGGATGCGTTGAGGCGGGTGCGTTTCATCAAAAGCAGCCAGGAAGTCGGTTTCACGCTCAAGGAGATCAAGGAGTTAATCGGCTGCGGGAGGAGCAACGTCACAGCGGTGCCGCAGTGCGAGCGATCGCGAAGGCGAAGATTCGAAGTATCGACGAGAAGGTGGCACTTCTGAAGTCGATGCGCGAGGAGCTCAACGCGTTTCTCCAGAACTGCCGCTGCGGGGACGGTCAGGCACCGTGCTCAGCCCTGGTGGCGCTCGATATCTAGCGACGACGGCGGCCCGCCTCCCAACAAAATTGGAGGGGAGAATGAAGCAAATCTTGAAGTGGTTGGTGCTGGTCGCGTTCGGCGTGGTGAGCTTAGCCATGTTGAGTTGGGCTGCGGAACGGGTGGATGCGGGAATTCAGAGTCGGCTCGATGAGTGCACATGCACCTATTGTCGGGCCCTCCTAGTGGACACGCAATCGTGAGCTCTCGCCCTCGTGCTAGCGCTGGCACATCCCCGGACCGGCTCTGAGCCGCCAGATCAAAATGGAGGGAAAGTAGGCATCGAGCCCGAACCCTCTTTTGCTTGCGAACGGCAGGCGCTAAACGCCGAGCAGCAAGAGCGTCACCACGCATTGATGGGACAGCTGCGTTCCGCAGTCGAGGAGATTCGCGAGCTGCCTGCGGGCTATGAATTCGCTTTACCCGCAGAGACATCTACAATTCTAGCTGCGGCGGAGTTCATCTCCCTCGAACGTCAATGCTGTCCGTTCCTGGCGTTCCAGCTGGATGTCTCGAGTGGCGGCCCTCCTCTTCTTCGTCTCACGGGCGCGAAGGGTGTAAAGAGTTCTTGCGGGAAGTGCTTTCGGGCTCCGCGTGATGAGCGGTAGCGTCGCGTTTCCATGACCGACGGCTAATGAAAATCCCGGCTTCTGCCGTGCTGGGGTTGCACCTTGAGGCGAGGCGTCCACAGCTCATCGGCGATGACGTGTACGACATTGTCGCGAGCCTCGAGCTTGCCGGTGACACCGAGGAAGGGCGCCGTCTTGACGAGCACCGCATAGCGTTCGAAGACCCTCGTCCAAATCACGAGATTCACGAATCCGGTCTCATCTTCTAGAGTCATGAAGGTGACTCCGGAGGCGGTCCCCGGACGCTGGCGGCAGATCACCAGTCCCGCGTAACGAATCCGTTTTCCGTGCTTCATCTTCGAGACCGTCTCCGCATCCGGTAGGCATTGGGCACGGAGGGCTTCTCGCAATGGGCCCAAGGGATGCCCCCGAGTGCTATGTGAAGACGCGTGATAGTCCCAGGCGATGGTCTCGAAATCGTCGAGCTTCGGAAACTCCGGAGTTTCCTCTGCGCTTTCGAAGGGCAGAGTCGGTAAAATCTCACGAGCCAGACCCCGTACATCCCAGAGCGCGGCTCTTCTCACCTTGCCGAATCCATCGAAGGCACCGGCTTCGGATAAAACTTGGAGAGCTCCCTCGTCCAATCGAGTCCGACCGACGAAGTCTTCGATAGAAACAAAAATCCGTTCGCGACGAGCGGCCTCGACCCGCTTCCAATCTCCTTCACCGAGACTCTTGACGTAGCGAAGCCCCATACGCACCGCAAGTGACCCCTCACCCCGGCCCTCTCCCCGGAGGGGAGAGGGTGTCTGTTCCAGCGTACAATCCCAATCGCTTCGCCGAACCTCCACCGGACGGACCTCGACATCGCGCCGCTTGGCGTCATCAATGATGGTCGCCGGAGAATAAAAACCCATCGGCTGAGCGTTCAAAAGAGCACAGGTGAACTCGGCGGGATAATGTCTCAAGAGATAGGCGGCGCCGTAGGCAATCAGGGCGAAGCTCGCGGCATGACTCTCCGGAAAACCGTACTCGCCGAAGCCCCGGATCTGTTCGAAGACCCTCTCCGCAAACTCTTGCTTGATCCCCTTCGCCTGCATCCGTGAAATAAGTCGCTCGCGGTGCTTCTCGATGCGCCCGGTGCGGCGCCACGCCGCCATGTCGCGCCGGAGTTGATCGGCTTCGCCGGGAGTGTAGTCAGCCGCTACGACCGCCAGCCGCATCACCTGCTCCTGAAAGAGAGGCACTCCCAGCGTCTTCTCGAGCACCGGCTTCAAAGACAGGTGGGGGTACTCCACCGGCTCCTCTCCGTTCCGTCGGCGAAGGTAGGGGTGCACCATCCCTCCCGTGATAGGACCGGGCCGCACGATACTCACCTCGACAACGAGGTCGTAATATTGACGCGGACGGAGGCGAGGAAGCATTGCCATCTGCGCGCCGCTTTCGATCTGGAAGACTCCTACCGTCTCGGCACGACAGATCATATCGAAGGTCTCGGGATCGTCCTTGGGGATCGTGGCCATGGAAAGATGGATGTCCCGATGCCGCTCCAGCAAGCGAAAGCAGAGGTCGAGCTGTGTGAGCGCGCCAAGTCCCAGGAGATCTACCTTGAACAATCCCAGCGATTCGATGTCCTCCTTGTCCCATTGGATCACCGTGCGGTCTGCCATAGTGGCGTTCTCGATGGGGACGATGTCGTGGACCGGCTCATGACCAAGGAGGAACCCGCCCGGGTGGATCGACAAGTGCCGCGGAAAATCTTGGATCTCGTAGGACAGCCGCAACAAGTGCTGATTGATAGGAATCTCCGGATCGAGGCCGGCGTGACGGAGCGCTTGCACGGAAACACCGTCGTAGTGAGAGAGAATCTTGGCCAGCCGATCGAGAGAGGTCTCCGGAAGACCCAGAGCCTTTCCCACGTCGCGCACCGCAGAGCGGGCCCGATAGCGGATGACGTTCGCCACCATGGCTGCCTTGTCCCGCCCATACTTGTCGTAGACGAACTGGATGACCTCTTCCCTTCTCTGATGCATGATGTCGAGATCGATATCTGGAGGCTCGTTGCGCTCTTTCGACAAGAAGCGTTCGAACAAGAACCCCATGCGCACCGGATCCACCGCGGTGATTCCCAGGCAGTAGCAGACCGCCGAGTTCGCCGCCGAGCCACGGCCCTGACACAAAATCTCATTTGCACGGCAAAACTGAACGATCTCGTACATGGTGAGGAAGTATCCGCAGTAATCCAGCTCTTCGATGACGCGAAGCTCTTTTTCGAGCTGACGGACGACCTCCGGTGGCACATCGCCCTGATAACGACCGCGCGCCCCTTCCATCGTCAATTGATGAAGCCATTCCGCAGAGGTCGTCCCATCCGGGAAGCGCTCGGCAGGGTAACGGTAGCGAAGCTGGTCCAGAGAAAAATCACAACGTGCCGCGATCTCTTCGGTCCTCGCCACCGCCGAGGGATCGTCGGCGAAGAGTTGCTCGAAAGAAAAAGGTGTCCTCAACGCATGCTCGGCGTTCGGCTTTGTTCGCCGCCCCGCAGTCCGCATCGTCAATCCGTGGCGAATGCAGGTCAAGACATCTTGTAGATCGCGTCTTTCGAGAGTGTGGTAGAGCACTTCGACCGCAGCGACGATGGCGATTCCGTACTGCCCGGCACGCTCACGCAGTCGTTTTTCCTGGGGCACCTCGATGTCGCGGTGGTGGCGTGTCGCCATCGCATAAAGCCGATCCCCAAAAGCCTCCCGTAAGGATTCGGGAACACTTCCCGGATCCGATTCCCCTACCAGCAGGCTTCGATCTCCTCCCCAAAGAGCAAGGAGTCCGTCCTGATGCCCACAAACTTCGTCCCAACTCACCGTGGACTCGCCTTTGGGCGAGCGGAGTCGCCCGGCGGTCAAGAGTCGGCAAAGTCTCGCATAGCCCCGACGGTTCTGGGCTAGTAGCAGGATTACTGAGCCGTCTTCGACCGTCACTTGCGCTCCGATGAGAAGCTGCACGCCTATCTCTCTCGCTTTCACATGGGCGCGCACCGCACCATACACACCATCGCGATCGGTGACCGCGAGAGAACGCAAGCCGAGACGCTGTGCCTCTTCGACGAGCTCCTCTGGATGGCTCGCCCCCTCGAGGAAGGAGCCATTGGACTTGCACCACAAAGGGACGTACATTATTCGACGCGTCCTTCGAGAAACCAGCGGCGCCGCTTTCGATCGTAATAAACCCAAAGCACCTCTCCACGATGCATGTTCACGAAGTAATACTCGCGGTGGACACCGCCGGCCCACCAGCCTCCGGAAAAGACGTAAGGGCCGACGAATTTTTGGACCGGCCCGTGCTCGAGCCCGCGCAAGAGCCAGCCATCGGGCTCGTGTCGGGATCGATGTGGAAGGAGAAGCGGTTTTTCGTAGATTCTTCTCACCAGAAGACGTGGACCGCTCTCTCTTCGAGGATGAGGGATGGCCGTCTTTTCCATGGGCTCCCATCGAAAGCTCGCCTGAGGAAGGTGTGCGTCGTGCAAACGAGCCCGCACCACGACCGCGTCCCCGAACTCCGCCCGAAGACGAGCAAGAGCGCGGCTGCCCGCTTCCAGATCGCGTCGCGGCTTCTCGGCGAACAAAAGATCTTGTTCGGGGAGAACCTTCGTTCCACAGACGGTCAAGTGGAGCGCCACCACGCCTGATTCGAGTCGCAAAGACTCCAGGCGCAGTCGGATGAGCCCCAGGATCTGCGCACTATCGACGCTCGGCGCCGCGGTGCGAATCCGCTCTCCGTATTCCCCCTTGCGATCGAGAACCAGGCGGATTGTCAGCTCGGTCAGCGCCTTGCTTTTCGACACCAGCTCGGCCAGGAGCGAGTCCAGCATCCTCTTTATGAGAAACAACAACCGCTCGGAATCGGAGTCCGGAGCATCTAACAAGAACTGTCGCTCGAGCGGCTCCACGGCAGGATGAGGCTGGAGGGGGGCCCAGAGATCTCCGGCGGCGAGACGGTACAACCGATGCGCTTCGACGCCGAACCGCTTGAGAAGCCCCTTGGACGGCAGCTTAAGGAAACTCGCAACCGTGCGAACCCCGAGCTTATCCAGGGCATCACGCACCGCGGGCTCGATCTCCAAACGTTCCAGCTGAACTCGACGGGCGGCCCGGTTTTCTTCACCGGCATCTTTGAAAACCTTCGCTCCCGCGATGGACTTGGCTACCGCGTAGGTTCCGAAGCGAGTGAAGCCCACGGCAATGGTGGATAAAAAATCGGCCTTCAGAAGGTCTTTGCCAATGGCACCCGCCCAGTCCTCCAGGGTTTTGTAGAGCCGCCCCAATCCTTGGGCATTCAGCCAGAAGACGCCCGGTGTCTCGGGCGCCGGCTCTACCTCTGGCGTGTAATGACGGAGCCGATCGGTAAGAAGCTCGACACCGTTTTCGATCTCACGATGGGGAACGGTACCGGCCCTTAAATCGGACGCCAGCAATAAGGCTTGGGCATAACGTTGCCCGGGGAGGACGCGCGCTCGCCTCGCCTTCTCGTTTACCCAGAGCAGAGGAGAGTTCGGTCGATCTTCGGCAACGACGGCGACCGGAAACTCCTTCCAATCCGGATGCTCCCGGAGGAGGAGTTGGAGTGGGAACGCCGGAACATCAACACATGCCAGCCGGACCACGGCAAGTCTCCCGATGTACTTGTCCCGGGCCGCGTCTCTTGTCTTTGAGCACCGAGAGCTCGATGCGATAAGGGGCCGCCGGAGGCCGGCGAGCCTCCGCCCTCAGCGAAACGAGGGAGCCGAGAGAGCTCGCATGGGTCGGCTTTTCGGTAAGGACGACAACCGCCGTGTCGTGTTTCTTCGCCAGCCCGACCAGGCGCGTCAGCAGCGGCGTGGGAATGGACGTGTATTCGACGCGCTCTTGTCCCATACTTGCGGGGGTCGGCTTCGGGCCGAGATCGATCGCCACGAGTCCAAACCCACCCGAGCGAACGAGCTGCATCGCCGATCGCGCCGCAGTGTAGGAATCACGGGCACGAACGACCGCGAGGGAATCCAAATCGATCCCACTTGCCGCGGCATCGGGCGGAAAGAATGTGCTCGACGGTAATGTGATCCAGGCGACGGGCTCGCCCCGCCATTGCGTCTCGAGCACCAGCCCGAAAGCCGCGGTCAAAGTCGCCGTCGCTCCGCTTCCGGAAAGCTCGACGAGGCGACCAGTGATTTGAGAAAGTCCCCAAGGGGCGCCTGGCTCGCTTGATATCAGCAACGCACTATTTTGGTGCCCACCACGGAGACCGGAGACACCGGTGGTGACAAAACTCTGGCGAGCCACGGCAGTCTCTCCTATCCCGCTCGCAGTTGAGCAGCTGCCATCTGGCAGGCGGTGACGACCGAGCTCTTTCGACTCAGAAGCTTCTGAAGTGCCTGAGCATTGATGACCGCCTGGCCCTGCCAGTGGTTGTTGAAGATGACGAAAGTGTGTTTGCTCTGCTTCTCGATCTCTCGCAAGCGAGGTATCCAGCCCATCAGCTCACGACGGCGGTAATTGTAATCGTAGCGGTAGCCTTGATCTTTGCTTCTTGGCGCCCACCACTTCCACCACCGAGAGGCGTTACGTCCATGGAAGCGCACGTAGCCCAACTCGGAGGTCACGAGAGCACGAGGGCCGGGAAGCTTGGCCAGTTTCGGAATATCCACACAAGCGACGCCGATATCCCATCCTCGGAGAAAGTGAAGCGTCTCCTCGTTGAACCAACTGTCGTGACGGAACTCCACCACCAGTGGTAGTCCTTCCAGTGCCGCACGGAGTCGACAGACGTAAGCACGATGGTCGGGGTTATTGATGAAGAAGAAAGGAAACTGGGCTACCACCGCTCCCAACTTCCGAGCTTGGACGAGCGGAGCCAGCGAAGCAGCAAAATGACGGGCCAAACTCTGGTCCTTCGTGTCTTTTATGTCTTTTATGTCTAGGGGGCGCTGATGTGTCAGGCGACGATGCGCCTTCACGGTAAACACGAGTCTTCCTGCCGAGCGGCGAAGCAAACGCTCTTGATCCTCCACGGTCGGTATCCGGTAACGGGTGAATGTCAGCTCGCAGCAGTTGAATTGTTCGGAGTAAAAGTCCAGGTAGTCTTCATATAACAACCACGATGGATAAAAAGTAGGAGACCAGTTGTGATAACCGTACCCGCTCGTGCCGATATAAATCACTTGACACCTCCCTCTTGAGACACTTCTCCCCCTCGATTGACTGGGTGTTTCCTAGAAAAACGCTAGTTGCGACTAGAAGAAATGACTACTAACTCTCTTTGACCACGTTCTAGCTAGACATATTTTCGTATCAGCCCGACCACAATTCCACGGATGCGGACTGCCTCTTCTCCCACGATCAAGGAAGAGTAATTCGGATTGGCCGGACGAAGCTCGATTTGCTCGCCGTGCCGGTAGAACCGCTTGACGGTGGCCTCACCTTCTACCAGCGCCACTACCGTCTGACCCGGCTCGGCATTTTCTCGCCTCTGCACGATCAGCAAATCGTCCTCGTGAATACCGTCCCCCACCATGCTGTCGCCCGTCACCTTCAAGGCGAAGTGCTCGCCCCGCCCGAGGAGAACTTCCGGAACATCGATGTTTTCTGGAACCTCCGGGGCTTCGAGGGGACCACCGGCCGCGACCGTTCCTAGCAGGGGCAATGAAACGGCGGCGGCCGCTTCCGGTCGGTCGGCAATAATCTCCAGGGCCCTTTTCTGATTACCCCAGGGCGACTTGATAAACCCTTTTCGTTCAAGCTGTTGTAGATGTTTCCGCACCGAGTTCAAAGAGGCAAAGCCGAACTCCTTGCGGATTTCCTCATAGGAAGGAGGCCGCCCGTTCTCACCCCGATAGGCCTTCAAGTAATCGAAAACGGTTTGTTGTTTCTGTGTTAAATCCATGGGGGGAATATAGGTGGAAATTAAGTGTAAGTCAACGGCAAGATGTAGGGGTACCTCGGCCCCCCGCCCCCACCCTTGGTGTTGGGGTCAGATCCCGACTTCATTGCAGGGAATAAAACCGCCGCCCGTCAGTACCTTATTCCAACAGCGAAACGAGCTATGGAGGTACGGATGACTAAACTGCGGCAACTTGGGAAGCTCGGAGACCCCCGCCACTACCAGATCGCGGTCCTGACCAGCCTCCTCTCCTATGGCATTCTCTGGCTCGACCTCGAAGTCCGCGCCGCGCAAGCGATCGGCATCCTCATCACCGCTCAGCTCACTCAGTACGTGTGCACGAGGCTTTTTGGGCTCCCGCGCTTCGATCCCAAGAGTGCTCTCATCTCGAGCCTCTCCTTATGTCTGCTTCTGAGAACCAACTTCCTGGCCGTGGCGCTCGTCGCAGCCAGCATCACGATTGCCAGTAAGTTCGTCATCCGCTGGAACGGCAAGCACGTCTTCAACCCCACGAACTTCGGTCTCGTGGCAGCCATTCTCCTGACCGGCGAAGCCTGGGTCTCGCCGGGTCAGTGGGGCAGCGGTCTCTACTTTGGTTTCTTGATGGCGTCTCTCGGCGGACTCGTCGTGAACCGCTCCTCCCGCAGCGATGTGACCTACGCGTTTCTCGGCTTTTATCTCGCGGTTCTCTTTGGCCGCTCTTTCTGGCTTGGCGAGCCGATGACGATTCCCTGGCACCGGCTTCAGAACGGAGCGTTCCTTCTGTTCGCGTTCTTCATGATCTCGGATCCCAAGACCACGCCCGACTCACGCGCCGGCCGAATTCTCTTTGCCCTACTCGTTGCAGTCGGAGCCGGATTCGTCCACTTCGTTCTCTATCGCCCCAACGGATTGCTCTGGTCTCTGGCCTTATTCGCGATGATCGTCCCGTTCATCGACCGGCTGCTGCCGGGAACCCAATACCAATGGAAACGTGCGGCGGCGACACCCGTCTCACTTAGCAAAGGAGAAAACAATGAAACGGCTGTTGATCTTGTCGGCTCTCGTCCTGGCGGCGGCATTCTCACAGGAATCGGTGAGAGCCTTTTGCGGATTCTACGTGGCCAAGGCCGACGCGAAGCTCTTCAACAAAGCCTCGCAGGTAGTCCTGCTCCGACACGATGACAAAACCGTCATCACCATGGTCACCGATTTTCAGGGCGACCCCAAGGAGTTCGCGGTGGTCATTCCGGTACCCACCTTCATCGAGCGGGGACAGATCCACGTCACCAACCAGGCCCTGATCGAGCACCTCGACGCCTATACCGCACCACGACTGGTCGAGTACTTCGACGAGGATCCTTGCCGTTACGGTAGGTACGACATGGCTCAGGAGGCACTGGCGGCGGCGGGCGGCCGCCTGCGAAAGTCGCAGAACGCCGTCGCCCGAAGCCTCGGAGTGACCATCGAAGCCCAATATACCGTCGGCGAGTACGACATCGTGATCCTCTCGGCCGAGCAGAGCAACGGCCTCGAAACGTGGCTCAAGCAGAACGGCTACAAACTACCGGCCGGTGCCTCTCGCGGCTGGGGCAGTTACATCAAGCAGGGCATGAGGTTCTTCGTCGCCAAGGTCAACCTGGCAGAGCAGTCGAAGCTCGGCTACAGCTACCTCCGTCCCCTTCAGGTGGCCTACGAGTCGCCGAAGTTCATGCTTCCCATCCGGCTCGGCACGGTGAACGCGGACGGCCCGCAAGAGCTCTTCATTTACGCCTTGACCAAGAACGGCTGCGTGGAAACGACCAACTACCGCACCACCCAGCTCCCCACTGGGATGGATCTTCCCGTTTTCGTCAAGAACGAGTTCGGAGACTTTTACCGCGCGATGTTCTCGGAGCAAGTCAGAAAGCAGAACATGAAGACGGTGTTCTTGGAGTACGCCTAGGACATGGCCTGGTGCGATCCTTGCGCGGCCGACCCCCTTTCCTACGACGAGCTTCGCGAGCTCGGTGTCTTCTGGCAGACCGGCCGCCAGGCACGCGGCTCACAGGCACAACAGGTCTTCGTGACGCGACTTCACGTTCGTTACGACGGCGAGCACTTCCCCGAAGACCTCGTCTTCCAGGAGACCTCCGATCGTACGAACTTTCAGGGACGCTACGTGCTGCGTCATCCTTGGAAGGGCCGTGACAATTGCCCTGTGGCTCAGGAATACCGGCGCAACGTCAAGCAACGGCAAGAGCAGGAGGCTCAGACTCTCGCATCGCTCACCGGTTGGAACATCCATGAGATTCGCCAGAAGATGAATTTGCGAGGCGACCGTTCCGAAGGTGGGACGTGGTGGGATCGCTGATGGAAGAAGTAGCGTTAGTTTTCTCGCCAGGGGGTCCGGCCGCCGTGCGCGACCGGGCCTTTTCCTCGTATAAGATGGGCA
The DNA here is from genome assembly GCA_965222425.1 of Candidatus Marinacidobacterales bacterium. Taxonomy (GTDB): domain Bacteria; phylum Acidobacteriota; class Vicinamibacteria; order Marinacidobacterales; family DATDRI01; genus CBDCNP01. Next base: position 268,071 of record CBDCTW010000023.1, read on the forward strand.
CAGATGGCTCGCTCACGTCCGGTCTCCGAACACTACGTCACCGTCGAACGCACGGCACGCTTCGTCACGATGGGGAGCACAGCACAACCCGCCGAGGTCTGGTTCGTCTGTCACGGCTATGGAGAGCTCGCCGCTACTTTCGTCCAGGGACTCTCGGCACTCGACAGCGGGACGCGACTGTTGGTAGCCCCGGAGGCGCTCTCGCGATTCTATCTGGATGGCCCACATCAGAGCGTTGGCGCCTCTTGGATGACCCGCGAGGACCGGGAAAACGAGATGCGTGATTACTTGAAGTACCTCGATGCCGTGAAGACGGAGGTTCTCTCTCGAATCGATGGCGCGTCCGCGCCCGTCACCGTCCTCGGATTCTCGCAGGGAGCGGCCATTGCAGCGCGATGGGCGTGTCGAGGTACGGTCGAAGCCGCGAGGCTGATCATTTGGGGGGAGAGCCTGCCGCCGGAGTTGGAGGACGAAGCAGCCCTGCGCCGCCTTCGCGCGATACAATTGACAATCGTCGGCGGCACACGCGACGAGTTCTTCACGGCATCGCGCCGCGAGGAGCTCCGCGAGCGCCTCAACCGCCTCGGCGTCCCGTTCGAGGAGAAGAGGTTCGAAGGGGGACATCGCCTCGACGATGCCACGCTCCTCGACATCGCCTCCCGAGCAAGGGAAGTGATATAACCGGCCCCATGAAACCAAAGATCGCGCTTTTTCTGAGCGTCAGCCTTTTGGCTCTGCCTTTAACTTCTATGGCTTTCGGCGATGACATCGCAGGCCTTTGGTCCTACGAGTCGTTCGACCGGCCGAAGCATAGCGTCAAGCCGTTGGTGGGACTCTTCCTTTTTCACGATGGCTGGTTCGTGCACCAGGCGATGCACGGCAGCGAGCCCATGGAACTTCAACTCACCGACGCCCATATTGGCAAGTACCAACTCAAGTCAGGTGGCGCCGTGAAGTTCGACGTTGAGACCGGCATCGTGGTCACACCGGCCGAGGATACTCTCTTGGCGGGACGCTCTAATACTAGCCATGAGGTCGGTTACAAGCGCTCTGGCCAGAACCTCTTCCTCAGCTTCGCCAACGGGGCAAGCGAAGAACTCGTCAAGATCCCCACGACGAAAACGAATCTCATTGCCCTGGACCGTGGCATGCTCGCCCTCACCGACGAGCACTTCGTGCTGGTGACTAATCCCGATGACGGTTGGCTCGCGGGCTCGGGTCGCTACGAGCGCGAAGGAAACGCGCTGCGGCTCAAAGCCCTGCGATGGTTCAAAGTCCAAGGCGACAAGGCCCACTACGCCGCGGACGAAACCTTCGAGGCCACGTTCGACGGCGAGACGTTGCGGCTACCCGATGGATCTAGCTTTCACGTTGCCAAGTAGGACGACATCAGCTCGGGAATAGCTGCCTCGGTTCGCTCCGGCCCCATCGCGCTGTAGCCCCATCCACGGCCACATTCGTCCCGGTGATGAAACGAAGCGTGCTCTGAGCAAAGGAACAACAGCGTCTGCGCCACCTCATCCGGATTCCCGACCTCTTCTTGGGCCAGCCCGTGGTCTTGCACGGACGGTACACCGAGCCAGGCCGAGGCTCAATCATGCTCCACGCGCGGCTGGGTGGCAAGCCCTACCAGCAGAAGATCCAAGTCGACCTTCCCAATCGACGCGAGCAAGGAGAGGCCATCGGTACTCTGTGGGCACGGGCCCGCATCGAGGATCTTTCCGACCAGCACATCGTGCACCCTCGACAGGAGCTCGTCGAAGAAATAACTAGAGTGGCGCTCGCTCATCGTTTGGTGTCTGCCTACACGTCGTTCGTTGCCGTCGAGAAGCAGCTCGTGACCGGCTCCGAACAACCAGTTCTCATCGAGGTCCCTGGTGAGATCCCGCAGGGCGTAAGCTACGAAGGCGTCTTTGGCGAAGAAATGCAATTGAGGCACGCTGCCAGGAGCCGCTTCGCAGGGCAGCTAGGCAATCCCCTACTCCTCGCCTCCCCTGCCCCGCCTAGTGAGCCCGTGGCTCAATCGGCCGACTCCGCAATCCGGAGAGCTCCTTCTGGTCAGCAAGCAGAGAACCGGCCGGCACGAGATTTCCGACGCCAGAAAGAGCGAGGGAACGTAGCTTGCAGGATCGAGACGGCCCGCACGAGCTACCGGGTCGGAGAGCCGATCGAGATCCTGGTCACCATCGTGAACCTGACCGCCCAAACGGTACAGGTTCCCGCCACGCTATCTGCAATCGACGGGACGGCACGATTCCAAGTCGTGGACACCAATTGGAAGCCCATCCAGCACCCGACACCGAATGCCGCGACACCGAAATCGATTCCGCTTCAGCCCGGCGCTCGCGTGACGCTTCGTGTGGTGTTGAACGCAGCCGGCGGCTACCAACTGAGCCAACCCGGGACGTACCACATCGTACTGCTCGGTCGGGGATGTCCCGGCCGCTGTTGAATTTGGTCGGGTAGCGGCGGCACCTGTGAATACTCTTAGGCAGCAAACTCATCGCTGTCAAGAGATTTCTGTTTGCTTCTAAGCGCGTGAACGAGAGCGCCCATATGGCGATAGCCTTTGATACGCCGGAACTTTTTCTGCGCGGTGACGACGCCAAGAGCGGTCCATCGGCGAACCATGGAAGGACTCTTCCAACGCTTGACGTTTCTCGATACTCTGCGAATGGTTCCGTTGAGATTCTCAATGGCGTTCGTCGTGGCAAGAGACTGGCGAAGTAAGGCGGGCGGCGCGAGCTTCACGACCGTGAGTGTTTCTTCCATCCCTTCACGAAGGCTTCCGGCAGCTTCGTCGTAGCCGTTTCGCTCGAGCCACGACACCAATGCCTGAAGTCGCTTGCGCGCCTTGTCGGCACTCTTGCACTTGTAGGCTTCCTTCATCGTCTGGAGCACGTAGGCGTGACGAGACTTGGGAAGGTACGAGCGAAGATTTCGGAGTTTATGGATCTGGCACCTTTGGATGACCGCGAGGTCCCCCAAAACGTCGACGAGTGCCTTGCGGATGCCTTTGCCTCCGTCCACTACGCAGAGAATCGACTCATCGACGCGCAAGCCTCGCTCGAGAAGGTCCTGCAACATCGCGGTGCACACCCGAGAGTTCTCCGTCGAGCCCAGCCATATACCCAGGGGCACCTTCGTTCCATCTATTGTAATACCTAGAGTTACGACGACGGTCTGTCCGGCCACCTCAAGGCCATCCAGCATCAGTGCCGCAAGCTCGAACTCCTCTAGCCGCCGAGACAGGTATTCCTCGAGCTTCTTAGTCGTCTGGCTCACGAGGTGACGGCTGGCGGCACTCTTACTCGTGCCACGAGACTTCAACTTGGCCGCGGGTTTGTCCAGACTCGATTCGTAATTTCGGGTCGATACCCCCACCAAAATCTGATTCAACACTCGCTCTGGAAGCGGGTCTTCTTCGCGGAAGGCTTCGAAGTGTGGAAGCGACGCCTCCGCGCCCGACTTCGAGCGAACTCGAGGTCGCGACACTTGGATGCGACGACCACCGAAGCTCAGCTCTCCGTTCGTGCTCCCCCAGTGGTTATGAGTTCGCTCCTTCTCGTGCTTGCCCTTGAGCCCCGCGATCTCCTCGGCGTCCTCTCTGAGCAGTAGGTGCAGAGCTGTCAGTCCTTGCTCGTACACCCATTCCGTCAGATCCGCCTTCGTGGCCGCGATCCCAGCTATCATCGGTAGCAGTATCTGACCGACTTGGCCAACTACCTTGCCCGTAGGCGAGTGCGTTTGCTTTCTTACTGGCTTCTTTGATTTCCTAGGCATTGGTGGCTCCTTGTCCCTCTCTGGAGACGGTTTATTGGCAGACCTATTCTTAGGCCGGCCAAGGAGCCGCCGCTACCCCAAATTCAACATCCGGCGGGACATCCCCTTTTCTTCTGCTGGCGGAGGCACTGCCCACGCCCGAGGAGGAAGGGGCGCTCAAAGCTAACTACTGAATGCCGCATGATTTCCATAATGAACCGGGCGGTGCTATCTTCCAGCGCAAAGGGGAGGTGTTATGCAGCTCAACAAAACCGCTCTGGGACTGTCCATCGGCATTCTGTGGGGCGTCTCAATCTTCCTGGTAACTCTATGGATCTTCTGGAGCGATGGCGGAGAACATCTCGGGCTCTTGTCCAAGTTTTATCTCGGCTACAGTGTGACGTACCTGGGTGCGCTGGTCGGTCTGGTCTACGGGTTCATCGATGGCTTTATCGGCGGTTGGATTCTAGCTTGGTTGTATAACCGTTTTGCGGGCTCAAAATCCCAATAGCAGCAGCCATATCAGCGCTGAAGATCTGCTGGAGCAGCCAGCCTCGGCGGCTCTAGACACCTAAGGGCCCGGGCGACCACTGCGCCGTTACGGCTTGTCGCGGTGGCGGGTTAGCGGGCCGGCCTCGCCCGGGGGGTTGTCTCCCGCGCCGGCGTTCCCAGGTGAGCTGCCAGCTTCCCGGTTTTGCTGCGCCCTCGATACCAGGCCGCGCTACTTACCGGCGCTGCGTTTCCGGGTGGCACCAAACCCGAGCTTTGGAAAATATCCCTCGTGAAGTTCGCCGCCGATCGCCAAGCAACAATTTCTGCGGTCCGTGTCTTCGGTGACGAAGCGGTCGAGACCGTTGAGCGCCAACTCGCACGCGAGCGGGAGCTCGCAGAGGCGGCAAGGCGGTTCTACCGATGACGAGCGCAAGAGAACTTGCTGCTGACACACCCCCATGGTAGCCGGATCAAGGTGCTTGCCGTAGGAGTCCGGGCGGGGCAACAGGATATCCCTGCCTACTTCTTGCGGTTAGCCATTCATCGAGCGTGGGTTCGCGAAGCAATTCCAGGGGCCATTAGCCGAGAACTGCTCCTCCTGAACCGCCCCGGGTTTCCCGGAGACTCCAACTCTTGAGAGGATGGAGTCATGACAAGACGAAGCAGGTATTCACCGGAGGTAAAAGAGCGCGCAGTGCGGATGGTTTTCGACCAGCAGGCTCAGCACGAATCTCAGTGGTCAGCGATCTCATCGATTGCGTCGAAGATTGACTGTACGCGGGAAACGCTACGCACGTGGGTGCGTCGAGCAGAGCGTGATGCTGGGAAACGAGCGGGACTGACGACGGACGAGCGTCAGCGGCTGAAGGAGCTTGAGCGAGAGAACCGTGAGCTCAAGCGGGCGAACGAGATCCTTCGCAAGGCGTCGGCGTTTTTCGCCCAGGCGGAGCTCGACCGCCGACCGAGGTGAGTGTGTTGTTCGTGGACGCGAACCGTGAGAGTTACGGGGTCGAGCCGATCTGCCGGATGCTTCCGATCGCCCCGTCGACCTATTACGAGCAGAAAGCGCGAGAGAAGGACCCAAGCCGCCTGCCAGCGAGAGCGAAGCGCGACGTCCAACTCCGCGGCGAGATTCGTCGTGTACGGCAAGAGAACTTTGACGTGTATGGCGTGCGCAAGGTCTGGCGTCAGCTGTGCCGTGAGGGCCGCGACGTGGCTCGATGCACGGTGCCCCGTCTGATGCGTGAAATGGGCCTCCAGGGGGCGGTCCGTGGACGTCGATTCAAGACGACGAAGCCGGATTCGAGCGGCGCTCGCCCGATGGACCTCGTGGAGCGCGACTTCAACGCCACACGCCCGAACGAGCTCTGGGTCTCGGACCTGACCTACGTTGCCACGTGGCGCGGCTTCGTGTACGTCGCCTTCGTCATCGACGTCTTCGCTCGACTCATCGTCGGTTGGCGAGCGACGACATCGTTGACTGCCGGCATCGCTCTCGATGCGTTGGAGCAGGCGCTGCACGAGCGCCGACTAAACCCAGAAGATACATTGGTGCATCACAGCGACCGCGGCGTGCAGTACGTCTCGATCCGTTACACCGAGCGGCTCGCCGAGGCGGGTATTGAGCCGTCCGTCGGCAGCCGAGGCGACTCTTACGATAACGCTTTGGCTGAATCCATCATCGGCCTCTACAAGACCGAGGTGATCCGTCGACGTGGGCCCTGGCGTGGTCCTGAGGACGTCGAGTTCGCCACCCTCGAGTGGGTCCATTGGTACAACACGCAACGACTCTTGGAGCCGATCGGAAATGTCGCCCCCGTCGAGTACGAGATGAACTACTATCGGTCGCAGGAAGGCTCGCTAGAGATGGCGAGACTCAACTAAAACAGTCTCCGGAAAACCCGGGGCGGTTCACTCCCGACCCGCCTTGCCCGGGTCTGCCGGGATAGAATGTCACGTCCATGGGGGACGCGAGGGAAACGCAGGTACGCCTTGCCGCATCCGCAGGTCGTCAGAATTAATCGCTCTCGGGTTCCGCCCTGCTCGAAGTCTTCCGGATAGCGAGCCAAGACCCGTCCGCCTGTTTCCCAAGCACTGACAACCAGTTGGTCTTTGTAGTGCGGACTTCGCCACCGCCCTCTCTCAATCTACTCACGGACCTGCTTTGCAAAAGATCTTGTCGGTACAGCGGCAAGTTTTTGAGCCCGGGACGATAGGGTCTTGCCGATTATCGTCTCACTCAGGGAAGTTCATGCGCCGCAGCAGATCCTGGAAGCGCGGGTCGCCGCGGAGGTTGTCCCACTTCGGATCTCTGCGGAGTTTAGTCATTTTACCTTCGCGGTCCTCCAAGGCTCTTTCCAACCACTGGATGGCTTCGTCGTCCTCGCCGGCGAGCGTGTAGAACCAGGCAATGTTATGGCGATCCCATGGGGCTGGCACGGAATTCTCCACGACCCATTCCGCTAGTCGGCGCATCGCCCCTGTAAATCCCAACTCGGGGTAGCTACGTTCGAGAAACGCCACCTCGTCATCCAGACCAATTAGCGAGAGACTAGCAAGCAGGACGGATTTGATCGGCATGAGAGCGTGCATTGACGGCGAAACACAGGAGAGTGTGGCCTCTGTGGTGGGAGTGGGAGCTGGCCATCTGGACACATGTTGAAGAACGCATGGAGGACCGGGGCTTTACCGAGGTCGAGCTTCGCCGTGTGCTTGACTACGCCGACGACCCCAAGGAACTCTCAGATTCTGTCAAGGACCTGACCAAGGAAATTGGTAAGCGGAAGCACTTAGAAGTGGTGGGCACGGCGGAAGCTGCCGATATCGTCGTCGAAATACTGCACCGCAGGAAGGAGCGTAGAAGCGAGTCGTCCTACGAAAATTGGGACCGAGAGAGGTTCGAGACGACGGATTGGCGCATTGTCAGCTATCGAATGACAGCTGGCGAATTTGAGCATCAGGCCGAAGTCGAGGGCAAATCCTGGAGGCAGGCAGCTGGTAGCCTCTCGAAGGAAGTTGAGCGCTGGGCCAAAGAAAATCGGGCACGCCTACTGGCGCTCCCAGTAGCAGGAGATCGCGGGCATCCCTACCCCGAGGATCCGTTTGGCCCGCGCTAGGCTCATCCGAAGCCGCAACAAATTGACGGCACCGATCAATTGCGGGTCTCTCTCAAGACGAACACGGTCGGAAAGAACAGGTAGGCATTCCCTGCCAACCGCCCGAGAAGAAGCGCGGTCGTTCCCGCCACCGCTCCCACCACGCCGAGGACGTGAATTGCCAGAAAGAGAACCGCGATGATGCCGACTACCTCGACGACGCTCGCCACAGTAACCGGCCGCGTGTGACGGCCGTAAACCATGATCGAGCGCTGAAAAGAAAGCAGCACGGAAAAAAAGGGGATAAAGCTCAAGATTCTCAGCGGTAACACCGAGAGCTCACTGAGCTCCAGACTGAGCCCGGAGATGTCGTGGAACCAGACCGCAGACAAAGGAGTGAAAGCAATAAGCATGAGTCCTAAGGTGGCGGCCACTCCTAGGACCGTAGCAAAGCGGGCGAGACGCCGGAAGTTCTCTCGGCGATCGTCGAGAAATGCGATAGCTACCTCTTGATAGGAAAGCGCGGTGCTTCGAAAGAAGAACGCGACCGCGGTGACCACCGGAAAGACCGCCAAGGATTCGAGCGCCTGGTGGCTGCGCCCCAGAGAGTAGATCACCAGGGGGTGGACGGCAAGAGAAATAATCGAGGTCAGGGCCAGCGGAATGTAAAAGTCCACGATTCGTCGCACGGTTAAGTGCTCGTTCGGTTTGAGCGGCGGAGCTTTGCGAATTTCCTTCAACGCCGGGAACGCCATGAAACGAGTGACAACCGATTCCACCACCACGCCACACGAGAGAGCGGCTGCCCCCACGATGGCACCCGGCACCGGGAAGAAGCGGTACAAGAGGACTGCGGTGGCCGCCATGGTGCTAACTCGAATCGCGGTTCCGTACCCGATACGCCGCGTGAGTCCGCGACGAATCATGAGCCCCTGAAAAAAGCGGCGATAGCCGATGGCGGCCGGCCAGGGGAGCATGATGGCGAGGGCGCGGTGCGTTAGCTCCGCCACCGGAGAAGGCAGCAAGATAAGGTCGCGCGTCAACCAATAGAAGATCGGCGGCCAGAGCACGAAGAGCATCGCCGCGGTGATGACAACGTTCAACATGTAGATGAAATTCCGGAGCCTAAGGAAGGAATCCCAGTCCTTCACCAGGGCGGTGGAAGCACTCAGGGTCATAATGATGGGCGCTTCCACGATGATGGCGAAGGAGAAGGTAACGCCGTAGGCGGCGAGGTTGTAAATAGGGTCGTCGAGGCGTGCGATGATCGCAGCGAGGAAGGGGCCCTCTGCGGACATCATCAGCCAGGTGGCCGCCAAGGGGGACCACACGCGGAGGATCTTGCGGTAGGTTAGGATGGCGTCAACTGTCAATCAGGGCAAACCCATTTTGAAAGAGGACAAAGTATAGCGCAACGAGCTGCGACCCAATGGCGATTGCGCCCGTCGGCCTGTTAGAATCCGCCATCAAGCCCTCATGATCGGAACTACGCGCGCCCAGCTCATTTGCCTTCCGAGTTACGTCAACGACAATGGCCTGGCCGGCTGTGTCGTATATGCGTGGAACGCTTTGAGCCAAGCCTGCCATCACTACGCGTACGAGCTGGCCCCCATTGCGGGCGAGTTGTCGGGATCGCTTCACGTGGCGGAAGGGCTTGAGTCACACGTGGAGGCCGCCTCGGAAAGCAAGCCGTAGGTCGAGTGGCAGGTGGAGAACCTGCGTGGCGCAGGTTGCAACCGCGAGCAAATTCCAGAGCTAAATCACTGTCCTATTGCCCCCTGGGATGTCCAGGCGAGGTCGTCGCGGACCTGGATCACCACGAAAAACTTGGTTCCAGCGACCGGTGCAGAACCTGCAAGCCAGCGACCCTCGTACGCAGGCTCCCGATCGCCGACCGGGTCGCGGTAGTTGTCGTTGAGCGGGGCTTCCTTGAATCCGGCGGCGAGCCTGGCTGGGTAAAGTACGGCGTCCGCTCGCCTACTCCACCTCAATCGTCACTCGTTCGATTCTCCCCGTGAACGGAAACGGAGGTTCGTAGGTCCAGCTCACTGGTGAGCCCCAGTCCTCACCGACGTCCAGGGTTTCGTCATAGGTGAACAAAGTCGGCACGGTCTTGTCGATCCGGCCTCGAGCCACCTGCTTACCGTTGACGGACATTGTGCCCATGCCGCCCTTTCCGCGGCCGCCTCCGTCGTAAAGGAAGTCGAACCGGATCGTGGACTTCCCCATTGGTAAGGGTTCTGAAGAGGCGATGGTGTAGCGCTCCAAGCTGAACCAGTTGTAGACGAACGTCGGCTTCCCCTTTTGCACCATGAGCACGAAGCCAGCTGGCGAGCCACCGAGGGTCACAATGACGCCTTCCATCATGCCTTCCCCGGTCTCGATCTCAGCAACAATAGAGAACGACCGGTTCTTGATGTCAATCACTCCCTGTTCCGGCATTCGAGCGATGCCGAGTCCGTAGACGACTTTGTTCCCGTTCGTGAGTTGTGGACCCTGTCGCGCCGCCAGAAGCGCCGGCAGATCGTCGCGCAGCGGATACACCTGGTATTTTTCGGCCTCCCGGTCGAGGAGCTGCTTCAGCTCCTCCAGCTTCCCCGGGTAGGTCGCTGCCAAGTTCTTCGATTGGCCATAGTCGTTGTCCAGATGGTAGAGCTCCCACTCGTCGTTCGCGAAATCACCCGCGCTCCCCAGGCTTATTCCCGTAAAGCCATGGCGAGTCCCAGCCCACCATCCATCCTTGTAAATAGCGCGCGTTCCGAGCGACTCGAAATACTGGGTCGTGCGCCTGCTCGGGGCGTCTCGGTCGTCGAACGTGTACATCATACTTACGCCTTCGATCGGCTTTTGCTTGATACCCTTGACCATCTTGGGCTCTGGCAAGCGGGAGGCCTCTAGAATGGTCGGTACAATATCAATCAGGTGATGGAACTGGGTGCGCAGGCCGCCGTGGTCCTTGATCCGAGCGGGCCACGAGATGACCATGCCGCTCCGCACGCCGCCGAGATGGGAAGCCACCGGCTTACCCCACATGAACGGCGAACTGGTGGCGTAGGCCCACGTTGCAGGCATGGAGCCAAAGGAGCGCGGGCCACCAAGCTCGTCGATTTCCTCGAGCATTCTCTCTAACGGATAGGCCACCCCATTGGTAAACGCCGACTTGTTGTTGCTCCCTTGGAGTCCACCTTCCGGCGTGGGGCCGTTGTCACCAGGTATATAGATGATGAGCGTGTTGTCCAAGTTACCGAGCTGCTCGATGGCCTCGATGATGCGACCCGCTTGGAAATCTGTATGCTCGAACGAACCGGAGACAACCTCCATCCACCGGGCACCGATTTTCTTCTCGACATCGGTGAGCTCGTCCCAGTGCGGCAAGATCCCTTCCGGCCACTTGCTGAGCTCCGTGTCCGGTGGGACGACACCGAGCTCGATCTGCCTAGCCAGTGTTAGCTTTCGGAGATTGTCATAGCCGTCGTCAAATTTTCCTTTGTACTTGGCGATGAAACTCTTGGGCGCGGCAACCGGCGGCTTGTGGGCTGACGGGGCCCAGAAAGCGAACCACGGTTTATCGGGATAAACCGTATGTTGCTGCTGTATCCATCGTATCGCCTTGTCGGCCATGTCGGCCTCGAAGTGATACCCCTCTTCAGGGGTCTTCGACGGCCGGACGGGGCTGGTGTTCTCCCAAATAGGCGTGTACCACTGGTTGGCACCCGCGCCGAAGAAACCATAGAAGTAGTCGAAACCGAAGCTAGTCGGCCAGCGGTCGAACGGGCCCACCGGCGTGATCTCGTACACCGGCGTCAAGTGAGATTTGCCGAACCAAGCCGTAGCGTAGCCGTTCTGACGCAGGATCTCGCCCACTGTCGCAGCACTTTTCGGAATGATGGCGTTGTAGCCTGGATAGCCGCTCGCCGTTTCCGGTATGAAGCCCATCCCGACGGAGTGAGCATTTCGGCCGGTGAGCAGCGCGGCCCGTGATGCAGCACAGACGGCGTTGGTGTGAAAGTGGTTGTAGCGCAGTCCCTGGCGCGCGAGCCGCTCAAGGGTGGGCGTGTGGACCGGTCCGCCGAAGGTGCTTGGCTGGCCGAAACCGACGTCGTCACCCATGACAAGGAGGACGTTGGGGGCCACCCTCGGCGCTCGGAGGGCTTCGGGAAAGTCGGGCATCGAGTCCTCTTGAGCGCGCGCAGTCTTCCCCTTGAACTCCGGATCGGGCGGTGGCAAGACCGTCCGGTCAGGAGTGTCCGAAGCCGCTTGCTCCTTCCCGAAGGCCGTCGGGAGGAAATCGCCGCCCCAAACGGTGAGACCTAGCAGAGCGACCAACGCGAGAAAGAAAGGCACAAGGCGAGACGATCGGGCGGGTCCAACCAATTGTATCCAACGTCTTATTGCGGTCGTCGGCTTCTCCGTTTCAGTACTGTGAAGGAGATTGACTTTCTCCTAGCCACGGCCACATAGTATCCGCCTGCGGGGGCCGGGCGCACCCAAATCCTCGACCATCCCCTTGAGCCAGGCACTCACCAGGGAAAACGCGCCCGGCCCCTGTAAGCCGTGAGGAGATTTTTCATGCTTAAACAGACCCCAAGTCAAAGGTTGGTGCCCCTCGTTGTGATGCTAATCGGATGGCTCGTGCTGTCGGGCCATGCGCCCCAAGCGCAAGAACCGGTACTCGTGATTCGGGGAGCGACCCTGATCGATGGAACCGGGGCGCCTCCCCTTCCCGACTCGTCAGTCATTGTGCGAGGCAATACGATCGAGGCTGTGGCCTCGGTCGGCCCCTCCCCTCCCCCAGCGAACGCAACTGTTATTGAGGCCCGGGGGAAATATCTGCTGCCCGGGATTATCGATTCCCATTCGCACATCGATAAACCGAACGGTGTCGGGTTGACGGAAGAGCAAAAGGCTCTCGTCCAACAACACAATCTGAAGGCCTATTTGTACAGCGGCATCACGACTGCTGTCACCCTCGCGGCAAGCGATAGAGACTGGATGCTCGAGCAACGGCGCCTGGCTCGAGACCATGAGATTATCTCGCCCCGGCTTCTCACCGGTCTCGTCCGGTTTACCGCCCCGAACGGTTGGGCCGGTCGAAGCGGGCAACCCGTCGCTTCGAAAGCCGACGTCGACCAAATATTCCAGGACTCGATAGACAAGCGAGCCGACCACGTTTTTGCCATCTATGACGATGGGGTGGGTACCGCCAAGATCTATCCTCGTTTGGATCCGCTGCTGCTTCAGCGAGTCGCCGACCTGTCAAGAGAGCACAAATTGCCGCTCTACATCCATGCGGTGGACATCGATGAGTACCGCGCCTCCGTCGCCGTCGGCCCGCGCGCCATCGTTCTCGCGTTGGAGGACCCCATCGCCGAAGACGACCCGCTCCTTCAGGAAATGGTTTCGAAGAACGTCTTTTTGGTGCCGAGTATGGTCAATTTCGAATCGTTTTATCGTGTCACCGACAATCCCGCCCTTTTCGATGAGCCGGTCCTCAACCAGACATTCCCCGACTTTGTTATCGCGAGTGTGCGTGACCCGGAGAATATCGAGAGCGCAGTCGCCCGGCTAGAGGGCGTCCTCCAAACCAACGCCTTGGAGTGGGCCCGACGCGCCGTTCCCATCATGAAAGCAAACACCAAGAAGTTCTTTGACGCCGGGGTCGTCATTGCGGTCGGTGCGGATTCCGGTGGTGCCGTGGTCCACAATTTCCAGGGCTACAACCTCATCCGCGAGTTCGAGCTCCTAGTCGAGTGCGGGCTCACCCCGATGGATGCGATCGTCGCGGGTACGAAGAACGGGGCGATGATGATTGGTATGGACGATCGGCTCGGAACCATCGAGCCGGGCAAGCTGGCCGATATGATCCTGTTGAACGAGGATCCCCTGGAAAACATTAGCAATCTGCGAACCGTCGACCGAGTGATTCTGAACGGCAAGGTTATGAAGCGTGACGAGCTCCGCTACGGCGATAAGCCGGAGTCATGAGTCCGTTCACTAGGAGAATGATTATGAGAAAAGGATTGTTGCTCACACTGTTGGGCTGCCTCCTCACCTTCGGATGCGCGAGCCCCGAGCCACCCCCCGCCGGCGACTTTGTTCTCATCCAGAATGGAACGCTCATCGACGGCACCGGCGCCTCGCCTCAAGCGGCGACCGACTTGCTGATTCGCAACGACCGGATTGAGCGGATCGGACAAAACTTGGAAGCTCCTGCCGGTGCGACCGTCATCGATGCGACGGGAAAGTATCTTATTCCCGGGCTCATCGACGCGCACGCCCACATAGACAACACCATGGTCTTTCAGCTCTCGCCCGAGGAAAAGCAAGAGATCATCGATCACAACCCCGCGGCCTTTCTTTACAGCGGCGTGACGACGATCCTCAACCTCATTGCCAAGCCGGAACGGATCTTTGGGATGCGTCAGGCCCAGCGGGACGGCGAGCTCGTGGCGCCACGGATTTACGCCACCGGCGGCGCATTTACTCCCGACGGGGGTTGGGGCACGAGGCATCGGCCCGGCCTGGCGAGCGCCGAAGCGGCCCGAGAACAGGCCCTGGACTTCATTAGGCAAGGAACCGATGGATTCAAGATCACGATAGAAGATGGGCTGGGGCGCTCCGGGCACTCGGTGGAGATGCCGGAGGACATGTTGCAGGCGATCGCCGAGGTGGCTCATGAACACGACGTCCCCATGTTCATCCATGCCATCAACATCGAGGAGTACCGCAGAGCGGTGGCCGTCGACCCCCGGACCATCGTGCATGGATTGGAAGACCCCATACCCGAGGGAGATCCCTTAGTCGCCGATCTCCTCGAGAAGAACATCTTCGTAGTCCCGACGCTCAGTCTCTGGGAAGCCTTCCTCAGGATGGACGGATCGTTCGATGATCCCGTACTCAACGCGACCGTCCCGCAATTCCTCGTCGCCAACTTGCAGAGTCCTGAATATAGAGCAGTCGAGATCGAGAAATTTGCCGCGGTCGTAAAAATGGACGCCGAGGAGTGGGCAAGAACAAGAATACCCATCTTCATGGAAAACGTCGCCAAGATGCATCAAGCCGGTATCAAGATCGCAACTGGCACCGATGCGGGCGGCCCGGTAGGTTTCGCGCTTCAAGGCTACAACACGCCCTGGGAGCTCGATTTGCTGGTGCAGTGCGGCCTCTCCCCGATGGAAGCCCTGGTGACTGCGACCCGTAACGGTGCCGACGCGATCGGGGTTCTAGACGAGCTCGGGACTTTGGAGCCGGGGAAGTTCGCCGATCTCCTCATCCTCGATGCCGATCCACTAGCGGACATTCGTAATGTCCGAAAGTTCGAGGTGCTGATTCAGGGGGGCAAGGTTCTCGATCGAAGTCAATTCGCTTACAAGCCGCGAAAAACATCTTGATTTCGTAACGAACCATACGGCTTGTCCCTGAGAGTAAACCCCGGGCCGGCGGTTCAGCGTCAGGTACTGCCCCGGGTGGCCCTTCATGCTGCCTTCGAGTGGAGAGAAGAAGATCCGGGTGGCCTGATTCGGCGCACCCGCTTGGGCGACGAGCTCGAGGGTGACCCACCGCCCGTGCGTCGAAGTCCTCGGGCGGCACACTTTCGGACAACAAGGAGGTACGCGCTCGTCATTGTGAGTGGGAAAGAACCGGGGAAGGTGTTCCCCATCGAGAAGGCGCGCGTTACCATTGGGCGAACCGGCTGCGACGTCGTTCTCGACGATACGAAGCTGTCGCGTCAACACGCTCTCATCACCATCGACGGCACGAGCGCCCGCTTAGAAGATCTGGGTAGCACCAACGGCACCTTCGTCGGCGAAAGGCGCATCGAACGTGCCGACCTGGAGGACCGTTCGGAGTTCCGTGTGGCCAGTCACCAGCTCCTCTTCGTCGTGACCGATCGGAATAACGCCATGGCTGATATCAGCGTTCGCCCTTGAACTCGGACTTACTCGGGGCCTGATGGCCGCGCGTCGATTCGTGAGGCGCTCGTTGGCTGCCGCGGGGAGCTTCTTGGGTAGACACGGCATCCTGAACCTCAACCTTACCTGCGTCGATCAGACGTTTGACAGGCTTGTGCGCCAGGTGCTCATTCGCGATGTGCCCGGATTGACCGGGCCCCAGGTGAAGAGTCTTACCCCGCGGCAAAGCCACTCGAAGCGGCTCATGTGTCTTGTTCAGGATGGTTTTCACGACAGACCTCCGGCCAACGGGCCCATTCCATTCTACCGCGGCTCGCCCCAAAAGTGGAACACGCCGGCGCCGAGATTCTGGATATCCTCAGCTGCTGCTCGAATTCGGTGACGCCTTCGACTTCACCGGCGCCGACTTCGACGGCTGGTGCCGGGAGGTGGGCTTCCAGAGGACCGAAGTGCTTCACCTCGCCGGGCCGGCGAGCGCCGGCATCGTCTACAAAACCCAGTGAATTGACCGGGTTAAATTCTCTGTCATGTAGCGGCCGTCCCGACGTTGAAAGCAACGGCGAGACGGTCGGCCACCGCTAGCCCATCGAGGGTCGGCCGGAGCCAATCTTCGTCGAGCTTGAGGAGCCCGTCGTCAGAGAGCTTTGCCACCAGCTCCTCGTTGATCTTCAGAAGGTCGATGTGGAACTGCTCGCGCACCCAAGTGAGATCCAAGCCGTCCTTTGTGCGCATGCGGAGCATGACCGCTTCTAGAAGGAAATCCTCCTCGCTGAGTGTCTCCCGTCCCTCGACCGCCCTTTCTCCGCGGTTGATCTTCTTCTCCCAGTCGAAGAGCAAACGCTCGTTCCAAAAACGGGAGCGACCATCGAAGGAATGAGCCGAGGGCCCCAGGCCAACATAAGGAGTCTGGTACCAGTATTTCTGGTTGTGGCGCGAGCGGTGCGCCTCGGAGCGGGCGAAGTTGGAGACTTCGTAGCCCTCATAGCCCGCATCGGCGAGAAATTCGTGGGTGAGACGAAAAAGCTCCGCCTGTCTATCCTCCGAAGCCTCCATGACCTCCCCTCCCCTTTTCCTGCGTCCAAAGAGGGTCCGGTCGTGAATCGTCAGCTGGTAGCAGGACAGATGATCGGGCGCTAAAGCGACGGCCGCCTCGAGCTCTTTTCGCCAATCGGCGATCTCCTGTCCCGGACGGCCGTAAATGAGATCGACAGAGAGCTCGTCAAACCCAGCCTCGCGCGCGAGTCGAACACTCCGGCGCACGTCCTCAACGGTATGGTGCCGACCGAGCCATGGAAGCGCCTCGTCGTCCAACGCCTGAACGCCGAGCGACAACGTTCGAATGCCGAGCTCTCGCCAGACGGAGAGCGAAGATGCCTCCACGTCTTCTGGATTCGCCTCCAGAAACCACTGACAACCGGGGGCCAGCCAACTCTTCTCCCCCTTGTTTACGATGGCGTTTGCGATTTCAGACAAGCCCTCTGCGTAGAGGAACGATGGGGTACCGCCCCCGAAGTACACGGTGTCAAAGTCCCGAATTTCCTCATCGGCGAGATCGATTTCCCTCCGCAGATGTGAGACGAATCGCTCCTGCCTCGAGCGATCTCCCGTCAGCACCGCGAAGTCGCAGTAGGGACAGATCGAACCGCAGAAAGGAATATGAACGTAGAGTCCGGGGTGATTCGACTTCGAAAAGCGATCAGGATTCATCCGTCTTGAGGACCGCCACGAAGGCCGACTGAGGAATCTCGACGGCCCCTACCATCTTCATGCGCTTCTTCCCTTCTTTCTGCTTCTCGAGGAGCTTGCGCTTGCGGGTAATGTCTCCGCCGTAGCACCTGGCGGTGACGTCTTTTCGGTAGGCGTTAATGGTCGTGCGCGCAATGATATTGCCTCCGATAACACCCTGAATGGCGATTTTGAACTGCTGCTTTGGAATGTTCTCGGCGAGACGCTCACAGTAGTGAAGCGCCCGAGGACGGGCTTTGTCCACGTGTACGAGCTGCGAGAGAGCATCGACGCTCTCCCCGTTGACGAGGATATCCACCTTGACGATCTTCGTCTCACGATAGTCGAACATCTCGTAGTCGAAAGAACCATAGCCCTGGGTGACGGTCTTCAGACGGTCGAAGAAGTCGAAGAGCACTTCCGCCAAAGGCAACTCCGAGGTGAGCTCCACCCTCCCCACCACCAGGTAGTGGAAAGTCGTATTCACACCGCGCCGCTCACGGCATAACTCCATGACGGCCCCAAGGTACTTCTCGGGGATCATCACCGAAGCCTTGATGAAGGGCTCCTCGGTCTTGATGATATGCATCGGATCCGGGAAGCGACTCGGGTTGTCTACCATCACCACACCTTTTGTCTCGACGGTGAGACGATATTGAACCGACGGAGCGGAGAGCAGCAACGAGAGGCCGTACTCGCGCATGAGACGCTCCTGGATCACATCGAGATGCAGAAGTCCGAGGAAGCCGCAGCGAAAGCCAAACCCGAGGGCCGTCGAGGAGTCCTTCTCATACGTCAGCGCCGGATCGTTGAGCGTCAACTTGTCCAAGGCTTTCGTCAGGTCTTGGTAGTCGTTGGTGGACATCGGGTATATGGAAGAGAAGACCACCGGCTTGGCTTCCTTGTACCCGGGCAAAGGCTGGGGCGCCGGGTTCTGCTGGTCGGTGATGGTGTCGCCAATGGCAATGTCGTGCACCGCCTTGATGTTGGCGATCACGTAACCCACGTCCCCGGCGGAAAGCTCCTCTTGCTTCACCCGTTTGAGCTTGAACAGCCCCACTTCCTCGACATCGTATTCCTTCCCGGTGTGCATGAACTGTATCCTCTGTCCGGGTTTCACAGTTCCCTGCCTGATGCGGCAATACAGAACCACGCCGCGATAGGCGTCGTACTGCGCGTCGAAGATGAGCGCCTGAAGCGACGCCTCGGGATCGCCGCTGGGAGCCGGTAGCTTCTCGACGATGGCCTCCAGAAGCTCGTCGATGCCATGACCCAGCTTAGCCGAAACGGGGATCGCTTCCAGGGGATCGAGCCCCAAATTCGTTTCAATTTCCTCTTGGATTTTGTCGATGTCGGCCGCGGGGAGATCGATCTTGTTGATGACTGGAAGCAACGTGAGATCATGCTCCATCGCCAGATAGAGATTTGCCACCGTCTGAGCCTCGACACCTTGAGCGGCGTCCACCAGGATGAGCGCCCCATCGCTGGACATCAAGGAACGGCGCACCTCGTGGGAGAAGTCCACGTGGCCAGGAGTGTCGATGAGATTGAGTTGATACTCGCGACCGTCCTTCGCCTTATAGTAAAGGCTGACGGTGTTGCTTTTGATCGTAATCCCCCGCTCCCGCTCCAAATCCATGGAGTCCAGGAGCTGGTCACGGAACTCCCGGTCGGAGACTCCTCCACACTGCTGGATGAGGCGGTCGGCCAGGGTGGATTTCCCGTGATCGATGTGGGCGATTATGCAGAAGTTCCGGATTTGCGTTAGGGCCATGGTTTTAGACGTTTTTGAAGTCGCGCAAACCCTAGAGTTTAGCACGCTTTTCCCAGCGGGGGCGTGCCGTCGTCGGCTCGGTTATGGTGTCCAGCCCCGTCGATTGGCGCTGGAGCAGTTTACAACGGCACCTCCGACGTACTACTAATCGCTGAAATATCAAGGACCGTCACTATCCAGAGGAAGAGAGCATGGATCTATTTGAAGCCTTGGCAAAGAAAAGAGCGTGTCGTGAATTCACCAAGGAGCCGGTTTCTCGTGAGCATTTGGAAAAGCTCGTATACGCGGCGAGCCGCGCGCCCACCGCATCCAACCGTCCTTATCGACATTGCATCCTCGTCGATGACCAGCGGGTTGTTCGCGCGATACGGCAGATCTCGCCGTCCCTATCGGCCGACCCGCCGGTGCTGATTATCATTTTTACCGATATGAAAGTGACATTATCCAATGTCGGGCGCGTAGGAGAACGCGCTTCTTTGGTCGACGCAGGGGCGGCGGGCGAGAACGTTCTTCTGGCGGCAACCGCTTTGGGTCTTGGCTCGCAGTTCGCAATGATCTCTGCGATGTCCGGCATCCAGACCATATTGAGGCTCCCCGAACACTGTCGCGTCGACATCATCATCCCCGTGGGTCATCCGCCTTCGCCCCCGAAATCGGTCAAGGCGCCGAAAAAGGCAAACCTGGTCTACCACAACCAATACGGAGCATTTCTATGAGCGAGGAACTCTTACCGCGGCGCGACCTCTTCCCTCTCACGACCTTTCTCGCTACAGCTGCACGAGGTGGGCTCGAGGAAGGTGTCTTCACGGCAACGTATCGTCTCGTCGATACAATTCGTCGTTTACTCGAGCTATTTCCGGAGTCACTCGAGGATCCATTTTTCCGTGAGATAGACGAATTACTGAAGAAAAGTCTCAACAAAGCTTATTTAATGTCAGAAGAGGAATATACGGTGTTCTTGGACGATCTCCTTCGTCGTTTTGCCTCGGAGGTTCTCAAGCGCAACGGCCTCGACTAGGTGCCCGGGGGATGGGCGACCTCGACCAACGAGCCAGACGCCGGTCGGGACTGAGCAAGCAAAGGTAAACCTGATAAGTCCGAATTCGAGTCGTGGAGGTGCCCATGCCGTGGCGGAGTGCACACCGTTCGCCAAGCCCGGCCACGCCAGCTAGAACCTCCGATCAGGTGACAATGATCGGCACCACTCTCGCCCACTACAAGATCACGGCCAAGCTCGGCCAGGGCGGCATGGGTGAGGTTTATCGCGACCGATCAGAAGCTCCGGCGTGAGGTGGCGCTCAAGGTGCTGCCGCCCGAGATGGCCTCGAGCCCGGAGAGGCTTGACCGTTTCCGGCGCGAAGCAAAGGCGCTTGCCGCCCTCGATCACCCGGGTATCGTCAGTGTCTTTTCCGTCGAGGAAGCCGAGAGCCCTCAGCCCGAGCGCAGCGCGGAGCGGAGCGGAGCGGAGTCGCGGAGCGAGAAGCCGTGGGGGTGGGGCCTCGCGGCCCCGTGAGAAAAATCCATTTCTTGACGATGCAGTTGGTCGAGGGCCGCTCGCTCGACCAAGTGATTTCCGAGGGTCGGCTTCCGCTGGAAGCACTTCTCAATCATGCGATAGCCCTTGCTGACGCTTTGGCCGCGGCCCATGAGAAAGGGATCGTGCACCGGGATTTGAAACCCGCCAACATCATCATTAATGAAGGCGACGGGTGAAGGTCTTGGACTTCGGTTTGGCGAAGATCACCGGGCCGCAAGACCAGAAACTCGCCGACTCGGAGGCGCCAACCGACGTTCAGACGCGAGAAGGCGTCGTGATGGGCACCGTTCCTTACATGTCGCCGGAGCAGCTTTCGGGCCGGACAGTCGATCTCCGAACGGACATCTTCTCACCCGGCATCCTCCTTTATGAGATGGCGGCGGGACGGCGACCCTTCGAAGGACGATCTCCGGTCGAGCTCACGTCTTCAATCCTGAGAGACGCGCCACCACCGCTGAGTCAAGTGCGGAAAGACCTACCTGCGGAGCTCGGGCAGATCCTTTCGCGCTGCTTGGAGAAGGAAACGGCAAAACGGTATCAGAGGGCTTCGGAACTCTTGAGCGCATTGACGACGCTCGGCCGGGTCGGCTCCTCCTCACAAATCACCCGCGTGACCTCATCCATTCTGTAGTTCTTGAAGCGATAAGACGATGGCCCGTTAGAAGCACGTAGAGCAGTACGCCGAGCGAGTACACGTCGCTGGCGGTTGTAATCGGGTCTCCTCGCACCTGCTCCGGACTCGCAAACTCGGGAGTCATCAGCCTGGACTCGAAACGCGTCGGGTCCATAGTGACCGCTGCAAGCTCCGGGTTGAGAAGTTTCGCAATTCCGAAGTCGAGCAGCTTGGGCTGCCCGTCTGTGGTCACCAGAATGTTGCGCGGTTTGATATCCCGGTGGACGATCAGGCTTTGGTGCGCAAAGTGAACCGCCGAGCACACCTTCCGGAACAGCTCGAGCCATTCCACAATGGAAAGCTTGTGGGCATCACAGTACTCATCGATGGGCTTCCCGTCGATGAGCTCCATGACGAAGTACGGGCGACCGTCTTCGGTGCTGCCACCGTTATAGAGCTTGGCAATGTGGGCGTGGTCGATACCCGCCAGGATCTGGCGTTCGTTACGGAACCGACGGACGATGTCCTCGGTGTCCATACCCTTCAGAAGAAGCTTGATCGCTACCCGTTTCTTGAACTCGTCGTCGTCGCGAACCGCGAGGTAGACGGCGCCCATTCCCCCGCGACCAAGTTCCTACACAAGACGATAGGGACCGATGGATCTCTCTTGGTTCGAGACGGGCGTGCTTCCGTCCTTGTTCAGTTCCCTTCTCGGTGAGCCGACCGTCGCGGTTTCGCCCGTTCCGCCCATGCCCATGGACCCTAGTGCGGTACTGGGGGCGGCCTGCTCGACTCCCTCCCCCCTCTCAACCGCTAGCAATAGGGACTCCACTTCCTTAAGAAGTGAAAGGTCTTCGCCACAGGCCTTTTTCCAGAAGGCGCCTCTCTTCTCAGGCTCGCGGCCCATCGCGGCTTCGAGCAAGCTCCTCACCTGCTCCGATCGTTCCGGTTTCAATGCTTCATCTCCAAGTCGCGACATTTATAACACGGTTCACGTAGACTCAAGCTCCGGGGTATGTGGACAAGGGAAAAGGACGCTTGTATAGTCGGGCTTCAATCGCGGTCCAACGGCTGGCAAGGCTCAGGTGAACGATGAGAAGGAGGGCCAGCATGATCATCTATCAGCCTCGGCACGCGCGACCGGAAAACCCGAAGTGATCGATGCCGGAACACTCCATTTCGCCAGCCTGACGGACGTCGCAGCCTTGATCCAATCGGAGCGAATCTCCCCCGTTGAGCTCACGCAAATCATGCTGGACCGGATCGCGGTCGTCGATCGCCGGCTCAAAAGCTATGCAACGGTGATGATCGATCACGCCTTGGCCGCCGCCGACGCGGCCGAGCAGGAGATCCAGGCGGGAAGCCACCGCGGACCACTTCATGGTGTCCCCATTGCCGTCAAAGACCTCTACTACACGAAAGGCGTCCGCACGATGGGTGGCCTTGGCCCTCTGGCCGATTTCGTCCCGGACTACAACGCGACGGTGGTCTTGAAGCTCGAAGAGGCCGGTGCCGTCCTGCTGGGTAAACTGAACATGACAGAAGGTGCCATGGCGGGGTATCACCCTGATTTCGACATCCCCGTCAACCCTTGGCGTGAGGACCTGTGGGCGGGCGCGTCTTCCAGCGGCTCGGGTGTCGCGACCGCTGCCGGCCTCTGCTTTGCCTCTCTCGGTTCAGACACCGGAGGATCGATCCGTTTCCCTGCGATGGCCAACGGAATCGTCGGTCTCAATCCAACGTACGGTCGGGTGAGTCGATACGGCGTTCTGATCCTCGCGGCGTCACTAGATCACGTGGGACCGATGACGCGTCGTGTCGCCGACGCGGCCATCGTTTTGGAGGCGATCGCAGGTTTAGATCCCAACGATCCGACATCGTTGCAAGAACCGGTGCCGGACATGCTCGGAAACCTCGCCCGCGGCGTAGACGGCGTGCGCATCGGTTTCGATCGAAGTTTTGCCACCGAGGGGGTGGACCCCACCCTCGTCGCGTCGATTGACGAAGCACTCGGCCAGTTGGAGCGCCTCGGTGCGGAAATCCACGAGGTGGAGCTAACGAACTGGACAGAGGAAATTCAACAAGCGTGGTTCACGATCTGCGCTTCCGAGGCTCGCGTCGCCCACGAGGCCGATTATCCCTCCCGCGCCAACGAGTACGGAGCGAATCTTCGCGAGTTTCTCGCGCAGGGAGCAGATGTGGCCGACGCGGACTACGCGGCCGCCAGCCAGATGCGTATTGAATTCAGCGATCGCTTTCGAAGCGTGTTGTCGAAAATCGATGCCCTAGCGAGTCCGGCAGGCGGAGTACCATTCGTCTTCTCCCGGGAATCACAATACGGCGGCATGGCTATGCTCGATCAGTTGATTGAGCACCTCCAACCGCGGTTCACTTTTCCGGCCGACTTGGCTGGCACGCCCACGCTTTCCCTTCCCTGCGGCTTCACGAGGGAGGGTCTACCGCTTACAGTTCAATTCATGGGTAGCCGACTGAGTGAACCGATGTTGTGTCGGATCGGTCATGCCTACGAAGAAGCGACGGGGTGGCACGAGAAGCATCCCGACATGTGACGCCGGACGAATAACGAAGAGGATACCCTTCTATCCAGCCTGGTCATGCGACGTCACAGACGACGTACTTTCGCCTTGATCGCACCACTTCCTCTGGTGTTGGGCCTATCCTGCTCGAACGAGCCCGATCCGGTCGCCATGGAACTCAGCTTCGACTTTACGAGCGGGGGCGCCCAAGCGTTCACAGCCGACTTCGCTGACTATCCGCCTGCCGACGCGCCCATCTACGAGCTTGCCTCCGGCTACGAGCCCCTACCCGCACTGATGGCGGGTCGAGGCAGCGCGCTTTTCATCGGCGGCACGAACCGAAGCGACGATCTCTTCATGTACTGGAAACGGTAGAAGAAGGGAGAATTCATGAAGAAGTTCGTGCGATTGTTGGCGCCCTCCTGGTTGCGTTCGTAGGCGTTGGACCCGTGCTGGACAGCGTTGTGTTCCCCGAGGAAGAGCCAGACGCCGTCTACTATCCCATGGAAGGCCACACCTTCCGAAGCCAGCTCAAGGGATTCACGCAACGAATCGTCAAGCGAGACGAAGGCTTGCTGTGGGTCGAGCTGACTCTGGACCCACATGCCGAGGGGCCTCCAGCGCATGTGCACACCAGTTTTGCCGAGAGATTTCACGTCTCCGAAGGAGCGATCTCTTTGCTGCTAGATGAAGAGGTGGTGCTCATCCGGACGGGAGAAGAGTCTCTCGTCCCTCCCGGTACAGTCCATAAGCCCTTCAACCCGCACGACGTCAAGGCTGTGGTTTCTGGCCCTCTCACTCGGGAATATGCTATGCCGGACAAATTTGGTGTATTCCTGGTGCAGGCATACGGTTACTTCGACGAGTCGCCGAGTAACAATCAACCGCCTCGAGCGTTACTTCAAATGTCACGATTCAGTCCAACTTACGACTCGTGGCTAGGAGGACCTCCCGTGATCCTGGGGATGTCCCGCCGGATGTTGAATTTGGGGTAGCGGCGGCTCCTTGGCCGGCCTAAGAATAGGTCTGCCAATAAACCGTCTCCAGAGGGGGACAAGGAGCCACCAATGCCTAGGAAATCAAAGAAGCCAGTAAGAAAGCAAACGCACTCGCCTACGGGCAAGGTAGTTGGCCAAGTCGGTCAGATACTGCTACCGATGATAGCTGGGATCGCGGCCACGAAGGCGGATCTGACGGAATGGGTGTACGAGCAAGGACTGACAGCTCTGCACCTACTGCTCAGAGAGGACGCCGAGGAGATCGCGGGGCTCAAGGGCAAGCACGAGAAGGAGCGAACTCATAACCACTGGGGGAGCACGAACGGAGAGCTGAGCTTCGGTGGTCGTCGCATCCAAGTGTCGCGACCTCGAGTTCGCTCGAAGTCGGGCGCGGAGGCGTCGCTTCCACACTTCGAAGCCTTCCGCGAAGAAGACCCGCTTCCAGAGCGAGTGTTGAATCAGATCTTGGTGGGCGTATCGACCCGAAATTACGAATCGAGTCTGGACAAACCCGCGGCCAAGTTGAAGTCTCGTGGCACGAGTAAGAGTGCCGCCAGCCGTCACCTCGTGAGCCAGACGACTAAGAAGCTCGAGGAATACCTGTCTCGGCGGCTAGAGGAGTTCGAGCTTGCGGCACTGATGCTGGATGGCCTTGAGGTGGCCGGACAGACCGTCGTCGTAACTCTAGGTATCACAATAGATGGAACGAAGGTGCCCCTGGGTATATGGCTGGGCTCGACGGAGAACTCTCGGGTGTGCACCGCGATGTTGCAGGACCTTCTCGAGCGAGGCTTGCGCGTCGATGAGTCGATTCTCTGCGTAGTGGACGGAGGCAAAGGCATCCGCAAGGCACTCGTCGACGTTTTGGGGGACCTCGCGGTCATCCAAAGGTGCCAGATCCATAAACTCCGAAATCTTCGCTCGTACCTTCCCAAGTCTCGTCACGCCTACGTGCTCCAGACGATGAGGGAAGCCTACAAGTGCAAGAGTGCCGACAAGGCGCGCAAGCGACTTCAGGCATTGGTGTCGTGGCTCGAGCGAAACGGCTACGACGAAGCTGCCGGAAGCCTTCGTGAAGGGATGGAAGAAACACTCACGGTCGTGAAGCTCGCGCCGCCCGCCTTACTTCGCCAGTCTCTTGCCACGACGAACGCCATTGAGAATCTCAACGGAACCATTCGCAGAGTATCGAGAAACGTCAAGCGTTGGAAGAGTCCTTCCATGGTTCGCCGATGGACCGCTCTTGGCGTCGTCACCGCGCAGAAAAAGTTCCGGCGTATCAAAGGCTATCGCCATATGGGCGCTCTCGTTCACGCGCTTAGAAGCAAACAGAAATCTCTTGACAGCGATGAGTTTGCTGCCTAGAGTATTCACAGGTGCCGCCGCTACCCGACCAAATTCAACAGCGGCCGGGACATCCCCGTGATCCTTCAGCGGGTGCTCTTCTGGGTCATTCGTCCAGTGGCACGTCTACTCGGTTACCGAAGTTACTATGAACGCTTCGCCCCACAAGCGGGCGGTGAGGCCTAACTCAAGCATGAAACACGTTTACAACGTTAAACGCCAGCCCATCACGCGGCGAACGCTACTGAGCGGCGCCGCCGTCGGCTCCCTGGTTGCCGCAGGCACTACCCTCTTCGGCCAGGAAACGCCGCCGCCGCGGGGCAAGGGGCCACATGTGTGGCTGGATATGGACCAGAAAGAGCTCGACGACGCATACGACCAGAGCGTCTACGCACCGAACCTACGGCAGATCATCGGTCGGTGGACCACTAATAGCGAGGCGGTCCGCGCACGTTTGGGCGCGCCGGAACGTCGAGCCTACGGTCCGACACCTATCGAGGCATTAGACATCTATCGCACGGAACGCGCGAACAGTCCCATCAATATTTACATCCATGGCGGCGGGTGGCGCGTCAGCGTTGCAGAAATGTATGCGTTCCCGGCTGAGCTCTTCGTGCATGCCGGCGCACATTGGGTCGTGCCGGATTTCAACTGGGCCCAGGAGGTAGGCGATAGTTTGTTGCCGCTGGCCGACCAAGTGCGTCGTGCGGTGGCGTGGGTCTACCGCAATGCCGGGAGTTTTGGTGGCGATCCGAATCGTATCTACGTTTCCGGCCACTCAGCGGGAGGGCATCTCGCCGGCGTGATCCTCACGACCGACTGGCAGAAGCTTTATGATCTGCCGCCCGATATCGTGAAGGGCGGGCTCTGCTGCAGCGGAATGTTCGATTTGGAACCCGTACGTCTCTCGGCGCGCAGGCACTACATCAAGTTCACCGACGAGATGGTGGAGGCATTGAGTCCCCAACGTCATCTCGACAAGCTCAACGCTCCAGTGATCGTCACTTACGGTTCGCTCGAGACCCCCGAATTCCGACGCCAGTCGCGGGACTTCGCTGCTGCGCTGAAGGCGGCGGGCAAAGACGCGGAGCTTTTCATCGGCGAAGGGTACAACCACTTCGAGATCATCGAAACCCTGGGCAATCCCTACGGCATCCTGGGCCGCGCCGTGCTCGAGCAGATGGGCTTGGCGGGGTCTTGACGCTACGGGTTTGTGACAAGAGTTCCTGCGTCTACTCGGCCTTTACGATGAGATGCTCGATCTCCCTAAACGCGCCAATCAGAGCCTCGATGTCCTCCGGCGTATTGAAGTAGTGAAAAGCGGCCCGGATGTTGCCTTCGCGGCCGGTGATCACGATGTCTCGCTTGGCGAGCTCACCGAGTGCGGCCTGCAAATCATGGGACGAGACGGAAACGTGCGGGCCGCGTTTCGCGGGGTCGCGCGGGGTAGTCACCAAGAATCCTTCCTCGGTGCAGCGGGCGATGAAGTGTGCGGTTAGGGTCTCGATCCACGGACCGATCTTATCGAGCCCCACTGATTTGATGAGCTCGATCCCGGCCAGACTATCGAATATGGCGGGAAAGGCCGCGGAGCCGGCCTGAAAACGCCGTGCGTCGGACGCCTCTTTGTGTCGCTCGATTTGAAAGTCGTTGAAGTCTTCCTGCCCGAACCATCCGGTCGCCGCCGGATGTAGTCGATCGAAAAGACCCTCGCGCACATAGAGGAGCGCGAGCCCCGGCGAGCCGAGCAGGTATTTGACCGTTCCGGTGACCAGCACATCGGCGCCCATCTCCTGGATGTTGATGGGCCGAGTTCCACAACATTGGTAATCATCCACCACGAACAAGATGTCGTGAGCGCGACACCGCTCGGCAACCGCCGGTAGATTCAGTCGGTGAGCGGTGTTGTAGTAGACGTGCGACACCGTCAGGAGCTGGACCTTGTCATCGAGGATATCGTCGAAGGCTTCCGGGAGCATTTCACCGTCTCGCTCGCGCGCTCGTCTCACCTCGACTCCCCGAGCGGCGTGGGCCAACCACAGGTAGACGACCGACGGGAAGCTGAAGTCATCGAACGCCACCGCCGGACGTTCGCGCCAGGCGAAACAAGACGCCACCGTGCCCATCGCAACGGACACCGAGGGAACAATCGCGATCTCGTGCATCTTCGCACCGATCATGTCTGCAAACGATGCCCGGAGCTCCTCGTGTTTTGCGGCCCAAGCGGCCCATGGGGCCCCCTCTCGGTTCCATGCGTCCATGTACTCCTGCATCGACTTCATTCCGTTGCGGCTGAGCGCACTTCGTGAGTTGTTGGCCAGATGGACCTTGTGCTCCAAGATCGGGAACTCTTTCCGGAACGTGATGACTTCCTGGGGTGCTGTGACTAAAGCGCTATTTGGCATTTACTCTCCTCGGAATCGTCCAACAACGTTGTCCCCGGCATTTTAGACCAAGGTGGGAAGCTGACCAAGGCCTTTGCCTATGGTAGCCGGGATCACCGCGTCAGGAGGCCGGCGCCCTTCACCGGCAAAAATTGCGCCAAGTCAATCAACATGAGCGTCGCATTCGCGTTTATCTTGGATTCGGGCGGTTTGATCGCGAGGCGACGACACGGTTGAACCACGGCTCGCTCAGCGAGCCGAGCAGGGGGTCCCGCCTGATGAACTGGTGGACTACGCCGACGGCCTCCTTCGCTCATGGAAGGCAATCCGACCCGCTCGCTCTACTCTGGAGCGACTTGTCCGAGGCGTCTCAGTCGTAAACTCGCTACGGAGAGACTTTCCTCGCGAGGCCCAAACATGCTTCTGTGACGTGGCGATCGCATTGCGTCCGTGCCCGACAACGGCGCGTCGCGACAGGCCCCGGATCGATAATGACGAGGGACACCGCGAGCCCCCTCTAAAAAAACGATCCAGTCACCATCGGGTGACCAGGCGGGTGCAAGATCCGGAGCATCGTTTTCGGTCAAGCGCACCGTGTCGGTACCGTCGGCGCCCATCGAGTAGATTTCGGGGTTCCCGTCTCGATCAGAGCTAAAAGCGAGTCGGTCATGGAGCCTGAATCATCTTCAGCACGGCGCGAAAAAGCTCACTGTCTTCATCGCCTAGGGATAGTGCCGTCTGGGCGTGATCCTCACCCTCTAGAACGATGAACTCCGCCTCCACGCCCCTGGCCTTCAACTTGTCGGCGAACTCCCGAGATGAGTCTACGTACGCTTCCACGGAGCCGACGGCCACTACCGCTCGAGGCGGCGGGTTGTCGATATCAACGCTCGCCTCCGCTCGGAGCTCCGGATCGGGGACGTACGCACCGACCGCCCCCGCCCGGCGAACGACACGCGCCGTCTTTATCTCCGCCTCCGTCTCTGCATCTTCGCTGTGGTAGGGAGCGCTGACCGGTGCGATGCCCTTGAGCACTCCGTCTGGTATTCCCTTTTTCTGCCGCCAGGCGCCCTGCACGCCAAGGTAGGCGGAGAGAATCGCGCCCGCCGAATGGCCCCCCACGTAGATGCGCTGCGGATCGCCTCCGTACTCCTCGACATGCTTATGAATCCAGGCTACCGCGGCGGCGACATCTTCGGGTTGCGCCGGATATTGGAATCCGTCGATGACGAGCCGATAGCTAGCTACGGCCGTGATGATGCCGTTGGCGGCAAATGGCCGTGCGATGTATCCGTAATGGGCGCGGTCCCCTTCGCGCATACCGCCCCCGTGCAGGAACAAGAACGTGGGAGCGCCCTCCGCCTTTTCCTTGGGCAGATAAAGATCCAGCTTCTGCTTGGGATCGTTCCCGAAGGCCAAGTCCAGGTGATGGGGAAGCTCCTTGCGGGTCGCCGCGGTGCCCGCATCGATCTCGTCGTAGAATGCAATCCAGTCGAGGGGCAGGAACTCCTCCGGGTGCTGGTTCGTGTAGTATTTCGACCTGTCCTGCGCCGTCGAAACGGCTGCGAGTAAGAGACCTACCACTATCGGCAATACTCTTTCTTGCCTCATGATCACACTCTTTACGCGCTATCGATCGCCATCGCGTCCTCCGCTACAACGATCTGCCCGGAGAATCCTTGCGTCCCTGAACTATCTTGTCCCAGATCTCGGGCGAGCGACGCTTGCCGTAGTTTGATATTACTCTGACCGCGGGTGGCCCTCCGCTGACGGTGGATTGTCACTCCCGTGGCTGGGTTCTCCCCTCCTCTAGAAGCGGAAGAATAGCATCCTCTAGCCAGCGGGGGAAGGGTCGAGGCGTGCTCAAGGATTTGTGACGAGTTCTCCTCGTCCAGACACACAAACAGAGCCACTTTGGCACCGCGGGAGGAGCTCAAGAAATATAGTACGGTTTTGGAGACAACCTTCATGACTCAGAGGATGAAGAATCGATACTTGTCCCTGGTGCTTCTATCCTTAATCGCTATGGCCTCTTTCAGCCTCCGGAGCCAGGGTGCCGATCCGAGAGCCGATGGTATCTGGCGGGCACACGGCTACGGTTTGATTCTAGAAGTCCATTCTGGAAAGGCCAAGCTCTACGAGGTCACTCGGATTAGCTGCGTGCCGGCCTCGGATGAAGATAGCTCCGACTTCGATTTGGAAAAATTCAAGGAGGTTCGTCTGAGCTCGGCGGGCGATCTTCTCACCCTGTATCACCGCAACGGGAACGTCTATCGTTATAGCCGCGAGCCGAGCCGGCCGGCCGAGTGCGAAAACTACCAAGCGACCGACGATCCCGAGCACAACTTCGAGATCTTCTGGAACACTTTCGAGGAGAACTACGCTTTCTTCCACATCCACAATGTGGACTGGCATGCCGCGTACAAAGTCTATTGGCCGCGAATCACCCCGGAGACCTCCCCGGAAGAGCTCCTCGAGATCTTTGGTGAGATGGTAGCTCCACTAAGGGATTACCACGTCAGCATCCGTACCAAAAAGAAAAGGATCAGTCACAGTGGATACAAGCTAAGAGACAAGGTGGACGAAGTCTGGGAGCTGGTTCGCAGCAAGTACTTGAAGGGCAATTACAACACCCGCCTGAACCAGTTGGGCCATGGAAAGCTGGACGAGAAGACCGGCTACCTGAGGATTCGGCGCATGGCGCGTTTCACACTCCACCATTTGGCCGTTGCCGGCCGGGGCCTGACTCGTCGGCATCCCCGGCTTCCCATACTTCCAAGACCGGACGAACCTTTCCGCCTGCTGACGTGCCTCGTGGAAGGCGGGTCGCTCATTGAAGAGCGTGTTGGGAGCGGTGAGGTAGTAGCCGTTGGTGTGGCATGTCACGCAGCCGAAGGTGTCTCCCCAAGTGACGGCTACGCGATCGAGGAACTGCGCCGCTCGCTCGACGGAGAAGTCGCCGAACTCGTCGTCGTGATGGTAGGGGCCGAATCCTGCCTCAACGAGCGACGCGAGATCCGCCGCGGTATTGGAATCGTCACCGACCTCGTTCTCGGAATCTTCTTGCGGTTGCGTAGCGGGGTCCTGTACCGCCCCTCGGCTCTGGGCTACGACCACATGCACGGTGAGGCAGGATGCGAGGATGGCCAACCAGAAACACCGCCAAATCATGTTACCAGCGATTTTATTCGCCACTGCCTAGTAGCGTCAAAGGGGCCGATTGAGGTACTAGTAAGGCGCGGAGACCAAGATGAAGCGTCGCGATCGAGAGCTAGGCATGGATCGGCCCATCAGCCACCGTGATTTCATCAGCGGCGTCAGCGTGGCGGTCAGCGGTTAGCTGCTCTACCCCTGGGCAGAGGCACATGGTGCGCCTCGCATCCAGTTCGCCCCCGAGAGGGAGGCCGGATACTACCCGCCGGCACGCACCGGGATGCGCGGCAGTCACGAAGGATCGTACGAGGTGTCTCACGAGCTCGTTGAGGGCAAGACGTGGGACGGCGCGGCTGACACCGGCGAGAGTTACGATCTAGTCGTCGTGGGCGGGGGGATCAGCGGTCTGGCGACCGCCTATTACTTCCAACGCCAGATACCGAATGCCCGCATCCTTATTCTGGACAACCACGACGACTTCGGAGGCCATGCCAAACGGAACGAATTCCACCACGACGGAAGACTGCTACTCATGAACGGGGGCACCATCTACATCGAGGACTTCGCGTACTACGACGATGCCGGCCAGCGCCTGCTGCGCGAGCTGGGCTTGGAAATCGAACGCAATTCGGAGTTCGAGAACCCGGACGTCTACCGGTCGCAAAAGCTCAGCCGCGACGTCTTCTTCGACAAGGAGACCTTCGGCAAGGGCGAGCTGCCATGGGCGGAGTTTCTGGCGAAGGTGTCGCTCACGGAAGCAGCTCGCAAAGACATCGCTCGATTGTACGAGGAGCGCGTCGACTACCTCTCGGATCTCTCGCTCGAGGAGAAGAAGGCCCGCCTGCAAAAGATGAGCTACCAAGATTATCTCGTCGCGGTGGCCAAAGCGGATCCGGGTGTGCTCCCGTACTTTCAGGCACCCTCCGGATATTGGGCGATAGGTAACGATGCGTTGCCGGCATGGGTCGCGCTTCAGACTGCGGCCTCGACCGATTGGTTCAGCAACTATCCCGGCTTTCAGGGGTTGGGGTTTCCTGGGCAGGGGGAGTCTCGTCAATACCTCCGCTTTCCCGACGGCAACGCGTCGATCGCGCGCCTGCTAGTCCGCGCGATGGTCCCGCAAGCGGCGCCCGGAAGTGGCATGGAGGATATCGTCACCGCGCGCTTCGACTACTCCAAGCTCGACCGAGAAGACGCCCCAGTCCGGACCCGGCTCAACTCCACCGCCGTTCGTGTTCGCCACCATGACGATCCGCAAACGTCCAAGGAAGTCGAGATCACGTACGTACGTGGGGGGGAGGCACACCGCGTGCGGGCAGGCCACGCAGTTCTCGCCTGCTACAACTCGATCATCCCTCATTTATGTCCCGAGCTTCTCGAGCGCCAGAGGGAAGCGCTGTCGTATGCCTTGAAAGCGCCGCTCGTGTACACACGTGCGTTGATTCGCAATTGGGAATCGTTCGCGAACCTGCGACTTCGAGCCGTAAGCTGCCCAGGCTCCTATCATCAAATGGTGCTTCTCAGTGAGCCCATTAGCATGGGAACGTACCATTGCTCAGGCTCGCCCGAGGAGCCGATGGTCCTCGACCTCAGGCGCACCCCGATAGGTCCCGGCCTGCCGGCCGCCCAGCAGTTCAAGTTGGGGAAGTACGAACTGTTGGAGACCAGCTTCGAGACCTTCGAGCGCAAGATCCGCGACCAACTCGGTCGCATGCTGGCGGACGGAGGCTTCGACCCGGCCGCGATATCGAGGCTATCACTGTGAATCGTTGGCCACACGGCTACGCCTACGGGTACGGGTACGATCCGGTCGAGGATGAAGTCGCCTGGCTTCCAGACGAGTGGCCGAAGGAGAAGGGAACGTGGGTGGTTGGACGGCAGCGCTTCGAACGCATCTCTATCGCTAACTCCGATGCGAACGCCACAGCTATGACCGAGAGGGCCCTGGGCGCGGCCCACCGTGCCGCCCAGGAGGTCCTTGGGCAGACGTAGCTGAACCGCGACTGATTGTGGTGACGAACTGGTTCGAACAATTGAAGCGTCGCGCACCAGCAACGGACGGGGGACATCGATGATCGCTGGCCTTCCCTGGACCGCTTGGCTGCTATGGATCGTCGCCGTCGGATTAGGCCTAACGATGGAGCTCGTTTTCTACTTCCGCCATCACCACCGCGGCGAGGACGAATCGCACTAGGCCATGGCGTCCGCCACCATCATCGCCGTTCTTGTCGTCTACCTCATCATTCTCCTAGCCATCGGCGCGTGGGGCAGCCGTGCTTCGAAAAGCGTGGCCGGCTACTACCTCGCGGAAAAGAAACTTCCCTCCTGGGTCATCGCCTTCAGCACCAACGCCACCGGTGAAAGTGCGTGGCTACTCCTGGGGCTCACGGGGATGGGTTACATGGTCGGGATCCATGCGGTCTGGGTGATCCTCGGCGAAGTCTTGGGCGTGGCGTTGGCGTGGGTTGTGGTCGCGCTGCCGTTCAAGGAATACACCGATCGCTATGACTCGATCACCGTGCCCGATTATCTAGAGAGCCGCTTCCGCGACACGCATCACATCATTCGACTTCTAAGCTTCGTCATCATCTTAACTATGGTCACCGCCTACACCGCAGCCCAGCTTACGGCATTGGGCAAGGGGTTCAGCTTCTTCCCTTTGGGCTTGACTTACAATCAGGGCGTACTGATCGGCGCCGCGGTGGTCTTCTTTTATACTACCGTGGGAGGGTTCAAGGCCGTCGCCTATAGCGACCTCCTTCAGGGTGTCTTGATGTTTGCCGGACTACTGGTGTTGCCTATCATCGGTATCTCCGCGGCAGGTGGATGGGCCCAGACGATGGCCACACTCCGATCGGCCGATCCCAATCTGCTTCTGCCGATGGGAGAGTTCGGCGTGTCCGTCGAAGGAGTGGTCAGCGCGCTGAGCTTCGTGGGAATCGGTTTCGCGTTTCTGGGTGCCCCGCAGCTCCTCACGCGCTTCATGGCGGCCCGGGATAAGGGCGAGATCGTCCACGGGAGCCTCATCGCCATCATCTGTATCATTGTCTACGACACGGGTGCGATCCTGGCGGGCATGGCAGGGCGAGCTGTTTTTCCTGGCCTTACCGATGCAGAGAGCGTTCTTCCAACCATGAGCGCCGAGCTCCTTCCCGCCGTCTTCACTGGGATATTCTTGGTCATCGTCCTGGCCGCGGCTATGTCCACGGTCGATTCTCTTTTGATCCTCGCCTCGTCTGCTGTCGTGAGAGACGTCGTCCAAAAGATCTTCCATCCGAATCTCTCTGAGCGGCGTCTCGCGCTTTTCGGGAAACTCACCACGGTCGTCATCGGCGTCACCGCGCTCGTCTTCGCGCTGGGCAAGGTACGCGTGATCTTCTGGTTCGTCCTCTTCGCCTGGTCTGGCCTCGGCTCCGCTTTCACGCCCGTCGTCCTCTGCTCTCTCTTTTGGAAAAGGACCACCAAGGCCGGTGCTATCGCCGGGATGTTGGCTGGATTTCTCACTGCCGTGATCTGGCGGTTGGCCTTGAGGCAGCACTTCTACGACCTTTATGAGATGATCCCCGGGTTTGCGGCGGGATTCCTGGCAACGATTGTCGTCAGTCTGCTCACGGAACCACCGGAGGGAGCGGACGAGGAGTTCGATGCTGTCTGGAACACGATAGGTAAGGAGTAGCTCATCATGAGCAAAGCAAGCGATCGCCAGTTAGGAATGTATCGCCACATCAGTCGGCGAGATTTCTTGAACGGTGTGGGTGTTGCGCTAACTGGGGCGATGCTTCCGCCGAGCGCGTTCCCTGAGTTCCGAATGGCGCAAGCTGGGGAAGCGGAAGAGTAGTATCCGCCGACGCGCACTAGCATGAGAGGCTCTCACCCCGGCTCGTTCAAGGTGGCACACGAACGAATCCTACGACCTCATCGTGGTGGGAGGAGGCATCAGTGGGCTTTCTGCCGCTTATTTCTTTCGCAAGCAAGTGGGTCCCGATGCCCGAGTCCTCATCCTGAACAACCACGACGACTTCGGAAGGCACGCCAAGCGGAACGAGTTCCGATATCAGGGGCGCATGTTCCTCATGAACGGCGGCACGGTGTACGTGGAAGCTCCTTCTCAGTAAAGCACGGTGGCGGCTGGTCTTTTGTGGGAGTTCGGCATCGACCGGACTCGCCACTATCAGTCCAACAAGGAAGTCCAAGATCTCTATCGCTCGCTTGGACTCACCTACGCCATGTTCTTCGATAAGGAGACTTTTGGCGAAGACCGACTCGTCGCCTGGCTCGACAAGCTTTCCATGCCGGAGTTTCTGGCAAAGACCCCGCTTCCCGAATCGGTGCGCCGCGACATCGCCCGCCTGCACGAGGACGTGCAGCCCGACTACCGCCCGGCCTGACTTCGGACGACAAGAAAGGGCGGCTTGCCCGCATGAGCTACCGCGATTTCCTGCTGAAGGAGGCAGGTGTCGCCCCCGGCGTCGTCCGCTTTTTCGACAGCCGGACGAAGGACCTCTTTTGCACGGGGATCGACGCGGTCCCCGCGCTCTACGCCTGGGAGATGGGTTATCCCGGGTTTCAGGATTGGGGGGATGTCCCGCCGGATGTTGAATTTGGGGTAGCGGCGGCTCCTTGGCCGGCCTAAGAATAGGTCTGCCAATAAACCGTCTCCAGAGGGGGACAAGGAGCCACCAATGCCTAGGAAATCAAAGAAGCCAGTAAGAAAGCAAACGCACTCGCCTACGGGCAAGGTAGTTGGCCAAGTCGGTCAGATACTGCTACCGATGATAGCTGGGATCGCGGCCACGAAGGCGGATCTGACGGAATGGGTGTACGAGCAAGGACTGACAGCTCTGCACCTACTGCTCAGAGAGGACGCCGAGGAGATCGCGGGGCTCAAGGGCAAGCACGAGAAGGAGCGAACTCATAACCACTGGGGGAGCACGAACGGAGAGCTGAGCTTCGGTGGTCGTCACATCCAAGTGTCGCGACCTCGAGTTCGCTCGAAGTCGGGCGCGGAGGCGTCGCTTCCACACTTCGAAGCCTTCCGCGAAGAAGACCCGCTTCCAGAGCGAGTGTTGAATCAGATCTTGGTGGGCGTATCGACCCGAAATTACGAATCGAGTCTGGACAAACCCGCGGCCAAGTTGAAGTCTCGTGGCACGAGTAAGAGTGCCGCCAGCCGTCACCTCGTGAGCCAGACGACTAAGAAGCTCGAGGAATACCTGTCTCGGCGGCTAGAGGAGTTCGAGCTTGCGGCACTGATGCTGGATGGCCTTGAGGTGGCCGGACAGACCGTCGTCGTAACTCTAGGTATCACAATAGATGGAACGAAGGTGCCCCTGGGTATATGGCTGGGCTCGACGGAGAACTCTCGGGTGTGCACCGCGATGTTGCAGGACCTTCTCGAGCGAGGCTTGCGCGTCGATGAGTCGATTCTCTGCGTAGTGGACGGAGGCAAAGGCATCC
>CBDCTW010000024.1:0-367108 GCA_965222425.1 Candidatus Marinacidobacterales bacterium
ACGTCCTCTCGCATGTGAGGGTGATACCAGTAGATGCCGGTATCCCGGAAAAAAAGCTCGTAGGTGAAGCTCTCGCCGGGCTTGACGGCAGGCTGAGTGATGTCGGGGACCCCGTCGAAACGATTATCGAGGCGTAGGCCGTGCCAATGCACGGTGGTGGGCATCTTGATCTCGTTCTTGAACTCGACGATGACCGTCGATCCCTTGTCGGCCTTGATCAGTGGTCCCGGGTACTGACCGTTGTAGCCGTACATGAGGAAGGTCTTACCGTTGATGGTGCGCCGCACGAGGCTGGCGCTCATCTCCATACTTTCTCCATCCTTCATGTCTACGATTTCTGCCGGCTTTGCCTCGGGAAACATGTCGAGGTTGTGCGCGTCCATGCCGGGCAGGAACGGCCCCACGATGGGAACCGCACCTTCCAACCCAGGCATCGTCGGCATCGGAAAATCGTGAGGGGGCATCCGCCACGCGTTAGGATCGGAGCCGCCGTGATGCATGTGGTCTTCCTGTTGGGGCTGTTCGGCTTCTTCCGCCGGTGTTGCAAAGGCGGAGGCGACGGGAAGGAGAAATGCCAGGGCGAGGCCCAACGCGAGGCCCAACACAAGGTAAGACACTTTCTTCATCATGTCGGTCTGTTGTGCAG
The DNA here is from genome assembly GCA_965222425.1 of Candidatus Marinacidobacterales bacterium. GTDB lineage: Bacteria > Acidobacteriota > Vicinamibacteria > Marinacidobacterales > DATDRI01 > CBDCNP01. The sequence continues at coordinate 647 of CBDCTW010000024.1, forward strand.
GGGCGTTTCTAGAATCCGTATGTAGCGCAGGGCTCCAGCTCGAAAGGACCATGGCCGGCCAACGTATGCATGAGTCCGCTCCGCGAGATGCCACGTAAGATGATCGGTCCTTGCCACGTATCAGTGGCCTTGGCAGAGGGCTCGAGCGTGATGATGATGAGGAACTTGTTCCACTCGACACGAGCGGAAAGGGCAAAGCTGTCGTCGAAGACACCCACTCGCTTGATCTCATCGAGGTTCGGCGTTGAGACCCACGCGGTGTAGACGCCTTTCTTAGATGGTTTGAGACGCTCGACCTGGAGCTTCAGGTTGTAGATGTAGCTCCCCTCCGATGAAACGGAAACCCCGAAGGGGGAAGCCGCGAAGTTGACCTGGGCCGTTCCCTTCGCAAGCCCGGTGCCAGCGATTCTCTTGGTCGTCACCAGGGCGATCTCGTAGTAGGTGGAGGTCCCGATTAAATCACGAACCGCGGCACTGCAAGGGCTACGAGAGCCGGATTTTTTCCGGTGCCGGGCTCGCCGCAGTCAAGAGCGCGAGGGAGAGCGCAACACCGAGGCCGGTCAGCGCTCTCCCGGTTCGCTTCATTGGTCCTTACCTCGTCGGTCCATCTTCCCAATCCTGCGCGCTCGAGATGTTCGGCACGCCCCAATCCTCGCCGTTCCAGCCCTGGAACCCGTCCATGCGGAAGGCCCAAAACCCAGTGGTCATGTCGCTAACGACGATCAGGCCGTCGGCATTACGGACGTCCACACCGAACGCACCATTGAAGACCGCGGTTCGATCGGTGTTCGGGGGGCCTAGGTATGTGTCGTAATAGCCGACCGTGACCGGGTCTTTCGGATCCATCAGGCTGAAGATCTGTAGCCCATCGAGATAGCCGGACACGAAGACGTAGGGCCACCGGATCTCGTGATTGTGAACGAGATTCTTCCAGTTGGCGGTCCATGCGCCAATAGGTTGATTGATGTTCTTCACTTTGCCGTCGAGAGCCGGCTTCAGATCAAAAATGCGGAGCGGCGCGTATTGATACTCGGTCTCCGCCACCACGTACCGCCCATCCGACGTGGGAGTGAAGGTATGGCCGGAGCGAACACCGCTGATCCCGGTCAATGAAACGACAAGCTGTGGCTCCTCGAGATCGGTGACGTTGTAAATGTAGTAGCCACCCGTGCCGCCGCCGTAGAACCTGTCTTGGCCGGTATCCTTGTGGTAACCGACGTAGAAGTCGTGGTAGCCGCGGCGCTCCCGCGACGCGTCCGGCAGAGGAACCTTCGCCACCAACATGTCATCGTGGTAGCCCTCGACGACGTATCCTAAGTCGTAAACATGGGTGAACGGACCGGTGACGGTCGTGAAGAGGAGCACGCGCCCATTGGTGTGCTTGTAGACGAAGATGTTGTGGAATCCCTCTGGAAGATCCGGCGCTCGGATGCGGGCGACTTCCTTCACCTTGGACGGATCGGGGAGGCCGGTCACATCTAGGACCACGGCGCCGAGATCGGCGTCCGGTCCGCCCTGCTTGAACTGCAGTGACTGTACGACGTAATAGCGCCCCTTCCACTTGAAGTGCTTGACGTCCATACCGCCGTTGCCTAGATGGAGATCCTGGTTCTCGATCCTCCACTTGTAGATGCGCTTCGGGTTGGCGGGGTCGGAAATGTCGATGATGTCCATCCCCCGGTCCCCTTCGGTGCCGTAGACCATGCGGCCCACGTAGGCGTAGGGTCGGTCGAGCTCCTGCTCGACGTCGATATCCGACACGTTGAGCCTGGGCCCGAGCGGCAAGTGAGAGATGACCTTGATGTTGGGGCTGCCCGGGTTGTCGGCCGTCCACTCTTCGGAGTGGACCGCGGGGGTACCGGGAAGGAAGACCACGGCCAGCACGAAAATCGCGGCCCACGTGAAGGCACGGCGAAAAGTCATGGTTTACCTCGCTAGAGACAAAAGATGAGGTCGGGGGCCCCTATTCTATCCGACTAAAGGCCTTTCGAGAAGTGCCACTGGCTAGGGGGTCACCGGGTTTGGTGGCGCGGGGGCCGCTGGGCCTTCCAAGGTGGTCGGTGGAGTCGGGGACGTAAGGCGCTCGCCGAGCTTGGGGTACTGCGTTCCAAAGAAATGAAGCGCGTACGCCTGAAAAAAGACCATTGCCGGCGTGTAGACGAGCGCCATGAAATACAGGACCACGACAATGACGATGCCGCCGACCACCGAGACCAGGGCGATGGTGGCAGGGCTCCAAGTGAAGCCGGCCGCCTGTCCTACGAGCGCGGCGATGATGCCGGGAAAGAGCACCGCGAGGAACGCCGTCAAGGCGACGATGACATAGAGGATGGTGAAGAAGATGGTACTGCCGAGAGCGAGTAGTGCTTTCATCACGACGAACAAGATGTAGGCAGACTTGTTCACATTCACCATCGGCTAGAGTCGGCGCCAGCCTTCAAGCACGCCAATGTTCTCGATGGCCATCAGCGGGACGACCCAATCCCTCACCGCCAGACTAGCGACCAGCGTTGCGACGATGAGAGCCACGAACGCGAAGAAAAGTACGACTCCTCCGATTACCAAGAGCACAACGTGCTCCCCGGGCGCGTCGAAGACTCCCGCGACCCAAGCCAAGCCGGCCGGTACACCGAAGAACGCGGTGAAGATGAAAATCAAGATTGCGGTGAATCCGATCCACCAAAGGAAGAGACTGCGTCCCTGTCTTTGCCAACGGGCCCAACCTTCCGCGATCGCGCATCGGTCGTTGAGAACCGAGTCGAACAGAATCAACCGGAAGACGCTCGCCACATAGGTTAGGAACAACATCAGGATCAGCGCCGCAGCCGTCGCGCCAATAATGATGGGAACCGCCGGCGTTGCCGCCAGAAGCTCCTCTGACGTGTCGCTCGGCCCGCTGGAGCCTGGAAAATTGAAACCCCCGCCCGAGAACTCCCAGGTCAGAAGAGATACGACGCCGAGGCGAAGCCAATGGCCGAGACGGAAAGGCTTGAAGAGCTGCTTAATGGTTCGCTCGAAGGCAGGGCTTATTGTATCGACCGCCTGCGAGGATGAGCTCATGAGAAGATTAACTCACACGCATCGCTCGTTATCTGATTCTCCAGCCGTTCACCGGCCCGCCATGGAGGAATTTCTCCGGTTCCATCACGCCGTCTCGTTTGAAGACCAGCCCGTCTTTCATCACGAACCGAACGTCGCGGAGGGCATCGATGTCGTCCAGTGGGTTTCCCGGCACCGCGATGATATCGGCCGTCAGCCCAGCTTTGATCGGACCTCGATCGTTCTCCGTCTGAGAACATTTGTACCCGTTGATCGTCATGGCCTTGAGGATGTCGGGAGCAGGAATCCCGGCGGCCTTCCACGTCAGGAGGAAGTCGATGGAAATTTCCCCGCGACTCATGCCGGGAACCCAGTAATCGGCGTCGGTGGAAAACGTGAGTGGTACGTTGTTCTCGTAGGCGTTCTTGAGCCCGGCCACGGTCTCGTCGAACTCCCCCTGGCTTCCACGGTAGGCGGGGCGTTCATCAGAATGATCGGAACGGCGAGCACCAGCAGGCGGCTGCGGAGCGAGAGTCTTTCCGACATGGTCTTCTCCTTTAATAAGGACATAGGAACAGAACGAGACGATGCGGCGCTAATTATGTACGGGGTCGGCCTTGGGCTTGTAGGTGAGCTCGTATTTTGGCGTCATTTGGCTTGGTTGCCGCTGTTAGGCTGTGTCAGACGCCGGTCGATGGGAGAGCCAGGCCAGAAGCTTCCGGGTCAGGAAAACCAGGAGAAGCACCACCAGCGCGAACGCGATGACCGGTAGAACGATGGCCAGAATCGCAAAGGCGAACGAGCCTGCGGCTTCGACGGTCGAGACCAGCGGATTCGCCAGCCCTCCCGTCGTAAGCGTCGAGGCGTGACGGATCGAGGTGGTCGCGGTCTGGATGATGCCGGCTATTCCGCCTCCGCCGATGGTGGCCAAGGTCCATTTGAGGAATGAAGTCATGTCGGTCAGAGCGGACGCGGTGACGATCGTTCCCGCGACAACCGCCGAGGGGGCGGCAAGGGTATCGAGAAGGTTGTCCACCCACGGGATGTAGTAGGCCGCGATCTCGAGAATGGTTGCGGTGGCGAACGCCACGATCGCGGGCGTCGTCGCAATCCACTGGAAGCCGCCGCCGAGCTCCAAGTACCCGGTATGGGACGCGATGCTCATGACGAGGAAGGGCACGAACACCCGAAATCCGCACGCCGCGGCGAGGCCCAGGCCCACGAAGAGGCTGGTGAGCGTCCCCATCGAGAATTCCATCCTCGCATTATATAAGATAGCGCCATGAAACGAGTCGGGATCATCCTCATAAGTACGTTGATCGCTTCGTGCTCTCCGAATGAGGAGCAAGCGACGGATACATCCCCTACAATGGAAGCCATGAACCATGTTGCCGAAGACTATGTGAAGCTGGCTCTGGCGATGGGGCCGCACGACGCCGACTACGTGGACGCCTACTTTGGACCAGAGGAGCTGAAGACAGCCGGCGAGAGCGAGTTCCCCGACCTCGATTCCATTCGAGGCAAAGCAGAGAGTGTGCTCGAGGAGCTCCAAACAATAGACGTCTCGAGTGAAGAGGAGATGATCGGGCTCCGGCATCGATTCTTGACCCTCCAGCTTCAGTCTCTCGTCGCGCGCGCCAGGATGTTGGGTGGCGAACGGTTGACCTTCGATGAAGAGTCGCAAGCACTTTACGACGCCACCTCCCCGACCTATCCGGAGTCTCATTTCCAGGCCACGCTCAATCTTTTGGGCGAAATGCTTCCCGGCGACGGCCCCTTGGTGGAGCGCTATGATGCGTTTCGAAGCCAGTTCTTGATCCCACCCGACAAACTCGATGTGGTCTTCCAAGCCGCGATCGAAGAGTGCCGCGCGCGGACCGAGCCCTACATTGAGCTTCCCAAAGGGGAAAATTTCCGTATCGAGTACGTCACCGACAAGAGCTGGTCGGGCTACAACTGGTACGAAGGGAATTACCAGAGCCTCATCCAGGTGAATACCGATCTCCCGATCGCCATCGATCGCGCCGTCGACCTCGCCTGCCACGAGGGCTACCCGGGACACCACGCATACAACGTGATGCGAGAAAAGCACCTGGTGATCGATCGCGGCTGGGTGGAGTTCACGGTGCAACCTCTGTTTTGCCCGATGGGGCTTATCTCGGAAGGCACTGCCAACTACGGGATCAATGTCGCCTTTCTCGGCGAGGAGCGGATCGCCTACGAAAAAGAGACGCTCTTTCCACTCGCCGGCCTCGATTCTGGAGAAGCCGAGCTCTACTACGAAATCCAGATGCTCATGGGAGACCTCTCCTATGCTGGAAACGAAGCGGCCCGACGCTATCTGAACGGCCAAATCGACGCCAACGAAGCCGCCGAGTGGCTAGTCCGCTATGCCCTATCGACCCTCCCACGTGCCCAACAGAGAATTCGCTTCATCGACCAGTACAGGAGCTACGTGATCAACTACAACCTGGGAAAGGACATGGTGGCCGATTACATCGAGGGGCGGGGCGGTACGGAAGACAATCCGGAGAAACGCTGGCAGGAGTTCGAGGCGCTGCTCTCGTCGCCGCGAGTGCCCTCCGGATTGAAAGAATAATCCCACTCACTGAACCTTATTACTCCTCCACTCGTCCAAATTACGGGAGGAGTGTGTGAATCCGCCCTAGGAGTGAACCATGGCCGACCTCAGATGTGATCTCACCTACGCCGTCCGCATGCCCAGCACGCTCTTACCGCTCGCGGGACCGAGTAACGAATCCATTGTTCTTGCGGAAGGCGAGCCCATACCATTCAACTCGTTGTTATTAAACAAGTTAGATGCCTTCCGCTGCCGGTTCCGGTCAAGGTTGCACCCGGCGATTGGCTGAACTAGAATACATTTTCTAGCTCTCGGCAGACCCTCGCAAGGTTCATCGAGCCGGCCCAACGAGGGGGGCTTCAGCTGTTGCTCCTCGAGCCATCGGCCACCCTCGTTCAGATCAGGGAGGTTAAGCGTTGTCAAATCGTAGTCGACAAACGTTCCTCAAGCGCCAAAAAGAACTGCACCGGCAGGACCGGCAGCGGGCAAAAGGCGAAAAGCGTGCCCAGCGTAGAGCAGAAGACAAGGAAAGGCCGCGGTTTGCGGGCGTCGAAGACCCTGACATCGCCGGGATCGTTCCCGGACCGCAGCCATTGCCGTGGGACATCGAAGAAGAAGAGGCGGTCGAGGAAGTGACGGAGGAAGCCAAAGAGGAAGTCAAAGAAGAAGCCAAAGAAGAAGCCGCTTCCCCGGAATAACTTCCTCGCTCTTCGTATACTTGCCTAGGCAACCCACCTCCGCCGGCACAGATTTCTCTGCGACCTCCTCAAAGAACGAGAATTGGCTTACCCGCCGTCCATTTTTAGTTGGCCCATTCCGGTATTAGAATAAGTCGCCCTTTTCAGGGAGGCTGCGGTGGTGATTGAACGGACCGAGCTGGTTCGACTGCTAGAGGAAGCCCTTTTTCTGATGCCGACCGAGCGCGGCGACATCGCAGAGCTTCGCATTCCCGGTGTGCGCGGCCGCATCACCCCCATCTCGCATCCCATGGTGAATCTCGTGGGGAGCGTCCCGCGAGCCGGCGGGCTATCCAGTGCCGCCACCATCCAAGAAGTCGTGGAGCGCTTCCGATCTGAAAACAAAGCCTTTGGTTGGATTACTGGCTCGCTGTCGCCGGAAGGGTTAGAGCGCCAGCTGCTCGCCAATCGCCTCGTTAAGATCGAGGAGTTCGCCGGTATGGTCCTATCCGATCTCGCCAAGCCGATCGTGACCCGCCCCGGAGTGCGAGTAGTCGAGGTGCCTGCCGAGGAGCGCGACAAGTTCCAAGCACTTTTGTCGATGGCATTTCAACTTTCCACCGACGTCGCAGCGTTCATGTCCGATGTCTTGTACTTCAATCCCTCTCATCTCAAGGTGCGGAACTACTTCGCCTTCCTCGTGGGCGTCGACGAACATCGCCCCGATGGTCTCCCGATGGGAAGCGCTTGGTTTTCGTGTCGAGCACCGACGGTTCGGATCAGCTCTATTTGCGTTGGATGGACACGGGGCAAACGGCGAAGCTGACTGATCTGACGACCACGCCGAGTGGACTCTCTTGGTCTCCCGACGGAAAGGCGATCGCTTTCTCGATGCAGCTGCCGGAAAGCTCCAAACCTTACGTGGACCTCGAGGCCAAACCCGAAGGAGCCGATTGGGCGAGCCCACCGAAAATCATCGACAAACTCATCTATCGTTTCGACGGACGGGGCTACTTGAGGGCCGGCTATCATCATTTGTTCGTTTTTCCGGCTGACGGCGGCACGCCTCGCCAGCTCACCACCGGGGAGTACAACCATCGAGGCACGCCGCGCTGGACGCCCGACGGAAAGGCTCTGATCTTTTCAGCCAACCGTCACCCGGATTGGGAGTATGAGCCGAGGGACTCGGAGCTCTACGAGGTGTCCCTGTCCGATCGCTCCATTCGCGCCTTGACCGATCGGAAGGGACCGGACCACAGCCCCGCGGTTTCCCTGGACGGGGAACGGATCGCCTATCTAGGCTACGACGATCAGTATCAGGGCTATCAGGTCACGCACCTCTACGTGATGGACCGAGATGAGAGCGGCAAGCAACGGATCGCCATCGATCTCGATCGCGCCGTTGCGAGCCCGGTATGAAGCAACGACGGCAAGGGTCTCTTTTTCCTCTACAACAACGAGGGCAACGGCAAGATCGGATTCGTCTCGCTCGGCGGGAAGGTGGAAACGCTGGCGGAGAACATCGGTGAGAGCATCGGTCGTCCCTACTCCGGCGGATCGTTCTCGGTGGTGTCGGAGGGCCAGTTTGCCTTCACCGAGACGCGCCCCCATCAGCCTGCGGACGTCGCCGTGGGCAGCAAAGCCGCCTCCGGCACCCGACGAGTGACGTCTTTGAATCAGGATTTGCTAGGGCACAAGGAGCTAGGGCGGGTCGAAGAGATTTGGTACGAGTCTTCCTTCGATGGCAGGAAAATTCAGGGTTGGATCGTCGAGCCGCTCAGGTTTGATCCCGAAGAGAAGTATCCGCTCATTTTGGAGATTCACGGTGGTCCCTTCGCCAACTATGGCGATCGTTTCTCGGCCGAGGTGCAGCTTTTTGCGGCGGCGGGGTATGTCGTGCTCTACATCAATCCCCGTGGTAGTTCGAGCTACGGTGAGGAGTTTGGGAACCTCATCCATCACAGCTATCCCGGACAGGATTACGATGACCTGATGTCCGGGGTCGAGGCGGCGATCGCGCGGGGCAATGTAGACGAAGACAACCTTTTCGTAACCGGCGGAAGTGGCGGAGGTGTGCTAACGGCTTGGATCGTAGGAAAGACCGATCGGTTTTGCGCCGCGGTCTCCGCCAAGCCGGTCATCAATTGGTATAGCTGGGTGCTGAACGCAGATATACCGATCACGTACAAGTATTGGTTTCCCGGATTCCCTTGGGACGAGACGGAGCACTACATGAAGCGCTCGCCGATCTCGTTGGCGGGAAATGTCACGACGCCGACGATGGTTCTAACGGGCGAGGCGGATCACCGTACGCCGATATCGGAGTCGGAGCAGTTTTATATGGCCCTCAAACTGCGCAAGGTAGACACCGCGCTCGTCCGTGTTCCCGATGCTTCGCACGGTATCGTCGATCGTCCGAGCAACTTGATGGCGAAGGTGGCTTATATTCTGAAGTGGTTCGAGTCCTATCGGACGAAGGGGGAGGTTAAAGCGACTACCACGCCGGAATGAAACGGGTCAAGCTTTCTCCAGCGTGTCGGCAAGAGCTCTGAGAATCTCGGCACCGTTGCCGTTCCAAGCAGCACCGTGCATGCAGGCCAGGGTCGTAGGCTCGGTGGCGGCGAGCTTTTCGAGCAACGGCCGCACATTCTTGGTGTGTGAGAAGTAGTCCATGTTGCTGCGCATCGCCTCGCTGGGCCCGAGAATATCGCTCTCCGTGAGAGGTTTGTGCTCGTGCCCCCCCTGCGTAAAGAGATCGCCACAGAGTAGAGTTCGCGTCGATTCTTCGAAGAGGAAGCCGCACTCCCAAGCGTGCGGGACGTGCGGGGCATAGAGCCAACGCACCTTGTGATTGCCTAGCGTGACTTCGGCTCCGTCCGCGAGCGGGCGAGCCGGCCGGTCGGAGACGTCATCCACCGAGACCATGGCGGCGATGTCGCCGCAGAGCGGCTTTGCATCCGGAGCCACGGCGAGAAACTCGTTCAATGCTCCACACTCATCTGCTTCGAAGTGAGAGAAGGAAACGTGGCGAAGCCGCTCGACTGGAATGACACTCTCGATCGCCTCGCGTACCACAGGAAACAGCTTCCGTAGCCCGGTGTGAAACAAGAGCGGCTCGTCGTCGACGATGAGGTACTGATTGAACGTGAAGCCTCCCGGGATGCCTTCCGGTGGGATCGGCGTGCTAATCCGGTAGATCTGGTCGGCGATCTCGTCGATCCGTGTCCCCGAAGTGGAATTGGTGATGCCCATGTCTGCTCTCCTTTAACGGTGGGCGCGATTGTACGCTCGGACAGGCTCGAAGTCCATCCTCCCGTTCCAGTCAGTGCTACAGTAAGGGCATGAACCGTTGGGTCAAGAGAGGCGCCGTTGTCGTCGGGCTGATAATCCTTATCACTCTGCTTCAGTTTACGGTCTTCGCGCCGGATCCGGTGCCGGTGGAAGTCGTTGTCGTCGCGCCGGGCCCGGTCGAAGAAACGGTGACTAACTCTCAGGCGGGGACGGTCCGCGCTCGGAAAAGGGCGAAGCTTTCGCCTGAATTCGGTGGGACGGTAGTCTCGATTCCCTTTCGGGAGGGGGACCGAGTTTCAAGAGGCGCTGTCGTGCTTCGGCTCGACGATCAGCTGCAAAAGGCCGAGTTGACTCTCTCCGAACGTGAGCTCGATACCGCAGTTGCGCGGCACGACCAGGCGTGCTTCGCCGCGGAAAGGGCGGCACGAGAGAAAGAGCGCATCGGCCGACTCGCCGAGGATGAGATAGCGTCGCGGTCGTTACTGGACGAAGCGAGCACTGAGGCCGATCGAGCGGCTGCCGCTTGCCGAGCCGCGGCGGCGAGCGTTGAGCGTGCGAGGGCTTCGGTCGTACTCGCCCACACGAAAGTGGAGAAGACCGTACTGCGCGCGCCGTTCGACGGGGTGGTTGCGGAGCTGACAACGGAAGTCGGTGAGTGGGCGTCGCCCTCGCCCCCGGCCCTTCCCATACCTCCCGTCGTCGACATCCTCGATCCCGAAACGATCTATATAAGTGCCCCCATGGACGAAGTGGACTCGGCGCAGATCGTTCCCGACCAGCCGGTGCGCGTGACCGTCGACTCTTTTCGGGGAAAGTACTTCTCCGGCCGAGTGAGTCGAGTGGCGCCCTATGTCCTCGACCTCGAAGCGCAGAACCGTACGGTGGAGATAGAGGTGGAGCTCGATGACGCGCTGCTCTCCGGACGTTTGTTGCCGGGAACGTCGGCCGACGTGGAAGTGATTCTTCAGGAGCGAGCGGGAGTCCTGCGTATCCCGAGCCACGCGCTTCTAGAAGGGGAGCAAGTTCTTCTCGTGGAGGACGATCGGCTCGTAGCCCGAGACGTCGAGACCGGACTCAGCAACTGGGACTATACCGAGATCGTGAGTGGGCTCAGCGCCGGCGAGGAGGTAGTCGTCTCGCTCGACCGCCCGGAGGTTCAGCCGGGTGCTTTGGCGGTGGTCGAGAAGAGTCAGGGCGCACCGTGATTCGTCTGGAGGGGATCAGCCGAACCTTCATCGTCGGTGGCCAGCCGGTCTATGCGCTGGTCGATGTTCACGAGCGGATCGAATCGGGCGAGCACATCGCCATCATGGGCCCCTCCGGCTCCGGAAAGTCGACCCTCCTCAACGTCCTTGGCCTGCTCGATCGACCTTCCTCAGGTTCCTACTGGCTCGACGATCGTGAAGTGTCGAAGCTCGACGAGCTCGAGCGGACACAAGTCCGACGCCACCGTATCGGATTCGTCTTCCAGTTCTTCCACCTCGTTGCCCGTCTCACTGCCCTCGAAAACGTGGAGCTTCCCATGATCTTTGCCGGGATCCCTCGTGAGGAGCGAAGGAAGAAGGCCTCCGAGTTGCTCCAAGCAGTGGGGCTGGGCAACCGAATCGATCATCGCCCGGATCAACTCTCCGGGGGAGAACAGCAGCGCGTCGCACTGGCCCGCGCCACGGTAATGGGCCCGGGACTCCTCCTTGCCGACGAACCCACCGGCAACCTGGACACCGCGTCCGGCCAACAGGTGCTCGAGCTGCTGGATGAGATGAATGATAACGGTCTCACCCTGGTGGTGGTGACGCACGATCCAGATGTGGCGCGTCGGGCCGACCGCATTCTCGTTCTCGCTGACGGACGGATCGCCCGCCGGTTGAGCGGTGATGAGATGGCACAGGTCGCCGGTTTTGCCGGACTGGCAGGCGGACGAACGTGAGTTTCCCCGATCTGCTGCGCTACGCCGTCCGTGCCCTCGTGGGGCGTCGCTTCCGCGCCGCGTTGAGCCTGCTGGGAATGGCGGTCGGCGTAGCGGCGGTCGTGGTGCTGACCGCGCTAGGTCAAGGAGCGCTCACCTACGTCTCCGACCAGTTCGGGAACATCGGCACGAATCTCCTCATCGTCGTCCCCGGCAAAACCGAAACCACGGGAGGTTTTCCGGGAGTGGGTGGCACACCCAACGACCTGACACTCGACGACTTCGAAGTGCTGGTCCGCAGTATGAGGGAAGTTCAACGAGCCGCACCGATCGCGATGGCCACCGCCGCTGTCTCACATGGAGAACTTTCACGGCAGGTGGCGGTCATCGGCACGACCGATCAGTTTCTGGCGGTTCGCAATCTGGCACTGGGGCGAGGGCGGTTTCTGCCCGAGGGGGAGATCGATCGCGGGACGGCGGTCGCGGTCATCGGGGAGAAAGTAGCCCGGGAGCTCTTCCCCGCACAAGATCCGTTAGGCGAGGTCATTCGAATCGACGACGCACGGATGAGGGTGATCGGACTCCTGGCACCGAAAGGAGTGCAGCTGGGTCTCGATCTCGACGACATGGTGGTGATTCCGGTGGCGTCGGCGATGCGCCTCTTCAACCGCAGTTCCCTTTTTCGCATTATCTTGGATGTTCGCGCCAGCGCCGATCTCGGGCTCGCCTGCGACAAGGTCACACAAATCATGACCGAGCGCCATGATGAAGAAGACATCACCTGTATAAGGCAGGACGCGGTGGTCGAGACGTTTTCTTCCATTCTCGGGACGTTGACCTTGGTGCTGGTTGCGATCGCCTCGATCTCTCTTTCTGTTGCCGGCATCGGGATCATGAACGTGATGCTGGTCTCGGTCCCGGAGCGTACTCCGGAAGTGGGTTTGTTGAAGGCGGTGGGTGTCGCACCGAGGCAGATCATTGCTGTGTTCGTCACCGAGGCGGCTCTGCTCTCGACCGCAGGAGGGCTGGTAGGTTTGGCCATCGGCTGGCTCGTGGTGCAACTGCTAGTTGGGATTTATCCGGATCTGCCGGCAAGCCCGCCGGCCTGGGCAGTAGCCGCCGTGTTGGCGGTCTCCACGATCGTAGGGATGACCTTCGGTGTGCTACCCGCCCGGCGCGCCGCTCGCCTCGACCCCATCACCGCGTTGGCCCGCCGGTAGGAAATACCGGTAAATAATAGAAGATGCGGGATCTATTGATGTTCGCTTTCGGTGCTCTGGCGCGGTATCGATTGCGCTCGATGCTATCCATGCTGGGCATTGCCATCGGCATTGGCTCGGTGATCCTTTTGACCTCAATTGGCGAGGGTACGCGTTTATATGTTCTGGATCAGTTCACGCAGTTCGGCAGCAACCTTCTGCAGGTCAATCCCGGCAAAGCGGAGACGATCGGTATCCCAGGCGTTTTGGGAGGGACAACACATAAGCTCTCGATCGACGACTCGCTCGCGATTGCGCGGCTGCCCCAGGTCGAGACCGTCGTGCCTTTGGCCTTCGGAATGGCACGCGTGGAGGCGGAGGGGCGAGGCCGTAGCGTGTACATTTACGGTGTTACGCCCGATGTCCCCGCGCTTTGGAAGTTCCGCGTCAGGCAAGGATCCTTTTGGCCTGCCGGTGATCCGCGCCGTGGCCAATCGATGGCGGTCCTGGGGCCCAAGCTCAAGCGGGAGCTCTTTGGAAACGCCAACGCGCTCGGTGGTTTCGTTCGCATCGGTGGCACTCGATTCCGAGTCGTTGGGGTCATGGAGCCCAAGGGGCAGATGCTGGGCTTCGATGTCGACGACGGGGCCTATATCCCGGTGGCCTCCGCGATGAGGATTTTCAACCAGGATGAGCTTCAGGAGATCGACGTGGTCTTTTCGAGCTCTGCCCGTGTGGACACGATCGTCGATCGCATCACCCGCCTTTTGATCGATCGACACCGTGGGAACGAAGATTTCACCATCACGACCCAGGCGGCGATGATGGATGTGTTTGGCAACGTCATGAACATCATTACGATGGCGGTCGGCGCCATTGCGGCGATCTCACTACTCGTTGGCTCCATCGGAATCCTGACCATGATGTGGATCGCAGTAGGAGAGCGCACCGCCGAGATTGGGTTGATCCGCGCGATCGGCGCTTCACGACGGCAGGTGCAGATGGTGTTCCTCGTGGAAGCGGGAGCGCTTGCCACGGTTGGAGGCCTCGCCGGTTTGCTCGCGGGGTTGGGCGCCTGCGCTCTGCTCCGAGGATTCGTCCCCGGCCTACCAGCTCACACGCCGGTACTCTGGGCGTTCTTGGCAGTGGTGATCAGCTTTGCCACCGGTTTGCTATCCGGTGTGGCGCCGGCGCGCAGGGCGGCCTCGCTCGATCCCATCGAAGCGCTCCATACCGAGTAGCTCATTCTCCTTTGGAGATCGGCAAGACATCCTTCGATAGCTCGACCATGGCGTCACAGGGTTCGGTATCTCCGCTGAACGCGGCTGAACCATATTCGCTGTCGATTCTGTATCCGTAGGAAGATCGCTCGAACCCGAGGGGTTGGAGGTGCACGACCTCTCGCGCCGTCACTTTGAACTTGTCGGTCTCCACGATCGTTCCTTCGTCGATCTCCTTCACCAGAACCGGCGGCTCCGGGCTCGGGCGGTCGATGATGTGGTCGGGCAATTGGGCGATGTATATACGGTTTCTGTCTCCGCGGGATCGAGCGTCGAGGTCGCGCTCCCCCGTTTGATTCTGAACCAGCCCTTCGACAGGAACACTTACCTCGACCGCGCCGCCTACGACGTCGCTTCGGATGGACGTTTTCTCTTGGTGACGCACACCTGGAACACCGAGCTCATAGTCGTTTTCAACTGGTTCGAAGAGTTGAAGCGCCTCGTCCCAACGAACTAGTGGACTGTAACAGGCGAATCGGTACTGAATCGCTTGGTCGCATTTCGATTCCTTCACGACTCGCGTGATGCGGGAGGTCGCCCGGCTACGATGAGTTGGTGCGGCTTTTCGACGAGGGCTTCCGCCGAGAGGCATTGATCTTATCTCGGATGAACGCGGCTCCAAAGACTTGCTCAGCGCATACAAGATTGCGCGGGGGGCAGTGGAGCCTGAGAACTTTTTTGTCGTGGCTACGATACAAAGCAAACGGCCGCTTGTGCTCAATTTGGAGTCCCGTTCGTGAGCGACACCTGGTTCCGTCCTCTGCTCGGTATTCGCATTAATGAGCAGCCCGCTCGTGGATACGCTCCTGAACCTCTGAAGGGATGTAGCGGGAGTTAGCTTTCTTGACTTCCCCTCCCGACAGAATCTCGTCCGGACGAGATTCTGTCTTTGGAGTGTCGCCGCTCCGCTTCGCCTCCCTCTCGAGTCGCCGTGCCCGCTTTCTCTTCACGTCCTTCTTGTCGAGCGCCATGTCCAGCGCTTGCTCCATGATCTCGGCCATGTGGTGCAGAGGGTTCTCGACCCCGAGGACCTCGACCAAACGTTCGAACTTCTCCTTGAATTTTCGTTCAGCGGCAAAGCGAAAGTTGTAGATCTCCGGCCTTGCCAGTTGAAGGATGGTCGGCGACGTTCGGAAAGCCGGACGCTGGCCCCTGGTTTCCTGGACCGGCGGAGTCTTCTCGGGTGACGTGGCTTGTGCCGTCGGTGCTAAGCCCAAAGCCAACCGAGAAGGCGTTTTTCGAATCGAGGGCGCGAAGACTGGCTTGGGCCGAAGCGCGACGAGGGATTCCTCGGCCTCCCGTTTAGTCATTCCGGCGCAATCGGAAAGAAGCTTCTCGACGTTGCTCTCTGTGAGGACGGGCGCGAGGAGACCCGCCACAGTGAGACTCATTCGATGCTCAGCCAACGCCACAAGTATCTGAGGGAAACGTCGCGATACATTGGCTACCTGAATCCGCAAGGCGACGGAGCCTGCACTCAAGCGAAGTCTTCTTAGGCAGTATTCGAAAAGATTCTTGTACCCGTGCTCGAGATGGCCCTTTCTTCTCGACATCTCAGCGATGTGAGCGATGACGAGCGCCAAGTTTTCGTTTCGCTGCACGGACCAGCTTGTCGACCCACCAGTCGAGCTCTTCGGTGGATAGACCCTCGAGCGTTCCGAAGTACCTTTCGAACCGTTCCTTCATGAGCTTTGCTCCCCTTTCGACTCCTGATTCCCGAAGTATAACAACGTATTTTTTGGGGGCCCTAACGGCCGTGAGAGGGAAGTGAACGGATTGAAATGAAGAAAGTGATCAAAACTTGGAGAAAGGATGGGAGAGAGCGTCTGTGCGCTTTAGGATGGTCTCTACGCTAACGAGGCATCGCTTTCCAAATAGCCTCGCACAATCTGTCAAGTCTTTTTTTGAACTGTTTTTTCCTGCGTTTCCATTAACGGAAACCAAGATCCAAATCCGAACCCGCCGATTGGACCACCGGCCTAACGCACCGGAGTTCTCGAACGATGGACGGCGAGAGCTACGCCCACGATGACGAGAGCCGCGCCAGCGAGGAGTCGCGGGTGCAGTAGCTCCTCGCCTCGAAAAATGCCTACCCCAACCGCGATCATAGGAATGATGTACGCCGTGAGAGCTAAACGTTTCGCCGGCATAATGGTGAGCAGCCAGTAATAGACGAAGAACGTGACCGCCGACCCACAGATCGCAAGATAAAGTAAGGCACCGATGGACTCGGAGTTCCAAACGAGAGTCTTCCCACGCTCGAGCCACAACGCAATGGCTCCCATGACCACTGCGGTGACGGCCATCGGTCCGCCGGCAAGCGAGAACGGATGGAGATCTGTTCCCCAACGTTTGACGACGATGGTGCCGAAGGCGGCCGATATCGGTGAGAGCAACATCACCAGCGCACCCGCATAGACATTGTGTCCACCGAGCGCCGCGAGGTCTTCGGAGAAAATCACCCCGACTCCGGCAAACCCGACGGCGATGCCGAGGATCTCGCCGAGGGTCAATTTCTCCCCGGGAAGGACGAAATGGCCAACGCCCGTTACCACGAGTGGATAGATAGCGAACAAGATGGCCGCCAAACCTGAGGGCACCCACTGTTCGCTCCAATAGACGGCGCCATAGGCGATGGTGAAGGAAAGAATGCCGTTTGCGAGCCAGATGGTGATCTCTTTGCGCGTCGTTCCAACCTTGATTCCTAGGGCGGCGGCCACTGCGAAGAGAAGTACGGAGGCGAGTGCAAATCTGATAGCAACGCCGCTGAAGGGTGGGGTACCACGGAGCCCGACCTGAATCATCGCCCAGGTCGTGCCCCATATGAGACAAACGACCGCCAAGGCCAGAACGATAAGTAATGTGCTGGGCTGGCGTTTCACGGGTGCGGCAGGCATGACCCGCCAGTGTAACCATTTCGTCCCGCGACGGCTCCCCGAAACTATGTGACCGGCTGCATTCTACAGGAAGCGTGGAAAGGGGGTAGAACTCATGAAACGAAGAGATTTCATCGCTGGGAGCGGCGCCTTGGTCGCGGGGATCGCGGCCGCCGGAGCCTCTAGGGCCTACAAGAAAAGAGAGACGGGAGACTTTCCTAGGATCGACCGCGCCGCCAATGAAAAGATCCGTGTCGCGTTCGCAATGGCCAATGGCGCGACGGTGATTGATTTCGCCGGTCCATGGGAAGTGTTTCAGGACGTCATGATTCCGAGCCCGGGTGGTACGCGGATGCCTTTCGAGCTCTTCACGGTTGGCGAGAGCCGCGAGTCGGTCCGGGCGACCCGCGGCCTGCACATCATTCCCGATTACACGTTCGAGACCGCGCCGACGCCAAACGTCATCGTCGTTCCCGCGCTTCGCGGCTCGGACGCTTTCTTGGAGTGGTTGAGGAAAACTCACGAGAAGACCGACATCACGACGTCTGTTTGCACCGGTGCATTCCAGCTCGCACGGGCCGGTCTTTTGAACGGTAAGTCTGCGACTACCCACCATGACTTCCTGGAACGGCTAGAGAGCAGTTTCCCCGAGATCGATGTGAAGCGGGGCGTTCGGTTGGTAGACAACGGAGATATTGCGACCGCAGGGGGGCTTACGTCCGGCATTGATATGGCTTTGAGAGTCGTGGCGCGGTACTTCGGCCCGGAGGTTGCCGAGACGACGGCGTTCTATATGGAGTACGAAGGGAAGGGCTGGAGGTCGTGATCATGAGAGCACTCTGGCAGGACGTGCGTTTCGGCGCGCGCGTGCTCGCGTCTAGACCTGGAATTACCGCCATCACCATCGCCACCCTGGCGATCGGAATTGGGGCCAATACGGCGATCTTCAGCGTCGTCAACGGAGTTTTGCTACAACCCCTTCCCGATGAAGAGCCGGAACGTTTAGTCCTCGTCCGTGCCGACACCGAGGGACTCGAGTCAATCGCTTCTATTTCGGCGCCCGAGCTACGAGATCTCCAAGCGAAGTCGGCTGCTCGAGGAGTTCGGTGGCGTATGGTCGCAGCAAGCCAGCATCGTCGACGACGAACCGGAGGACATCTGGCACGCTTGGGTGACCGCCAACCTCTTCTCGTTACTCGGGGAGGATCCGATCCTCGGGAGACACTTCTTGCCCGAGGAAGAAGCCGAGAATGGCCCCAATGTGATGATCCTTGGCTATGGGATCTGGCAGCGCCGCTACGGCGGTGATCCGGGCATCATCGGGAAACCCATACAGCTCAATGACACCGTTCGTACGGTCATCGGAGTGATGCCGGAGGGTTTTTGGATTCTCTTGCGAGACGATACCGGAGTTCCTCCGCGCGTCGACGTCTTCATTCCTCAAAACTTCTGGCAGCAAAGGAACGTTCGTTGGTTGCGCGTCATCGGTCGATTGGCACCGGGGGTAACACTTGCGCAGGGGCAGTCCGACTTAGACAACATCACTGAGAGTCTCGTGTCGGAGTATCAAGAGTACGCCACGACCGGATTTTCGCGATACGCCATTCCTCTTCATGGTGACTTGGTGCGCGACGTTCGTCCTGCTGTTCTAGCTCTCTTGGGAGCGGTCGGTTTCGTTCTTCTGATTGCGTGCTCGAACGTGGCCAACCTCTCCCTCGCCCGCACGAAGCTTCGAGAGCAAGAAATCGCCTTGAGGCTGGCCTTGGGAGCCGGCCAGGGACGCATCTTGCGACAGATCTTGACGGAGAACGATCGGCGCTGGTTTGATGATCCGCACCTTCACACGTCTCGCGGAAGTCGTCCCCGGCTTCCGTTCCGAGAACCTATTGACGTTCCACGTGCCGCTGTCCTTCGGCGAGTACTTGACGCCAGAGAGTCGCTGGGCTTTCTATCGAGTGCTCACGGACAGAGTGGAGGCGCTCCCCGGAGTGAAAGCGGCGGGGGCGGTATCACTCTTGCCGCTCTCGGGCCGCCTCTTCACCAGCAACTACGCATATGACCCGGAGACCGAACGAAGCTGGGGAACATTACCGGCGGACTATCGGGCCATCGTGCCCGGGTACTTCCAGGCCATGGGGACGAAGCTCGTGGCGGGGCGATTGTTCTCGGACACCGACCGGCAGGTGGAGCGCTCGATCGTCGTCGTCGACGAGACGCTGGCGCACCGCGCTTGGCCGGATCGAGAACCGATCCATCAAAAAGTGAAGGTGGGTTTTCTCGGGCAAAACTCGCCGGAGTGGGCGGAAGTCATCGGGGTTGTCCAACACATTCGGAACGACGCCATCCGAGAAGACGGGTTGGCCCAGATCCATTTTCCGCTTTGGGCACAGCCGAATTCGGACATGAAGCTTGCCGTCCGTGCCAGCGGCGACCCAACGAGCCTGATCACGGTGATACGCCGAGAAGTGAAAGCGATGGACAGCGGCCGTCCCGTTCACACCTTCCGCATGATGCACGAGTACGTGTCGGACGCGATGGCGGGAACGAGCTTTGCGATGACGCTCCTGGGATTGTTCGCCACGATCGCGCTGGCGTTGGCGGCAATTGGACTCTACGGCGTCGTGTCCTATACGGTCAGCCAACGAACGAGTGAAATTGGGATTCGGATGGCACTCGGCGCCCATCGGCGAGACATTTTTCGAATGGTCTTGGGACACGGACTGACGTTCGTTCTCGTTGGCATCGTTCTCGGCTTGATGGGAGCTTTCGCTTTGACATGCCTTCTATCTAGCCAGCTCTACGAAGTGGGGGCGACCGATCTTTTCACCTTTGCCGCTACTTCTGCGATTCTGGTTGCGGTGGCCTTGTTGCCTGTTACTTGCCTTCCCGTCGCGCAACCCGTGTCGACCCTATGGTAGTGCTCCGGTATGAGTAATTCCACGTGAAGAAGCTCACCTGAATCGAGAGCCCCCTTCGGGACGATCGCTCCCAACCGCGCGGAGGAATGATAAAGTGAACACTCATGGCACGACCTCAAAGATACGCGTGCCATATCTGAGGGCGCCCAAAGACGAAGTCTTATCACTCAAGGTGGCCAGGCGCCAATGGCGAAACCAAAGATCGCTCCACGCGAATGATTCGGCTCTCTTTTCATCCACCGTATGATTGGGACTCGTTGGTCGAGTTCCTTTCGGTGCGGGCAACCCCTGGCGTCGAAAAAGTGGACGGGCATTCCTATCGTCGTACGATTTCGCTAGATGGACATTCCGGCACGTTCGAGGTCCGCCGGGTCGCTAGGCGCAACTATCTCGAGCTCCGCATCGACTTTCCCAACTCGCAGAGTCTTCCGTACATCGTCCAAAGGGCGCGTCGAATCTTCGACGTCGATACCGACCCGAGGGAAGTTGCACGGCATCTCCGCCAAGATAGGCGGCTAGTCGCGATGGTCGATGCGTATCCCGGACTCCGCGTACCTGGAGCGTGGGATGGTTTCGAGCTCGCGGTGCGAGCCATTCTAGGGCAGCAAGTCTCCGTCAAGGGGGCCACGACGCTTGCCGGCCGACTCGCTCTTGCCTACGGACGGAGGTTTCGGGAGGGGGAGTTGGGTGTGTTGTTCCCAACTCCAGAAGTGCTTGCGAAGGCGGATCCCGCCAGACTTGGACTTCCCAGGGCGAGAGCTCGTGCCATCCTGCACCTAGCTCGCGCGGTATGTCAGGGGCAGCTTTCCTTCAACGGTGCGTCGGAGCTCAGGAGTTGCGTGGCGCAGATGAAAGACGTGCCGGGAATCGGTGAGTGGACTGCGCAGTACGTGGCGATGCGTGCTTTGAGTCATCCCGACGCCTTTCCCGCAACGGACCTGGGCCTCTTGCGCGGTGCTTCGAGTGGAGGCAGGGGGCTGAAGGCGAAGACTCTCTTGCAGCGTGCCGAAAAGTGGAGGCCCTTCCGCGCCTACGCTGCCATGTATCTTTGGAAGAACTACGGAGCTCAGAAAAGGAAATAGGCTGTGAAGACGCTCTTAGTGCTTCGCCATGCTAAATCGAGTTGGAAGGACCGAGGGCTAGAGGACTACCGTCGGCCGCTCAACAAACGAGGCAAGAAGGACGCTCCGGTCATGGGGAAGCTCATCAAGAAAAAGAAGCTGACGCCTGATTGGATCCTGAGCTCCTCTGCCCTTCGAGCGAGAAGGACCGCGGAGATGGCGGCCGAGGCCAGCAAGTTCTCGGGAGAGATTCGGGTCGAGGAGGAGCTGTATCTAGCGCGACCGACGACCTTTGTCGAAGTGATTCAAAAATCAGCTCCGCAGTCGGCCGAGACAATCCTGATCGTCGGGCACAACCCGGGACTGGAAGAGCTGGTTGGGATTCTGACCGGGCAAAAGCAACTCTTTCCCACCGCGGCCTTGGCCCAGATAGAGCTTCCCATCGAGCGCTGGGACGAGCTCACTCCCGAGACAGGAGGAAAGCTGATCCATCTCTGGCGGCCGAAGGAGCTTGCCGGAGAATTGGAATAGGCCGCGCGTCAGCTCTCTGCTAGCACACGTAATAGATCCAGAGAACTCACGACACCCACCACCTTTTCGCCGTCGGTGACCACCATATGGTGCACGCGGTACTCCCTCATCATTTGCGCGGCAGTGCTAACGTCGGCCTGGAGAGTCACGGTGTAGACATGGGTGCTCATGATTCGGGAGACGGGGATCTTCGCCGAGAAGCCCGGCATGATGTAGGTTGAGGTGACCATGCCTACGAGCTGATTCTCCTCATCCACCACCGGCAGGGAGTGGATGCCGTGAGCGCTCATGAGCTCGCGAACCCCTCCGACGAGGTCGCCCGGCTTGGCCAAGATGACATCGGCAGCCATGACATCCACTACCTTGCGATTCATGAGTTGCTCTTCATTGTTGGGCTGGGTTGGGCTAGCTGATTGAGGGTAGCTTGAAGAAACCCTCAGAAGCAAGTCGACTCAAGGCGATTTTTTCTCGGGGCCTTCCTGGAAACTGCGACGCGGCGCAAAGACACGTCCGAGGAGTCGAGTATATGATGGCCCCTCGGTTGGGGATTTCCCCGCCATTGAAGTCCGGTAAGGAAGACATGCGCATCGTTCACACTAGCGACTGGCACGCCGGGCGCGTCTGGAAGCGCATCGATCGACTCCCCGAACTGGTCGATGTTCTAGAAAACCTGGGAGACTTCCTAGAGCGGGAGCGGATCGATCTGCTCTTGATGTCCGGGGATGTCTTCGACAGCGGCGCGCCCAAGCCGGCCGCCGAGCGGTTGGTCTTCGGCTTCTTCAAGAGAATAGGCCGGGCCGGCATCAAGAGCGTGGTCATCGCCGGGAACCACGATAGTCCGGCTCGGCTTGAAGCGTGGGGCACGCTCGCCGAGCTGGTAGATGTGCAAACGGTCGCTTTTCCGCGGCGCTTGGATGACGGCGGTCTGGTGGAGGTCGAAGCCAGGTCGGGTGAGCGAGCCCGCGTGGCGGCGGTTCCGTTCGCGGCCCCCCGCCGTCTAGTCAGTGCCCTCGACCTTTCCGGTGCCGCGACACAGGTTAGGCAGAAGTACGACCAGGGAATGAGACAGATCATCGCGCATTTGGTGGGTGGGTTCGAGCGAGAGACCATCAATCTGGTCATGGCTCACACCCACCTCCAGGGCGCGGTCTTCTCCGGATCGGAACGGCAAGTCCACCTAGGAGAAGAGTGGGCGACAACGCCTCAGGCTTTACCTTCCTCCGCGCACTACATAGCGCTCGGTCATATCCATCGTTCGCAGAAGGTAGAGGCCGCACCGGCCCCTGCTCTCTACGCGGGCTCTCCGTTGCAGCTCGATTTCGGCGAGGCCGGTGAAGAAAAAAGCTTCGTCTTGATCGATGCCCGGCCGCGACAGCCGGTCCACATCGAGCAAATTCCGTATCAAGGAGGACTCCCGCTCCGATCGGTTCGCATGGGGCTCGCAGAGTTGGAGCGGGAGGCGGCGCGGTTGTCGGCGAGAGGTTGGTTGCGGGTGAGAGTGCCGTTGAAAGTGGCGGACCCGGACGTCAATAGTAAAGTGCGGCGGTTGATTCCGAACGCGGTGGCGGTCGAGATCGAGCTTCCGGAGAAGGCTGAAAAAAAAGACCCTTCGCGTCCCCCCGGCGGCTCCCCGTCGCGGGAGCTCTATCAAGCGTACTTTCAGAAGGAGCACGGGTCGGAAGCCGAGCAGCAGGTGGTCGAGACCTTCGACAGACTGCTGGCCGCCGCGGATCAGGGCGATAAAGGATGAGCAAACCAATAATGGAACTCCGCCACAGCTGCCCGTGAGACCGCTCCAACTTACTATCGAGGGCTTTACCTGCTTCAAGGAGCGCCAGGATCCGCTGGATTTCTCCGAGCTCGAGCTCTTTGCCATCTCCGGCCCTACCGGTGCGGGTAAGTCGAGCCTACTCGACTCCATCATCTTCGCCCTCTACGGCAGGGTCCCTCGAATGAGGAAGGGATACTCGGAGCTCATCTCCCTCGGTCTCGATCGCATGTCGGTGATGTTGGATTTCCGCGTTGGACGGAGGGAGTTTCGAGTTACCCGAACCGGACGTCGGGGGCGCTCGGCCGAGGCTCAACTCGATGAGCTGGTGAACGGGACCGAGCGCTCGGTCGTGGGTGGCGTTCACGGTGTGGACAAGGAAATCGTGAGGCTCCTGGGTCTTCGCTACGAAGCATTCACGCAGGCCGTCGTTCTCCCCCAAGGCGAGTTTGCCCGCTTCCTGAAGAGTCAACCGCGCGAGCGCAGAGAAATCCTACGCGATCTCTTACGACTTCAGGTCTACGAGACGATGAGGAGACGGGCCGCCGAGTGCGACAAAGAGCTGGAGCTCAAGCTAAGGAGTGTCCGCGAGCGGCTGAGCGAAGACTATGGTGACCTGAAGCCGGGGCGAGCGGAGGAGCTCCGCCGACAAGTCCGGGCACTCGAAAAGCAAACACACAGAGCATCCGAAGAGCTGGCTTCGCTTCAGAAGAAGCTCGAACAGATCCGAGTCCGCTACGTAAAATCTAGAGAGCTCGGAGAGAAGAAGGGCAGCCTCACAAAACTGAAGAAGCGCGGGTCGAAAATCGAAGCCGATGAGAACAAGCTGGCCGCGGCCAGGGAGGTCGCGCCGCTGGTTCCGCTCATGGATGCGGCGGCGGCGAGTGAAGGGCGGGCGGAAACAGATCGCAAGCGGGCCCTCGAGGTGAGCAGGGAGCTCGAGGAGGTTCGCCGCGCGCACGAACAGGCGAGCGAGAGACTCGCGGAGGCGATTCGACACGCGGAAGGGCTGCCCGGGCTGCAAGAGAAAATCCGAGCGCTCGATGAGCTCAAAGGTCTCCTCGCTCCGAGAAGGGCCGCCCAGCGCCGAAGGGACGACGCCCGCGGGCAGCAGGAGAAACTGCAGCAGGAGATCCAGCGGGCCGACAAAGACAAGGCGCAACTCCGGCAGCGAGTAGAAAGCGTTGTGAGCGAGGTGGAAGCCGCTAACAAGAAGTGTGAGGACTCGGGCTATGACGAGAGCCTGGATCGGCGATTGGATGCCGCTCGGGACGAAGCCGCGTCGCTTGCCGCCGACCGCAGGACGGCACGGCAAGCTTTGGCCGAAACCGAAGAAGCCGAAGAGCGCGTCGCTTGCGCGCTAGAGAGCGCGTCGAAACAAAAGGCCGCCTTGGAAAGGTTGCGCCAGTCGCTCCATGAGTGCGAACGAGCTCGAAAAAAGATCGGAGCCGATCGTCGAAAGGCGGAAGCGAAACATGCGGCCGCCCATCTTCGCGGTGAGCTCGAGAAAGGAAAGAAATGTCCAGTTTGTGAGCAGCCGGTGCCGAAGCTTCCTCCGGCGATCCAGGTGGCGCTTCTCGACGACACCGCGTCACGTTTGGACAAGGCGCTTCGCGCCGAGGAACAGGCGCGTTCGGTTGTAGAGGAGGGGCCAAAGCGGAGGCGGAAGCACGGGCCGCCGCGAGGGAGTCCGAGAAAGAGCGTGCAAAGGCTGGCAAGAAGTCTTCAAGTCTGCAGAAGTCGATTGAGCGTGCGGCACGTGCACTTGAAAAGAAAGTCGGTGATGGAACTACCCGCGATGGAGGCACCCACGTGGAAGAGCGAATCCTTTCCGCGGTCGGTCGGGTCGCGAAGGAGCGCGAAATCTATCAAGAGGCGACGAGGGAGCGGGAAGAGGTAGAGAAAGAGCTCCTGAGGGCGCGGAGTGATCTCGAGAAGTTGACCGAGGAGTCGCGACGGCTCGAGCAGCAGGTGCGAGACACCGCATCGCGGGCCAGGGAAGGGGAAGAGGAGCTCGTCGAGCTCGAGGAAAAGATTGCCAAGGTTGCCGGGGATTCGGATCCGGTGAAAGAACGCGCTCGTCTAGCTGAGGAGAAAACAGAAATTGAGGGCAACCGCAGGGCGGCTGCGGAGGCCGAGCGAAAGACGGGGGCCGCGTTTTCATCCGCTAAGAAGGTGTTCGAAGAGGCGGAGCGCACCGCGCAGGTATCCACCCGAGCCTTGCTGGAAGCTCAGAGGAAGGTCAAAGAAGCACTCCGGTCTGCGGGGATTAAGAAGGAAGAAACCATTCAGGGGGCGGCTCTTCCGGCGGCGGAGATGAATCGTCTGGAAGAAGAGATCAAGTCTTATCGTCAGGAGCGCCATTCGACCGAGCAAAGAGTGTCAGAGCTCGAAAGGGAGCTCGGGGGTGAAGCCGTCACCGAGCAGGCCCAGCGGCACGCGGAGGAGGAAGCGGGATTCAAGCGTCGCGACTACGAGGACGCCGTCAAGAAGAAGGCCGAGCTAGAACAGCAGGTCAAAGAAATCGAGCGCCGAATGAAGAGAGCCACCGAGCTGTCCGCCCAAAAAAAGAGTCTGGAAAAGGAGTTTTCCGTTTACCATCGGCTTGCGACCGATCTCCGAAGCGAGAACTTCCAGGCGTATTTGCTAGAGGAAGCCTTTCGAGAGTTGGTTGGCGGGGCCTCGATACGGCTCGAGAATTTGAGCGGACGCTACTCGTTGGAGTATCAGCAAGACGCCTTCCACGTGCTCGACCACGACAACGCGCGCGAGCGAAGAAGCGCCGACACGCTCAGCGGCGGCGAAACTTTTCTCGCTTCGCTGGCCTTGGCACTCGAGCTCAGCGAGCAAATACAACGCGCCGCGGGCGCGGTGAATTTGGATAGTCTCTTCATCGACGAAGGATTCGGGACGCTCGATCCCGAGACCCTGGACACTGTGGCCAGCGCCATCGAGTCGCCACATGTCAGAGGTCGCATGGTCGGCATCATCACTCACCTTCCCGAGTTGACCGCTCGACTGCCGGCCTGTATTCGCGTCGAGAAGCACGCCGAAGGCTCGCGGGTGCGGCAAGAAAGTTTCTGAGCTTGGATTTCCGAAACGGTGTTACCCTGATCTTAAGATACTCACCTACGTATTAAATAAGACTAGCAGCCTTATCCGGTCACTAATCTAGTTGCCTGGGGCCTGGGGATGTCCCGCCGGATGTTGAATTTGGGGTAGCGGCGGCTCCTTGGCCGGCCTAAGAATAGGTCTGCCAATAAACCGTCTCCAGAGGGGGACAAGGAGCCACCAATGCCTAGGAAATCAAAGAAGCCAGTAAGAAAGCAAACGCACTCGCCTACGGGCAAGGTAGTTGGCCAAGTCGGTCAGATACTGCTACCGATGATAGCTGGGATCGCGGCCACGAAGGCGGATCTGACGGAATGGGTGTACGAGCAAGGACTGACAGCTCTGCACCTACTGCTCAGAGAGGACGCCGAGGAGATCGCGGGGCTCAAGGGCAAGCACGAGAAGGAGCGAACTCATAACCACTGGGGGAGCACGAACGGAGAGCTGAGCTTCGGTGGTCGTCGCATCCAAGTGTCGCGACCTCGAGTTCGCTCGAAGTCGGGCGCGGAGGCGTCGCTTCCACACTTCGAAGCCTTCCGCGAAGAAGACCCGCTTCCAGAGCGAGTGTTGAATCAGATCTTGGTGGGCGTATCGACCCGAAATTACGAATCGAGTCTGGACAAACCCGCGGCCAAGTTGAAGTCTCGTGGCACGAGTAAGAGTGCCGCCAGCCGTTACCTCGTGAGCCAGACGACTAAGAAGCTCGAGGAATACCTGTCTCGGCGGCTAGAGGAGTTCGAGCTTGCGGCACTGATGCTGGATGGCCTTGAGGTGGCCGGACAGACCGTCGTCGTAACTCTAGGTATCACAATAGATGGAACGAAGGTGCCCCTGGGTATATGGCTGGGCTCGACGGAAAACTTTCGAGTGTGCACCGCGATGTTGCAGGACCTTCTCGAGCGAGGCTTGCGCGTCGATGAGTCGATTCTCTGCGTAGTGGACGGAGGCAAAGGCATCCGCAAGGCACTCGTCGACGTTTTGGGGGACCTCGCGGTCATCCAAAGGTGCCAGATCCATAAACTCCGAAATCTTCGCTCGTACCTTCCCAAGTCTCGTCACGCCTATGTGCTCCAGACGATGAAGGAAGCCTACAAGTGCAAGAGTGCCGACAAGTGTGTTTGTCCACTCGGTCTGGCCCACTTTGCTCATCTAATTTGGCCCACCCTAAGTTATTGATTAATAAAGACGAGCTGTAAGAAAGCCCCTTTCCTTATTCCGCGGCCGGAACGAAGTGCAGGCCGCGGCTAGTGAAACCCAACGAACTCATGCCTTTATGGTCTTTTTCTCGCTCTTCAGGGTGCGCCGGAACCGATAGGATTCGGTGCCGGTTTCGAGTATGTGCGCCTGGTCCGTGACTCGGTCGAGCAGTGCCTTGCACAGGCGGACGTTCGTGAACACCTGGGTCCACTCCGAGAAGGGCAGGTTGGTGGTGATCACGAGCGCCGCCCTTTCGCATCGTTCCGAAACCACTTGGAACAGAAGCTCGGCGCCGACATCGGCGAGTGGGACGTAGCCGAGCTCGTCGATGCACAACAACTCGTAGCGGGCGTAGCGACGGATCACTCGCGAGAGTTCGTGCTCCTCCCTAGCTTCAACGAGTTCGTTGACGAGTCTCGAGGCCGTCGTGAAGCGAACGCGGCGACGTTGCTGGCACGCCGCTACACACAATGCCGTGGCCAGATGAGTCTTGCCTGTGCCGGCATCGCCGAGAAACAGAACCGGCCGTGCATGGTCGATGTAGTCGCCTTCGGCCAGTTCTCGTATCCGACGGGCGGAGACCTTCGGCGATTGCGAGAAGTCGAACTCCTCGAGCGTCTTCGCTCTCGGTAGTTGTGCTTCCTTCAGTCGTCTTTGAACCGCGCGGTGTTCACGCTCCTCGACTTCGGCGCTGAGCAGCACGTCGAGGTAGCGGACATAGCTGTGCTCGTCGCGCTGCGCTTGTTCGGCAATCTTCTGGAACTGCGTTGCCACGCTCGGCATGCGAAGCGTCTTGCAATGCTGACGGATGCTCTGGAGCTCGATGCTCTTCGCGTTCACGAGTTCACCTCGCCGATCAGCGCGTTGTAATGGCCAACACCTGGCAAGGAACGTTCGTACTTCGTGAGCTCTCCGAGCTCCACATCGCCAAGAGCCTGCGCCTGCTCACGTCGAAGAACTGATGATTCGACGAGGTGACGGATCGCCTCAGCATCCGTACAGCCGAGTTCGAGCGCTTGACTCACCGCCTCACGCAGCTTGTCGTAGCCGTGCTCGCGGCCGAGCTGCACGAGCTCGACCATCTGGCGGGTTCCTTCGAGCTTCCCGTGACGTCGATTCAGCTTGGACCACAACTCGTCGTAGCTCGTGGGCCACCGACCTTTCTCCCGCCATTGAGCGAGCGGCGTCGAGCCGGCCAACGCTCCAGGCTTCCTGACCAGAACATCCAAGTAGTGCTCGAGTTCATAAATCGACTGGCTGCGGCCGTAGCAGCGCTCGTGGCGTGCCACGACGTGGCCCTCGTGCCAGATCTCAACTTCCAACGGCAGTAGCTTGGCCACAACTCGCCGGTCCCGTTTCAACGGAGTCGAGTACCAGTTCGTGCCGACTCGAACGCAGCCTTTCTTGTTCACCTTTGCAAATCGTCGCTCCTCGATATCGAACCCCTCGACGGTCAATGGCAACAGATGCTCCCGTTCAAGCTCCATCGCTGTTCCGACAGCATGCTCCTTGCCGCTAATGTGGCGCGTCGCATCCTTGAGACAGCACGAGAGCAGATACTCGTTCAGCTCATCCCA
Source organism: Candidatus Marinacidobacterales bacterium (assembly GCA_965222425.1). Classification (GTDB taxonomy): domain Bacteria; phylum Acidobacteriota; class Vicinamibacteria; order Marinacidobacterales; family DATDRI01; genus CBDCNP01. The sequence continues at coordinate 29,659 of CBDCTW010000024.1, forward strand.
GTTCGAAAACTCCGGTACCGGCGTCAGATAGTTGCGCCGGAAGTAGCCGACTTCGCTTTCCACCCCGCCCTTCTCGTTGCCTCGACTCGGATTACAAAACTCCGAGTCGAATCCCCAATGGGAGCGAAACGCCACGAATCGCTCCGTCTGCTCTCGTTGATAACCACGCAGAATCTTAGTGACCGCGAGTGACAGGTTGTCGTAGCGCATGCGGCGGAACACGCCACCAAAGAACTCGAACGCATGCTCCTGCGCTTCGAAAAATGCTTGTTGCGTCGGACGCGGATAGCCGCGATGCAACGCGCCTCCTCCCGCCATGCTTCGGACTACGAGCGTGTGGACCTTCTCGAGCTCACCTCCGATCCGCGCGTACGCCTCGTACCAGTCCACTTGCCCTTCATCGCCCCACGCGTAGCTCTGCGGAACAAAAATCTCTGTGTCCTTCAGGCCGAGCTCGCTCTTCCGACGAGCGACGTAGCGACGTACCGTTGATTCGCCAATCTCATGCTCCGGATGCTCGGCGCGCAACCGGGACCAGATACGACGAGCCGTATGGCGTTGCTTCCGAGGCGCTCGCTTGTCCTCCTTCAGGACCGCGTCGATGAACTCGCGTACTTCCTCAAGCTTCGGACTCGCACGCTCCGCGACTTTACGCTCCGGCGGTACCGCGCTCTCCAGCGCCTGACGCACCATCCGACGGTGTACTCCGAACTCCTTCGCCACTCCCTTTATCGTTCCTACTCCGTGCTCGTACTCGCCACGGATCTGCTCGAACAATCGCACTTTCGCACCCCTTTTCAACCGACCCTCCTCTCCGGGTTCTTCCCCGGCTCAGGGTATCGGTCTCGATGGGGTGGGCCAAATCAAATGAGCGAAATGGGCCAATTCAGACTAGCGAACACAACAAGGCGCGCAAGCGACTTCAGGCATTGGTGTCGTGGCTCGAGCGAAACGGCTACGACGAAGCTGCCGGAAGCCTTCGTGAAGGGATGGAAGAAACACTCACGGTCGTGAAGCTCGCGCCGCCCGCCTTACTTCGCCAGTTTCTTGCCACGACGAACGCCATTGAGAATCTCAACGGAACCATTCGCAGAGTATCGAGAAACGTCAAGCGTTGGAAGAGTCCTTCCATGGTTCGCCGATGGACCGCTCTTGGCGTCGTCACCGCGCAGAAAAAGTTCCGGCGTATCAAAGGCTATCGCCATATGGGCGCTCTCGTTCACGCGCTTAGAAGCAAACAGAAATCTCTTGACAGCGATGAGTTTGCTGCCTAAGAGTATTCACAGGTGCCGCCGCTACCCGACCAAATTCAACAGCGGCCGGGACATCCCCTGGGGCCTACCGCCTTGGCACAAGGCTCCAGCGTGGTCTTTAAATGTGATGCTTAGTAATACGACAGTAGCTGACGTATTATTGGGGCATGGACGATGCCCAACGTTATTCGGTAGGCGAGCTGGCAGAGCTGGGAGGGGTCTCCCGACGCACCGTGCGCTACTACGTGCAAGAGGGGCTCATTCCCACGCCGGTCGGGCTAGGGCGGGGAGCGCATTACGGTCCCGAGCACCTCGAGAAACTCCTGCGCGTCAAAGCGATGCAGGAGGGGGGGATGATGCTCGAGGAAATTCTAGCCGCCTTTTCCGGGAAGCGGGGTCGAGCAGTTCCCCTTGCCGCAGCCGCTATCGCGGATGTGAACCGCTCGCGCTGGACACGGCTACGCCTGGCGCCGGGCCTGGAGCTTCATGTCTCCGGAGCGCGCCGTTTGCCGCCACCGTGGAGGCTCCAAGAGCTCGCCGAGTGGTGTCGCCGAAATTTCCGTGGAGATGGGGAGGAAGAAGATGATTGAGCCCAATGTAGACGTGGAAGTTTGTTGCGGGATCCTGGTTGAAGGGGAGCCGATTCCCCTCCAAGGGGGCTCGGTCGAAGCGACGATCAAAGATTTCTGTTCTCGCGTCACCATCACCCAACGTTATCGTCACCAGGAATAGAAGCCGGTCGAAGCGGTTTACGTCTTTCCTCTGGACGAGGGGGCCGGACGGCCCTTTGAGCTTCACGCTTCCCCTTCGTTGGGACCGCGCGGAGAACGACAAGCTGATCGGCACGCTGGCGGCCCGTACGATGATTCAGGATCTCGAGGAAGGCTCGAGTGCTCTTCATCGAGGCGGCGGGTCGCGTCAAAATAGGAAAAACAAGGACCGCGTCCGCGACGAGATTGTAAGGCTGGGCGTCACCTACGGCCTCTGCTCACGCGAGACGTCCTTCGTTGCGGTGGAGATGCGAGACGCCGTCCCCGGCGAGATGCAACTTCGTCGCGTACCCACCGCGCTCTCCTGGGGATGGGGCGGAACCGATCTGCCCGCGTTCGGTGGCTCGGGGCAGGCTCGTTTCCGCGTCGCCAGTGCGCCCGCTGTTGCTCTCGGCGGCACAAGCATGATGGGCGCTCCGGAAGAGGCCGGCATCGAAGTGGAAGAATCGATTTGCATGGAGTTCAGCGGGGCGGTCGGCGGTGACGCACTGGACGACGGATTTGCGGGCGAGAAAATTGTCCTCGATTCACTATCCCCAGCAGTTCGTCCCATGGATAGTCTGGTTGCCATACAACGCGCCGACGGTTCTTGGGATTTGACAGAAGAGTTCGCTGGGATCGTTGGCCAGACACTCGCTGAGCTCGAACGAGGCTTGGAAGGTGCTGAGGGCGACCGGGACGAGGCTCGACGGGCCTTGGCAACGGGACTTGCGATAGTCTGGCTCCAGACTGAGGCTTCGGAGTGGAAGGACGAATGGACGCTGCTCGAAAGAAAAGCCAGAAAGTGGCTTGCGAGTTGCCAGGCGAAGCTTACCAGCGGAGTCGATTGGCTCGATCATGCCGCGTCGTTCCTACCGAGCGAATAGAACGTAACCGAGGCCGCCCAGACCGGAAATTCCAAGTATCCTGGGCGGCCTCTCACCTCCAAGCCCCGTGAAGCCCACCGATCTGGTGACCGCGGATACGCTCCGTTTCTACGAAGAGCATTTGCCCGCCCGCTCGCGCATCCTGGACGCCGGTTGCGGGGCGGGCAACCTCGCGGCCAAACTGAAAGACGCCGGCCACCATGTCATCGGCTTGGATGCGGATGAGGGGGCAGTCGAAAAGACGCTCGCTCTCGGCGTCGAGGCGAGACATGGCGACTTTTTCCGGTTCGAAGAAGAGCCTTTCGACGCGATCTGTTTCAGTTTTTCGCTTCATCACATTTTCCCGTTAGACGAGGCAGTGGAGCAAGCGGAACGCCTTCTCGTGCCGGGCGGACTCCTTCTTGCCGAGGAGTTTGCTTGGGACGGAATGGATCAGATCACCGCGCGATGGTTTTACGGCACGTGGTCTCTACTCGAGTCGTGCGGAGTGCTGGCCGAGGAGGAAGCAGCAAAGGAGCACCACTGCCATTCGCACGAGGGCCACGCGGACAAGCGCACGACCCCGCCGACGCCCCAGACTCCTCTTGACGAATGGATGGACGAGCATCATCACGAGCCTCCCCTCCACACCGGCCAGCAGATGCGGGAGGGGATCGAGCGTCGCTTGGATTCCGTGCGCTCGGAACAAGTTCCGACGCTCTTTACCGACTTTGCGGTCGCGCTGGAGCCGAGCCAGCGACGGTACGATGTTGCCTGCAAGCTCCTGGAGCTCGAGAGAAGCTTGATCGACCATGAGGCCATCGTCCCATTGGGACTTCGCATGGCGGCGAAAAGGAAGGGTTGACGGCCTGCCCATTTTGACCGCGCTGGATCCTTCCATGCGCGCCAGAGTGGCTCTTACGGAATCGGGTGGGCAAGCGCTAGAATCTCCGGGAGGAGGAAGAAAGTGACTACCAAGCTCGTCGATACCACGTGCGTCATGGATTGCCCGGACGCGTGCTCGCTCGAAGTCTCGGTCAAGGACGACATCGTCGAGGAGATTCGGGGTCGCGACGACCATCCGACGAGCGGAGGCTTCATTTGCTCCAAGGTTGCCCAGTTCTCACGCCGCGTCTATCACGACTCTCGGCTTCTCTACCCCATGAAGCGCAAGGGCGCCAAGGGAGAAGAGGACTTCGTGAGAATCTCGTGGGAGGAGGCGATTGACGAGATTACAGACAGGTTTCGGCGGATCGCGGCCGAGTGGGGGGCGGAAGCCATTCTGCCCTATCACTACGGCGGCTCGAACGGCGCGCTCACCGATGGTTTTTCCGATAGCCTCTACTTCGCGCGTCTGGGCGCCTCGCGGCTCGCGAAGACGATCTGCGCAGCCCCGACTTCCGAAGTCGCGCAGGGCATGTACGGCAAGATGCCGGGAGTGGCCTTCGAGGATTACCGGGAGGCCAAGTGCATCATCATATGGGGGGCGAATCCTAGGGCATCCAATATCCATCTCGTCCCGTTGCTCCAAGAGGCGAAACGCCGCGGTGCGTTCATAGCCGTCGTCGACCCCCGGAGGAACTTGTCCTCGGAGCTCGTCGATCTGCACCTTCCGATCTTTCCCGGGACGGATCTCCCGGTGGCACTAGCGATGATCTGTTACTGGAAGGAGCAGGGACGACTCGACCGGCAGTTTCTCGAGAGCCACGGCGTCGGTCTCGACACACTCTTGGAAAAGGCGGCCCCATGGTCGATCGAGCAAGCGGCGGCAGAGGCACGCGTCGATCCGGAGGCGATTCGACAACTGGCGGATGTGTACGCCGCGGCGTCCCCGGCGGTGATGCGGTGCGGATGGGGCATCGAGAGGAACCGGAACGGAGGGCAGGCGGTCGCCGCGGTCCTGACGATGCCGGCGCTTCTCGGCAAATTCGGGCTTCGCGGGGGCGGCTATACGTTGAGCAATCGCGGAGCGTTACAGGTCGATTCGAATTAGATATGGGACGAGTCGGGCTGGCAGACCCGCATCATTAATATGATCGAGCTCGGCAAGGTCCTGAACGGTGACCTCTCGCCGTCCATCAAGGGCCTCTTCGTCTACAACTCCAACCCGGCGGCTACGGTGCCGGATCAAAACGCGGTGATCGCCGGCCTGGCCCGCGAGGACTTATTTACGGTCGTTTTCGATCAAGTTATGACCGACACCGCTCGTTACGCAGACATTCTCTTGCCCGCCACGACGTTTCTCGAGCACGAGGATATTCAGGTGGGCTACGGTGCCTACGTTGTCGGCGGTGTTCGGGCCGCCATCGCCCCACGCGGCGAGTCCCGGTCCAACCACGACGTCTTCTCGGCGCTAGGTCGGGCGATGGGCTACGAGGATGAGGTCTTTTCTTGGAACGGCCTCGAAGCGCTCAAGAGGGTTGCGGCTACGATGCGGTTGAACGGGGAGCAAGCCGACTCCACCTTGCTCGAAGCGGGCAAGCAGCAGACGTACAACTTTCCGGGGGATGCACCGGTTCAGTTCGAGTCGGTGTTTCCCCTTACTTCGGATAAGAAGATCCACCTTACGCCTTCCGCGCTAGGACACGGAGCGTACGACTATCGACCGTTGCGAGACGCGGGCTACCCGCTGGCGCTTTTGACGCCCGCAATCTCTCGGATGACCAACAGTACGGCCGGCGAGTGGAGCTATCCGATTTTGGAGGTCACCATCCATCCAGAAGATGCCTCGACGAGAGGCATCGATACCGGCAACGTCGTGCGCGTTCACAATTTGCTTGGAGAAGTACACTGTCGTGCTCGGGTGAGTGATAGCACCAGGGTCGGGGTCGTCAGCATCCCGAAGGGCGCGTGGATGAAGTCTTCCGAGAACGGCCGCACCGCAACCGCTCTCTGCCCACCGACCGTCGACAACGTAGGCGTCGGTGCCTGCTTCAACGACGCGCGGGTGGATGTGGAGCGAATGTAGCGGGTGGCGGGCGTGCGCCCGAGCGCAGCTTTGGTCCATGCGGAGGCGCCTGTCGGCCGCCAAAATACGTTGTTGCCAATCTGGAGTTAGCCAGGCGGAGGTGGGGCCCCACGCGCACTATTATTGAAGATACCCGATCGACTTCAGCCGCTCGATCACTTCGTCCGTATCTTCGGTGAGGGGTGTATTCTCCTCGGCTTTGGCGGTCTCTACGTCTAGATATCGCGGGACGTGCGCGGCGAACCACTCCGGTTCGAAGGCCTGCACCAGCACCTTGCCGTCCATCTCGAAAGGAATGGGGACGCCGAAAAGTTGGAGGATGGTCGGTGCGATATCCAACACCGTCGCGCCTCTCAACTCGGCATGCCGAACAGAGGGCCCGGACGCGATGAAGACCCCGTAGGAAGCGTGGTAACCGGCGTTGTCAGCGGTCACCATGCCGTGGTCTGAGATCACCATAACGGTCGCATGCGCGGGAAGCCCTTTGATCAGTTCGCCGATCCATCCGTCGATCCGTGCGTACGTCTTGTCGGTCACTTCTCTCACCGAGTCGGGACAGTCGGGAGGCAGCTCTGCTCCATGGCGATAGGGAAGGAACGTATGGCTTCCCACGTCGATCGACTCGAAGTAGACGGTGAAAAACCCTTGGTCGAGAGTGGGTAGCAGCTTCCGCGCGATGCGGAAGTAGAGCTCGTCTTGCCACAAGACTTTCTCGAAGACCGAGAGGCTCTTGGGTTTGGCCGGTGCGCAAGAAGGCGGGTAGAGCTGGGCGACGATTTCTTTCATCTCGGCCTCGGTTGGCTTTAGCGGTTGGAGCTCGCCCGCGAGCTCAGCCGGCCAGGTGAGGTGCTCGCGGGTGCCCTGTCGTCTTCCACGCATTCCCATGCGCGAGCTGACGAGAAAGCCGTTCACCTCGTATGCAGGCCAAGTGGACCAATAGCCCACCACTCCGATCCGATGCCCGAGATCGCCAAGAAGGCTCCAAACCGGTCGTGTCTTGAAGTGCGCGCTCTGCGCTTCGACCAACTCGGCTTCGGGAAGACGAAAACCCCTGCCGAGCGAGAAGCGTTGGTAGACCGGGTCGAAGGAAGCCACGATCTTTCCCCGCGAATCTTCCACCGTAAGCCAAGCGAAGGCTCCGGCGAGGGATCGATGATCTTTCGATTTGCCGCGATCCGATGGCCTGCTCTGTTTGGAGAAAACAAGCTCGACTCGATTCTGTGCGGGGCGAAAGAGCTCCTCCGATACATCGATGGTGCAGTCCTTCCACTTGACCGGAACCGTGATCGATGCGACAGGGGTCCCGTTCAAAAGCACCTGGACATTCTGTGGGCCGTTCGCCGGAAGCGATCGCAACCGCAGGCGCAGAGTGTACGGTGGACGACCCTTCACCTCGGGCAGCATGAGATCGGCTCGCGGCGGGCCGTCGTCGTTTCCAACCCACACGAACGACGTCCCGGGTATTGGAAGAAGAAAATCGAGAATCCCGTGTTTCTCGGGAATCATGCCTGTCGCGACGGACGCCCAGATGATCGGAGACCAATATCCCCGTCGCGGGTGGGCCTGGAGTACCCGCTTCGCACCCAAGGACTCTAGTGGCCCCCAGCTACCCGAACGGATCAGGCGATCGATGTTGGGCAGCTTCCCTTCCGAGCGAAGTCGATCTAAGGCTTCGGGAGTGGCGCCGTCGAGGCAGAAGAGCACGACGAACGGTTCGGGCTCACGACTCCTGCACGCCGTGAGGAGCAAGAGAAACGGGAGAACTTTGGCGGCCAGTTTCCTTGGCATCGCCCTATTGTAGTGAACTTTGATGGAAGTTAATCGCTCGTGTGCTGGGCGGGCTTCAATACTTGCACCGCTCGCTCGGCGAGGTAGACACGGGCGTCCATCGCGAGGCTAAATAACGCCGGGACGAGGAACAACGTAAAGACGGTCGACAAAACAAGCCCCCCCACGACGACACTGCCCAGACCGCGGTAGAGCTCGGAGCCGGCGCCGGGGAATAGGATGAGCGGCAACATGCCGCAGACCGAGGTACTCACGCTCATAAAGATGGGGCGGATACGCGTCTTCACCGATTCGCTGATGGCGAGACGCGGCTCCAAACCTTCCTCGCGCATGTGGTTCAGCGACTGATGCACGATGAGAATCGCATTGTTGACTACGGTACCGACAAGGATGATGAAGCCCAACATCGTGAGTACGTCGAGCGCTTGATACGTGAACAGGTTCACGACCACGAGTCCTAAGAACCCTCCTAGAGCGGCCAGCGGCACGCTGAACATGATGACAAAGGGATAGAGGAAACTCTCGAACAGCGCTGCCATCAGTAAGTAGGTAATGACGATGGCGAGAAGAAAATTCCACCTCAAGGAACGACCCGTTTGGGAGAGTTTGTCGGCGCTTCCGCTCAAGGCGACACGGTAGAGACCACCGAGCTTCCCTTCTTCTTGCATCGGCGCGATGATCTGGGTCTCCACCGCCTCCATCGCGGTCTCCAACGGCATCTGTTCATCCGGTGTGATGCGCAGAGTGATAGAGCGTTCGCGCTCGCGGTGATTGATCTGCACCGGTCCGTTTGCCTCGACGACCTCGGCCACCGAACCGAGCGTTACCAGCCGGCCATCGGGTGTGGCGATGGGAAGCTGCTCGAGCAGATGCGTGCGGTGCTGGTAGCTGTCGTCGGTCATGACCCTGAGGTCGATCTCTCTTCCCTCAAATTGGTAGTCGCTGACTTTGGCACCGTCCACCAACGCACTTACGGCAAAACCCAGCTCGCGGTTCGAGAGCCCCACTTCGGCGGCTCGTCTACGATGGGTGATGACTTGAACTTCTGGATTGTCGAGATCGAGGCCCGGTATGGGTCGACCCTGTGCTCCAGGCAAGACCTGGAAGGCCTTGCCGAACATCTCTCCGCCGAGCTCAATGAGCCGCTCGAGGTCGGGGCCGGTGATGTCGATATCGATGTTGCGCCCTTCGTCGAAGCCTCCCTGGAATATGCTGGCCTGATTGATGACCGCGATCACTCCAGGACTCGAGAAGCCTAACCTTTGAAACTCGGGGATAAGCTCCCGAACGCGCAGAGGATCTCGGGCGCGCGCACCCATGAAGACACTGCTGTGGAGACTCACAAAGAAAAAGTTTTGAATGCCGCCTCCAGGCTGTGCCAATGCCTCCGGGGACCCAGGTTCGGACTCCCACAGCGAACGCAGACCATCCTCGTAAACCTTACGGAGCTCAGAGACTTCGTCCAAAGAGTATCCCGGCGGTGGCAAAAGGATGCCGAACAAGAAGTTGTTGTTGCCAACGGGGAGATACTCGGCCTTGGGCATGATGAGAAAGCTCAGTCCGATAGAAACCGTCGTGAGCCCGACCACTACCACGACCCGGCGCTTGGTGGTCGTATTGATCCAGGACACCGTGTCGCGAACCCAGTGGGCGAAGTCGGCGACTCGATTTACTGCCCCCCAGAGGTTGTGGAATCCCTTGTCATCGTCGTCCTGATGCGCGGTGCGAAGAATGCGTGCCGAAAGGCTGGGGATGACGGTGATCGAAACGACCAGACTGAGCGCCACCGCACAACTGATGGCGATAGCAATATCGGCAAAAAGCTGCCCCGCCTCCTCTTGAATGAACACGACGGGGACGAAGACCGCGATGGTGGTGAGCGTACTGGCCAGGACTGCTCCCCAGACCTCTCTCGCCCCGTCGTAGGCGGCCGTGAATCGAGGCTTGCCCATCTGGCTGTGGCGGTAGATGTTCTCGAGCACCACGATGGAGTTGTCGACCACCATGCCCACCGCGAAGGCCATTCCCGCCAGGCTCACGACGTTCAACGTGCGCCCGAACAGGTACATCATCAGGAATGTTCCGACGATGCAGATAGGGATGGCAACCGCGATGATCAGCGTGCTGGTGCCGCTCCGCAGGTAAAGCAATAGGATGGCGACGGCGAGTAGGCCGCCAATCATGAGGCTTTGTCGAACGAGAGTGATGGCGCTATCGATATACTCGGTCTCGTCGTAGGCCGACCAAAGGTCGAGCCCCCGAGGGTGAAGTAGGTCGCGGTTCAGTCGGTCGGTCGTCTCCCTCAGCCCCACCATGACTTCGAGGACATTGGTTCCCGGTTCCGCGATGGCGTTGATGGCGATGGTCTTCTCACTCCACTCGTAGACCTCGGCCCGAGGTTTTCGATAGCCGAGCTCCGCGCGGCCGACGTCACGGACGTAGATGGGGACACCGTCCCGCACCGCGATGACGATGTTCTCGATGTCTTCCGTCGATTGATACTCCCCCACCGTGCGCACGATGTAGCGACGTTTACCTTCGTCGAAATCGCCTCCGCTATAGTTGCGGTTCTCTTTTTCGAGAGCCTCGCCGAGCTGGTTGAACGTCACACGGCGAGCCGCCAGCTTGGCGGGGTCGACGATCACCTGCATCTCCCGTTCGCGGCCTCCGAAGAAGTTCGACTGCCCCACGCCCTCGACTCTCTCGATCTCGGGCTTTATGAAGTCGTCGACGAAGTTATACAGGGTCGAGATGTCTTCCTCGAAAGGGTTCTCTTCGGCTTTCTTGAGAATGAACCAGGCAACGGCGTTTTCTTCGGATCCGACCGTCGTGATGATCGGCTTATCCGCGTTGGATGGATATTCAGGGACCTGCTGCAATCGGTTCGAGACCCTCAAAACGGCGGCGTCCAAATCGGTGCCCACCGGGAAGGTCAGTACGATGGAGGCGGAGCTGTCGGCGCTCGAGCTCTCCATTCTGACGAGCCCCTCGATGGACTTGAGCTGTTCTTCCTGTTCGTCGACGATTTCTCGCTCGATCTCTTGAGGGCTGGCTCCCGGCCAAAACGTGTTCACGCTGACGTTCGGCTCATCGACGTCGGGTGTGAGCTGGATGGGGATGCGGAAGAGAGCGATCGCGCCGAAGAGCACCAAGAACATCACCCCCACCGCGGTCGTTACCGGGTAGCGTATGGCTTCGTTGATGATTTTCATGGCGTCATCTTTATTAGGGCACGGCGTACTCGATCGGCTCGCCTTGGACCCGTTGCCCCGACTGCAAGCGCTCGTTCCCGCGGGTGACGACCTTTGCGCCTGGCTTCACTTCGCTTTGAATCTCGACCCAGGCGCCCATGGCGACGCCGGTCTCGACCGATACCCGACTCACCGTGCTGTCTCCGTTGACGAGGTAGACGTAGCGCTCTGCTCCCCGTGTGATGACCGCATCCTTGGGGACGACGGTGGCGGAATAGGACTCGCCGGCGGGAAAGGACACTTTGGCGAGCATCCCCGCGGCCACCTTCCCATCCTTATTCTCAATGCGGATCTTGAGCGGGAAGGTGCGGGATTGAGCATTGGCTCGGGGAACGATGGCGCTCACTTTGCCGATCAACTCGTATCCCGGTAGGGATTCGAAGCGCACGGTCGCCGCGGCGCCCGGGTTCATGTTGCGGAAGTAACGCTCCGGAACATCAACCCTTACTTCGAGGTCGTAAAGCGAGATGAGCTCCACGACCGGATCGCCCTTGTCGACCCATTCTCCAACCTCGCACCGTTCGGCGACGACGACTCCCGCGAAGGGCGCGCGTATAGCCGAGCGCTCGATGTCGAGCTTGATGCCGGCAATCATCGCTTGAAGTCGCTCTGTCCGCCCCCGCCATGCATCGTATTCAGACATGGCTTCGTCGAGCTGTCGCTGGGAGAGGACTTCGGAGTTGAAGAGATCCTTGGATCGACCCAGATTGCTCCCCGCTTGTGTCAGGCGTGCCTCGGCCTCTCGGAGCTCGGCCTCCGCTGCTTCGAGCTGAAGCTCGAGTTGATCACTTCGGAGCTTGGCAATGACCTGGCCCTTGCGCACCGTTTTTCCTTCCCGTGCCGCGAGCTCCACGACGAGTCCGGCGACTTCACTCGCCACCAAGCTTTCGGTGCGCGACTCGACCGAGCCGGGGAGCGCGATCAGGAGATGGACCGGATACTCCTTGGCTTCGGTGTAGCGCACCGGGCTAGCCGGCCACTCTTGAGCGGGTACGCGGATCGCATTGGACAGGACGAGGCCTGCCGCGAGCGTGGACAATGCAAAGTCACCGAAAGTCATGTTTTTTTTGAGAACAGAGCGTTGAATTTTTCCTTGGGGTGACTGGTTGTCCGCCAGCTCGGGCGTCACTAAACGTGAGTGCCGGTATCAACCTTGCCAGACGCGGTCCACACTATCGTATCTTGAATCCTTGAGTAGTCCAAACCGAGCCGGCATGGTGGATCGAACGAGATGCCGTAGGGAATTCCCCACGCAGCGTTGGGGGGTTTTCCGTGTGATTTAACCCATTCCTTGGGACGCAAATAACTGAAAAACTGATCACGTGATTGAGATTCCCTACAGCCCGGACGTCTAGCGAAGGGGAGTTCCGGGGACCCCAACCCCCGGACGCTTTTCGCGGGAGGTGCTCTATGAAATCGGTCCGAAGCGACTTTTCGATGATCGAGCGGGGATTCACTCTGGTGGAAGTGATGATCGCGCTCTTGCTCACGCTAAGCGTGATGGCATCCGTTTTTGGTCTGTTGCAACGCGGTCAAGAAAGCTTCCGACGTGAGCCCGAGATCAGCGACATGAACCAAAGCACCCGTTCGGGGGTGGAGGCCATCAGTCGTGACCCACTCATGGCAGGCTACAAGACCCCCGCACACTCGGCGGTTGTCTGGAACGACGGTGGCGCGGTCAACCCGGACGAGATAACCGTCATCTTCGCCGATCCCGATGTCCCGACCTCGGAGCCGCTGAAGTGCGGGGTGGCGGGTGGTGGCGGAGGCGGCGGTCCTTGTAACACCATCGACCAATCCTCAACGCTAAACCTCGATCCGTATCAGACCTACCCGGAGAATGCGTATTCCGAAGGGATGATCCTCTTCGCCCTTGAGACCGAGGACTGCAACGGGGATGGGGAGTACGGGATTTATCCCTTTGAGGTTAGCCTCGATCCGACGATGACCAGCGCCGGCGGCAGCCCTACTCTGAAGATCACGCACAATCCCGGCCAGAGCGAAACGGGCATGAACCTGCCCGGAGGGTTCAATGGTGAGGTGCATCCGGACTGTGCAGTCATCGGAAAGTTCAAAGTCATTCAATATCGCGTCAGCCCCCTGCCGCCTTCGCCCAACCCGACGCTCGAGCGCCGCGACCTGAGCAATGGAGAGTCTTGGATTCCGGTGGCGAAGAACATCGAGAACTTGCAGCTGCAGTACGGGTTGGGGAACTCGATGATTTTCGTAGATGAGCCCCCGGTACCCAACCAGGACGACCCCGCCATTTGGATTACCCAAGTGCGACTGTCGGTCGTGGGGCGGAGCGAAAGCATCAACCTTCACGGAGCCTCGGAGGGCGTTTTCGCGCCCGAGGACACGTACGTTCGTAAGACCTTCGCTACGACCGTCAGCCTGCGCAACATGGCGCTGGCGGCAGCAAACCAAACCGGCGGCGAGTACTACAACTAATTCATACTGCCGGTTGGGGAGGAGGGCTCCACGCCTACGCCCGTTGGAGCGCGATGGATCGAGGCGGAGTAGCCCACGCGGAAGCTGGTGGTGCCGGAGAAGGGAGTCGAACCCTTACAGAGCTAAGCCCCGCGGGATTTTGAATCCCGTGCGTCTACCATTCCGCCACTCCGGCGCTTCCCTTGCCCATGGCGCATTGGAAATGGGAGCCGGAGCGAAGTCTAACATGGAGCACCCACATTACGGCGTTGCCATCACCGGGCCCAGTCAGCGGCTTCTCTCGCGCCCAGTAAGCGGGTGATCGGATTTTTGGCGAGAGAAAAGGGAAAGTGCCACAATGACGCGAGGGGAATCGTGTTAGGAGGTCGGGACGGCGAGCTGCAGACTTAGTCACATTTCAATTTGTTGACTGTGTTGTAGTTATAGTCTAAGAAGCCTCGACGTTTCATCCCCCACCTGTCTTAATAAGGGGCATTTCTTATGAAACCTGAAAATAATAGGTAGTGATGGGGTTTCCCCTTATGTTTCTCTTCGTTCCAATGGAGTCCCTCTAAACTAACAAGAAGAAAAGACTTCTGCGCACAACAATCAGTTGCTATTCGGGTCCAGATATGATAAAATCGCTGCACTTTTATTAGAAAGTGAGGTGTCAATGGCCTTTCAAATCGGGGACAAGGTCGTATATCCCAATCATGGGATTGGAGTTGTAGAGGATATTCTCGAGCCAGCAAGGAACTCGCCGTTCTATAAACTCCGCATTCTTTCGAACGCCACCAAAGTCATGGTGCCGGTGGCCAATGTGGAAGGCGTTGGGTTGAGGAGGGTCATCTCGCATAGGGACATCGATCGTATTTTCGATCAACTCGAGAACAAAAGGGTCGCGCAGCACGCCAACTGGAAGGGGCGCTATAAAGATAACTCCGACAAGATGCGGAGTGGCTCCATCTACGACGTGGCAGGGGTTCTGAAGAGCCTTTCGTTTTTGAGCAAACGCAAGAGCCTTTCGTTTCGTGAGAAGAGGATGCTCGATCGGGCTCGGTTCCTCGTCGTGAGCGAGGTGGCCGAGGTTGCCGGTGAGTCCCAGGATCTAGTCGGGCAAAAGATCGACCTGGCTCTTTCCCGCGGGATGGATTCCAAGAAGAAGAGCCGGACCAGCTTGAAGACCCTGCTTCGGAAAACGACCCTTGCGGCGGCGAAGGCTGACGTAACCTATGTCGCCGACCAACCCAAGTCCACCAGGAAGTCCAAGAGCCGAGCGAGCGGCACCGGACAGACCAAAGGCAAGGGACGTCAGCGGAGTCCGATCTCAATTTCCATTAACCGCTTTTGCTAATCGTCTGAATGACGATACCTCCCGCTCCCCGAACCATAATGAAGGGACGCGGGAGGTTTTTTGTCTACCCTACCGATTGCATAGTTCACGAGACTGGTCTATATAGTGGGTAGAGAAAACAGCGTGCCGGTTAGGAGGTTTCTCATGCGAAAATTTGCTAAGCCCCTCGCTCTTGCGGTGATGATCCTCTTCTGCGCTATTGCTACGGCACAGGAAGCGAACGTCCTTTTCAAAGGCAACATTCGTCTCCCTCGCGACATCGACTTCGGCGATGACACGCTATCTCGAGGAAGCTACCAGCTCGCTCTTACCGAGGCGGAAGGCGAGGCCTGGTTCGTGCTCAGCAAATCTGGCAAGGAAGTGTCCAAGGATATCGCCATTGAATGGCCTGCCAAGGAGCTCCCCACCCAGGGCATGCAGTCAGAGATTCTTCCGGGTGATAGTGGGAGTGAGTATTTCAGGGTGAGAGTGCGTACGGGCAACTCCGTTTACTTTATTCACTACCTGATCAAAGCCTGAGTTGGCCAAAGAGCCAGATCAAGTACTGCCCATCTCGCCCATCTTGGGTGTGACCGACTAAGTGGGGCCGACCCCGTTCGAGCCGGTGACGCATACCGGGTGACTTCGTCGAGCCCATGTTCCGGTCGCTGATCTTGCTGGTCGTCCTTCCGGTTTACACTCTCCTCGCGGGCTTCATTGCAATTCCTGTCGCCGCCGTCACAGGCTCGAGCTTCCTTCTCTACAGTCTGGGGCGGCTTGGCGTCCGGATCGGGTTCTTTCTCGCCGGGATTCGGTTGGTCGTTCGCGGCCAAGAGAGACTGCCCGGAAACCCCCACTTCATATACATGATGAACCACTCCAGCAATCTGGACGTTCCAGCGGTCTTCCTCGTCGTCCGGGGGGAAGTCCGGGCGCTCGGAAAAAAGGAGCTCTTCAAGCTGCCGGTGCTCGCCACCGCCATGAGGATGGGCGGATTCATTCCCATCGATCGTAGCAATCGGGAGCAGGCCGTCCAAAGTATGCGGCTGGCGGCCCGAATCGCACGTGAGGGGGCATCGTTTCTAGTGGCACCCGAAGGGACCCGGAGCAGAACCGGTGGGCTCCTTCCTTTCAAAAAGGGGGGCTTCTATCTCGCCATCGACTCCGAGGTTCCAATACTACCGATCACGGTGAGGGGAGCGTACGAGCTCATGCCGCCGGGGACCTTCGCGATTCGCCCCGGTACGATCGAGATCTTCTTTGGTGACCCCGTGCCCACGGCGGGACTCAATCATAAGGATCGGCAGAGGTTGGCGGAAGAGGTTCGGGGGCGGATCGGTGAGCAGCTGTCCGACGAGGTTGGCGTTTAACCCAATGCCGCCAAGTGGGTTATAATGCTCTAAACTGAACCGCCCCGGGTTTCCCGGAGACTCCAACTCTTGAGAGGATGGAGTCATGACAAAACGAAGCAGGTATTCACCGGAGGTAAAAGAGCGCGCAGTGCGGATGGTTTTCGACCAGCAGGCTCAGCACGAATCTCAGTGGTCAGCGATCTCATCGATTGCGTCGAAAATTGACTGTACGCGGGAAACGCTACGCACGTGGGTGCGTCGAGCAGAGCGTGATGCTGGGAAACGAGCGGGACTGACGACGGACGAGCGTCAGCGGCTGAAGGAGCTTGAGCGAGAGAACCGTGAGCTAAAGCGGGCGAACGAGATCCTTCGCAAGGCGTCGGCGTTTTTCGCCCAGGCGGAGCTCGACCGCCGACCGAGGTGAATGTGTTGTTCGTGGACGCGAACCGTGAGAGTTACGGGGTCGAGCCGATCTGCCGGATGCTTCCGATCGCCCCGTCGACCTATTACGAGCAGAAAGCGCGAGAGAAGGACCCAAGCCGCCTGCCAGCGAGAGCGAAGCGCGACGTCCAACTCCGCGGCGAGATTCGTCGTGTACGGCAAGAGAACTTTGACGTGTATGGCGTGCGCAAGGTCTGGCGTCAGCTGTGCCGTGAGGGCCGCGACGTGGCTCGATGCACGGTGGCCCGTCTGATGCGTGAAATGGGCCTCCAGGGGGCGGTCCGTGGACGTCGATTCAAGACGACGAAGCCGGATTCGAGCGGCGCTCGCCCGATGGACCTCGTGGAGCGCGACTTCAACACCACACGCCCGAACGAGCTCTGGGTCTCGGACCTGACCTACATCGCCACGTGGCGCGGCTTCGTGTACGTCGCCTTCGTCATCGACGTCTTCGCTCGACTCATCGTCGGTTGGCGAGCGACGACATCGTTGACTGCCGGCATCGCTCTCGATGCGTTGGAGCAGGCGCTGCACGAGCGCCGACTAGACCCAGAAGATCCATTGGTGCATCACAGCGATCGCGGCGTGCAGTACGTCTCGATCCGTTACACCGAGCGGCTCGCCGAGGCGGGTATCGAGCCGTCCGTCGGCAGCCGAGGCGACTCTTACGATAACGCTTTGGCTGAATCCATCATCGGCCTCTACAAGACCGAGGTGATCCGTCGACGTGGGCACTGGCGTGGTCCTGAGGACGTCGAGTTCGCCACCCTCGAGTGGGTGCATTGGTACAACACGCAACGACTCTTGGAGCCGATCGGAAATGTCGCCCCCGTCGAGTACGAGATGAACTACTATCGGTCGCAGGAAGGCTCGCTAGAGATGGCGAGACTCAACTAAAACAGTCTCCGGAAAACCCGGGGCGGTTCAAAACAGTCTATTCTCAATCGCTTGGGTACCTCCAGACAACATCGATGCCGGTCCGCACAAAGGTCCCTCTCCAGGGGGAGTTCGAGAGCTCGACCGCAGACCACGATCTGCCGGATATCCTCCTAGCCGTGTGCGAAACGAAGGGGACGGGTCTGTTGACCTTTTCCAATCCGGAGGCAGAAAAGACGTTGTTCGTGCGGGACGGCAGCTTCATTTTCGCCAAGTCCTCTGCCATCGATGATCGCTTGGGCGAGTACATGCTGCGGAGCGGGCGCGTCGGACTCAAGGATCTCGAAGCCGTTACCAAACTAGTCAAGCCGGGCAAGCGGCTTGGCGCGCTGCTGGTCGAAAGCGGCGCCTTGGATCCGAAGGAGCTCGTTCAGTCGGTTGTCGGCCAAGTGCGCTCCATCATCTTGAGTCTCTTCAAATGGACTAAGGCGCACTACGAGTTCGTTGCTCAAGACCTACCGAGCAAGGAGACGATAGACGATCACCTTGGACATGCCCACCCCCCAGCTCATCGTGGATGGAATCCGTGAGATCGATAGTTGGTGGCGCATCTCGAGGGGCATCGGCGATCTGGACTCCACGTACCAGGCAGTTTCTGGGACAGAAGGATCTCTTCGTTCTATCGAGCTGGAAACTCCGGCGCTCGAGCTCCTCGCCATGCTCAGCGGGCCCAAGCGCGTGACGGAAGCTTGCACCGATTCCGCGCTCAAAGAGTTGGATGTGTGCAGGCTATTGTGGGCGTTTCGGTCGTTGGGTTGGGTCGAGATGGTCGAAGACGACGGCACTTCGTTGATGGATCAGTGGGACCTGACCGAAGACGCTCCCTCCCCAGCGGAGTCTCCGCAGGAATTGCCAGAGGGCCCGGAGAGCCCGGGGGCTGATGCTGAGCCCGCTCCACTTCCTGCGATGGCCGTGATGGTCGAGCCGATCGTGGAAGCCGTGCCAGAGAGCGCCGTCGAGGGGGCTCCGGGCTTCGAGAACGATCCCGCAAGTCCCCAATTCGACGATGAGACCGTCGTGCTCACGTCGCCCGTGCTGCCCGGTTTACCGTCTATTCAGGCCGAGCCGATCGTAGCCTCGGACGCCGTCGAGGAGCCTCCGCCTACCGGGCCTATTGCTTCTTCTGAGCCCGCCGCGACGGCTAGTCAAGACCAGCCAGTCCAGCCCGCCCAGCCCGGCCAGGTTGAAGGCCCCGGCCCAGGACCGGAGCGACCGGATCCGGAGAAGCCCGAAGAGGCCAAACCACCGGCACCCACGGTGGGGCTTGACATGGATATGGACCTGGACATCGATGGTTTGGGGGAGGCCCTAAAAGGAGCGAAGTCCGAGTAGTCCCGCGTATCATGAGAGGGGAGGCGCCGCATCGCGTTGACACAGCACGGTTACGCCTGCTGCCACGAAATAGCGCGCGCCAGTTTCTCCGTTAGAGATAAAATGGATCCCAATGTGTCGCCTCCCGCTGCGAGTGCCGGTTCCCTAAAGGCACAGGTGCCAGCAGACGAGCCGTCTTTCAGTGCGAAAGCAAGCCGGCTACCCACCTACTGGGAGCACATCGAAGAGCTCAAGAGACGGCTGGCGGAATCTGGTTTCCTAGCCCTCCTGCTGATCGACGTCTCCGACATCAACAGGATCGAGCGAGACTACGGCAGCAGCGTTTACGACGACCTCATGAAATTGGTGCGCGAGGTCGTATTCGAGCTCAAGGGAAAGCAGCTTCGCGCCGGCGACGTGGTGGCGTTGAACGAAAGGGCGGGAGACGTATTCCTTATCTTCCTCATGCCACGTAATGCACAGGAGCTCTTGTTGGCGAATGACCTCGAGAAGATCGGCAACCGTATCGAAGCTTTTCTGACGCGCAAGATCTCGAAGACCGCTTTACCTTACTTGCACCACCGCCCGGAGATTAGCGTGGGCACATCCCTTGCGCTCCGCAACCCGCTCATTCGGGAGGAGCGTCTCATCCTCAAAGCCATCGAGGAGTCTCGTCAGGCCGCTCAGGTCAACCGGCAGCGGCGCCAACTAGTCGACAAGCAGCTTCTGCAGCGGATCATTCTCAAGGGACAGATCGACACGGTCTTCCAGCCTATCATCGACTTACGAAGCGGCCGGCCGCACGGGTTCGAAGCGCTTTGCCGTGGACCAAAAGGCACGCCACTCGAAACGCCGACGGCGCTCTTCGACGTGGCCACCAAGGCCGACCTACTTTTCGAGCTCGACCTTCTTTGCCGGCGAAAGGCGCTTCTGGCTGGCGGCAATCTGGAACGGCAATACAAGCTGTTCATCAATGCCTTGCCCTTTTCGATGCGCGACCCGAGCTTTCAGGGTAAGTACCTGATCGACCTTTTCGAAGGAACAGATTTGGCTCCGGAGCAAATCGTGTTCGAAGTAACCGAGCGTCTGGCCATCGAGAACTACGCCTTGTTTGTGGACGCGATGCAGTACTTCTCGGACATGCGTTGTCTCATCGCGATCGATGACATGGGGGCCGGCTACTCCGGACTCGAGAAGATCGTGCACCTCCGGCCCAACTACGTGAAGCTGGACATGCAATTGGTGCGCGATATCGACACCAGCTTCGTCAAGCAGCAAATGCTGCACGCCTTCCGTGTCATGGCTGAGAAGATTGACGCCCGCCTCATCGCCGAGGGTGTCGAGACCCGCGAGGAGCTCGAGACCGTTCGCGAGATCGGCGTCGACTATGTCCAAGGCTTCCTCCTGGCCAGACCTTCGGCCGCCTTCCAGCTCACTGCCGATATCAAGCTCTAACAGTCCCGGTTTTGCGGGCTTTTGGATGCCTTGGTGCATAACTCTGGACAACTCTAAAGGAATCAGCAGGTTACGTTTTTGGGCCAAAAATCGCAGAGTCAATGGAATCAATAACTTACCTGTATTTATGCACCAAGGCATCGACGAACCGTCAGAACGAGATGGTCGTGGTCATCGAGATCGTCCGCGGCGCGCCGAGCCAGGCGGCGTTCTCCGTGATGGCGGAGAGGTAGGCCTTGTCGAGCAGGTTGTTCGCCACGATCGAGAATTCCGTCGACCGCAGCAGCTCGCTCAACGCCTCGCCTGAGAAACGGACATAGGCGTCCACCAGCCAGTAGTCATCCGCGTACCAGTCCGCCGTCAGACTGACGCGCCGCGACGACGTGTACTTGGCGGTCAGCCCCGTACCCAGCGGTCCGCTCCGGTCGAGCGAGACAACCCCGTCGTGTCCAAAAACACAAACGAACTCAAGACCGGCGGCGCCAGCGGGATAACGTCTATTCGCCGTCGCGTCCCTTACGGTACTCGTCTCGCAGCTTCTGGGCAAACCGCTTGAGTCTGGCCTTGGCGTGCTCGATGTCTGGCTGTGCGTCCCGCCAGGCGTCCTTGGTGCGGGGTTTGACCTCCTCGTTAAACACACGTGTGGCGTTGGTTAATGTCTCTTTGGCTCTAGCTCGTACCTCCGGACGACATGCTAGTTCTCGTGCAGCGCGGATGGCGAGACGTCGCAGGAGCGTCATGGCTCACTCTAGTATAGACGGAGCCTTCCCTCCCAAATGATGATCGCAACGACTAAGAGCACGTGGGTCACGGAGAGAAACCGCTTGAATTCACGAGAATTGCCTGTGCCTTCTATGTCATCGTGAAACCTGAGACGGTCGTCCGCTGGCACCGTTGTGGATTCAGACGATATTGGGGGGATGTCCCGCCGGATGTTGAATTTGGGGTAGCGGCGGCTCCTTGGCCGGCCTAAGAATAGGTCTGCCAATAAACCGTCTCCAGAGGGGGACAAGGAGCCACCAATGCCTAGGAAATCAAAGAAGCCAGTAAGAAAGCAAACGCACTCGCCTACGGGCAAGGTAGTTGGCCAAGTCGGTCAGATACTGCTACCGATGATAGCTGGGATCGCGGCCACGAAGGCGGATCTGACGGAATGGGTGTACGAGCAAGGACTGACAGCTCTGCACCTACTGCTCAGAGAGGACGCCGAGGAGATCGCGGGGCTCAAGGGCAAGCACGAGAAGGAGCGAACTCATAACCACTGGGGGAGCACGAACGGAGAGCTGAGCTTCGGTGGTCGTCGCATCCAAGTGTCGCGACCTCGAGTTCGCTCGAAGTCGGGCGCGGAGGCGTCGCTTCCACACTTCGAAGCCTTCCGCGAAGAAGACCCGCTTCCAGAGCGAGTGTTGAATCAGATCTTGGTGGGCGTATCGACCCGAAATTACGAATCGAGTCTGGACAAACCCGCGGCCAAGTTGAAGTCTCGTGGCACGAGTGAGAGTGCCGCCAGCCGTCACCTCGTGAGCCAGACGACTAAGAAGCTCGAGGAATACCTGTCTCGGCGGCTAGAGGAGTTCGAGCTTGCGGCACTGATGCTGGATGGCCTTGAGGTGGCCGGACAGACCGTCGTCGTAACTCTAGGTATCACAATAGATGGAACGAAGGTGCCCCTGGGTATATGGCTGGGCTCGACGGAGAACTCTCGGGTGTGCACCGCGATGTTGCAGGACCTTCTCGAGCGAGGCTTGCGCGTCGATGAGTCGATTCTCTGCGTAGTGGACGGAGGCAAAGGCATCCGCAAGGCACTCGTCGACGTTTTGGGGGACCTCGCGGTCATCCAAAGGTGCCAGATCCATAAACTCCGAAATCTTCGCTCGTACCTTCCCAAGTCTCGTCACGCCTACGTGCTCCAGACGATGAAGGAAGCCTACAAGTGCAAGAGTGCCGACAAGGCGCGCAAGCGACTTCAGGCATTGGTGTCGTGGCTCGAGCGAAACGGCTACGACGAAGCTGCCGGAAGCCTTCCTGAAGGGATGGAAGAAACACTCACGGTCGTGAAGCTCGCGCCGCCCGCCTTACTTCGCCAGTCTCTTGCCACGACGAACGCCATTGAGAATCTCAACGGAACCATTCGCAGAGTATCGAGAAACGTCAAGCGTTGGAAGAGTCCTTCCATGGTTCGCCGATGGACCGCTCTTGGCGTCGTCACCGCGCAGAAAAAGTTCCGGCGTATCAAAGGCTATCGCCATATGGGCGCTCTCGTTCACGCGCTTAGAAGCAAACAGAAATCTCTTGACAGCGATGAGTTTGCTGCCTAAGAGTATTCACAGGTGCCGCCGCTACCCGACCAAATTCAACAGCGGCCGGGACATCCCCCGTGATGATAGCCTTGAGGTTCTTCGTCGTATTCGCCACTTCCCAAATCCGGTCAGTAGGACCGGTGTCGCTCGTATATCAGTAGGACCGGTGTCGCTCGTATATCAGTAGGACCGGTGTCGCTCGTATATCAGTAGGACCGGTGTCGCTCGTATAGATGATGGAGCTCTTGGCATCTTCGATGAGAAAACCTACCGTAGGAGTGATGTGATTGACAGCGAGCGGGGTAAAGGTGAGCTTGTCGATTTTGGAAGCTTTGTCTTCCTCGATCCCTTGGAATCGAATGGTCGGTCTGTGGTTGTTGGGAAGGCGGCTGAAGTCGGGCCAGAGCACATCGTTGAACATGTGCTTCTTCAGGCTCTCCACGACAGGCGCGGTACCGTAGACCACAGCGGGTTGCGCGATCTTCCCGTACACGTTGTCGGCAAAGAAAGCCAAAGCGCAGTTGTGATCGAGGTGCGAGTGGCTAATGATGATATGCCGTACCGCGATCTGCTCCTTGAGCGTTAGGGCCTGGGTCAGAGCGCCGGCATCGACGGCGATGCTGTCATTCAGGAGAAAACAGGACAAATGGCGTCCCTTGACGCTTCCGCCGAAACAACCTAGGACCCTGAGCC
This sequence comes from Candidatus Marinacidobacterales bacterium, assembly GCA_965222425.1. Lineage (GTDB taxonomy): Bacteria > Acidobacteriota > Vicinamibacteria > Marinacidobacterales > DATDRI01 > CBDCNP01. The sequence continues at coordinate 52,785 of CBDCTW010000024.1, forward strand.
TCATGCCCCCCTCGTGGCATTACACTAGGCGATGCGAAACCAGGTTACGCAAAGCAAAAGGCACGCCGAACACAATTCACTGGGTCTCCCGATGTATTGACTCACTTCGAAGGGTGGATGATGGAAACCGTAGCTTTGACAGTGATGGCTTGTCAAGATAGCCGTCTGGCTCGGCTAATAGCAGCAACCCCGCCAACTGACGGCAAGCACGAGTAGCTAGCCGTCTGGCTCGGCTAATGGCAGCACCCCCCCCCAAACCGACGCCGAGCACGAATTAGCTAGCCCGTCTGACGAGCGCCGTCCGGCGAGCTCGATAGTGGCAACTCCGGCCTGGTGACGGCCCCCCCAGCGCCGTCTGGCGAGCTAGTTCATGGCACGTCGGACACTGACGGCCCTAGGCAACCTCTCAACTGACGCCAAACAAACTCTACAAGTTTGACCCCTGGTCCCACCACTCACTAGGATGACGTCGTGACGACAAGCCCAGAGGCGGTGCTCCAGGAGAGCTTCGGGCGGCGGGAGTTTCTCCGCCGGGGAGGGGGAGGCCTCATGCTGGCGCTAGGCGCAGTGCTTCCCGGATGCAGTAGAACTGGGGGAAGTCGAGATGGTGGGGGCGCCTTTTCCGACTCCGAACGCCAGACCCTCTGGGCGATCTGTGAGCGCATGCTGCCGGGTGGCGGTCGGGCGCCGTCTGCCGGGGCGATCGACGTCGCCGGAAAAATCGAGGACCTAGTGTCCGGGCTAGGTCCCGGTGCGGCTTCCGACTTTAGGCGCCTGTTGTCCCTTTTCGAATGGAGCCCCGTTCTCTTCGAAGCGAGGCCCGGCCGATTCTCTACTCTCACCGCCGATACCCAGACCGAGGTCATTCACGGGTGGGCCACGAGCCGGCTTGCATTTCGCCGCACCGGCTTCGTCGCAATCAAACGCGTCGCCATGAGCGTCTATTACGCGCAGGAAACAAGCTGGCCGGCCATCGGGTTCCCAGGACCCTGGTTGCAATCATGAGCATTCATCCGAACGTCGTGGACACTTCCGAGGTCCGGGGCCAGCTCCGTGTCGAGGCGGAAGTCGTGGTTGTGGGATCTGGGGCTGGGGGTGCAGTCTCGGCCAAGGAGCTCGCCGAGGGGGGCATCGCCGTCGCCCTTCTCGAAGATGGTGCCTATCACCGGGCCGAAGATTTCAATCAGAGCGAAGCGGACATGTACCGCCGCCTCTATCGAGACCAAGGTGCCCAATCGACCCGGGATCTTTCCATCAACATCCTTCAAGGCCGCTCGGTCGGCGGAAGCACAGTGATCAATAACTGCATTTGCTTTCGGACTCCGGAGCGAGTGTTGGCCAAATGGCGTGACGAGTTCGGTCTGGTCGAGCTGAGCTCGGACTCGCTCCGTCCTTACTTCGAGCGAGTCGAAAGGACTCTAGGAGTTGTCCCCATCGTCTCCGCGGAAGTCAACGAGAACAACCGTGTTCTCTTGGACGGGTGCGAACGGCTCGGATATCACGCCGCGACGTTCGCTCACAACCGGAAAGACTGTGTCGGCTGCGGCTACTGCATGCTCGGTTGTCCGTACAACAGGCATCAAAGCGTAGACATGAACTACGTACCTCAGGCCCTAGATGCCGGTTGCCGGCTATACACACGTTGCCGGGCGGAGGAGATCCTCATCGAAGGCGGCAAGTTGGTTGGTGTCGCGGGCTCGGTGCTTGATCCGGTCTCGGGTCGCACACAGGCGCGAATCGTCGTTCGCGCACCGCTAGTCGTCATCGCTGCGGGGGCCATTCACACGCCCGCCCTTCTTCTCAGCAATCGAGTCGGCAACCGCTCGGGCCAAGTTGGGCAGAGCCTTGCGCTCCACCCTCTGGTCGCTTCCTTCGCGAAGTTCGATCGTGTGATCGACGGTTTTGTCGGTATCCCACAATCGGCCTACTGTGACGAGTTCGAACAATTGGAGGACGGTTCGGACGGTTTCATCATCGAGGGTATCTTCGCCATGCCCGCCTTCTTCGCGAGCGTCTGTCCTTCGTTCGGCCAAGAGCACTTCGACATTATGAGCGGCTACCGACATCTCGCCGGCATGTACGCCATGATCAAAGACCGGGGCCGGGGCACTGTCGGAATCGGCGACGGCGGACGACCCATCATCGACTACAATTTAGGAGAGCACGAAAAAGAAGTGATTCGCCGAGGGATCAAGGAAGTAGCTCGAATTTTCTTCGCCGCCGGCGCACAATCCGTCACGACCCTGCGCTCGGTCCCTCAAACGCTTCGCAGTCCGGACGAGATCGAAAGCGTCGACGACCTGTCCCTGCACCCCAACGAGATGGCTCTCTTCTCCGCCCACCCTCAGGGTTCTTGCCGCATGCATGCCGACGGCGAGCAAGGCCCGATCGACAGCTACGGAGAGTCACATGACGTCCCCAATCTCTTTGTGGCCGACGCAAGCACCTTTCCAACCTCTGTGGGTATCAATCCCCAGATCACGATCATGGCCCTGGCTACCAGACAGGCAAACGAGATCCGGCGAAGGCTGGGTCGCACACCCTTGGCGTGAGCGCGATCCCGCTCTACGTCTTGGGAGGCGTCAACCTCGGGATCGGCGTCTACTCGTTGTTCTCCACTCTCGCCTACTACCGCTACGCGAAGCGATCGCGACGACTGAATTCGGGAGGCACCTATCGTCCGTCGGTGGCCCTCCTCGTTCCATGTTGCGGAGATGAGAAAGGCCTAGAAGAGAACCTCCGTGCTTTGGTTCGCCAAGACTACGAGGCACTCGAGGTGATTTTTATTGTCGAGGACGGCTCCGATCTGGCGGTGCCTATCATCGAGCGCGTGCTCGGTTCCGAGAGTCGATCGGGCGAGATCGTTGTGGCCGGTCCCGCAGAACGGCGCGGTCAGAAGATTCACAATCTCATAGCCGGCCTGGAACGAGCTCGAGACGCGGAGGTCTTCGCCTTCGCGGACTCGGACGGGCGGCCCGACAGTGGTTGGCTCACCCATTTGGTCTCGCCACTCCGGGAACCAAGGGTTGGTGTCGCCTCGAGCTATCGTTTCTACCTCCCTGAAGCAAGGTCTCTAGCCTCGGTGTTGCGCTCTGCGTGGAATGCAGGTGTGTTGACACTGCTCGGCGAGCACGATCGGAACTTCGCCTGGGGGGGATCGATGGCGATCCGGCGGGAGACCTTTGTGGAGGCCAAGGTGGAAGATGCTTGGCAAGGAGCCCTGTCCGATGATTACGCCTTGACGCATGCAGTGCGCCGGGCCGGCTACTATGTGAAGTTCGTACCCCGCTCCATCGTGCCCTCCCGCGGGCGCGTGAAGTTGACAGAGCTTCTTCGCTGGTGCGCCCGCCAAATGGCCATTACTCGGGTGTACTGGCCGAACCTCTGGCGCATTGGCGGAGGAAGCCAAGTGGCGTTCGTGCTCTTCCTGATCGCGGGAAGCATGGCCGCCGCTTTCGGGAACGTCGGGGCCGCTGTCCTGTTGGGTGTGGTGCTCCTGCTCAGTTGGCTGAGCGGAGGCATTCGAGCCCGAGCGGTGCGGCTCCTCCTACCAGAATGGAGCGCCGAGCTCCGCCGATACGATTGCGCTTACGTGCTGCTCGCACCGGTGGCAAGCTTCATCACCGTGTACGGTTTCGTGAGCTCTGCCTTGTCCAGGCGCATCGAATGGCGCGGGAAAGTGTATGAAATGCGGTCACCTAGCGACACTGTCCTTCTCGGCCCGCCGAGCGACGTGGAAGCGAAAACGCGCAAGATAAGATAGGATCGCCTAAGTAAGATGTGGCAAATTCCTCGGGCCTCTAAGCTGGACACGCTCATTCTTTTCGTCACCTCTCGCTGCAACTCCAAGTGCCGTACGTGTGTCTATTGGGAGGAGCTCAACCAGGACGGGGATCTGAGCTTCGAGGAAATCGACCGGCTCTCGTCCACGATGCCGCGGTTCAACGAGGTCTGGTTCTCCGGCGGTGAGCCTAGGCTGCGAGAGGAACTCCCGGAAATCACCCATGCGTTCCACGAAAGAAACGGCGTCCGCTCGATCAACCTCCCTGCCAACGGTCTGTTGGTGGATAAGTTGGTGACCGCGGTCGAATCCATCCTCGACACCTGCCGCGGGCTCCGCATCAACCTCAACATAGCCTTGGACGGTCTCGAAAAAACGCACGACCAGATTCGCGGAGTGCTCGGAAATTTTAATCGTGCCCTCGAAACGCTGGAGGCTCTCAGAACACTATGCCGACACGCTCCCGACCTCCGCGGCCATATCAATTCAGTCCTCTGTAAGGAAAACATCGAAGAAATGCTACCTCTGGGGCGATTCGTCCGCGATCGGTGCGATCTCGACGGCCATTATTTTCAGGTGATCCGGGAAGAGCCGATGGATTCGGCGCTTCTCGGAGTGCATAAAGAATCTATTTCTGCCCTCTACGAGGAGCTCCAGCCGCTACCGGCACTACGCCGAAAAAATCAGGAGACGGAAGAACGGCCTAGGCGCTTCGCTGACCGTCTTGTCCTATTTGGGAACGTTGAATCTCTATCACCAAATACAAGCCGCCAACCTGGAGGAACACCATCGATGGCCGATGGTTTGCACGGCGGGACAGAATATCGCGGTTGTAGACGCCAACGGCGACATACGGGCGGGCGAGCTTCGGAATCGGCTCGGCAACATCCGCGATTTCGACTGCGACTGGGAACTCTTTTGGAAGTCGCAAGCAAGAGCCCAGGGGGTAGACGCCATCGCCCGCGACGGTTGTCGGTGTACCCACGTTTGTTTCATCCACGCAAGCGCCAAAGCGAGTCCCAAGGCCATGCTGATGGATGTACCACGCGCCTACTTGAGTCAGGCGTTTAGCAACCGGCCGAGCGAGCTCTAATAAATTTGGGGGAAATGGTGAGCCAACCGATCTTGAAGATAGGACACAGCCCGGATCCCGATGACGCATTCATGTTCTGCGCTCTGGCCCGCCGCGCCGTACGTATTCGGGACTACGCCATAGAGCACGTTATGGAAGATATTGAAAGCCTGAACCTGAGGGCGCTCAAAGGAGAACTGGAAGTGACCGCCATCTCCGCACACGCCTACGTATCCCTAGCGGACCGCTACTGGGTGCTCTCGACCGGAGCGAGTATGGGCGAGGGCTACGGGCCGGTCCTGGTTTCCAAGAAATCACTTTCTCCACAAGAGCTCACCGGAAAACGAGTAGCCATCCCCGGAGAGAGAACCACCGCCGCTCTTCTTACACGGATCTATCTGGGCGAGTTCATACCTGTTGTTCGACCCTTCGACGAGATCTTCGAGACCATCGAATCTGGAGAGGCGGAGGCGGGTGTTTTGATCCATGAGGGGCAGCTTACCTACTCCGCTAAGGGCTACGAAAAAGTACAGGACTTTGGAGAGAGATGGAACGAGGAGACCGGGCTCCCGCTTCCGTTAGGCCTGGACGTGGTGCGCGCCGATTTGGGAAAAGAACTGGCGAAAGAGATAAATGATGCCCTGCGTGCGAGCATCGAGTGGGCGTATGACAATGAGGAAGAAGCTCTCGATTACGCCCTTCAATTCGGGAGAGGTTTGGAGCGAGAAATGGGACGGCGATTCGTCAAGATGTACGTGAGCGATCTCACGCGAGATATGGGGGAACGGGGCCGGCAAGCCCTGGCGACGCTTTTTCAACGGGGGGTAGAGGCGGGAGCGATCACGGAGTCCCCGCAGTTGACGATGATTTCCTAGGTTCAATCAGCCGCGGGTTGGCCGGTTGAGTTGGTAAATGATCCGCAACCCCTCCAGGGTGAGTCGCGGATTCACGATGTCGATTTCTTTAACCCACTCCGAGACGACTTCCGCCATCCCGCCAGTGGCGATGACTTTCGGCTTGCCGCCCAGTTCCTCCTTGAGTCGATTCACCAGTTCTCTTATCAGTCCCACGTAGCCGAACACGAGCCCCGACTGCATTGCGGCAACGGTGTTTCTCCCGATGACGCTTCCGGGCGGGACCAATTCGACTTTTGGAAGCTTGGCCGTCCTTCGAACCAATGCGTCGGCAGATATTCCCAGACCCGGGGCGATGGCACCCCCCAAATACTCCCCCTTATCCGAAACGACATCGAAGGTGGTCGCGGTGCCGATATCGAGGACGATGGCCGGCCCACCATAGAGCTTTTGCACGGCGGCCGTATTCGCGACACGGTCTCCACCCGCCTCCGCCGGGTTATCGATGCGGATCTCGACTCCGGTCTCGACCCCTGGTCCGACCACCAGCGCCCGCTGCCCCAGATAGCGCTCTGCCAACGCCTGAAAAACCGCCGTCAAGGGTGGAACGACGCTGCTTATGATGGCGCCGCTTATGTCTTCAAAATCCAAGTCGGCGCTCGCCAAAAGGGCCTTCAGTAGCACCGCGTACTCGTCGGTGAGGTAATCGAGATGGGTGGTGACTCGCCAATCGGCTTCCCAATGACTCTCGCGATAGACGCCGATACCCGTTTTGGTATTGCCGATATCGAACACCAAAAGCATTGCGCCTTCTCCTGGAGAGCGATTGATAGAGATTCTAACCCAGCGCGGCCGCGAGAACCAGCAGATCTCGGGTGGATGAGTCGCCGTTGACTCGCCATTGACTCCATGGATACGCGAAGATAACCTGCGCCAATTCTTGGGAGCGCGCGGAGGAAGAGCCTTGACAGAATCCGATCGCTACGCGGAACAGGAAAAAGGCCTCGAGCGCAGACTGAACGCTTGGCAGCTCGCGATGATCGCCATCGGCGGGGCCATCGGAGTGGGCCTCTTCTTGGGAAGCGGAGCAACCATCGGATTGGCCGGCCCCGGCGTCATCTTGTCTTACCTGATCGCCGCCGTTCCCGCAGCGATCATGGGCTTGGCACTCGCTGAGATGGCGAGTGTCCATCCGGTTGCGGGCTCCTTCGGCGTCTATGCAGATCGATACTTGCACCCGTGGGCCGGTTTTGCGCTTCGATTGAGCTACTGGTTCGCCCAGACTCTCGCCATCGGTGCGTTGGTAACCGCTGGGGGCAGCTACTTCGGCTACTGGTTTCCGTCCGTCCAAACCTGGATTTGGATTCTCACCGCGTCGCTGCTCCTGATCTCCATCAATGCCGCGAGCGTCAAGTTGTTTGGCTCGATCGAATCTCTTTTCTCCCTGATCAAGGTTGGGGCCATCTTAGCCTTCATCCTGCTCGGGGGCGCGCTCATTCTCGGTCTCGGATACCCTGCGCTGGGGTTCGCTAACCTTACGAGTCACGGCGGCTTCCTCCTCCACGGCTGGTCCGGCGTTTGGATGGCCTTGACTCTAGTTACGACCAGCTATATCGGAGTCGAGGTTATCGCGGTGACGGCGGGCGAGGCGAAGAGTCCCAAGACTTTTATACCCAAGGCGCTTCTCGGCATGGTCACCGGGCTGGTCCTTTCTGTGTGGGGCGGCGATCTTGGTCGTGGTAACGGTGACTCCTTGGCCGGTCATTTCGGAGACCGGTGGAACTTTGAGCGGCAGTCCCTTCGTGAAAGTGTTTCACGAGATAGGGATCCCCTACGCGGGCGGGATCATGAACTTCGTCGTACTCTCCGCAGCCCTTACGAGCGCCAACACCAACGTCTATCTATGCACCCGCATGCTGTTCTCGCTCTCCCGTGCCGGTTATGTACCCAAAACGATCGGCGAGGTCGACCATCGCGGAGTGCCGCTCAACGCACTCCTCGTCTCGGCCACCGGAATGGCGATCGCCGTGATCCTTGCGCTACGCGGTCAGGCCGCGTTCCTTCCTCTGTTCGGAACCGCGGTGGCCACCATGTTCTCCATCTGGATCGTTATTTTCGTCTGCCACATTCGCTTCCGTCGTGAATTGGATCCGGAAACATTGGCCGGTTTGCGCCTAAGAATGCCTGCTCACCCGTTTCCCTCTGTCCTCGCGATCTTGTTTTTTTGCGCGCTGCTCGCCACGACTCCGTTCGTTGCCGGACTCGAGTGGACGGTTCCTTTCTTTCTCGTCTGGCTCATCATCCTGACAGTGCTCTACCGGGCGATGCGCGGCGGAGCGTCCTCGGCCAATATAGAATAGGCCATGGAATACGCGGCTCTAGGCTGGACCGGACTCAAAGTTTCACGCCTCGGTCTAGGCTGCGGTAGTTTCGGCGGCCTCGGCTCGGATCCCAGGTTTTTCGGAAAGGGGCAAAGCGAGACCGAGGCGTTCGTGCTCATGGATCGTGCCTACGAAATGGGAATCAATTTTTTCGACACCGCCGACACCTACGGTGGCGGTCGCAGTGAGTCGATCATCGGAAGCTGGCTCAAGACAAAGTCGTCAGACGTAAGGCAGCAGATTCTGGTGAGCTCCAAAGTCTTCAACCCCGTCGGCAACGGACCCAACGATCGCGGCCTCTCACGTCGTCACATCTTGCGTCAGGTGGACTCGAGCTTGGAGCGGCTCGGCGTCGAACGATTGGACATGTACCTAGCGCACGAGGTGGATCCAGAGACTCCCTTGGAGGAAACGCTGAGCGCCTTCGATGACCTCATTCGTCAAGGAAAGGTTCATTACATAGGTGCGAGCAACTGGGAGGCGTGGCGCCTTGCACGAGCTCTTTGGGTCAGTGACAACCTCGGCTTGGCTAGCTTCTCCTGGGTCCAGAATCCTTACAATCTGCTGGAAAAAAAACCAGAGTACGAGATGCTACCGCTGTGCAAGGACCAGGGAGTGAGCTTCACTCCCTATAGTTCCCTCGCCGGTGGCTGGCTCACCGGAAAATATGAAGCGGGCAAGAACTATCCCGCGGGATCGCGAATGACTATGCGTCCCGAACCCTATCAACACTTAGTACAAGAGGGGACATTTCGAAGTGTCGGCGCCTTTCGCGAAGCGGCAAGGTCTCGCGGCATCGAGATGGCCACTCTGGCCTTCGCATGGGTGTTGAGTCACCCACAAACGACCGCCGTCATCATCGGTCCCCGGAAGCCGGAGCATTTTGAGCTTGCTGAGAAGGCACTCGAAATTTCTCTCACCCCGATTGAGCGCGCCGAACTAGCGGCACTATTCAAGTAGGTGGACGAGTATGGATGTCATTGCGTTGAACCACGCCGAAGTCGAGAGGCTGTTGCCTATGGGGGAGTGCATCGAAGCGATGGAAAGCGCCTTAGCCGCGCTCGCCCGAGGTGAAGTTTACAACCCTCTCCGTTCGATCGTCCGCGCTCCGGATGCCAAGGGTTTGATGGGTTTGATGCCCGCCTATCGGGGCGGCGACGAAGCTGCGTACGGGCTCAAGGCGATATGCGTATACCCGGGAAACGCCGAGCGAGGGCTCGATCTGCATCAAGGCGCGGTTTTACTCTTTAGCGCCGAGACCGGGGAACTCCAGGCCGTCCTCAACGCTTCCGCGGTGACCGCCATTCGCACCGCCGCAGTTTCCGCGGTTGCAACGAAGTTGTTGGCCCGCGAGGATGCGCGTGAGCTCGCTTTGGTCGGAGCAGGCACTCAAGCCAGATCGCATCTCGAAGCCATGGCCGAGGTGCGAAACTTCCAACGCGTAAGGGTCGCTAGCCGCCGACCGGAAAGAGCACGCGAGTTCGCCGACTCGATGCGGGGAAGTTTCCCCTTCACCATCGAGCCGGTGTCCAGTAACGAGCGAGCGGTTCGGGATGCAGATGTGGTCACAACCGTGACGAGTGCACGGGAGCCGGTCATCAAAAGAACCTGGATAGCGCCCGGGACCCATATCAACGCTGTTGGATCGAGCACGCCGGAGTTCGGTGAGCTGGATACGGCGACGATTGCCGACTCAGCTCTTTTCGTGGACTGTCGGGAGTCCACCGTTAACGAAGCCGGGGACTATCGTCTGGCGGAAAAGGAAGGAGCGATCGGCTCGGAGCACATCAGGGCCGAGATCGGCGAGCTTCTGATCGGCACTAAGAACGGCCGCTCCACGCCGGAGGAGATCACCCTCTTCCGATCCCTCGGACTGGCCATTGAAGACCTAGTCGCCGCACAGCACGCCTATCGTCGCGCCATCGAGACCGGAGCCGGCACGCGGATTCCATTCTGATAAATCCCGCCCGTACATGATTCCAATCCAAGAGATTCGCCGCGCTCGCAAAGTCATCTCCGCGGATTCCATCCGCACTCCGCTCGTTCGGTTGAACGTCCCGGATTCCCCTGCCGAGATCTATTTGAAGCTCGAAAATTTTCAGCCCATCGGCTCGTTCAAGATCCGCGGCGCCTCCTACGCGGTGCGCCAAGCCTCCGCGGACGAAGTATCCCCCGGTGTGATTACCGCCAGCGCCGGCAATATGGCCCAGGGAGTCGCATGGGTAGCCCGGGCGCTCGGGGTTCCTTGCACGGTCATCGTTCCCGAGAGCGCCCCGGAGACCAAGCTTGCCGCCATCCAGCACCTCGACGGGAAGTACATCAAGGTTCCGTTCGATCGATGGTGGAAGACCCTCGAGGAGTCTTCTTTTCCAGGAGTTGAAGGCCTCTTCGTACATCCAGTTGAAGATGAGCGTGTGATGGCGGGCAACGGAACGATTGGTCTCGAGATACTGGAAGACTTATCGGAACCGGATGTCGTTCTGATCCCGTGGGGCGGGGGCGGTTTGAGCACCGGCATCGCGAGCGCGATGCGTTCCTTGGCACCGACGGTCAAGGTCTACGGCGTGGAACCGGAGACGGCTTCACCGCTCAAAGCATCGTTCGCCAAGGGCTCGATCCAACCCGTAGACTTTGCGCGTTCCTTCGTCGATGGCGCCGGCGGGAAGACGCTGCTTCCAAAAATGTGGCCCCTGGCTCAAGAGCTTCTTGAGGGATCGCTCACCGCGTCTCTAGACGAGATCGCTTCCGCCATTCGAGTGTTGGCGGAGCGGAATCGGGTGATCGCGGAAGGGGCAGGTGCCTTAGCGGTAGCGGCCGCGCTCTCCGGTTGTGCCGGCACCGGGAGGATCGTCTGCGTCGTCTCGGGTGGTAATATCGATTTTGCGGTTCTCGTCAGGATATTGCGGGGGGAGACACCTTAATGGAGATCAAGAGCGTCGAAATTGTTCTCGACTACTACGAGAAAATCCGGGGACGTACACTTCGGGTTATCAAAGCCATCCCCCCCCGAGAAGATGAACTGGTCCTACCGCGAGGGGAAATTCACGTTGGCCGATCTGGTTCGTCATATCGCCTCTACCGAACGCTATATGTTCGCGGAGACCATCCGAGCTAACAAAAGCCGTTATCCAGGCCACGGGCCGGAACTAGCCGATGGCTACGATAACGTCCTGGCTTTCTTCGACTGGGCCCATCGAGAGTCGGTCTCGATCTTTCGACAACTCAGCGAGCAGGATCTTGTGGACAAGTGCAACACGCCCGCCGGCGCACCCATCACACGGCGGAAATGGCTTCGGTCCATGATCGAGCACGAAATTCATCACCGCGGCCAAATCTATATCTACCTTGGCATGCTCGGTGTCACCACCCCACCGTTGTATGGCCTGACGTCGGAACAAGTGAAGAAGGTAAGTGCGCCTACAGAGTAGCCGCCAGATCGCTTAGGACTTTTCGTCCTCGCAGTCGACCTCTGCCCAACCTTGCCGAACTTTGGTACCCCCACAGTAGCTCTTGCCTTGGGCCATCGGATTGTTGAGGTAGGCCAGAATGCTTGCACACGTTTCGTCTTCCGCAGGCTGGACTTTACAAACACCCGAGTAGGCCGGGTTTGTGAAACAGCAGGTTTCCTTGGACTCCGGCGACTGGGCTTCTTCCACTTGCGTGGAGCCAGTAGAGGTGAAGGCCAGCAGTGCCGCCACTCCCGCCGCTAGCGCGATACGTTCGATAACCATGTTCGCCTCCCTGGAGGAATCCTCCGAAAGAAGCTTACTCGTCAGGTTCTCCATTTTCCAGCTCTCTTCCGTCATCGGCGGCTTGCCCCGACGCTGCGGGGTCGCCTATGATGGCTGAGAGCACCACCAAAAAGTGCAGGGAGGTGCAGGATGGGAGCCGAAAACCTCAAAATCACTTGTCCTTGCTGCGATGCAAAGCTCACCGTGCATCCCGGCACCGGCGCGATCTTAGCGCACGAAAAGCCTCCCCAAGGGCCAGCGAAGAGCTTCGAACAAGCGTTTTCCGACGAAAGGAAGCGCCGCGAGGAAGCGGAGGACCGGTTCGCTCAATCGGTGAAGGAGCACGAGAACCGGGAAGAGATCCTCGAGAAGAAGTTCAAGGAAGCCTTCAAGAAGGCCGAAAAAGACAACAAGCCCCCTCCCCACCCGTTCGATTTCGATTAGGTCTAAATCAAGGCCCTCACGAAGTAGTGGAGGATCCCCCCGTTCTTGTAGTAGTCCACCTCGACCGCAGAATCCAGTCGAGCTCGGACCTTGAAGGTAAGCTCGTCTCCGCCGGACCGATGGGCTTTCACCTGGAGTTCCTGGCGAGGACGGATGTCGGCACCCAGACCATCGACATCGAACACTTCATGCCCGTTTAAACCGAGCGACTCTGCGCTGTCTCCTTTTGTAAACTCGAGCGGCAGTACTCCTATCCCCACCAGATTGCTGCGGTGGATGCGCTCGTAACTTTGGGCGATCACCGCCCTGACGCCTAGAAGCAGGGTTCCTTTGGCGGCCCAATCACGCGAGGATCCGGAGCCGTACTCCTTCCCGGCGATGACCAGCAATGGAATTCCTTCATTCCGGTAGCGCATCGCGGCGTCGTAGATTGACATCTGCTCCCCGCCCGGCAAATGAAGAGTGACTCCCCCTTCTGTCCCGGGGGCAAGCTGATTTCTGATGCGAATGTTGCCGAACGTTCCTCTCACCATGACCCGATCGTTACCACGACGAGATCCATAGGAGTTGAAATCCTTCTTCTGAACGCCATGCTCGATCAAGTACATGCCTGCCGGGCTATCCTCGGGTATGGCTCCTGCCGGTGAGATGTGATCGGTCGTCACCGAATCTCCGAGCAGCGCAAGAACTCTCGCTCCCCGGATCTCTTCGACCGGAGGTGGCTCCTTGGAAAGCCCCTGGAAGAAGGGAGGCTCCTGGATGTAAGTGGAGTCGGAGCGCCAATCGTAGAGCTCGCCGCCGCTTACCGGAACGCCGTTCCACTCCGGATTTCCATCCCAAACGTTTCCATAGATTTCGTGGTACATCTCGGGTTTGATGGCCCGGTTGACGGCCTCCAAGATCTCCCGCTGCGATGGCCAAATGTCGCGAAGGTAAACCGCTTTTCCTTCGGCGTCCTCCCCAAGTGGATCCTTGGTCAAATCGATATCGACCGTCCCCGCAAGCGCATAGGCAACTACCAAAGGCGGTGATGCCAGGTAGTTCGCCTTGACCAAGGGATGAATACGTCCTTCGAAGTTCCGGTTGCCGGAGAGCACACCCGCGGCCACCAACTGTCCCTCTTGGACCGCATCGGCAACTGGTTGAGGCAGAGGGCCGCTGTTACCAATGCATGTCGTGCAGCCGTATCCCACGAGGTAGAAACCAAGCTCTTGTAGCGGCGCGGTCAGTCCGGCGACATCGAGATACTCCGTGACGACCTTGGAGCCCGGGGCGAGACTGGTCTTCACGTAAGGCGGCACCTTGAGGCCACGCTCGACAGCCTTCTTCGCAAGGAGCCCGGCTCCGAGCATGACGGACGGGTTGGAGGTGTTGGTACAAGATGTAATGGCCGCGATCACCACAGAACCGTGCCCCATCGTTTTCCGCGTTCCGTTGAAGCTTACTGGAACGGTCCGTGAAAGTTCCGTCGCCGCCAAGCCGAACCCTCGCTCCTTCGGCGACATCGTCAAGGACTTCCCAAACGCTTCCTTCATATTGGCGAGAGACACTCGATCCTGTGGGCGCTTCGGGCCAGCGAGGCTCGGCTCGACGGTCGCCACGTCCAACTCAAGGGTGTCGGTATAGTTTGGATCGGGAGTCTCGTCGGTACGGAATAGTCCTTGCTCCTTGGTATAGCGCTCGACAAGTCCCACTAGTTCCTCGGAACGGCCGGTGCGACGGAGATAGTTCAGGGTCTCCTGATCCACCGGAAAGAATCCCATCGTCGCACCGTACTCGGGCGACATGTTGGCGACGGTGGCTCGGTTGGGAAGAGACATTTGCGAGAGGCCGCTCCCATAAAACTCTACAAACTTATCGACCACTCCTTTTTCCCGCAGCATTTGCGTGACGGTCAACACGAGATCGGTTGCGGTAACACCTTCACGGAGCTCGCCCTTCAACTTGAAACCGATGACCTTGGGCATCAAGATGTAAAGCGGCTGACCGAGCATACCGGCTTCGGCCTCGATGCCTCCTACTCCCCAACCCAACACCCCCAACCCATTGATCATCGTGGTGTGAGAATCGGTTCCTACCAAGGTATCCGGGAATGCACGGAGCTCGCCCTTTTGTTCTCGCAAGCCAACGACACTGGCGAGGTATTCCAAGTTAACCTGATGCACGATCCCGGTGCCGGGAGGAACCACTCGGAAGTTGTCGAAGACCTCCCTTCCCCAACGTAAGAACTCGTATCTTTCACGGTTCCTTTGGAACTCGATCTCCGCGTTCCTTTGGTAAGCCGCGGTCGTGCCGAAGACGTCTACCTGCACGGAATGGTCGATGACGAGGTCCACCGGTACGTCAGGATTGATCCTCTTGGGATCGCCGCCCAAGCGACTCACCGCCGACCGCATCGCCGCCAGGTCGACCACCGATGGAACTCCGGTGAAATCCTGTAAAACGACTCGCGCAGGCTGGAAAGGAATTTCGCGATCGCCAGGGTTCTTCGCCTGCCACCCGGCAAGGGCCGACACATCCTCTTCGGTTACGAGCTTCCCGTCACAGTTGCGAAGGACCGCTTCCAGCAGGATCTTGACCGAGAAGGCGAGCCGCGAAACAGCTCCCAGGCCAGCCTTTTCCAGCTGGTCAAGGCGGTAGATGGCGGCGCCTCCGCTGCCGGTGTCGATGCTCGATCGAGTCCCGAAGTAGTCTTTACTTTCTTGACTCATCTTTTGCCTTTCTACGCTCTGGAGGAAAGATTAGACTAAATTCTTATTCTTCTTTATTCAAATTGCCAGTCGCGGGCTGTTTCGCGTTAAAAGCCCTCCTGCTATACACTCCTGCCATGGCCGACAAGCAGGCTCCCCTCGATTTTAGCAGGGCTCTTCGTTTCTTCTTCGAAGACCCCAAGTGGGTGACCAAGATCATCCTTGGCGGCCTCTTTTCGATTCTTTCCATCTTTCTCGTGGGAACGTTTTTCGTCGCCGGCTATGTCGTAGGTCTCACCCGCCGAACCGCACGCGGTGAATCGCAGCCGCTTCCGGAGTGGGACGATTTGGGGACTCTCTTCGTCGACGGCGCGAGGGCCCTCGCCGTCTACTTGGGTCACATCATCCCCTAGGGATTCTCGCCACGGTACTTGCCCTCGCGGTGGGCGGCGTCTTTCAATCTGAGAATACCCCGGATTCGCTTCGCGTCATGGCCATGCTGATCGTTTTCGCCGGCTTCGTCCTCGTCACCCTTGCCAGCATCGCAGTTCTCCTGTATCTCCCGGCAGCCTTCATTCGATTCGTGGTCCAAGACAAAGTGGCAGCGGCGTTCGATGTCCGTGAGAACCTCCTCTTCATCAAGCGCAACCTGACGAATTACGGCCTGGCCTTAGTGGCGATTCTCGCAGCCAGCTTTTTGTCTCAGTTCGGCGTCATTCTCTTTTGCATTGGGATCTTTCTTGCCAGCTTCTGGTCAAGCTCGGTTCTGGGATTTGTCCTCGGCGAAGTCGCCCTCAAGGATCCGGGTTCCATCTCGGGGTCCAACTCGGCTTCTATATCGGAGGGGATCATATTCAAGTGAGCGGCAAACCGATTCGAATCCCGCGACTGGGCTGGGTTTGGGTGCGAGAGGAGCTGAGGTTTAGCGGCCGAGTGGTCTCGGCAACGGTTTCTCGAATCGCCGATCATGGTTCGTCAGCGTTCATGTGGAGCTCGACGAAGCGCCGGCGCCTTACCGCATTCGCTGTATTCGCCAGGACGGCTTGCACAAGTTGACGAGCTATCTGACGGAGAACTTTGCCGGGATTGCCATCGAAGAGCTGAATGTGAAGGGCATGCTGAAAAACCGCCGGCTCGCTCGCGCTATTTCTGACATGGGCTTTCACGAGTTTCGACGCCAGCTCGACTACAAAGCCCAGATGCCCGGCAACCATGTCGAAGTAGCGGACCGACTTTTTCGTACGGTGAGCTACCACGCGGAATTGAAGCCTGTGGAGAGGAACGCTCTGGCTTCGGCGTGAGCCGAAGTGAAACGATCCTTGGTGAAGCAGGAATCTGACCTGATCAGATTTTGGAGAGCGACAAAGACACCGACTACCCCACCCCACCGACCACGGACTCCGGAGGGACGAGCGACACGGAATTCCTGCCCTAGCCCATTCTCCACCCGATCGACTCCTCGTTGCCGCCTTGCGACCGCAGGCCACGATCGCTACAATTCAATAAACCAAGAGAATCCATCTTGAAACAAGGAGTGTGTGCGATGCGTTGTCACATCGTTTTCGCCGGCATCGTTTTGTGGGCGTCCGCAGTTTCCTCGGCCGACAAACTCGACGAGCGGCTCCGACAAAGCGGTACGGTCATGAAAGAGGTTCTCGACATGCCAGACTCCATCCCCTTGGATCTACTCCACAAGGCCGAGTGTGTGGTGGTGATGCCTTCGGTCAAGAAGTTCGCGTTAGGTATTGGCGGCAGCTACGGTGCGGGTGCGATGGTTTGCAGGAGCGGAAAGAACTTCACCGGACCCTGGGGGCCGCCCTCCATGTCCCGTCTCGATGGAGGCAATATAGGTTTCCAGATCGGAGGTCAGGCCACCGACTTCATCTTCCTCATCATGAATCAAAAGGGAGCGAACGCGTTGCTGAAGAGCAAAGTGAAACTAGGAGCCGATGCCTCTGCGGCGGCGGGTCCCAAGGGTCGAGCCATCGGCGCCGCGACCGATGCAACGATGCAAGCGGAGATTCTGACGTACTCTCGCAACCGCGGTTTGTTCGCCGGTGTTTCCTTGGAGGGCTCGAGCCTCCGACCCGACAATGATGCGAACGAAAAGATCTATGGTTACGGAATCTCGGCGCGCGACATCGTCTTGGGAAGCAAGGTCGCAGCCCCAGCGGCGGCGAGCAAGCTCGTACACTTGCTCCAAGAGGCGTCTCCGAAGAATCTATCCGACTAGTTACGCTCGGATTTCTTCCATCTCTTCCAGTGTCCGCGGCCAGTCACCTTTGAGCAATCGCGAAAGCGCCCTATCGGCTAGAAGCTTCCCCTCGGTCTGGCATCGCGCACAATAGTTTGTCTCGTTCTCCGAATAGACGATTCGCTGCACGGGCGAGTCGCAAACCGGGCAAGGCTTGCCGTAACGACCGTGGACCGCCATCGCCGGCCGGAAGGCGGTAACCTTCTTCGGGAACTCTCCTCCGGCTTCATCCCGGAGCCGATCGGTCCACTCTCGAAGCGCGTCGCGGGTGGCCCGATAGAGCCGCTCGATCTCGTCCTCGTGGAGTCTTGGGGTCCACTTTATCGGGGATAGCCCCGCCCGATGGAGTATCTCGTCCGAGTAAGCGTTACCGATACCGCTGAAGAGCGTCGGATCGGTCAGAGCGCGCTTCAAGGTGTGGTTCTCACTAAGAAGAACTCTCCGAAACGCTTCCAGTTTGGCTTCCAGCACTTCGATCCCACCTGGGTTCACCATCGAGAGACCAGCCTGTCCACGCACCAAATGAAGCGAGGCGCGTTTCTTGGAGCCCGCCTCGGTAAGAATCAGCGTGCCCGAGCTGAAGTCGAAGGCGGCCAGCCCCCTTTTTCCGGGGACCTTGGGTCTCGTCTCCCCGCTGGCGCTCGGCTTCCATTGAAACCGCCCCGCAATCATCAGATGAATCACCAGGAATAGGTCTCCTTCGAGACCTATGACGATTCTCTTACCGAGCCGTCGCAACCCGATTACTTTTTTCCCGGCGGCATCCGCAATCGGCGGGTCCACCGAACGCAGAAGGAACGGGCTAGCGATGCGGATCCTCTCGAGAGTCTGATCGAGAATCCTGGCCTCGAGGGCCTCAACATACACCGTGACATCGGGCAGCTCTGGCATGGCGTGACCGCCATCCTCCCATAAAGATGCCGTTTTCGGAAAGCTCTACGAAACACCCGGAGGTATAATCGCCGTCTAAACGCGAGGAGGAACTCATGACCGATCGACGCTTCGAAGGAAAAATAACGCTGGTCACCGGGGCTACCAGTGGGATCGGCAAGGCGACCGCGGACGCCTTCGCCCGCGAAGGGGCGAAGGTCGCTCTAGTGGCTCGCCGAAAGGACGCCCTGACAGAGCTCGCCCGTAGCATAGAGGCCGACGGAGGCACCGCGCTCCCCCTGCCGGGCGATGTCACACGCGAGGAAGATCGAGCGCGCATCATTGACGAGCTGACCTCGGAGTGGGGGGGGCTCGATGTTTTGGTCACCGCCGCGGGAATAATCGCCTTCGGCACCATCGAGAACACGAGCCTCGAGGCATGGCAGGAGATGTTCGACATCAACGTCGTCGCGGTGTACCGGCTGATTCAACTCGCCTTACCTCTTCTAACCCCCCGTAAGGGCAACGTGGTCATCGTTTCCAGCGTGACTGGTTTGCGTTCTTTTCCTGGCGTCCTCGCCTATTGCGCTAGCAAAGCGGCCGTGGATCAACTCGCGCGGTGCGCCGCCCTGGAGCTCGCCGACAAGGGGGTGCGCGTGAATGCGGTGAACCCGGGCGTGGTGGTAACGAACCTGCACCGGGAGGGTGGACTCGAAGAGGAAGCCTACCGAGCGTTCCTCGAGAGAAGCAAGACCACCCATCCGTTGGGACGAGTGGGGAGGCCTGAAGAGCTCGCCGACCTCATACTATTCCTCTCCTCGGACAACGCGAGTTGGATCACCGGCGCCACCGTACCCATCGACGGTGGGCGTGCCCTCACTTGCGCACGCTAGCACCCCAAGTGCTCGAATCAAGTAGAAGATCATCGTGCGGCGGCCCTAGTCTGTTTGAAGCGAAGGACACCTTCCACCGTCAGCCAGACCGCCAGCACCAGAAGGATCAATCCCACCACCAGCAGCAAATAGCTCTTTCCGTTGTAGAAGTCTCTCACGTTCAGGATCATCGCGACCATCGTGGTGACCAACATGAAGATCATTGGGATCAGCGTGATGAGATAGTTCGCTCGCCGCTGGATGAGATAGAGGGTGACGGTGAGAAGCGTGAGCCCCCCAAGAATTTGATTTGTCGTTCCAAAGAGCGCCCAGAGAGCCAAACCAGCCGGCTGACCGTCGACCTTGAAGAAAGCGAAGAATCCGATGGCCGCAACGGCGAGAATAGACGACACGTACCGATTGCCCAGTGCGGGGAGTTTTACGGTCGCCGATACTTCCTGGATGTTGAAACGGAGAAGACGGGTCCCCGAATCCAGGGTGGTCAAGGCAAAAGAAACCGCGACTAAGGCCATGAAAGCCCGGCCTGCCGCCTCGGAGAGACCGAGCTGGCTCAGAAAGAGCCCCGATCCGTTGATAAAGGCAGACATACTCTGGCCCAGTCCCCGCGCTACGTCCCAGCTCGCGTAATGCTCGTGCCATGCCGCGGCGCTGACAAAGCCAGCTGTCGTCGCCAACACCGCCGCTAGGCCAAGCAGGCTCTCTCCGATCATCCCCCCGTAGCCGATGAAGGTCGCGTCGGTCTCCTTGTCGATCTGCTTGGCGGTGGTTCCCGAGGAAACGAGACCGTGGAAACCAGAGATGGCTCCGCAAGCGATCACGATAAAAACGAACGGAAAGAGCGGCGGCGCGCCCTCCGGATGAGTCTGCACGGCGGGCGCCACAAAGTCCGGCCTCAGGATCAGAAACCCGACGAAAATAGATCCGAGACCCAGATAGAGGAGCAGCGAGTTGAGAAAGTCACGAGGCTGAAGCAACAACCACACCGGGAGCACGGAAGCCAGGAAAGCATAGACCAGGAGAACGGCGTTCCAGTCGTCGACGGATAGATCCGGCTTGGGCAATCGAAGTCCTAGGTAAACGGCGATTAGCGTAAGCGCGAACCCCGCTGCGGTGAGAGGACCCAACGGTACTCCTTTCTTGTAGAAGAGGATTCCCATGGCCACCGCGAGTGTCATGAGCGCGAAGCTAGGGAAGACCGCCTCCGGATAGAAAGCGGAGGTGAACAGCTGCGCCACGACCTGAACAAAGACGCCCATAGCGAGAGCAATGAGAAAGAAGATGATGGCGTGAAAGAGGCTCTTGGCGCGAGGCCCGATGATGGACTCCGCCACCTTGCCGATCGACTTCCCCTTGGCTCTCATGCTTACGACCAGGGCACTGAAGTCGTGGACCGCTCCGATGAGGAGCGTCCCGAAGACCACCCAAAGCATAGCCGGCACCCAACCCCAGATCACCGCGATCGCGGGACCCAGCATCGGGGATAGGCCGGCGATGGACGCATAGTGGTGACCGAACAAGACGGCCTTTCGACTGGGAACGTAGTCGAACCCGTCCTGGAGCTCGTGCGCCGGGGTAACCGCCTTCGGATCCAGCTCGAAGACCTTCTTGGCTAGATACCTGGCGTAGAAACGGTATCCAAGCAGGTAGGCAGCAAAGCACGCAAGAGTTGCCGCGGCGGCACTCACATTTCTCCCCCTTTGCAGTCGTTACCTACAGACGGTAGCGGATTATAGGAGAACGCGTTGCGCGGGGCCACCCCATCGGATAGGCTTTTCGAAAAACATGAGACCCCTTCAAGGATTCCGGGATTTTTATCCGGAGGAGCTCGCACAAAGAAACTATCTCTTCGATACCTGGCGAAAAGTCGCGCGGAACTACGGCTTTTCCGAGTACGACGGGCCTCCCCTAGAAGAGCTCGAGCTTTATAGGAGGAAGTCGGGCGACGAGATCGTGGGGCAGCTCTACCACTTCGTCGACAAAGGCGGGCGAGAAGTCGCTCTCCGGCCCGAAATGACTCCGACCCTCGGTCGCATGATGGCGGCCCGTGCGGGTCAACTACCGAAACCCATCAAATGGTTCTCCATTCCCCAGCTTTTTCGCTACGAGCGAAAGCAAAGGGGAAGATTACGCGAGCACTTCCAGCTGAACATGGACATCATCGGTGCCCCCGGGGTCGAAGCGGACGCCGAGCTTCTGGCGGCGGTGCTGGATATTCAACGGGCGCTCGGGCTTACCGAAAAAGACGTTGTGGCCCGCGTCAACGATCGTCGGATTGTGGCCGGGGCTTTGACGCTCCTCGAAGTGACGGAAGAACAAATACCCGCGGTGTACAACGCCATCGACAAGTTTCGCAAGGTTCCCGACCTGACGTTCCGGGAGCTGCTCGGTGAGGCTGGCGTTCCCCCCACAAATATCGAGAGCTTAGCAACGCTTTGCTCCGGCGAAGCGTCACCCTTCGAATGGTTCGCGCCGCAAGTCGATCGAGCCGGGCTAGAAGAGACTGCCGGAGCGCTCGCCGCGCTCGAACGCTACATGGACTTGCTGGGAAAGCAAGGGCTCGGTGGTTTTGTGGAAGTCGATTTCTCCGTCGTGCGTGGTCTCGCCTACTACACGGGTATCGTTTTCGAGCTTTATGACCGGCAGGGGGAGCTGCGGGCGATTTGCGGCGGGGGTCGTTACGACAACCTGATCGCGGCCTTGGGTGGGCCGGATATCCCCGCCTTGGGCTTCGGGATGGGGGACGTCGTTCAGGGGGAACTTCTCAAAGAGCGCGGACTCCTGCCGGAGGCTCCCTCGCGCGTCGCAGTGGCAGTGATTCCGGTGGGGGAGACGCTCGCCGATGCGGCCCGCTCGGTAACCCGGCAGCTGCGGGAGGCGGGGATCTCGGCTGAAACTCCCTTTTCGCCGGTGGGCGTGGCTAAAGATCTCAAGGCGGCCGATCGCTCTCACGCTCGCTTCGCCGTCATCGTCGGACCCGACGAGTGGTCGGAGGGGGAGGTGAAGTTGAAGGATCTTCGTTCAGGAAAGGAAGAGCGCCTCTCTATCGAGCGCGTCGTGGAGATCATTGGCCGGAGCTGAAAGCAGCAGGACTCGTCTCGCCGACTCGTCCCGCCGTAGCTTTAGCGAAGGCGAACCGCTCTCCACAAACTGATCAAATTTGATCAGGTCGGGTTCCCGCTTCAACCGAGGCCGGTTTCGCTCGAAACGTTCCGTTTGAGCCAGAGCCTTCCTCTCCACAAGCGTGACTTCCGGTGAGCTCACCGTACAAAAACGTACCATCAAACGGGTGCTTGTTTTGGTCCTCAATGACGAACCCTCACGACACCCTCCCTGCCCTTGGCCTTGATCTCGGCTTACCTCCTTTTCCAAAGCAACGACTCTCCCGCGCCCGCGCAACGCTCTAGCTTGCTTGGCTCTCGCAAGGCTTGGTCGCCCGAGACACGAAGACCTCCTAGATCCACCAACCAGCCGTTCACGCGATGGGGTCGGGTTCTGAGGTCCTACTCATATAAGACGAAGTTTTTCGACGGGTCCCTCCCTCGATTTACGATTTTTTTTGTTTACCCTGCCAACAGTGAACCCGCTAAATCGCCTTTTTGACAGATTTGAATGGATCTCTAGTTACTGCTACGAACCCTATCGATATGTACGTGCTCACCGGCCTCCCTCACTCTGAAGCGGGCCCCGGTAGGGAAAAGGTCGGGGATGCGAAAGGCCGGTAAGGGTCGAGAAGCGTCGCGCACGTACTCCTCACCGTCCGGAACCAGCGCTCCCACGAAGAGGAGCTCCCTCCACTTGCGGCGCGGGATCTTGAAAGAGTCCGTTCCTCCTTCGATATCCAGGAACGGCTTGTCCGGATCGGTTCGTCGTGCCATCAGCTATAGTTTACCAATGGCTGTCGTCCGAATCGTCCTCGTTCGTCCGGAACATTCCGCCAATATAGGTGCCGCCGCCCGGGCCATCGCCAACATGGGATTATCCGGCCTGGATCTCGTTTCTGCGGGCGATTGGCGCACCGCCAAAGCTTGGCGCATGGCCTGGCGGGCCGAGGATAGGCTAGAAGAGGCGCGGGTGTTCGATTCTCTCGACGGAGCTCTCGCTGGGTCCGTTTACACCGCCGGGCTGACTGGGAGAGCCGGCGGCCGCGTGGATCCGATTGCCGTGCGCGCCATGGCCGAGCAAATCTCCTCTCTTCCGAGCGAAGCAGCGGTGTCTCTTGTCTTCGGACCGGAATCCAAGGGCCTGACTGAGAAGGACTTGCTTCGTTGCCAAAGACGGGTGCGTATCCCCTCTCACTCCGATCAACCCTCGCTCAACCTGGCGCAAGCGGTGATGGTCACGGCCTACGAGGTCCTGGTCAGCGGACTCGAACCAAAAGCCTCGCCGTCCCAGCAACCTAAGCGTGCGGAGCAGGCCGACGTCGAACGCGCTCTCGGCTCCTTGCGGGATGCCATGCTCGAAATCGGGTTCCTTCCTCCTGAAAACCCGGAAGTCCGCTTCGTCGAGTGGCGTGAGCTCTTTGGTCGTGCGGGAGTCAGCGAGCGTGAAGTGAAGCTCATTCTCGCACTGGCGCGTCGCATCCGCGGAGCTCGCCGAGCTGTTCACAACTCTTGATCGGTTCTTGGCGCTACACGCAAAGGAGAGTGGTGGTGTGCGTAACACCCTTCAACCCCCCGATGGTACCTGCAACCACTCCCGAGATATCTCTCAGCTCTTCGACCTCGAGGTAAGCCACGACGTCAAAGGGGCCGGTGACGGGATCGACGCCCTTGACGACGGCCATCTTCTCGAGGACACGTATGATGGCCGCCACACGGCCCGGAAGCGTCTGGATCAAGACGAACGCCCGCACCGGCTTCGAGGAACCTCCGGAACGGGATTTGGAGGATCGTTGTTTCTTGGAATTCCTCATGGGCTACCTCCTAGGGGTGGGGCCTTGACTTTGACCCGAGCATTGGATCTGATAGTATAGACCTTGCGAGGTCAAACCTAGCTCGCTTCCGGCCCAGCTGCCAACCGAGTCGGAATTGCCACCGCTGCTGCGGAGGCCAGAAATTCTATTGACCCCTGTCAGAAGCTCTCCACGTGTACGTATGGTACAGGTATGAACAGTCAGCGCACGGCTGAGTCCACCACCGCCGGCTTACTCGAACTGGGCCCGCAGGGCGGTGGTCATTTGAGGCTGGCCCAGCATAATTTCCTGCCTCGGCCCGAGGATGTGCACGTCTCTTCGCGTCTCATCCAGCAGTATGAGCTCCGGGAGGGGCAATTCTTGACCGGCCCGACCGCCCGCGGAAAGCCGCCTCGGCGACACAGTCGACACAATCGTCGAGGGGGGGGTGGCGGAGGCGGCTCGTCGATCGAGCTCACCGCCGTCGAGACCATTAACGGACTCACACTGGACGCGCTCCCACCGTATCGTAACTACACCGATCTCGTGAGTGAGCACCCTTCTCAGGCCTTGAAGCTCTCCCAGGGCGGCAAAGACGAGCCCCTCTCGCTTCGGGTTATCGACTTGATCACGCCGATAGGCAGAGGACAGCGCGGGCTCATCGTGGCCTCTCCCAAGACCGGTAAGACTATCTTGCTCGAACAGATCGGCAACGCCATTGCAGAACGCTACCCGGACGTACATCTCATCGTCCTGCTCATCGACGAGAGACCGGAAGAAGTCACGCACATGCGGCGAACCGTCAACGGAGAAGTCATCGCTTCATCTGCCGACAGCGACGCCGCTTCTCATATTCGGGTTGCCAAGCTCGTCCTGGAACGGGCTCGACGCCTGGTCGAGATGGGTCGGGATGTGGTCATTCTACTCGACTCGATTACCCGGCTGGGTCGTGCCGCCAACCGTCAACAGCGGGGCCGGGGCAAGACGATGTCCGGCGGTATCGACTCGCGGGCACTCGAGTTTCCACGACAGTTCTTCGGGGCAGCGCGTAACATCGAAGACGGCGGTAGCCTCACGATCCTGGGGACCGCCTTGGTCGATACCGGCAGCCAAATGGACGAAGTGATTTTTCAGGAGTTCAAGGGCACCGGCAATATGGAGCTGGTGCTCGATCGTCGGCTGGCCGAATCACGCGTCTTTCCAGCCATCGACATCTCACGCTCCGGTACGCGCCGCGAGGAAATACTACTCAGTGAAGAGGAGCTTCCGAAGGTCCACTTGCTGCGGCGGGCGCTGGCGGGTCTGAAACCGCCAGAGGCGATGAATCTACTTCTCACCCGCATGAAGAAGACGCCTTCCAACAAGGCGCTGCTCGACGGGATCAAAGTAGTATAGTTTCCGCACTCAGTAAGACTGAAGCCGCAAGACCGTCTCGGGCGCGAGCCCTTCGTCATCGTGCTTGGCGTACAGGTAGAGGTCTTCCACTTGCTCCAAAATGTCTCGAATTTGTTGCTGTACCAGCTCGATTTCCTCGTCCGTGTAGGGTGGCACTTTCCGCAGCCGTACATAGCCGTGTGAGGCGGTTGGTCTAAAGTCCACGTCTTCGCCGATCTCAGCATCGGCCACGCAGAGCGCGACGCCGGCGTCACGCAGCAGATCCATCACCGCCAGCTCGTTCCAGGATTCGTGCCGGAACTCGATGGCGTATTTGTGCCCGGAAGGAAGCTCCGTCAAGAAACTCTCTAAGCGATCGATCTTCGCCTTGAAGTAAGGCGGGAGCTGAAACAAGATGACGCCGAGCCGGGGCCCGAGCGGCGAGACCGCTTTGAGAAAGTCCTCCACTGAATCCCCTACGCCCTTGAGACGTGCCCCGTGCGTTACACTCTGATGCATCTTCAGCGAGAAAATAAACGACTCGGGAGTATTCTCTGCCCAAGAGGTAAGAAGCTTGGTAGTGGGGAATCGCCGGAAGGTATGATTGATCTCGACGCTATTCAGGCGCGAAGCGTAAAAGGCCAGGTATTCGTTGGCCGGCGTCTTGGGAGGATAGAAATTCCCAACCCACCCGCGAAAACTGTATCCGGATGTGCCGGCGTAGAGCATGCTTCCCGCAATTTACTTCAGCCCTCACCCGCCTGTCGAAGTTGAATGGGGGGGGTCGAAGTGTGCAGACGGCGAGAAAGTAACGCGGCTCTCCGGGAATGTCTGAGAGCCGGGTGGGTGTGGGTCCATCCGCTTCGTCGTAGAGTCGGTGCGCCCACGCGCTGCGTAGCAGTTTGGCTGAGGCACGAGCAATGGCGTAGACGGGTAGCCGCAACCAGAGACGAGAAACAAACCGCTGCCCCCATAGCTCCTTGATCTCGAAGCACTCGCCCAGCTCTTGCTCGAGCTCGGGGAGTCGATATTCGTGCGCGTGGTGGGGATTCGCCGGACGACCGGTAAGCGGCCACCAAAGGGAAGCCACTTTGCGATTGGGCGTCGAGACGACAAACGTCCCCCGGTCGGTGAGCACGCGTGCTACTTCTCGAAGAAGAGCGCGCGGCTCCGTTAGGTGCTCGAGGGTCTCGAAACAAACGACGCTCCCGAAGGCTCCGCTCTCGAAGGGAAGTGATTCGGCGCGGGACCTAACGTAGTTCACCCTGGAGTGAGGGTACCGGGTGCGGGCAGTTGATAGCGCTTCGAGAGAGAGATCGACCCCGACGATCGAGCGATTTCCCATCTCCGCGAGAATGGTCGTGCCGTATCCGGTTCCGCAGGCAACGTCCAAGACCGGGCTACCTAACGATCGGCTTGACGCCGCGCGATAGCGAGCCAAGTGCTCCGCCACGATGTGCTCTGGAGTCTCTCCTGGGAGAACACGCTCACAAGGCATTATGCTATCAAACCGCGCTCCCGCCGAAGCTTCAGCGAAGGCGGACACTCCTCGGTTACCCACTACAATCCCGGACCCAGCGAAACCCGAAGTCGGAATAGTGGAGCAATGGCGGTAGGCTGCTTCGGGCGGCGCTCCGCGTCACGACAACTTGGTGTCGCCAAGAACCGCCTCTCGCCGATCGGCGAAGCGTGTTGCGGGCGGCGCACGGGTTTTCTACGGGGGAGTCTGAGTAATAAGTTCGATGATAGCCATCGAGGCACCATTCGTGCACGTTGTCCGCCATGTTGAAAAGCCCATATCCGTTCGGCGGCGCGGTCGCCACGTCGTCGGGGCCCTCGAGCGGACCGCGAAGACGAGAATGCCCGCCGCCCGCGGGATCGTTCCCCCACGGGAACCGAAAGCCATCGAGACCTCCGCGCGCCGCCTTTTCCCTTTCGGCTTCGGTGGGGAGTCGTATGTCGAGACCGGTTTCTTGCGAAAGCCACCGACAATAGGCGACTGCTTCCAGCCAATTCACACCGACGACCGGTTGCCGGTCTCGCAAGAAGGCAGGGTCGTTCCACCACGGTGGCGGCTCGACGCCGGTTCCATCCAAATAGAGCCCGTACTCGGCTCGAGTAACTGGGGTGGGCGCCATCTCGAAGGCGGGGATGAAAACGCGGTGGACCGGCTCTTCATCTCCTCCCAACCCTTGTGACCCCATCATGAAGGCTCCCTCGGGAACGAGGATTGCCTGCGCTACGGATTCGATGCTGGTCACCGGAACGAGTTTAGAAGATCCGGGATCCTCGGGTCGAGCCCCAATCAGCCGGTAGTGGCTCGAGCGATGTCGGACATTCGAACCTTCGAAGGATCGGATGTCTCGAGGGAAGCCTCGAGTTTTTGGAAGGTTGTCGCGAAGCTCGGCATCGTCTTTCGGGCTCGGGTCAGCGGATTCACGCGAGCGATGACGAAATTTTTGACGTAGGGATGGTTGATGCCTTGGCTCTTCAATTCTTTGACTGCATCGGTCAACAATTGGTCGACTCGCTCCAGGCTCTCTGCCCTTGACTCACGTTCCGAGAACGCTTTGGTCAGTGGATCCTTGAGGAACTTGTCGACGCGACGAAGTATGGGCGCGAACACGCTCCCCGCGAAGCGCGCTTTCTTCTCATACACCAGTCCCAGCGTGATGAAGTGCGCCTCTTCGAACTGAAAGGCGAATTGCTGTTCCGGGCTTCGCCCCGAGACCGCCATGAGAGCACGGTACATCCGAATGACTTCGAGGGACATGTCTTTTAGATTGTGAACCTTCTCGGTATTGAGCGCCAATATTTGAAGCGCAACGTTTGGATCGGGGATGAGGACGATAGTGACGTACTTGGCCTTCAGCTTCTTCAGAGCCGCTAAGCGGTGATTCCCGTTCGGCGTCCAGTAACTGCCGTCCTCGGTACGAACGACAACCAAAGAATCAATGAAGCGATCGAGCTTCTTGATGACCGCGGTCAAACGTTTCACATGAGGTTGAGAAAGATCGCGCTGATAGGGCGTGGGGTGAACTCGATCGAGTGGTAGGAGGGCGAAAATCTGCCAAGCCTTCCCCATCGGCTCCTGGTAGATGGCCAGAGCGCTCCCACCATCTTTTTCGATCTGCTCCGCCAACAGGTTGACCGATGAAGGGACTTGGCCTTTCGGAGGGGACATATTCGCCTCCTTTTATCTTTGATGCCGGGCGGGGCTTAGTGTCCTATATTACAGGGCACTAGTTCTTGAAGAGATTATGGAAAGCGGCTCGCGCGTCATGAGTCGTGTTGGCACGCTTCCCGGTTGCGTCCAGCACCCGTGCGGGTTTGTAAAGCGCGCAGTCGTTGGCGGCCCCTTTATCGACGATACGCGCCTCGATCGGTTCCCGGCACTCCAACCGTGCCCCGGGATCGAAGTGTTTGCAATGGCGACAAGAATGGAGCGGTGTTTGACACTTCGTGCAAACCGTCTCTTTGTTGACGTTCAGTAACTCAGCGGGTACCTGATGACCGCAGCGGCTACAGCGAATGACCAGCGTAACGTTCCGGTCGACGGCGTGACGAAGCGAGCGTACCTGCTCCGGATTCCCCAAGTCGGTTGGGGGCTCTTGGCGACGGGACTTCTTGTGCTCGTGTTCGTAGTCGTCGTCCCGGTAACCTCTCTGACGGTACTTCATCTAGCTCTCCTTGACCCCTCTAGAGATAGTGCTCTCGAATCCACTCAATAGGGATGGCTCTCCGCTCTCTCCGGGGTACCTTCCATCGGCAGGGAAATGCAGGTTCCGAGAATCGGCAAACGCAGGAGCGTGGCCACCTCTTCCTGGAACAAGAGAAGCATATCACGTTCCATAGACGGGATCCAAATGTTCCCGGTCTATGGCAAGCGGGTATCCCGGCTCAGCCAGAGGCGGTAAGCGCCTGCTCGATATCCGTAACCAAGTCGGCGGTGTCCTCGATACCAACGGCAAGCCGCACCATACTGTCCCCGATCCCCGACTGTTGGCGTTCCTGCGCGGAGAGCATCGCGTGCGACGTTAAGCAGGGAATCGAAACCAGCGACTCCACGCCTCCCAAGCTGGGTGCAATGCGAAAAAGCTTCAGGGCATTAACGAATCGTTTGGCGGTATCGAGGTTGCCGTCCAATTCGAGGCTCACGACCCCTCCACCCCCGCGCATCTGCTGCCGCGCCAGCTCGTGTTGGGGATGGCTCTCCAGCATCGGGTAGAAGACACCTCTCACGCGGGGATGACCTTCGAAAGTCCGTGCCACGGCCAGAGCAGAACGGTTGTGCTGCTCCACGCGCACCCCGAGGGTCTTGATACCCCTTAGCAAGAGATAAGCGGCATGAGGATCCATGATCCCTCCCAAAACCTTCAGGCACGACTTCACTTTCTTGACGACGTCATGGGAAGCAGCAAGTGCACCCCCCAGGAGGTCGGAGTGACCGCCAAAATACTTGGTCGTGGAATGAAGGACTCCGTCGATCCCGTAATCACGGGGCCGGGTATTGAACGGAGTGGCAAATGTGCTATCGATGAAGGTCTTCACACTTCGCGAGTGGGCGACCTCGGCAACGCCTGCAAGATCCAGCAACCTCAGGGAGGGATTCGTCGGTGACTCCAAGTAGATAACGCGGGTGTTGTCGCGAAGGGCGCTTCGAAAACCGGCCGTATCGCGGCAATCCACCCAGCTCACGTCGACTCCGAACCGAGGTAGAAACTCCCGCGCGAAACGAAACGTACCGCCATAAACTTCTCGCTGGAAGATGGCGTGATCACCCTGGCCAAGGAAAGAGAGCAGCGTCGTGGTGATGGCGCTCATTCCGGAGCCGAAAACCAACCCCGCCTCCGTGCCCTCCAGCCGGGCAAGCGTTCGCTCCACTACGGACAGGGTCGGGTTCCCGTAGCGCGTGTAGAACATGTCACCATCGACCTCGATGGCGATTTGCTCGTCCACGTCGGTGGCCTCGAACGTCGCCGAAAGGTAGATGGGAGAAGTCACCGGCCGATTTGCTCTCTTCCCGTCGGGTTCCGAGTGAATCGCTCGGGTGGATAAGTGAAGCTCGCCTTTTTTCATCGTTTTCTCCGTTTGGATGCGCTTCCGGCGCTCCTTCGTCTCGCCGACCTTCGCGGCTGGCAGCGAGCGCAGTAATAAGTAGAACGGCCGGCCTGCACAATTCTCTTCACCGAGGCGCCACAACGGGGACAGGGTTCTCCTTGGTGGCCGTAGATGAGGAAATGATTCTCGGAGTCCGCCTCGTGAAGATACTTCATCTCGTTGGATCTCTCACGCCGCACAGCCTGCTTGAGCGTCGTGCGTATGGAACGGTGCAATCTGGCGCGTTCCTCCTTAGAGAGCTGTCTCGCCATCCGCAACGGGTGGACGCCGGCATGAAAGAGGGCCTCCGCAGCTTGAATGTTCCCCAGGCCAGCGATTCGGTGCTGGTCCATCAGAAACGTCTTGATCGGCAATCGAGCGGTATCGAGAAGCTCAGAGAACCGGCCAGGTGTGAGCCGCCGGTCGAGCGCATCGATGCCGAGTCGTGCAAGAGTTTCACGCGCTTGCCCATCCTCGAGTTGAAATCGCCCGAATCGACGATAATCACTGAACACCACGCGGTGTCCCGAGCCAACCTCGAGCACGAAGCACAACGCAGGCGGATCGGGCTCTCGCCGGGCGCGGAGGACGAACTTCCCGCTCATGCCCAAATGAGCGACGGCGCCGCCACGCTCCCCAAGATCCCAGATCAAATACTTTCCCCGACGATGGATGCCCTGGAGACGCGCGCCCGAGAACACGCGCTCGACCCGCCGCGCACTTTGACCGCGCAGCACGCGGCGATCCTTTACCCGAGCTCTCACGATGAGACGATTGCGGAGCCACCGCTCCAGATTCTCTTTCGTGATCTCGACTTCGGGAAGCTCAGGCATTGTGTCACCTCAAACGGAGGGCGAGGTTCCGCCAGTGGCGCAACATCTGCGAATACGTGTAGTGGGCATTTCTTCCGCTCGGGTTAGGAAGCACGAAGATATCCGCTCCCTCGATGTGCTCCTTTTGTAAACCGCAGCGAACCGTACCCCGAAGGCCCTTGAACTCGCGATAAACTGTTACCCCTACCAACCCGACCGAGGTGGGTCGGAAGCGGGTGATCTTCCTCGCCAAGGCGCGGCGCCCTCGAGAAAAATCGTCCTTGCTCAGGTCACCACTCCCGCGCGTCGGGCGATCGACGATGTTCGTCAACCCGATGCCGAAATCAAGCAGAAGCGCATCCTCTTCATAGGAAAGTCGCCGGGGCGTGAGCCCCGAGTCATGGAGCAGCTTCCAGAAGTGGTTCCCCGGCCCCGCGAAGTGATGGCCTAGCTCCGCGGAGCGAAGCCCGGGGTTGATTCCCACCAAGAGCACTCTGAGACCCGGGCGGAGATAGTCGGGAAGCCCCTCGCGCATCATGAAGAAATCCCATTATATTCCCTGGAGAGAGAGACAGACTGACGCTCCGGTCTACCGCTGCAGAGGAGGCGACCCGATGGCGAACAAGTGGCTGTTCAAGGAAGAGCCCACGCACTACAACTTTTCCGAGTTCCGCAAGAACGGTAAGACGGTATGGGAGGGCGTCAAGAACCCTTTTGCTCAGAAGCACTTGAGGCAAGTCAAGAAGGGGGATCGGATCTTCTATTATCACACCGGCAAGGAAAAGGCGGTGGTGGGAATAGCCCGCGCCACCTCGAGCGCCTACCTAGACCCTAAGAAAAAAGACGGCAAGACCGTTGTGGTCGACCTGGCGCCGGTCAAGGCACTCCCACAGCCGGTCACCCTCGCGTCCATCAAGGCCCTGGCCAAATTCAAGGGCTTCGCGCTGGTCAGGCTGCCTCGTCTATCAGTGATGCCGGTGACCGAGGGCCAGTGGAAGGCCATCGAGTCTATGGCCAAGAAATAGTCCTCTTCACGGAACCTTCGGCACCCCGCATCCGTATACATCTACAGAGGAGGTAAACGATGCGTTGTCCCAGATGTCGTTCCCATGTAAAGGGCGGTGGCTACACAGCCGTCGGAAAAACCTATTGCTGCAGAAATTGCGCGCGGAAGGCCTCTTGCCTCTGCCGCAATAAAGAGCACGCGAAAGCCGCCTAAGCGGTCACTTTTCAGAAGGTACGATTCGGGCCACCCGGGAAAGCGGGTGGCCTTTCGCATTTATCTCGAGTGTATTGAACCAACCGAACGGAATTCTGGAAACGGCCAGCCCTTCTTCGCCGAGCGCCTTTCCCAGGGACTTCATCGCACGGACTGCGGTCTTGGGACGGGACAGCTCCCCGAACAAGTGCGCGAAGGGGTTGAGGATGACACGTCCTACCTTGAGCTGGGAAGCGAGTTTGGCGATTTCCTCGCAGGCCGCCTGAACCGCACCCTCCAAATCTTCCTCGTCTCGCTTTTCGACACTGGCCAGAGCAAGAATCGCCTCGTTCGTTTCGACGACTCTGCTCTCGGGCTCCTCGAACACCGGTGAGCGCCCCCGTTCGGTCATCTCCGAGCGAAACGAGTTGACGTGAATCAGCAGAAGTCGCATTGCCAGGCAGCATAGGAGCCCTCATGCCAGGATGTCAAGATATCGTTTTCCTATGCGACGGCGCCTTGAATTAGAATAGGGGCCCCTGACTAGGTTGCTTATAGCAACCCGGTAGTTTGGGTGCCCCTCAGCAGGCTCCCGACAAGAGCCTGACAAGAAATAGAAAAGTGAGGAGGAGTTAATGATTCGCTCGGCGGTTGTTTTCGTGTTGCTGTTGGCTGTGATCTTGGGTGCGCTCTACGTTGTCCTCTTTCAACCGCAACAGAAAGCGCTCGAGGATGCGGAGCGCGACGGCGGTCTAAGGGCTCAGGAGGCGGCGAGCCTCCGAGCTCGGGTCAACGATTTGGAAGATATGTTGGATGACCTCCGACAAAGTGGTGCCGAGCTCGAAGCCGCAGTGGAAGAAAAGGAACACAAACTGGCCGCCGTGGTCGCCACTCAGGATGAGTTACTCGCCGAGCTCGAGCAAGAGATCTCCGATGGTCAGGTTCAGATCCAACGTCTACGGGGAATGCTGCGGGTAGATATGATAGATGAGATCTTGTTCGACTCGGGTGAAGCGACGGTCAAACCGGCAGGTCAGGAAGTCCTGACTCGCGTTGGGGAAGTTTTGAAGAAGGCAGAGGACCGCCAAATCGTCGTACAGGGTCACACCGACAACGTCCAAATCGTCGGGCGGCTCGCGGAGCGTTTTCCGACCAACTGGGAGTTATCCACAGCGCGCGCGGTCAACGTGGCGCGATTTCTCCAGGAAAAAGTTGGAATGGATCCATCGCGATTAGGCGCGGCCGGCTTTTCCGAGTATCGCCCCCGCGCCGATAACGAAACCGAAGAATGGCGTCAGAAGAATCGTCGCATCGAGATCATCATCACCCCCATTCCCGATGAGCCAGATAAAGAAGACTAGGCACTATTGCGCAACTGGAGCGACGAGCGAGAGCTCGGAAAGTGTTTGGCGTACCTTCTCCACCTCTTCATCGGTCAAAGGTAGAATCGGCGGCCGCGGATGCCCGCCGGGTAGGTTCCTCAAATTCAAAGCAGCCTTGAAAATCGCTTGTGGGGAGCCGAACTTCACGGAGTAATCGGGATTGATCCAGTCCTCGAAGAGTTTTCGATCTCTCGCCCCGGACCGACGCGCCTTCTCGAGATCACCTGCCCACACATGGTTGAAGAAATTGGGATGGTCGGAGCCGAGCACGGCACCCGCACCGATCGTCCCGTCGCCACCATGTCGCTCGATGAGTGTGATACCGAGCTCCGACATAGGAATACCGAAGTAACGGACACGATCCTTCAAGGCGAAGAATCCGTCCAGAAGACGTCCCATATCTCCCGTCGAGTTCTTGATCGCGACTACGGTATCAAGCTCGGTCAATTGCTCGAGTATCTTGGTATCCATATCGACGTGGGTCCCCCGGGGCCAGTTGTAGACGCAAAGGGGTATCGCGACGGCTTCCGAAATGGTGCGGTAGAAATGCACGATCTCCCGGTTATTGGGGACGACGTAAGGAGGCGGTGTGAGGAGAATCCCCTCCAGTCCAACGTCCTTGGCGGCCTCGGCGTACTCGATCGCCTCTCGAGGTGTGTATGCGTTGCAACCACCCAAGATCGGAATTCGGCCGCGAATCTGCTCCGCCGCTAAACGAAAGAGCTCCTTCCGTTCTTCCGGAGACAGGCTGAACCATTCACCCGTGGTCCCGGCGACGGCCACCCCGTGCATACCCTCCGACACCATCCATTCCAAGAGCTCTTGCCACCCGACGCGATCCAGCTCGCCAGCGGCGGTAAAGGGTGTAGTCACCGCTGGCAGGTAACCTTTCCATTCAACAGAATTCCGATCCACTATTGTGCCTCTGAAATCGTGTTATAAAAGCCCGTACGATGGCCTATCTACTCGGGGAGTCTAACCCACTTCGCTGATGAAGACACCACCAGCGTCGAGCGCTGAACAGCTACCACCACTGCAATTCTACGGAGGCCTTCCTGGCACCCTAGCGTCGTTCTTTCTTTACTTGATGGGTGTGGCGTGGCTCGCCTTGTCGGGAGCGCCGGACGAGCGCGGTTTCTGGCCCATCATCCTCGCCGCCATGACGCTGGGTCTCCTTCTCGCCACCGACCGCACGACTTATTGCGAGGTCTTGATCAAGGGAATGAGCCAACCCATCACCTCTATCATGATCATGGCTTGGTTGTTGGCGGGAGTGCTCGGCTCCCTAATGAGCGCCTCTGGTTTCGTCGAAGCCCTGGTTTGGTTGGCCCGCCACATCGGTCTTTCGGGGGGTGGATTCGTCGGCGCAGCCTTCCTAATCAGTGCCGTCGTTTCGACTTCGACGGGTACTTCCTTTGGAGCGATCTTCCTTTGCGGGCCTTTACTCTATCCTGCCGGCGGCGCATTGGGTGCGAACCCAGCAGCGCTCATTGGAGCAATCATTGGAGGCGCGACCTTCGGTGACAATGTCTCTCCAATCTCCGATACCACCATCGCGTCCGCGCTGAGCCAGCGCGCCGATATCGGGGGCGTGGTAAGGAGTCGACTGAAATACGCATTGCCCGCTGCCGGAGTTGCTTTGCTGCTCTACGTCGCATTTGGCACCGCAGACGGTGCCTCCGCGGCAAGCGGAGGACTATCGGAAGGAAATCCCCGCGGCTTCCCGATGTTGGTCGTCCCGGTGCTCGTCGTCACCCTGCTGCTGACCAAACGTCACCTCATTGAAGGCCTTCTCTTTGGAATATTGGCTGGCTCACTCATCGGCCTCACTTTCGGCCTTCTGAAGCCTTCCCAATTTTTTTACATCGACGCCGAAAACTTCATTGCGCGAGGGATCATTCTGGAAGGCCTCGAGCGCGGTATCGGGATCTCGATACTGACACTTTTGTTAATGGGCTTGGTGACTTCGCTTCAGGCGACGGGTGTCTTGAATCGCATCGTCGAATTCGCTCAGAAACGGAGCAAAACGCCGCGAGCGGCGGAGTGGTGGATCTTCGGTGCGGTGTCATCGTCGGTATTGCTGACGATGCATAGCGTGGTTGCCATTCTGACCGTGGGCGAGTTCTCCCGTGAGACAGGGGGGCGTTTCGGAATCTCTTCTTATCGCCGGGCCAACATTCTCGATGTCACCACTTCCTCTTTTCCTTTCATCCTCCCGTACTTCATTCCGACCATCCTGGCCGCCGGTACGACGGCCTCGGGTGAGGGGTTTGGAATGCCGCGCGTCTCTCCCCTCGATACCGGTCTTTACAACTTCCATTCTTGGATGCTGCTGATTGTGATCGTGGTCGCCATTTGGACGGGTTACGGCAGGACTTTCCTCCCCGACAAGGTCAACGAAGGCAAAGAAGGAGCCAACTAGCACTCACCGTTCGTTTCCTCCCAATAGCGGGACAGATCGGCGAGAGGTACAGGCTTGGTCGGTGGTCTTGCTGTAAACGGACCAATCTCAGAAATGTCGTTCCCGGTCTTGGCTGCGATCAAACCCGCGACGCCGAGAGCGCAGAACCGACCTTGACAAGGCCCCATCCCGGTGCGCGTAAAAAGTTTGACGGCGTTCGCCGTCCCGAGATGCGGATTTTCACGAAGTGCTAGCTTTACTTGGCCGGCCGAAATCTCTTCGCATCTGCAGACTGTTGTTTCATCCGACATGAGCCTTGCCAGCGCTTCGAAGCGTGGCGCGGAGAAATCTTGAAGGGCTCGAGCAAACCTTTGCTCCCGTCGGAGCTTCCTCCAGATCGAGGCGGCCATCCGGTTCGCCCGCTCAGGATCGATCCGCGCGAGGTCTTTTAACAGGCCGACCGCAGCCAGACGCCCTTCCGAGATCGCAACATCGGCACCCGCTACTCCTGTGATCTCACCCGCGAGATAAATGTAAGGCTGGCTCGATCGCATCCACTCATCATGTTCTAGAACCCACCCGCCCTCGCGTGCACTCCATCGGTGCCGGCAGCCCGCCTGACGACCTAACTCCGTCGAAGGTAGAAAGCCGTAATTTAGACCGATGGTGTCACAGGCGATCGTCTCTTCGGTCCCGGGTACCACGTTCCAGGAATCATCGACCGAAGCGACGACCGCGCGCTCGACTTCATCGTGCCCTTCTGCCCTGACGATGATTTTTCCGAATGAGATCGGAATTCCGGCGCGCTGGAGACGCCTCCACGCACCGAGCGACTGCCAGAGTTTCTCCCAACCGTTCCGAACATCCGCGAGTTGCTTTATCGCATCAGAGAACGACGGTCTCGATTGCGCGAAGTAGACGCCCGCGATCTCCGCCCCCTCATTGGCGAGTTGGTCGGCGATCAAGATCTGAAGGGGGTGCGCTCCGACGAAACAAAACCGGTTGCCTGGCAAGAAACGCTGGCTCTTGACGAAGGCTTGGATCCCCCCTGCCGCCATCACCCCTGGCAACGTCCATCCAGCGAACGCCACCGGTAAATCGAAGGCCCCCGGAGCGAGAAGGACTCTCCTCGCGCGGAAAAGCTCGACACCACGTCCCCCGGATAAGGCGAGCCCTACTTCCGGGGCCGACTCGACGGCGGCGGCGGGACTCTGCGTAACCGATCCGAGCTCAGGTGCCGATTGGACTGCAGAGACTCCGTCGACTCCGACCGCGAACAATCCCCACACCGTCGTTTCGAGTCGAAAACGAAGCGTTTTATCGGATGCAGCTCGCAGGATTTCCTTGCCAACGGCATGAGTCTTGTCCACGCGGCTATCGTGAACCTCAAAGCTCTTCGGTGGTTGACGGTAGATCTGTCCACCGGGCCGGGCCTGCTCGTCGATCACAACGACATCGACGCCGTGATCGGCGAGGATCAACGCTGCAGCCAATCCGCCCGGACCGGCGCCCACGATCGCAACTTCAGCGAGGTCCAGACGCTCCTCCCGTCGCGACTTTCATTCCTGGCCGAACCGCAATCATGCAGGATCTCAAAGCGGCGACACCGTCCACGGTCACGACGCAATCGAAACAGACCCCCATGTTGCAGAAGGGAGCCCGCGGTGAGCCTCCTTCAGTGCGTCGGAAAATGCGCCGACCAGAGGCGAGGATCGCGGTAGCCAAGGACTCTCCGGGAAAGGCTTCCACCTGCTCACCATCGATCTCGATCACGATCGGCGGTGGTCGCTCCGTGTCGCTCTCGAGTCGACGCATGATCGTCACGCTAGACAGGGTTCAAATGATCGAAGCGATGGGGACTGTAAATATCCACCGGCAAGGAGGACCGTCCCTTCAAAATTTGTTCGCTCAGCAATCGTGCGTAGGTAAGTCCGATGGTGAAGCCGGAGCCGCCTATGGCGACGTAGAGTCCGGGACGACGACGGATCTCCCCCAAGACCGGGACCTGATCGGGTGTAACCCCGACGATCCCGGACCAGGTGCGGATGAGCCGCAGATCGCGTATCGCCGGTACCACTCGAGATGCTAGCGAGGCGCTCGCCGACAAGGAACCAAACAAGAGCTCCGGAGAAGCGTCGATGTCCGCGTAGTGCGCTCTACGACGAAGCCAGGCAGGCCATCCTCCACCGATGAGCACGTTCCCATCACGCATCTGTTTCATCGAGAGGCGGCGTCCCACGTGTTGTACGAGGTGAGAGACGGTTGGTGAGACGGCCTCGGTAGCCATCATGCTGAGCGCGACTGGAATCACCGGAAGATTTACGTTGGCCAACGCGGCCACGCGGCCCGTCCAGGCGCCGGCCATCACGAGAACGGTCTCGGTCTCGAGCTCGAGACCGGACTCGGTTCGCACCTTCCACTTGCCGCGGCGGCGGGCAAGGTGGTTCACCGTTTGGTTGGTAGTCACCTCCGCCCCCAGCCGCCTGGCCGCCCGCGCGAGTGCGGGCGCGATGAGCCGCGGGTTGGCGTGGCCCTCTTCCGAAAAATACCCCGCGGCCTGGACCGTTTTGGAAAGATAGGGTGCCATCCTTCGCGCCTCGTCACCGGTTAAAAGCTCCGTTTCCAGGTTCCACTTGCTCTCGAGAGCCCTTTTCTTTTCCAACATCTGGATCTCTTCGCGCGTCTCGGCAACGATGAAACCGCCTTCTTGTACGATCTCGAGATTCTCATCTAGCTCAGCCTCCAGTTTGCTCCATGTGGCCAGCGCGTCGTGCACCAGCGGCATGGAAAGAGCAAACTGCTCCGCCAGCGCGTCGCCGTGCTCGACCATCCGGTGTTCGAGCTGGAAGTGAAGGCTCCCCGCATTCTGACCCGAAGCCTGGCGATTGAGTTGTTCCTTCTCTAAGAGAACGACCCGCGCACCACCCTGCGACAGGTAATAGGACGCCGCGCAGCCGAGAAGGCCTCCGCCGATCACGACGACATCGGGGCGCGAATCAACGGACTCGGGAAGATTCAAAGGAAGCCTAGTGCCCTGTATCAGTAGTTCGTCACCTAAATCTCGGCCCCTTTTGCGCGCTGGCGTCGTTGTGACTCCTCGAAATATCCAGATATGACGTCGTCGTCACGCCTCGCCAGCCCACAAAATGGCCTCGAGCTTTAGGCAACGATCCACTGAAACAAGGCACTAGTGTATCTCCCTCAACCACTCGATTGAAGTAGAATCTCCTACGCGCGGCGACTCGTCGCCATCCGGGAGAGCCACGGTAGTTTCGCCAAGTGGCTCGACGCCCATCATCCACTAGGCAAAGCCGAGTCGGTAAGTTGTTTAAAGGGCGCTCACGTACGCACGTGCGCGGTCTACAAACGGGTCGCTCGATTGAAACCACCGTGGACACGCAAGTGAGAAAGACGCCAGGCGGTATTCAGTTCCCGCTGGCCGCCAAAATGGGTGGTTGCTTTGTCTGGAGCTAGCCAGGCGGCTCCCTGGGGCCAGGCCTCGCCTTATCCGATTACTGCGCCTATCGGCGGCGATCGGCCGGCAAGGCCCGACCCTCAGGTTCAGTTAGGAGCCCTCAGCTCGCGCGCAGTCGCCTGCCGACGAAGCGCGGGAGCCTGGGGGTGGGGCCCCAGGCATTAATTAAACGTCACGCGGTGCGTGTGCGCTTGGTTGTTCGTGGACGTCACGACCACCCGCTCACCGTCGCCGACCTGAGTAAGCTCGGCGCCGGTTAGATTCACCGTGTGGGAATGGTCGGCGTTCCCTCTGATGTCCAACGACACATCATTGCCAGCATCTACTTGAGCATCGGTCACCATCGCGATATGACCGTGGTTGGCGGAAATCGTCCCGTTGACACCGCCCACGTCCGCGCCCCCGTCGCCCCCTGTGCTGGGTGCGGTGGGTGAGCTACTGTCCGAGCCGCACCCCGTGATGGTGATGACGACACCACTCAGAAGTGCCATGACAGACCCTCGCGTGAACTGCCGTCGGCTCAGTAATTGGTCATCCATGCTTTTGTCTCCTTTGATGAACATTCCTTGTGCGGGGGCTCAGCTTCGCGTCAGCGTCGATTTCCGAAGCGCAAGGTGGATGCCAAGCGTAAGTGCCTATAAGTAAAAAAGGTAGAGGGTCGGGGACCCGCCGTCCTTGCGATTTAGGTAAGCAGATTACGTTTCTGGAAATTGGACGAGTGAGGAGCCCGGCGTCAGTCCGAGCCATGCCGATGCTTTCCACTCCGGGATCGAGGGGCTAGACGCATGTCCTGGTTCTCGATCTCAGGCGGCATCAGGAGTACATCGGCAACTTTCGTGATCGCCTCGAAGACCTGAACGATGGCCAGGACCTCGAGAATCCCTTCCTCCCCCGCTCCGAGGCGCAGCAGTTCGCGTCGACGGAAATTGATGCCGTAGGGAGAACGGGTCACGACCGATGCCGCGAATCCGATAATGGTTTTGTAGGGCCTCGAGAGAACGCGATCGGGCAGCGTACCGCGCACATAGTCCCGGGTTGCCTTGAGGTGGGTACCGCGGCCAGCGAGATAGCGGAATGCGTTGGGAAGCTCTCCTCCGTAGAAATCGGTTATCTCGGCGAGTAGCCTTTGTTGAGCAACGAGAACTTTCTCCAAGCTGGGTGGGGGATCAAGAGGTGCAACGAGTGTCGGTCGTTCCTCATCACCATCCAGAGGAACCCCGATCGCGTCGGCGAAGGCATTCACGTATTGTGCCGCCGCCATGGCGAAGCCCGCTTCTAGCCATGCTTCGTCGTTATCCATGCCCGCCCGCCGGGCGGACCACTAATGGATGGACGTTCAGTAATCGCAGGCGTTCATCGCCGATACGCAGGTGGCGAGCATCTCCTTGCTGGCGGTATCCAGTTTCCCGGGAGCCCACGCCACCTTGGAAGCATTCGACTCGCCTCGCCAGACCTCGGGGATCGTCGAAATGACGCGGCCCATGGTGCTATCGAAGTCGATGCCGAAGCGATCGCGGACCAGGCGCAGGGAATCCTGGATCTCGGAGCTCTGAGATTCGATGTCAGGAAGCTCGATGCTGGCACTATTCGCGTCTGGTCGGCGCATGAAACATTCTCCTTCAGTGTCTTATGATGGGCGTCCAGCAGGGGGTGAGCCGCTATCGAACGCGGCAGGACGCCGGGCTCACCCTTTTTTCTTGTACACGTAAATCATCAAATCTTGAAACCTGCCGGTTGCATCGGCGTGCGGACATCTCCGCGAATCTGATATCCGAAGCCACCACGTTCCAGTAACTCCAGAAAATCTGCCAATCGGTCCTCTCCCGGATCGATGTGGTGATGATACTCGATGGCCATCTGACGGATGAAGCTGCTCTTTCCAGACTCGACGAGCTCACGAATGACTTGGAACTCCGCTCCTTCGACGTCAATCTTGAGGAGATCAACGGGCTCGTCAACGTATTCGGAGAGTCGAACCGAAGGAACCTTGATCGGCTCCGCGGAGCCTCTTGTGGCAAGCACGCTCCCCATTCCAGCGCCCTGCCCCTGCGGGTCGGAGTAGAACTCGATCACGCCTTCCGCGCTCGACACCGCCTTGTTTACAAGCGTGACGTCTTCAAAACCGTTCGCTTCGACGTTACCCTTCAGCAAGGAGAAGGTCTCGGGGTCGGGCTCGAAAGCCAGGATTCTGCACTCGGGGTAGAGTCGCTTGAAGAAGACGATGGACATACCGAGATTCGCGCCACAATCCACGATGAAGGGCCGGGCAGTACCACTCGTAAAGAGATAATCCCTCGTCAGAAATATTTCGACGAAGATGTATCGCAAATGACGATAATCGAAGAACTCAATCTGGGCGTCCAGAATTCGCTTGCGGCGCGGCTTGCCATCGGCCGCCGGCTTGAGAACAGAGCGGAGCTCGAGACCCAAGTAGCAGGCTAACGTCCTGAGGCGACCATCCGCGGGATCGTCGCGCAGAATTCTTGGCCCCAGGCGCAGGATTCTTGACACCGCTCGTCAGGTATCGTCAAGCCATTCAGGCATAGGAGTTTGAAAGGAGACACGAAGAGAATAGATCGGAGCGTAGGCGGAAGCCAACCGACACCGGAGCCGAACTTTGCCGGTGAGATCAGCCGGTGCGTTTTTCGAATGCGGTGATCTCGGCTTCCTGATCGAGCAGGAAATCGAGCTCGTCCTTGCCCTGCAGCAGACACAAACGCGCGAAAGCGTCGATGGGAAAGCGGACCTCTTTGCCACTCGGCAACTTCATGGACTGCGCCTCTAGATCGATGACGAGCTCCACGCCGGGATCCTCCATCAGGGCCCGGTGCGTCTCCTCGTCCACGACGACCGGTAGGAGTCCGTTCTTGAGTGCATTGTTGCCGAAGATGTCGGCGAACCGTGTGCTCACAACGGCGCGGAACCCGAAATCGACGAGCGCCCAGGGGGCGTGCTCACGGGACGAACCGCATCCGAAGTTGTCTCCCGCAACGAGAATCTGGGCCCCCTTGGTACCGGCTTGGTTCAGGACGAAATCGGGCCTGGGATTCCCCTGCCCGTCGTACCGCCAGTCTGCGAAAAGTTTTTCGCCGAGTCCTTCCTTGTTGGTGACAGTCAGGAATCGAGCCGGGATTATTTGGTCGGTATCGACGTTCGTCGACGGCAAGACGACAGTGCGCGATTTGACGACCCGAATTGCTTTCATGGTCAGTCCAACATCTCTCGCGCATCCGCTATCCGTCCGGTGACCGCGGTGGCGGCTGCGGTAAGCGGACTGGCCAAGAACGTTCGCGCCCCGGTTCCCTGGCGCCCTTCGAAGTTCCGATTGCTGGTACTCACCGCGTATTGACCCGGCTCGACCCGGTCGCAGTTCATGGCGATGCACATCGAGCAGCCAGGCTCACGCCATTCCGCTCCAGCCTCTCGGAAGATCCGATCGAGGCCCTCCGCCTCGGCTTGCTTTTTTACTTGTTGAGACCCGGAGACGACCAGCGCACGCACGCCCGCGGCCACCTTCCGGCCTTCGAACACGCGCGCCGCGAGACGCAGATCGGAGATTCGTCCGTTGGTACAGCTGCCGATAAAGACCACGTCCACCGGATGGCCCAGCAATGCCTGCCCCGGTTTGAGACCCATGTAGCGGAAAGCTTTGTCGGTTGCGGGATCAGAACCGGGATCAGGTAGCGGCGAGCGCAGCGCCACGACCATACCGGGATTGGTCCCGTAGGTGATCATCGGCTGCAGTTGTGAAACATCGACGCTGACCTCTCGATCGAAACGGGCGTCCTCGTCACCTGGCAGCTGTTGCCAGCGCGCCACCGCTTCGTCCCACGCGGCTTCCTTAGGGGCCAGCGGACGGCCCGCGAGATATTCGAACGTGGTCTCGTCGGGCGCCATCATGCCCGCCCGCGCTCCGCCTTCGATGGACATGTTGCAAACCGTCATCCGCTCTTCCATCGA
Organism: Candidatus Marinacidobacterales bacterium; assembly: GCA_965222425.1. Classification (GTDB taxonomy): domain Bacteria; phylum Acidobacteriota; class Vicinamibacteria; order Marinacidobacterales; family DATDRI01; genus CBDCNP01. The sequence continues at coordinate 96,348 of CBDCTW010000024.1, forward strand.
CAGGCTGCGCACCGAGGGGCCTCGATACTCGAAGACATGACCGGTGCCCCCTTGGATGCCGATCTTGGAGATGATAGCCAGTATCAAATCCTTGGCGGTCACTCCGGTCGGGAGAGATCCGTCCAGATGGATCGCGAACGTCTTCGGCTTTCGCTGCAGCAGGCACTGACTCGCCAAAACATGTCCCACTTCCGTGGTGCCAATGCCGAATGCCAGTGCCCCAAATGCTCCGTGCGTGCTAGTGTGGCTATCCCCGCAAACGATCGTCATCCCTGGCTGCGTGAGCCCCAGCTCGGGTCCAATGACGTGCACGATGCCCTGTCGCTCGTCGCCCAGCGGGAAGAGACGGACACCGAACTCCTCACAGTTGTGTTGGAGCTGTCGCACCTGAGCTTCCGTCTGTGGATTAGAAAATACGACTTGGCCGTCCTTCTCGGGAGGGGTCGTCGGCGTCGAGTGATCCATCGTCGCCACGGTCCGCTCCGGGCGGCGAATGGACAATCCCCTTCGGCGCAGCACCTCGAACGCCTGAGGCGAGGTGACTTCGTGAACTAGATGAAGATCGATGTAGAGAAGTGCAGGAGTATCTTCAGTTTCCGAACGAACGCGGTGGGAATCCCAGACCTTGCCGAAGAGCGTGCTACTGCTGCTTTTCTCGTCTTCTCTGTCAGGCCTCTCTCGGCTCTCCGTGTTAGCGGCTGGCGACATTGGCGAGCTCGGTACTCCGGGCGCTCTCGTTGGCTATGCGGTTGATCACTCTGAGAAACGCGCGCGCGCTGGCCTCCATGATGTCCGGGCTTGCCGCACGACCCCGATGACGTTGCCCCCGATGCTCGACTTCCACCGTAACCTCGCCCTGAGTGTCGGCTCCTAACCCGACACTGCGGATATGGTAATCCTTGAGCTGGGCTTCAATGCTCGTCACGCGCCCGATGGCTTTGAACACTGCGTCGACTGGGCCCACTCCGCAGGCCGCCTCACGGCGTTGCTCACCGTTCGAGTGCTGGAGAAAAACGGTGGCGGTGGAAACATCAGCGGTGCCAGTGCTCACGTGCAGATCCTTGATGTCCCAGACAACGGAGACCTCCTCCATCCGATTGTCGATGAGCGCCTCGATGTCGCCGTCGTGGATATCCTTCTTTTTGTCGGCGAGCTTCTTGAATTCCTGAAAGACGCTCTTGAGCTGCATTTCACCCAGGTGGTAGCCCATCTCCGCCAGGCGCTCCCGGAACGCGTGCCGCCCGCTGTGCTTGCCGAGCACCAGGTTGCTCTTGCTGAAACCAACGTCTTCCGGCTTCATGATCTCGTAGGTCAGACGATTTTGAAGAACGCCGTGCTGGTGGATACCTGCCTCATGAGCGAACGCGTTTTCGCCGACAATCGCCTTGTTTCGCTGTACGTGGATGCCGGTAACCTGTGCCACCAGCCGGCTGGTTGGATAGAGACCCTTGGTTTGGATTCCAGTCGTGACATTGAAGTAGTCGCGGCGTGTCCGAATGGCCATAACCAGCTCTTCGAGAGAGCAATTACCGGCGCGCTCGCCGATTCCGTTGATGGTGCATTCGACTTGGCGCGCGCCCTCGCCCACCGCCGCAAGACTGTTGGCAACGGCGAGGCCAAGATCGTTGTGACAATGGACGCTGATCTTGGCGTCGTCGATGTTGGGTACATGCCGTTTGAGGTGCCGAATGAGACTGGCGAACTGCTCGGGCATCGCATACCCCACCGTGTCCGGGATGTTGACCGTACCCGCCCCCGCTTCGATAGCTTTCTCGACGACTTCCGACAAGAAATCCGGCTCGGTACGCGCTGCATCTTCCGGAGAGAACTCTACATCTTCACAGTACTCACGAGCTCGCTGCACGCTCTCGACCGCCCGACGGACGATCTCTTCTTTCGCCATCTGAAGCTTGAACTCTCGGTGGATGGCACTCGTTGCCAGGAAAACATGGATACGAGCCCGAGGTGCGTCGCGCAACGCCTCCCACGCGCGGTCGATGTCCTTTTTGTTGCAACGAGCGAGGCCGGCGATGGTCGAACCTTCCACCTCCCGAGCGATCGCTCGCACTGCCTCGAAGTCTCCAGGCGACGCAATCGGGAAGCCGCCCTCGATAATATCGACACCGAGGTTGCGAAGCGCACGGGCAACCTGGAGCTTCTCCTCCAGATTCATGCTGGCACCGGGGGACTGCTCGCCGTCCCTCAGGGTGGTATCGAAAATGATGACTCGATTCGAATCTTCTTTCTTCATCTCGCCGACTCTCTCGTTATCATCGAAGTAACTTATCCCTATTATTATCAATCAAATAGGAGTGTCCTCGGGACGGCCGTTACTGGCTGTATAGTAAGTTACTGACCGCTCGGTAATGTACACCGGGCCGATCGTATTTGTCAAGCGGCTCCGGGACGTCATCATCAGGGGCGAAAGTCTCGCGGGACGGGCGGCTTATGTCCGAGGATCGGGTGCGGCTGGTAGGGGGACTCGAGGCGCGAGATCTCGTCATCGGTGAGCTCGATGTCCACGGCGACAGCTAGTTCTTCCAAGTGCGAAACGCGAGTCGCACCGATGATGGGGGCAGCGATACCAGGAACCGACAGGAGCCAGGCAAGCGCGATCTGAGCCGGCTTGAGCTCTCGCGCTTTGGCGACTTCTAGGAGAGCGTCCAGCACATCGAAGTCTTCCTCTTTGAAGTACATCTCGTCCGCGTACGCGTCCGACTCGCCTCGGCGAGTCGCCTTGCTCTCCCGTGTCCGACTACCGGTCAGGAATCCCCGCGCGAGGGGGCTCCACGGAATGACTCCGACGCCCTGATCCAGACAGAGCGGAATCATCTCTCGCTCTTCCTCTCGGTAGACCAAGTTGTAATGGTTTTGCATGGCGACGAATCGGTGCCACCCGTTTCGATCGGCGATAGAGAGCGCCTTCGCAAACTGCCACGCCGACATGCTGCTCGCACCGAGATAGCGAACCTTACCAGCACGGACCAGTGAGTCCAAAGCCTCGAGGGTTTCTTCGACAGGAGTCTCCGGGTCCCATCGATGAATTTGATACAGATCAATATAGTCTAGGCCAAGTCTCTGAAGCGAAGCGTCGCAGGCTGCGATGACGCGTTTACGCGACAGGCCACCACGGTTCGGTCCCTTGCTGAATGGGAAGAACAACTTGGTGGCGAGAACGTAGTCCTCGCGCGGCGACATTTCTCGAAGATATTTCCCGGTAACCTCCTCACTGACACCCTTGGAATACATGTCCGCGGTGTCGAAGAAGTTGATCCCCAGATCGAAGGCTTTCTCGAAGTGCTCGCGCGCTTCCTCAGCGTCGAGGATCCACGGACGCCATTCCGGATCTCCGTAAGTCATGCAGCCGAGACACAACTGTGACACTTGAAGTCCTGTTTTGCCAAGATGAACGTATTCCACTTCCGCGTTACTCCGATTCTACTTTCTTCCCGAGGGCAAAAAGAACGCCGATCATGACTGTCACGCCGACTAGTAGCGAGATCCATGGAGAAAGTCCGTAAGCCGAAGGTATATCGCCCACCAAAATACCGACGATAGCCGCCAACAATGCATAGGGAAGCTGGGTGCGAACGTGGTCAACATGATCCGCCCCCGACGACATGGAGCTGAGGATTGTCGTATCCGAGATGGGTGAACAGTGATCTCCAAAGACGGCTCCCGCCAGGACCGAGCTGACCGACCCCAGCAAGACGGACTCCGCTTGGACGGCGCTCAACTGCGCCTCGAGGCCGAGCGCGTGGACGAGTGGGATGACCAGCGGCATGAGGATGGCCATCGTGGCCCAGCTCGTTCCAGTGGCGAAGCTCATCAGCGCAGCGATCACGAACGTGATAGCGGGAACCCAGAAGGGGGAAAGGAGTCCTCGCATGTGCTGGATCAAGTAATCAGCGGTGTGGAGCTCCTCGGCCAGCGAACCGATAGACCAAGCAAGGACCAGAATGACGATCCCCAACAGGAGAAACTTCATACCTTGCAGCAAGGCATCGATCGCTTGAGTAATGCTCAATATGCGCTGGGCCAGTGAAAGGACGATCGCAACGACGCAGCCCGAAAGAGATGCCCAGAGCAGCGCCACATAGGAGTCCGCGTTGCTGACGATTTGACCTATGCCGTAATCACCGACGCCGTCAGCTTGCAGGGATTGAGTTCCAGTCCAATAGATCCCGAGCATTGCTACCAGAACGATGGATATGATTGGCACTAAGCCGTTGTACCACCGTGCCGGCGTGTCTCCGTGGAGCTCCGGGGTATCCTCGGCGATCTCCATGACCGGCTGGGCACCGTCGCGCAGCACCTTACCCGTCCGGCGCGCACGACGCTCCGCAGCGAGCATGGGTCCAAAGTCTCTGCCCGTGGAAGCTATGAGGAAAGCGAGAACGAGCGCGAAGATGGGGTAGAAGCGATACGGTATGCTGCGAATGAAAACCGCATAGGCGTCGAGCGGTGAGTCGATCGCCTGCAGCGCTTGATGGATCAAACCGACCTCGTAACCGATCCAGGTCGAGATAAGGAAAAGGCTCGCCACCGTGGCCGCGCCGGTATCCACGTAAAAGGACAGCTTCTCTCTCGAGATTCGAAGCTTATCGGTAACCGGACGCAGCAGGTTGCCGCGAATGAGGACGTTCGAGTAGTCGTCGAAAAACAAGACGATGGCCGTGAACCAACAAGCGAGCTCACCACCGCGTGCCGTTTTCGCGTAGCGTGTGATGACGTCGGCGATTCCCCTCGCTCCACCGTTGCGGGCAATGAGCCCCATCACGCCCCCGAAGAGCATACTGAAGAGCATGATCTGAACGTTAGTCTTGTTGCTCGTGGAGTTAACGATGTAGTGGTCCAAGACACGAAGGAACCCACCTATGACGTCGTAGTCGAAAACGAATACGGCACCCAACCAAATACCCGCATAGAGCGAGATCACCATCTGTCGAAAAATGAGCGCCATGGCGATGGCGAGTATCGGAGGGAGAATGCTGAGAACCCCTGGTATGACTCGCAGCGTCTCGCTCGAAGAAACCTCCCCATCTCTTACCTCGAGCTGCAAGGTCCCGCTCTTGCTAACAACCGCATCGGTGATGATGAACTTACCTTCCTCGAAGATCGCCTCGATCCGTCCATCAGGCCTACCAGGCCTACCAGGATCGTCACGTTTGATCCCGGTCACGGTGGGAACGCCCCGATACCCGGGAATCACCCCGCCTTCGCTGTCCACCGCTCGGATCTCGACCGGGAAGCGCACTCCGGTGAGAACAAGCTCAGGTGCTTCGATCTCGAATCCCGCCACGGCTGGCTCCTGCGCCTCGGAGACGCTCGCGAACCAGACCGTCGCCAGCAGAAACGGGAGCGAACCGTGAAGCATCGACTTCTGCATACGCGTTGGAGTCCTTTCTGCACGCTATGTGCTCATACCGAAGTGGGTTTGGAGCGCCTCTTCCCACTCGGTCCGCTCGCGAATGGGAGTTTCTTGCTTGGTGCTTCCGAGGGTCGTGACGAGTCGATCGGGCAGGAGCGTGACCCGCCCGTCCTCGAGCGCCTTTGAGCAGATCGTGTTTTGAGTGAAATGGGAATGAGGCGACGTCTGGTGATAGTGGCAACCGCCGGCGAAATCCTTCAGCTTCCGCGGTTCCAAGGTGAAGCGGTACTGAGGCTGGAAGAGCGCCGCACCTTCGGGCTGTCGGTCCAAGAACCACCAGTCTTCCTGTTGAGGCTGTTGGCGTAAGCGGTAGACGTGGCCGAGCTGCTCCACCTCCGCACCGGCGTCTAAGACCAGCGGATGGCGAAAAGAGTCCCCGAAACCAACGTCGGCGAGAAACGGGCGATCGAGCTCTACGCGGAGGGTCATATGGTCGAACGGAATCCCCCATGTGCCGTCCGGCTTCGCCACTTCGCCGGACAGGACACTGACCTCGAAGCCGAGCTGTCGCAGTAACCAGGCAAAGGCGCTGTTGAGCTCGTAGCAGAAGCCTCCGCGGCGGTCGGTGACGATCTTTTGAAGAATTCGCTCCTCGTCCAACACGATCGGGACGCCCCGATGAATATCAAGGTTCTCGAAGGGAATGTTCAAGAGATGGCGCTCATGAACCCGCTGCAGCAAGTCCAGGTCCGGTTCCCCGGGGCTTTCGAGGTTAAGCCGGCTCAGGTAGCTTTGAACATCCATCGGGATTCCAGGAGCGCGGGCATCATACCGACCCCCGGGGCCGCAGGTCCAGCCCCCTCAGGGGCTTCCAACGACGGACCCCCGCATCCTTGAGCGGGCGAACGCGAGCGAGGGATACTATGACGGCGGGGATGTCCCGGCCGCTGTTGAATTTGGTCGGGTAGCGGCGGCACCTGTGAATACTCTTAGGCAGCAAACTCATTGCTGTCAAGAGATTTCTGTTTGCTTCTAAGCGCGTGAAAGAGAGCGCCCATATGGCGATAGCCTTTGATACGCCGGAACTTTTTCTGCGCGGTGACGACGCCAAGAGCGGTCCATCGGCGAACCATGGAAGGACTCTTCCAACGCTTGACGTTTCTCGATACTCTGCGAATGGTTCCGTTGAGATTCTCAATGGCGTTCGTCGTGGCAAGAGACTGGCGAAGTAAGGCGGGCGGCGCGAGCTTCACGACCGTGAGTGTTTCTTCCATCCCTTCACGAAGGCTTCCGGCAGCTTCGTCGTAGCCGTTTCGCTCGAGCCACGACACCAATGCCTGAAGTCGCTTGCGCGCCTTGTCGGCACTCTTGCACTTGTAGGCTTCCCTCATCGTCTGGAGCACGTAGGCGTGACGAGACTTGGGAAGGTACGAGCGAAGATTTCGGAGTTTATGGATCTGGCACCTTTGGATGACCGCGAGGTCCCCCAAAACGTCGACGAGTGCCTTGCGGATGCCTTTGCCTCCGTCCACTACGCAGAGAATCGACTCATCGACGCGCAAGCCTCGCTCGAGAAGGTCCTGCAACATCGCGGTGCACACCCGAGAGTTCTCCGTCGAGCCCAGCCATATACCCAGGGGCACCTTCGTTCCATCTATTGTGATACCTAGAGTTACGACGACGGTCTGTCCGGCCACCTCAAGGCCATCCAGCATCAGTGCCGCAAGCTCGAACTCCTCTAGCCGCCGAGACAGGTATTCCTCGAGCTTCTTAGTCGTCTGGCTCACGAGGTGACGGCTGGCGGCACTCTTACTCGTGCCACGAAACTTCAACTTGGCCGCGGGTTTGTCCAGACTCGATTCGTAATTTCGGGTCGATACCCCCACCAAGATCTGATTCAACACTCGCTCTGGAAGCGGGTCTTCTTCGCGGAAGGCTTCGAAGTGTGGAAGCGACGCCTCCGCGCCCGACTTCGAGCGAACTCGAGGTCGCGACACTTGGATGCGACGACCACCGAAGCTCAGCTCTCCGTTCGTGCTCCCCCAGTGGTTATGAGTTCGCTCCTTCTCGTGCTTGCCCTTGAGCCCCGCGATCTCCTCGGCGTCCTCTCTGAGCAGTAGGTGCAGAGCTGTCAGTCCTTGCTCGTACACCCATTCCGTCAGATCCGCCTTCGTGGCCGCGATCCCAGCTATCATCGGTAGCAGTATCTGACCGACTTGGCCAACTACCTTGCCCGTAGGCGAGTGCGTTTGCTTTCTTACTGGCTTCTTTGATTTCCTAGGCATTGGTGGCTCCTTGTCCCCCTCTGGAGACGGTTTATTGGCAGACCTATTCTTAGGCCGGCCAAGGAGCCGCCGCTACCCCAAATTCAACATCCGGCGGGACATCCCCGCACGTTGAAAGAAACGACGTAAGCGCTGCATCCCTTGCCTCTCGAAGAGATATTGCACAAAGGAACCGATCAATTGGAACCGGATTCCATCCGTAGCGCACTTTCCGGCCTGGCGGAGAAGGCTTAGTGCACCGGCGGCCCGCTGATGGAGAGAAGCCAGTGACCGGCTGGAGGACCAGACGAAGGTTACGAGGCCTCGGCGAAGCCATTCCATATTCACCGGGACACCCTGGGGGCCGCCGAGAACTGGCCCCAGCTCTCCTATCGAGATGGAAGGAACGCTTTCCACAGGGTCTTCTCCCTTATCCGTCAGACAGATCCTTCGAAACCCTACATCCATTAACGCAATCTGCGTACCAAAGCGCGCCGCGCACCCAAGGGCGGTAACCCGCACAGTGACGCGAGCTTCCTTGGTTCGTGCTCGACGAATCAATTGACGCGTGTAAAAATTTTGTCATCCCCTTGCTCGATCGGTACAAAGAATTGGACACCTCTCGGTCTGGCTCCCCTGTGAGGAAATGTTTGGAACGTCGCCCGACTAGGTACTATAGACTGACGTCGTGGAACGGATCGTGGCCATTCTCTTCGACTGGGACGGTACGTTGCTGGATTCCTACGCCGCTGGCTTCGACGCATCGATGGCAGTTTTCCGTCACTTTGAAATCCCGGTCGACCGGGAGCGATTCTTAAGCACCTACAGCCCGAATTGGTACATCTCCTATCGCCTGTTAGGGCTACCCGAGAGCAAGTGGAACGAGGCCGACCACATTTGGCTCGACACATACGGCCGGGAGCAGCCAGAGCTCTACCCTTTCGCGCATCGAACCATCGAGACACTGAGTCAGAACGGCTACACACTGGGAGTTGTGACGAGCGGAAGCCGGGAGCGCGTCACTAAGGAGCTCGAGCGCCATGAGCTAGAGGAGGTTTTGTCGACGGTCGTTTGCTTCGAGGACACAAAACGAAAGAAACCGGATCCCGAACCACTTCTGGTAGCACTGGAGCAGCTGAAGCGCCAGCCCGAGGAGGCGGCCTACGTCGGGGACAGGCCGGAGGACATCCTCATGGGCAAGAAAATGGGCTCCTATAGCATCGGCGTTGAAAGCCCTTTCGGCACTCGGGAGCTTCTCGAGGAGGCTTTTCCCGATCTCATTCTTCCCGATGCTGGACACCTCCCTGGCCGCTTCGGTCCGAGATGACCGAGCCCGAGACACCGCTCTTCGTAGCCGACGCCATGGTCGGAAAGCTGGCACGTTGGCTGCGCGTGCTGGGCTTCGACGTCCTCTACGATTCCTCACTGGACGACCACCAGCTCGTGGCCCTCGCCCGCCGCGAGGGACGGGTGTTGCTCACCCGCGACGTACCTCTGGCCTCGGGAACCAGCGGCCCCGAGCGGCTCCTCGTCGAGAGCGGCGACTTCCGTGAACAGCTGGTCGAAGTGGTCGGCGTCTATCGTCTTGATCCCTGGCGCGGGCTTTTCAGCCGTTGCATCGATTGCAACACTCCCCTCGAGCCGGCGCTCCGTGAAGAGGCACAGCACCGAGTTCCACCTTACATTTTTTCCACCAAAGCGCGTTTCATGAGATGCGAACGCTGCGGCAAGATCCTCTGGGAGGGCACGCATCGGAACCATATGCGACAGGTGCTCGAAGGATTGTTCGCGAAGTGAGAGTCTCCGAGCGCTTCCTCATTGGAGCTCGTAGACCAGAACCCGCACGGAATCTCCCGACCGAAACTCCTTCGCCAAGCTAAGCCCACCAGGAGCAAACGCGGGGGACAGCAAGAACTGAAGCTCCGGTCGTGTTTCAGGAACGTACTGATCATCGATCACCAAGTGGGTCGCAGATTCGCGTTTCCCGAACCGAAGCACTTCTTCCCAACTTCCCACCGGTGTCCGGATGTGCTCCCCACCGGCATAGAACGCCACTTGCGGTTTCCGATCCATGATCTTTAGACGCGGGCCGGCGTGGGCTCGAAGCCAAAGACCAGCGTCTCGATAACTCACCTGCGGATCCGGCCTGTACAGGGGCCGCAGCGTAAACGGGAGAAGACTCGTTACCACCACTGCAAGTACCAAAGCGCCCACCACCCCGGCTCCAACGAAGGAGACTTTCCTAGACAAAGCGTCTTGGATGAGCTCCATCCCCTGGCCGGCGAAGATTAGCGCCACCGGGAGCAGGGGAACGAAGAAACGAGCATCGACGTAGAAGAACAGCAGCGTCACGTAAGGCAGCCAAGAAAACAGAAGAAAAAACTCCTCCCTTTTCCCTCCGAACCGACTCAGACCGAGCACGACCAAAGCGATCACGATCGGCGGAAAAAGCTGGGGTAAGACGTATTTGTGAACCAAGTGCAAATTCATGATCCAGCGTTTGAGAAAAGTCAAAGGATCCGCCAGCATGGCTCGAAGCAGCGGGGCAGACGTCGCCCCGTCGTCGGCAGCTCCGATTTCGTCTACCGCCCGGGTGAAGTGAGTCTGGCCCACCGCCTGAGAAATGATCAGCGTGACTGTCGTCTTCCCCGTCAACCCCCCAACATGCACTACGTAGGGCAAGATGAAGACCATGGCTGCCACGAGAAAACATCCGGTGTTCACAGCTGCGGCCATCTTGTCTGATCCCGCCTCCCAGAAAACCGAACCTAAATAGACCGCTGCGACCAAAGGCAAATAGGCGATGGCTTCCGGGCGGACCAAGTAGTCCACACCCAACAAAGCGCCGGCGGCGAGGAACCAAACCCATTTCCGACCCTTGAAGGTCAAGAGCGCCGCCAAGAAAAATAGGGTCAAAACGAGCGTGAAGGTAGACTCGGTCAACGCTTGGGTGGAGGCTTCGACCAAAGGCGGATAAAAAGCCACCAATGAAGCTGTGACCAGGGCTACCGCGACACCATAGATCCGCTGCGCCAGCCAGAACAGTGGAAATATCAGCAACGAGCCCGCCAAGCCCGAGACGAGCCGCGCCGCGAGCTCATAGTCGGCTACGACCTTCGATGCGATCCCGATGAGCGCCGGGTAGAGGGGCGGGAACATTTGGTTGGTCATCGAGCTTTCTTCCACCCATTCGCTCGCCATCTGAGCGTAAGCTACGCCGTCGGTCTCGATGCACTCTTGGTAGCTCATCAAACCCAATCGGAGGCCGAGCGCGGCGACAAAGATCAAGACCAAAACGCCGCTCGACCGCTTCTCCGTCATTGCGCGTAACCCAGCGACCGCAATCGCTGCAGTTCTTCATCAGAAAGCGTCTGGGGCTTCTCCCGCCTTCGATCGCGACACTCTTGCCAATAGCGGTCCATCTCCTGTCGCAAAGCCTCGGCGACCGGGTCATTGGTTGTGGGGGATCTCATGCCCAAAACCCGACGCCGCAACATCGTAGAGCTCCAGGCCTCGCTCAAGTGGTCCCACCGCTTTGTACCCGCCTTGGATCAGCGACAACCATGGCCGACCGTACTCCTCGCCAAGATTCGCGGCATTCAGTCCTGACGGGTACCGCTCGGAAACTACGATCGAGCCGCCGGGAGGCGCGAGCACTTCGAGCCTCGGCCGTTCACCGCGAGACAGCATTTCCACGAAACGAGAGAGATGGCGAAGATCGACTACCTCGTCCAGTTCTCCCACCTCGAGTCCGGGTGAGCGGATGATCAACGGCACGTGAACGAGCATCTGAGAAAGCCCTTACTCGTGACCGACTCTTCCTTCTTCTCCCATCTCCTCTCCGTGATCCGAGGTGATGACGACCACCGATTCTTTGCCGAGACGGCGGTCTATCCATTCGAGAAACCGCTCGAGATGCAGATCCACCCAACGCAGCTCTCCATCATAGAGGGTCATCAGCTCCTCGGACTTCCCCGGCGGCAACGAATCCCAACGCTCGGTGAGATCCCGGTGGCTAAGGTAGCGGCTAATAAGCCCGCGGGTCCGAAGCCCCAGGAGATCGAGCGCCTGGTCGGGAGGGTTGTAGGGGGAGTGAGCATCCAGGAAACGGACGGACAGGAAGATCGGACCCTCTCGACTCGATTGCCGGGGAACCGCGCTCATCACGAGGTCGGTAATCCCTTCGGCGTCTACGTACGGCATGCGCCAGCGGAGCCGTTCGCTGAGACCTACGTAGAAGGGCAGGAGACGATCGACGGACGCTCCAATCGTCTGACCCCATTCCGCCCGTTCCGGGGAGAACACGCGAGTGAAGCCGGTGACGTCGGAAGGAACGGCAATCGGATTAGCAGTGATCGCATAGTTTCGATAGCCCCTTTTCGACATGATCTCGGGCAACCAAGCGATTCCATCGAATGCCGGAGTCTGGAACTCCGAACCGGGGCCGTAGTGGATACCATGCTGAGAGACGGTCTTCTCCGAGAAGATGGAGGCGTGGGCGGGAGCGGTCCAACCGGCCGGAGAAACAGCTCGCCGAACCAACAACGCGTTCTGCTGGGACCATCGGTCGAGCGCGGGCATGGTGGCCCTCGAATAACCATAGGCGGACAGGTGGTCGGCCCGGACGATATCCAACACCATCAAAACGACGTGCGGCTTCTCGGGATCGGATATCGGAAAGCCCGACTCGATGCACCCCCCGCGCGCCAAGGAAACCGACACCAGGGCGAAGGCGGCACCGACCGGCAACCAGCTCAACGTCATCCCCCATTTTGGTCGAGGGTCTCGTCGAAAAAGGAAGACCGCCCATGCGAACACGATGACTACGGATCCTGCGAGCCCCACCGATACCCAAGCTTCGGCGCCAGCGAACGTCCAGGCGCGCCGGACGAGCCCCACGACGAGTGAAGGAAACAGGACATACAAAAGGATCTCTGGGAAACCCCAGCTCCCCTCTGCCCTCTTGCTCAAGTGAACACGGAGACCCAACCAAACCACAAGACCGGTGACGACTCCCCAAATCACTTTCGTCACCGCGATCATCGTCATTCCAGCAGCCGCGCTCGAGAGCAGGCAAACTGCTTCCTTCGTGTAATCTCGGCCCCTGACGACGCACCCGAGCAGCAGAGCGCCCACGCAAGCCGCAGTGGTGATCACAACCGCGACTTGAACGTCGGCCAGCAGGAGGCCGACATAGTCGCTCAAGCCGCCGAGCGGTGAGTTACGGGAGCAGGATCTTCTCGACGAGGTGCAGGTGCACGAGAACATCAATCACCCACAGTGCGATCACGGAGCTGACGAGCAAGTTGGCTACGTCGCCGTAGTGTTTATTCCCCGCCATCGGTGAAGCGCGCACCCGGCGCCCCCGGTTCTGCCGAGAACGGCTGTAGGGTTTGATCCTTCAGAAACGATTCTCTTTTTAGGGAGTTCTACGGCAGCTGAACGGCTGGTGATCCCGTATGTCAAACTCTCGAATCTCCGCGAGTCATCCGTTACACTGGTTGGTGTGAAAGTTCTCCTGCTCGCCGATGTCTCCCCATGGCCAGTGATCGGCGGCGCGGAGCGTGTACTGAGAGAGCACGCGGTGCGCCTGGCGCGACGAGGTCATCGTGTCGTCGTTCTTTGTCGACAGCCGGCCCCCGAAGCACCCCCGATCGTCACCATTGACGAAGTGGAGGTCCGGCACGTTCGAGGGGAACGGCGGTGGCCGTGGGACTGGACACTCGGTGTAGCCTGGCGGGCTAGAAAGATGATGCGAGGCCTGTCGGCCGACGCTCTCATCGCCTACCAACCCATCGTGAGCTGGGGAGCTCCTACCAGCGAGAATACGGCCCCCGCTTTCTACCCGGAGCGGACGTGGCGGCCCGACGGGCCATGTTTGGACACCTGCTTGCCGGTCTTGGGGAGCCCCAGGGACGGAGATTACTCGACCTCGGCGCAGGCAGCGGGCTATTCGTTCGCATGGCGTTGGATGCCGGATGGCGGGCGGAGGGCACGGAGCTTTCGATCCAGAGCCGGGATTGGACGAAGGAGCACCACGGTGTCACGCTGCGCGATCCCGTGTCCTTGCCCCCGGACGATGCCGGCTACGGCGTGGTAAGCATCATCAACGTACTGGATCAGGCACCCGATCCGCTCATGCTCTTGCGTCAGGCTCGTAAAGCGCTTCGTCCCGACGGCCTCTTGCTGGTGCGAGTTCCCAACGGCTCTTTCCACATTAGCTGGAACCGCATCGCCTCGCTGTCGGGGCTGAGTCGATTTGCCCGCCTCGGCATCATTCATTCGCTTGTCTTCACTCCGGAGAGCCTTCGGCACGTCCTCCCTGCCGAGGGCTACCGAATCCTTAGCATTCGAAATGCGCGGCCTGCCGAGGGGCCACCGGGCGCGTCGTCCAAACTTCTTTTTCCAATCGTGCTCAAAGCAGCCGCTTGGTTCGCCCGGGCGCCGTTGCTCTGGGGTCCTTCTCTGGAGATTTACGCGAGTCCGGGAGGGCGCCATCTCGGGCCAAGTTGATCTCGCGACCTCGAAGGTGTAGCCTCGATGAAAAGCTCAGATTTTAGCCCTCTTCTCGGTTTGCGCGGAAAAACATGATGCTAAAGCTTTGCGGTGACTTCGTTTGCCCTCAGTGCCACGGTGAGCTCACGCGATCCCCAGACCACCTGCAGTGCGGCAGCTGCGACTCCGAGTACTCGATCACCGCAAACGTTCCCTGTTTCGCGATCGGCTCAAGCGCATGGCAACTCTCTTCCGACAGGTCGCCCGAAGGCTTGTTGGCGCAAGCCAGAGAAAAAGGTTGGCGACAGAGCATCGCCGGGATGGACAAGGATCGGGCCGAGTGGGTAGCGGGCGAGAATCGGTTCACCCTTTCGATTCTTTCATCTCCGAAGGGACGGGTGCTCGACTGCGGGAGCGGTTGGGGAGGTTTGACTTTTTGGCTTGCGGAGGAGTTCGACGAGGTTCATGCTTTCGATTGCTCATTGGATGGTCTTCAGTTCATCCAGATCCGGTCCGAGCAAGAGGGAATCTCCAACATGAATCTCGCCCAGGGCAACGTCTTGTCGCTTCCGTATCCCGACAACTTCTTCGATGTGGTCGTGTTGAACGGCGTCTTGGAATGGGTGGGCACGTTCTCAAACGAACATCCTCCCGAGCATCTGCAAGAGACCGCACTGAGAGAAATTATGAGGGTTCTTCGGCCAGAGGGTACACTCTTCCTGGTTATCGAGAACCGCTACGGGCTACAGTACTTCCTAGGATACAAGGAAGAGCACACCGCGCTCCGATTCATTTCGCTCTTGCCGAGGCGGCTCGCCAGACTCTACCACCGGATCCGACGGGGCAAGGACTTCCGGGCTTTGACGCATTCCCGCTCCGCGCTAGAAAGAATGTTACGGAGGTGTGGCTTCGCCGAGATGACATGGCTGTTTGTACACCCCAGCTACCGGAACACCAGGCTCGCCGCGACGCTAGATGGCCCGAGTGGATTGAGATTCCTGATCGGCCATTTTTTGTCCAACGAACCGTTCGGATCCTGGTGTTTTCATGTTGGTCAATATCGGCTCCTGCGAAGATGGGTTCCCCGGTTCCTGTTAGACGGCCTCCTGAGGATAGATAAGTTTCTTGGGTCTACGCGGATTCGTGTGGGTTGAAGACGGCATTTCTGGGTAATGGCGGAAGGAATGCCGCCACGATCTTCAGCTTGAGATATTCCTCGTCGCGATAGCCGTAGGCGCGTCGTTGCAGCACACGGATTTTGTTGTTGACCCCTTCAACTAGGAGGCGCAGACGTTCCATCTCGGCCACCGCCTTGTCCGGCATATCCCGGCACAGCTTGCCCACATGCGTCGCAAAACGCTAGGTGTAGCGCGAGTTGTTCGCCAGCCAGTCCAGGTGTTCTACATGCAAACCGCCGCACCCAGGACACTTGACGCGCCAACGCTCGTATTCCAGAGAGATCCGCCAGCCTGCCAACGACAGGTCGCGGACCCGGCACACTTGCTTGTCATAGCGCCCCCGGCACCGTTGCCCACAGTAAGAGCAAACAGCTGTTTTTTTCGCCTCTTGAGCTGGATGACGCGGGCGTATCGGTCATCGAATACACCCTTCAATCCGGCACCAGCCACGAAACCTGGCAGCGCAAACAGCGAGCGGATCGACTGGGAATTTTTCACTCGGTTAGCCTATCCTAAAAATGGACCACTTTTCAGCACCTGATGAAGTCTGGATACCTTTTCCACACAATGAGTTACACTGTTTTCCGTCAGGACTTACCCACACGAATCCGCGTAGACCCAGTTTCTTAAGTTGAGCGTCTTCTTCTCCCCGTCCTGGACCGTCTTCGCTTGTCCCACTTCCCCACCTCGACTCGCTTTGCGGACTGGGAACGATCTCATCGAGCTGAGCGCCCCGGGAATCAACCTCGCGGTAGTCATAAACGACCGGAGGGCGAACTTCTTTTCTGTCGAAGGGACGAGTGCTCGCCTAACCGGAAAGTACGCGCTTCCCGTCACGAGGAACGCATCGCGCAAGACGCAAATCTCCTTCGCCTTCTGGGAAAGCATCACCCAGCAACGGCCGGAGCTCAAGGAAAACTTCCCTCGGACTTCGCTCTGGAAGGGGCGGCGAGGCTATTTCGATCACACCGTGGCCGTTAACGGCTCAGCGATGAATCTGAACGACCCGGATCAGCTGAAGTGTTTCCACACGCTCGTTCTCGAGTTGAGCCGCCTGTCCTTCCCTCAGCCGAGGGTAGAGGGCTTCTTTGCCGACTTCGATATTCGAAAGGACCTAATGGAGAGAGCGACCGAGTTGGGCTTCGATCGAACATTCCGAGAATCCCTAAACAGGTCGCAATTCATCCACGGGGACCTGAACGCCGGTAACATTCTCATGTGTCTCAACGGTTTCTTGCATGCGACCCTGATCGATCTGGAACACGCCAAGATCGGACCCGCTGTTTTGAACTGGTACGACTTCCTCCTGCGCAACTTCATCATTGCCGGAGACAAGATTCCTTTGAACTCGCAAACCGTAATCGATCGGTTCCGGAGGCTCCCAGGAAACACAGAAACCCAACCTCTCTTGAGCCGCCTAACGGCGCAGTTCCTGAACGAGTGTGGGGTTCCCCTCGCTCGGCACCATCAGTACGTCACTCTGTACATGCACTACCTCTGCCAAGACCCCGTTGTCGACAACCCGGAGAAGGTTCTCGACGCCTTGTCCGACATGGAATTCTCCCTATCTTAGAGTCATGTGCGGCATTGCGGGAATGGTAGGGGCCCCATGCTCTTCCTCTACTTCTCAGAGGATGAGCGTCTATGGTTCCGGGAACTGCGGGACTCCTGGAGAGGAGCAAACCGCTCGTGACGCTCCCGGTTCGGGACTAGTGCGTCCAGGAAGGCCCCAGACTGATGTCCACTTTGAGGGGCACGGACAACTTGTAGCAACCCTCCATCACTCGCCGCACCAGCGCGGAGACTTCTTCTACCTCTTTTTCGGGCACTTCCAGAACCAACTCGTCGTGCACCTGCAGGAGCAGACGGGTTTCAAGGCCTTTGCTCTGGAGATCGCGCCATAGCTCGATCATCGCCTTCTTGATGAGATCCGCCGCGGTGCCTTGGATGGGAGCATTGACGGCTACTCGCTTCGCCGCCTCGCGGGTAGCCCGATTACGGCTCCCAATCTCGGGGATGTAGCGGTGGCGCCCGAAAATAGTCTTCACTTTCCCCGTCAGCTGAGCGTCGCGAATGATCTTGTCCAGAAGCACCCTCACTTTCGGGTAGCGGTCGAAATAGTTGTCGATGAAGGCTTGCGCCTCTCGGGTCGGAACGCCAAACTCTTTGCCGAGGGTGAACGCGGTCTTGCCATAAATGATGCTGAAGTTGATGATCTTCGCCCGTCGCCGCCGCTCGGCCTCGGAAAGCTCAGAGTCTTCTCCGAACACTTGAAGGGCTGTCCGGGCGTGAATGTCTTCCTCTTTCCGAAAGGCCTCGATCAAATTCGGGTCGCCACTCATGTGGGCGAGCACACGAAGCTCGATTTGCGAGTAATCCGCCGATAAGAGGATCCGGCCCGGCTCCGCGACGAACGCAGTACGAATACGACGGCCGAGTTGGGTCCGTATCGGAACGTTCTGAAGATTGGGTTCCGAGCTAGACAGTCGGCCAGTCGCGGCAACCGTCTGGTTGAACGACGTGTGGATACGTCCTGTCTCAGGGTCGACGAGTGCAGGCAGAGCATCCACGTATGTGCCCTTCAACTTGGACAGGCTTCGGTACTCTAGAATCTTGTGCGGAAGCTCGAAGTGCTCGGCCAGCTCCTCGAGAACTTCCAGCTTGGTAGAGGCAAACCTTTGCTTTTTCGTCTTGCGGAAGGAGGGGAGGTTCATCTTCTCGAAGAGAATCTCCCCCAGTTGCTTCGGAGAGTTGATGTTGAACTCGACCCCGGCTAGCTCGTAAATCTCCGCAGTGAGCCGGGCGAGCTCGGTTCCGATCTCTTCCGACATAACACTCAGCGCGTTGACATCGAGACGGATCCCTGCCCGCTCCATATCCGCCAGAACTTCGATGAGTGGCAATTCTAGGTCCTTGTACACGATCCCGAGTCCCTCTTCGTCGATCCGAGGTTCTAGTCGTTCCTGGATGCGGAGGACGGTCTCTGCTCGCTCCGCACCTGGCCTCACTTGGTTTTCCGAGGGCACCGTTCCGAGGCCGGTCATGCCGGGTAGCACGCCTTGCTCGACGGCGACGTCGTCCAATTCGGCGAGAGGTCTCTGGAGAATCTCGACCGCCAGTGTTTCCAATTGATGGCTTCGCTTGCTTGGATTCAAGACGTATGAAGCGACCATCGAATCGAAGCCGATGCCACTGAGGGTTACTCCCTTTCTCCGCAGCCAGACGCTCGCCGACTTCAAGTCGTGACCCACCTTTAGGACTCCGCGATCGGACAGAATCGGTCCAAGCTCGGCTAGAAGAGAGGACTCCGTCAATTTGCTTTGAGGGCCGCCGACCATAATGAAGAACGCCTCGCCTGGCTCGACTGCCAGACCGAGCCCTAGTAGCCGCTCCTGCGCGTCGCCGTCTCCGGTCGCGAGCGAAAGAGCCAGACGCCCTCGTCTTCTCGCCGATTCCAGAACGCGTTTGAGCTCGGTGGGAGTTGCAATCGGAAGGTACGCACCGCGCGGCGCAGACTCCCCCTCCGGAAGATAATCATTCAAGAGCGATGTAAAACCGAGCCTTTCAAAAAGCTCGAAGGCCGCTTTTCGATCCGCACCGCGGTAACGGAGCTCCTCCGGCTTCACTTCCAAAGGGACGTTGGTGTCCAACTGTACGAGCTCTTTGGAGAGGCGAGCCTGGTCCGCATGCTTCAGCAAGGCCTCCCGTGTCCTCTTGTTGGTTACTCTTTCGGCGTTCTCTACGGAGACTTCGAGCGAACCCCATTCCTTAATCAAAGAAACCGCACCCTTTATTCCGATGCCCGGTACACCCGGTACGTTGTCGACGCTATCACCCACCAGTCCGAGCACGTCGGTGACCTTCTCCGGCGGCACGCCGAATTTCTCTGCCACCCCGGCCGGACCGTAACGATCCTCTTTGCCGGGCTGAATCACGGTGACTCGATCGGAGACCAACTGCAAAAAATCTTTGTCCGAGGAAACGATGAAGACTTCGAATCCCTCGGCCTCGGCTCGAGCGGCGAGTGTACCGATGACATCATCGGCTTCGACATCCCGGACCTCCAATATCGGAAGACCCAACGCTTCGCACACTTGCCTCGTCAACGGCATTTGTACCACCAGGTCGTCCGGTGTGGGCGGGCGATTTGCCTTGTATTCTGGATAGAGCCGATGTCGGAAATTGGTTCCACCGGCATCGAAGACCACCGCAACGTGCTCGGGTGACTCCTCGGCGAGAATCTTTCGCAGAACCGTGGCGAAACCGTAGGCGGCGTTGGTGGGGACCCCCTCGCGATTGGTAAGCCGGGGGATCGCGAAGAACGACCTGTAGACCAGTGAGTTGCCGTCCACTAGCACGATCTTGCGTTTGCTGCCTTCGTTCATTGCGGGCCGCCATTGTATGGGTTATTCCCTTCGCATGGAAGGCGCCTTCGAGATAGAATCGGCAATCAAATGCGAACCTCCGCCACGCTCCTCGCGTCGACGCTACTGGCGAGCCTCTTAGCCAGCTGCTCCAAATACGAATACGAAGAGGAAGTCAACCTGGGAGTTGACGGCTCCGGCGAGTTCACCATTCACGCTACCAAGAATGTCTTCTCGTCCCTCCACGGAGTGGGAAGGGCGGATTCCGACACCGAGTTTGTGAAGGAGCTGCGCACGTTCTACGATTCACCGGTATTCGCAGTCGTCTCCGTGACGCGTTCCCGGCGCAACACGCGCACGTTCTTCCACGTCCGGGCCCGGTTCGATGACCTGGGGGAACTATCGGAGCAAGCAGGCCTCGCTATTCGCGCCTTCCGGATCGGACGCGGCGAAGAACTGAGCCTGGAGGCCCACGTCGAAGGGAGAGACAAGTGGAAAGGCGTCGCGCGACTACCGGACGAGGCCCTGGTGGCCTTCCGCTTTCATTTCCCGAGCCCCGTGCGGTATCACAACTCGACGGCCGGCCTCGAGCGTGGCAACATCGTTCGATGGGAAACTTCCGTCTCCGAGCTGCAGCGCGGAGTGCCCCTCCACCTCGAGGCTCGTTTCGACCGCCGGACCGTCTTCTCCATGACGCTCATCCTGCTGGCCGCAGCAGGGGCTTTGGTGATTCTCGTGATCTCGGCCTCGCTGTACTTTTTGACGCGGTTGGGTCGTCGGCAATTGGCCGAACAGTGAGAGCCCGAAAAGCCGGATAGAGGAAACCCTTGAGTCAAATACCGACTGACCTGATCCAGAACATGCTCTCCGAACGTCAGCTCGACGGCTGGTTGCTTTACGATTTCCAAGGGCAAAATCCCATCGCGAAGAGAGTGGCCCGCTTCCCCGAGGACAGGTTCGCCACGCGACGTTGGTTCTACTTCCTCCCTGCGAAAGGCGAGCCGGTCGGCATCGTGCATGCTATTGAGAGACACCACTTGGACCATTTACCGGGTCGGAAGCTTGTCTACGCGGGCTGGCGAGAAATGAGAGAGCGTTTAACTGAGGCGACTTCCGGCGCCACTCGCATCGCGATGGAGTATTCACCAGAATGCAACATTCCCTACGTCTCACGCGTCGATGCTGGGACGTTGGAGCTTCTCAAGGGACTTGGCAAGGACATCCAGACTTCGGCCGACCTGGTATCGATCTTCGAGTCTCGTTTCACTCCGGCCCAGGTCGACCTCCATCGCGAAGCCGCGCGAGCGACGACCGAAGCCAAGGATCGCGCGTTCGCCGAGATCAAACAACGTATCCTCTCCGTGAAAAAGGCAAGCGAGTACCAAACTCAACAATTCATTCTCGAACAGTTTGCCGGACTCGGCCTCGTCACGTCCTCGCCGCCTATCGTTGCGGTCGACGAGCACACCAGTGACCCTCACTATGCACCCAGCTCGTCCTCGGATCGGGAGATCGGACTGGCAAGCTTCGTGCTCATCGACCTTTGGGCCAAGGTCGATCGACCCGACGGTATTTACGCCGACTTCACGTGGGTAGGGTACGTGGGCCCCACCGTGCCGGCTCGGATTCAGGAGGTGTGGGAGGTGGTGGCGGGTGCCCGCGATGCCGCCATCGACTTCGTCATCGGCAACGTGCAGCGGAACGAGACGTTCCGCGGCTACCAAGTAGACGATGTGGCACGGAACTTCATCAACGAGCGAGGCTGCGGCGAGTATTTCTTCCATCGCACTGGTCATAACATCGGACTCGAGGTGCACGGTAATGGGGCCCATATGGACAACTTCGAGACCCGCGACGAACGTGAAGTGCTTCCGTTCACCGCATTTTCCATCGAGCCCGGTGTCTACCTCGACGACTTCGGTATCCGCAGCGAGGTTAACATGCTTCTCACCGAGGGTAAGGCAGAGGTTACCGGCAAGCCCATCCAGCTCGAGGTGCTTTGCCTGATCGAGGACGATTAGCAAGCCGCATCTCGGTCGTCATCCCCGTTCTGAACGCAGCGCGGACTCTACCGCTCCTGTTCGAATCTATCGATCGACTCGATCCGGCCCCACTCGAGGTACTCCTAGTCGACAACGGTTCCACCGACGACGGCCCGTCCCTCATGGGTGCGTTTGCCGAGGAAAGAGCCGAGCGCGGGGTGAAGATCCTCGAGCAACCGAAGACGGGCGCCTCGGCGGCTCGCAACACTGGAATTCGTGCCGCAAAAGGAGACATCGTGGCCTTCACCGATGCGGACTGCTGTCCCGATCCAACCTGGTTGGAGAACTTGGTAACCTCGTTCGACGATCCTGACATCGGAGCAGTCGCCGGTCGAGTCGTAGGCGCTTCGGGCACGACGTTGCTTGAGCTCTTCAGTTCTTTGTACACACTGAGACTCCCCGACCAACCGTCCCGACACCGAGAATGGACGCCGCGGTCAGGAGGATTCCCGACCGCTAATTTCTCGGTGCGACGGGCGCTCGCCGATGAGCTCGGTGGATTCGATGAAAACGTGGTGATTTATGGGGAAGACTACGACTTCTGTGCTCGAATCTATGGCGTCGGCGCCAGCGTGGTCTACCGACCGGAGGCTCTCGTCGTTCACCATCACCGGGCTAGTCTCGGTGGAATGACGAAGCAGGCTTTCGGTTTCGGGCGAGGTCACGCCTACCTCTTTGAAACGGCACGGAGCCGGTCTTTGGATCGATTTGCCAGGCCGCAGCCTCGACTGGCGGAAATCCCCAGTGCGCGCGTGGCTGGATTTCGCCGCCGCCGACAAGAAGCTCTTGTCCATCCTGATTGGAAAGTGTGCCAATCTTAGTTGAAAATTGAAACGGCTCCGAACCCCGTGGTTTGATGACGTTGGACAAAACAACATCAAGCCGCGAAGAAAGGAGCCGAGATGGGAAGTCTGCTACGTTCGGTCAAGAAACGCGAGAAGTCACGTCGTTTGGGTGAGGTCGAGATCGTGAGTCGCGAAGAGTACGCGGAGTTCGAGCTGGATGCCAAGGTAGAGATGATTCGTTCGTTGGTCCCGCTGGGGCTAATGCGCGTTCACGAGTTGCTCGACGACGAAGTGAAAGCGTTGGGCGGGGAGCGATACGCTCGCAAGGAAGAGTGGGCGTGTGGCCGGACGATTACCACCTCCGGCACCAACCTCTTGATTGAGGCTACCCGCCGGCTCGACGAATGGAACATGTTTTCGAGCAAGATCCCGAACTTCGATGTGACTCCCTATCGCGTGCCGCTCGCGGAAGACAGCGGTTCCATACGCTTGACGCGCCAGGACTGGGGAATCCTCAGGCTGGCAGACGGCCAAAGGTCCATCAAGCAGATTTCTGAATCCTTGGGCATCGACAGTTTCGAGACCGGCCGCCTCGTGTTTGGCCTGCTTACAGTGGGCGCCCTTTCGCTGGAGCCGGAGCCCGAGCGCCGAGAGGATCTCTTCGAAGCGGTGCCAGAGCTTATGCCGGAGCTTGCAAGCGACGAGCCTCTACACCTCACCGCCCTTCAGTGGAAGGTTCTCGCTTCCATCGATGGGCGCCGCTCGATGAGCGCCTTGGCCAATCGAGCCGGCGTGCCGACGGCCACGGTGGTCGAGATGGTGAAAGACATGGCCGGTCTTGGGTGGGTCAAATTGGATCAATCTACCACCCAGACTCCGACCATCGAATTGGCCATCGAAAAGGACAACCCAACCAAGGACCGGGCGAAGTTGGCTGTCGAGGATTACCTACCCCGCATCAGGGCAATTGGCATCGATTGAGGAATGTTTTCCATGAATGTTTTTTTTGGTCTTCCCCGACCACTCCGGTGGGCGCGCAATTAGGTCGACAGCTCACCAAGAAATGGAGGAGGTGCCCATGACGTGGGTGAAACTGCCAAGAGTGACAAAAGTGCTAGTCCTTGCTGGCGCGATGTCCTTTGCGGTCACCCTCACAGCATCGACCGAGGGGGGCGCTCCGAGGAGCAGGTAAAGAAAGCTGGGTCTACGCGGATTCGTGTGGGTAAGTCCTGACGGAAAACAGTGTAACTCATTGTGTGGAAAAGGTATCCAGACTTCATCAGGTGCTGAAAAGTGGTCCATTTTTAGGATAGGCTAACCGAGTGAAAAATTCCCAGTCGATCCGCTCGCTGTTTGCGCTGCCAGGTTTCGTGGCTGGTGCCGGATTGAAGGGTGTATTCGATGACCGATACGCCCGCGTCATCCAGCTCAAGAGGCGAAAAAAACAGCTGTTTGCTCTTACTGTGGGCAACGGTGCCGGGGGCGCTATGACAAGCAAGTGTGCCGGGTCCGCGACCTGTCGTTGGCAGGCTGGCGGATCTCTCTGGAATACGAGCGTTGGCGCGTCAACTGTCCTGGGTGCGGCGGTTTGCATGTAGAACACCTGGACTGGCTGGCGAACAACTCGCGCTACACCTAGCGTTTTGCGACGCATGTGGGCAAGCTGTGCCGGGATATGCCGGACAAGGCGGTGGCCGAGATGGAACGTCTGCGCCTCCTAGTTGAAGGGGTCAACAACAAAATCCGTGTGCTGCAACGACGCGCCTACGGCTATCGCGACGAGGAATATCTCAAGCTGAAGATCGTGGCGGCATTCCTTCCGCCATTACCCAGAAATGCCGTCTTCAACCCACACAAATCCGCGTAGACCCAGAAAGCTAACCCTGCCACCCAGATTTCCTCTCCTCAAAGCGAGCCAACGACAACTCACGCTCGTCCGGACGATGACTATGTGGTGGTGTTGAACGCAGAAGACAATACGCCGCTCAAGGTCTACCAGAAATATCTGGAAAAAGCAGACTTCTGGAGAGAGTTGACGGAGTATAACTTGCTCGCCGATGGGGTCGAGGTTCGGGTTCCGAAGCACATGCTGAAGATCGGACAGATCCCTGCTAAGGTGAACAAGTTCAGCGGCCGGGTTCAAATCGCTCGTCACTTCGACTGGAAGTGGGTGCCAGTGGTGCCTAACATTCTAGTCTCGGAGGGCGACTGGATTCGCACACGCAGCCGTTCCAGCGTGGAAATCCGCCAGGATGACGGAACTGTCATCGAGCTACGTCCAAACAGCCAAGCCATGTTCAGTCTTGCTGGCACAACCAAGACGGCGCGTGGCGAAGTGCGGGTCACGCAGATCAAGCTCGACTCCGGTTCGGTCATCGCGAAGGTGAACAAGCTTCTCCAGCGCGACAGCCGTTTCGAAATCGAGACTCCGACTCCCACCTCTTTCGTTCGAGGAACTGAGTTCCGCGTCAAGGTCGAAACCCAGGGCGGGACCCGTCTCGAGGTGTTAGAGGGCGCGGTGGACTTCGGTTCGTCCGATGACAACATCTCGGTAGCCGGCAACTTCGGTTCGCTCGTCGAGGAAGCTGGTAACACGCCGGTCTCCCCGCACGCGCTTCCGATGGCGCCGTCCCAGTTGTTCACTCCGGCGGAGCGTGAGGTACTCGAGGGCGACATCGCCAGCTATCGTTTCAGCTGGTCCGCAGTCGACGGCGCCGCGCGCTACCATTTGGAGATCTCTTCGGATGCCGAGTTCAGGCAGCTCATGGACGAGACGTGGGTCAGCGGAACCGATGCCGAGCTCATGAGCCTGAGCGTCGATTCGCTCGAGCCTGGTACCTACTTCTGGCGGGTGGCCGCCGTCGACACCGATGGCTACGAGAGTGCCTGGTCAAACGATCGGTACTTCGTCTACCCCTTGAAGTTCCAGTAGAAGTTTCTTTCGTTCACTCCAAAGACCCTCACCTCACGCGAGGTGAGGGTCTTTTTTTTCGTGGAAGGACAAAACCATTAGACGGGATTAACAGGATTGACAGGATGAGACTGGACTAGTGCAGGGTCCTTACCTTGCGCTTGACCTCTACCTTCCGCTCACCGAAATTGAGTAGCAACCCTACTTCTTTTCCCGTAGCCACCAAGTAATTTACAAGTGGAGTCTCATGGGCCTGAATAACTCCTCGAACGGACTTCAAGGGGATGTCCCGGCCGCTGTTGAATTTGGTCGGGTAGCGGCGGCACCTGTAAATACTCTTAGGCAGCAAACTCATCGCTGTCAAGAGATTTCTGTTTGCTTCTAAGCGCGTGAACGAGAGCGCCCATATGGCGATAGCTTTTGATACGCCGGAACTTTTTCTGCGCGGTGACGACGCCAAGAGCGGTCCATCGGCGAACCATGAAGGACTCTTCCAACGCTTGACGTTTCTCGATACTCTGCGAATGGTTCCGTTGAGATTCTCAATGGCGTTCGTCGTGGCAAGAGACTGGCGAAGTAAGGCGGGCGGCGCGAGCTTCACGACCGTGAGTGTTTCTTCCATCCCTTCACGAAGGCTTCCGGCAGCTTCGTCGTAGCCGTTTCGCTCGAGCCACGACACCAATGCCTGAAGTCGCTTGCGCGCCTTGTCGGCACTCTTGCACTTGTAGGCTTCCTTCATCGTCTGGAGCACGTAGGCGTGACGAGACTTGGGAAGGTACGAGCGAAGATTTCGGAGTTTATGGATCTGGCACCTTTGGATGACCGCGAGGTCCCCCAAAACGTCGACGAGTGCCTTGCGGATGCCTTTGCCTCCGTCCACTACGCAGAGAATCGACTCATCGACGCGCAAGCCTCGCTCGAGAAGGTCCTGCAACATCGCGGTGCACACCCGAGAGTTCTCCGTCGAGCCCAGCCATATACCCAGGGGCACCTTCGTTCCATCTATTGTGATACCTAGAGTTACGACGACGGTCTGTCCGGCCACCTCAAGGCCATCCAGCATCAGTGCCGCAAGCTCGAACTCCTCTAGCCGCCGAGACAGGTATTCCTCGAGCTTCTTAGTCGTCTGGCTCACGAGGTGACGGCTGGCGGCACTCTCACTCGTGCCACGAGACTTCAACTTGGCCGCGGGTTTGTCCAGACTCGATTCGTAATTTCGGGTCGATACGCCCACCAAGATCTGATTCAACACTCGCTCTGGAAGCGGGTCTTCTTCGCGGAAGGCTTCGAAGTGTGGAAGCGACGCCTCCGCGCCCGACTTCGAGCGAACTCGAGGTCGCGACACTTGGATGCGACGACCACCGAAGCCCAGCTCTCCGTTCGTGCTCCCCCAGTGGTTATGAGTTCGCTCCTTCTCGTGCTTGCCCTTGAGCCCCGCGATCTCCTCGGCGTCCTCTCTGAGCAGTAGGTGCAGAGCTGTCAGTCCTTGCTCGTACACCCATTCCGTCAGATCCGCCTTCGTGGCCGCGATCCCAGCTATTATCGGTAGCAGTATCTGACCGACTTGGCCAACTACCTTGCCCGTAGGCGAGTGCGTTTGTTTTCTTACTGGCTTCTTTGATTTCCTAGGCATTGGTGGCTCCTTGTCCCCCTCTGGAGACGGTTTATTGGCAGACCTATTCTTAGGCCGGCCAAGGAGCCGCAGCTACCCCAAATTCAACATCCGGCGGGACATCCCCGACTTCAACTCTACAATCACTAAGCCTTCCACGAGGATGTTAGCAGAAAACTCTCCTACGATTTCCCCAGAGTATCGCACCGCGATAGGCTTCTCCGGCTCGGCTGTTAGATTTTCCTTCGCAACTTGATCAGCATGCACTTCTGATACACGGACTCTATAAAACCGTGACCCATCGTGTTGTAGACTTGATACGCACATCCTATAATTTTCTCAGTCAAATCACTGTGTTGCATAGAGCAGCCTCCAACTAGGCTATGATTTGCGGGATAAGCTTTCTAGTTTTGCGAGATCCGAATGGCAGTTAGTCTCTTCTATCCTATAATCCTGTCTAGGGTTTTTTATTTCTTAACTGGATTACATGCGGAAAGCGTAGTACCCGATGCGGCTCCGAACCACGGAGTCGTCCCGATCGCACCGGATCTGAAGGTGTCTCCAAGCACCATCGGTTTTAGTATTCGTGGACACGTAGCCGATGTTGTATTGGCTCTTGAGCTCGGTGGCGATGCGCTCATAGACGCCCGACAAGTCTTTGATTTGCTTCGGTGCAAATGAAGAGGCGCCGGTCTCAGCCGATAACCTCTCGAGCTCGTACTTGGCGTTGGCGTACTTATGTTTCTTGAGGTCGTCCCCGCTACCGCGAACATAGATGGTGTAGATGAGAACGTCCGTCTTCCGCGCCAACTGCCGGACGTCCTCAAAAGTCACCAGCGAGCGTGTGTCGTTTCCGTCCGAAAGCACGACGACGGCTTGTCGCTCGTCGCCCTCCCGCCGACGGGACAAACTACGAAGCGCGATGTAGAGCGCCTCGTAAAGAGAAGTCGCACCTGCCGCCTTCGTCGCTTGGATCGCTTTTGCGACCTTCTCGAAATCCGTCGTGAAGTCCGAGAGGGTCAGCACACGACTGTTGAACTCGATGACCTTGACCTGGTCCCCCTCTTTGAGAGAACGTGCGAACCGCACCGCGGCTTCCTGAGCCAGCTCCATCCTCGACTTCATGCTACCCGAAGTGTCGAGCAGGATGACCATTCGTAGCGGCAGGTCCTCCTTAGAAAACACTCTAATCTCCTGCGCGACGCCGTCTTCATAGATAGTGAAGTGTTCTAGCTGGAGATCCGTTACCAACCGTTGCTTCTTATCGAAAACGGTCACCGAGAGACTGACCATCTCAACGCTGACACGGAACTGGGCTGTCTGGTTCGATTTTTGGGCCAACGTTTGCGAAAATACGGAGACAAACGACCCGATGAAACCGATCAAGAAGATTCGCAAGACCATCTTCATGGTATCCTTCTCAGCATCTCTTCGGCCTCCGCAATCTCGGCTTCTGCTACTTTCGTCTTCTTGTCGCTCACCCCCAGGTCGTCCGCAGTTCGCACCCAACCCTTGCTTCTCTCGAGCGCTGCCATCAGTTCAGAACGTTGCTCGTCTCCGAGCCCCCGTCGCCTTTCCAGAGCCACGGCCTTGACCCAACGCGCTTCGGCGGTTGCCGTGAGGACCCCCAGCTCGGCGTCCGTCGGGTTCAGTCGAGACCAGAAGGAAAGAACACGAGCACTGTCCTTGAGAGCGACGGCTCCCGGTTGTGAGGACAAGCCCCGCGCTAGCTTCAAACCGTTCCCGGCACTCTGCTCCTCAGAATAAACGTCCATAACCGGAAGGACTAGGGCTAGCAAGAAAGGCATCCCTTGCTCGGACCAGCTGCGCTCAAATGCAGCGCGCGCCTCTTCCGACGATGGGCGTGAGACACCGATGCGAAGCTCGCCGTGTGCCAGGTGAGAGTATTCAGCCCGACGCGACTTGAGGGGCGCACCCTTGGCGACTCCCCACAGCCCGACGCGAAGCCAGCCATCCACAATAGCCACCTCACTCACGAAGACCGAGTCGCCGGGAGAGAACGAGCGGGGCGCGGTCTCATCGCGTAGATCATCTGGACTTCTTCTTTCTCCAAATTCACAATGGCTTCGCTGATCCCTTGAATCTCTCTTTCTTTTCCCAGAGCCCGAACGATTCGGTCCTGCAGGACGGCCACGCGCGGAACGGCGAATCGGGCCAGCAGCATGAACTGTAACGCCTCGTCCAGAAGTTTCTCCCTGCTTTCATGGAAAAGGTGAGCTTGCTCCGGTTTGGTGGACAAGTTGATTATGCAATGCGGTTTGCTTCCAAGAGTCTATGTTCGAATTCGATGGGACTGACGTTCCCGAGGGTTGAGTGCCGTCGCCTCGGGTTGTAAAAGTTGGTGATGTAGTCGACGGTGGCCCATCGCGCCTGCGCTCGAGTTGGCAGAACGAGTCGGTAGAGAGATTCGGTCTTCAGCGTGCCGAAGAAACTCTCGACGACGGCATTGTCCCAGCAGTCGCCCTTTCGACTCATGCTGCACTCGATTCCGTGGCGTCGCAAGAACGCGCGGTAGTCTCTGCTCGCGTACTGCACGCCACGGTCCGAATGATGAATCATCCCACGGGGTGGTCGTCGGTGACGCACCGCTATCTGAAGCGCCGAGACAGCGAGCTCTGCGCGAAGATGATTCGCCATCGCCCAACCGATCACGCGCCTCGAAAATAGGTCCATGACCACGGCCAAGTACAACCAGCCTTCCCACGTTCGGATGTAGGTGATGTCCGCAGCCCAGACTTCGTTGGGGGTCTTCGGCAAGAACTGGCGCTGCACGAGGTCTCGAGCTACGGGGCGCGAGTGCGACGAATCCGTTGTCTTCCGAAAACGTCTCGGCAGGCGGGCGCACAGGCCTTTCTCTCTCATGATGCGAGCAACGCGCCGACGCCCAACAGACTCACCATCCGCACGGAGCTCCTCCACAACACGAGGACTTCCGTAAACTCCGCGGTTGGCTCGGAAAGACGCAACGATTTTCACAGACAGGCGCCGGTCATCCCGTTCACGGCGGCTGGGCTTCCGCCTCAGCCACGCATAATAGCCGCTCCGAGAAACCTGGAGCAGCCGGCACATCCACGAAACGTACAACTCCTTGCTCTGGAGCCGAATCGCTGCGAATTTCATTTCTTCACGCTCGCGAAGTACGCCGCCGTTTGTTTTAGAAAGTCGCGCTCCATACGAAGCTCCCGAACTTCCTTTCGGAGGCCACGCAGTTCTTCGAATTCCTCGCTCGTCAGCGTTCCGGGGCCGCCTTCACCACGGTCGATCCGGTCCTGCCTCATCCAGGCATAAAGCGACGTCTCCGTCACATCGATATCCCGGGCTACCCCGCTCACTGGCTTGCCGCTCTCGCGAACTACCCGCACTGCCTCTGCTCGGAATTCCTTCGTGAACTGCCTACGTTTCTTTTTCTCCGCCATTTGAACACCCATATACCTCTCCGTTCGTTAGGTGTCCACTGAAGCGAAGCAGACCCAGGGAGCTTCTCTGCCGCGACCTCCAAGAAAGCACCAGGACGAATCGGCGCTTCCTGGCCTGCCCGCAGTTCGAGAAAATTGAGGCGAGTCCCATTCGTGCTCCCTAGATCCTTGACCACCACACCCTCGGCGGTCCTTCGTATCTCCAAATGGCGACGTGACCCCAGAGGGTGTGTCAGAACGATATGTGAGTCGCCCAGACGTCCGATCCGCACCACATCGGCGGGAAGAGGATGGAGCCTCAGCATCCGGAGCTCCCAGAGGTAACCCCAGAGCTGGTCTTGTTGCAGGGGAGGGCGGCCGACGACGATGAGGACGCTACGAAACTCAAGAAGAGAATCGTCAGCAATACTTGTCGCTTGGTTCGCATTTTCCTCAAGAGTAGGGCGGCGACCCATCGCCCGTCAAACTTATCCAACCCTTGTCGACGAGAAACTCCTTGGCGACATCGGAAGCTCGCCGGCGATCGTTGTCCACCGCCCGGTTCATCGATCGCATCGCGGATTCATCGATCGCTCCTCCCAACATCTGAATCACTTCTCGAAATGCGGGATGAGCTTCCGCGGTCTCTGGCCGGTACACCGGGGCGGCGTAATAAGGTGGAAAGAAGCGTTGATCATTTTCCAGCACGGTGAGACCGAACCTTTCGATGAGCCCGTCGGTAGAGCTTCCGGCGATTAGATCCACCTTCTCCTCGACCAAAGCTTGGTAGATGAGACCGAGCTCCATGCCACGAGGAGGTATGGCGAAATCGAGCCCGTAGGCCCGAGTGAAACCCGGATAGCCGTCCTGGCGTTCTAGGAATTCGTGCCCGAAGCCGGTTCGAATGGTCTTGACGTAAGCAGCCAGATCGGAAATGCGGCGAAGCCCGAGACTCTCGGCATGCTCGGACCGCATCACCATCGCGTAGGTATTGTTGAACCCCAAAGACGGGCCCCAGGCAAGACCGTATCGCTCCCGATACTCTTCCTGTACTTTCCGATAGACCTCCTCGGGATCGTGGAGGACCGGTTCTTTCAAGATCGCGGTGAGGGCGGTTCCGGTGTACTCGATATAGACATCCATTTGTCCCGACACCATGGCGGAGTGACAGATGAACGAGCCTCCCAAGTTGAGCCTGCGATCGACAGCGAGGCCTCTTTCCTCGAGAAGCAGAGCGACGATCTCGCCGAGAACGACCTGCTCACTGAAATTCTTCGATCCAACGACGACCGCCGATCGCTTGCAAGCGACGCCTGTAACACCTGCAACGAATGAAACGAGCAGCAGCGCGCAAGCAGAGCGCGCCACTCTCAACGGCTTCTCACCATGACTCTTTCCAACCATCCGAGCAACCCATCGGCAATGATAGCAAGAAGAGCCGCAGGGATGGCGCCGGCAAGTATGAGCCGATTGTCGACCGTCGAAAGCCCTCGGAAAATATAGTCTCCGAGCCCGCCGGCCCCTATTGCCGCGGCAATCGTGGCCAGGCCGACCGAAACCACGGTAGCGATCCGGACCCCTGCCAAGATGGTGGGCAAAGCCAGAGGGATCTCCACGATGCGGAGCCTTTGCCAGTCCGTCATGCCCATTCCACGGCCCGCTTCGACGACCGCCGGATCGACGGAGAGAACGCCGGTGTAGGTGTTACGGAGAATCGGAAGCAACGCATACAGCACGAGGGCGACGATGGCGGTGCGCGCACCGATCCCGCCAAAGAGAGGGATCGGAATGAGGAGTCCGAACAAAGCAAGACTTGGGACGGTCTGCATCATGCTAGCAAAACCCATGACGGGTCGGGCAAGGCGAGGCCGGCGCGTCAGCAACAATCCAAGCGGAACACCCACCGCGACCGCCAGCCCCGTCCCCACCAGCACGAGAAAGATGTGCTGAACGGTCATCGTTGCCAGTTCGCTGCGCCTTTCGACGAGAAAGCCCAAGAAATCCATGGTTAGTAAGCTGTACCAACGAAGTTGGTACCACCTCTATTGCCTCTCCCCCGACCGCGGGGGAGAGGCCGTCCGCCGAAGGCGGGCGGAGGGTGGTATTTAAAGATGGCTTCCCTCCGTTACTCCCTCTCCCTCAGGGAGAGGGCCGGGGTGAGGGTGGTTGTGGACAGATGCCATAAATTCCAGCATCGATTTCATTCGCTACCGTCCACTACTGAACAAGCTTTCGTACGAACTCGTCGGCTGGTTGCTCAACGATCTCCCGCGGCGGACCGATCTGCTTGATCTGCCCCTGGTCCATCACCGCGATACGGTCCGCCAACCGCAGCGCCTCTTGCACGTCGTGAGTGACAAATACAACCGTTTTGCCGAGTCGCTCTTCGAGCTCCCGGAACTCCCTCTGAAGTCTCCGACGGGTGATCGGATCCAGCGCTCCGAAGGGTTCGTCCATCAGAAGAAGCGGGGGATCGACAGCAAGAGCTCTTGCCACCCCCACCCTCTGCTTTTGCCCGCCCGATAATTGTGAGGGGCGCTTCGTCGAAAACTCGTCGGGCTCCAATCCTACGAGGCGCAAGAGCTCATGCGCGCGGGCGCGGCGTTTGTCCGGCTCCCAACCCTCGAGCCTGGGAACCAGAGCGACGTTCTCTTCCACGTTCAGATGAGGGAGAAGTCCGACTTCTTGAATCACGTACCCAGCTCGGCGCCGCAGTTGAATGGGATCCCAGTCCGCAGTCTCCCTTCCCTGAACCATGACCTTACCCTCATCCGGGTCGACGAGGCGGTTTATCATCTTGAGGCAGGTCGTCTTCCCCGACCCGCTCGATCCCAACAACACCAACGTCTCTCCCTGCTCGACGCGGAATGAGACGCTCGAAAGAGCCTGCTGACCAGGAGTGAAAGATTTGGAGACGGAGTGGAATTCTACCGCCGGTTCAGCTTGCTGAGCCTGCTCAGTCTTTCCTGTCAATTCGCGCCCTCGGATTTTCCTGCCCTCAAGGCGCTCGAAAAGCTCGACAGGCCGTAGAGGGAGGCGGCCAAGAGAACGATGAGCGGTCCGGTGGGCGCATCGAGACCCCACGCATTCGAAAGCCAGAAGGACAAGAAGAGCCCCGCCGTGGTGCATAAGGCACTCACCAGGACCGCCAGGACCATTATCTTTTTCAGATCCATGGACCATTGCTGCGCGATGGCCGCCGGTAGACTGAGCAGCGCGATCACGAGGATGACGCCCACCACACGTATCAAGCTAACGACTGCCAGAGCGATCAGTGCCATGAGCGTCAAGAAAAGACCCTCCACCGGCTCTCCGACCACTTGTGCGAACTCCTCGTCGAATGCGATCGCCCGGAAGTGGTCGAACAACAACGCCACCGCCACGAGGATCACCACGTCCACGCCCGCGATCAGATACAGGTAGTCTTTAGAGACGAGAACGAGACTCCCGAACAAGTAGCTCGTTAAATCGGGCGCGTACCCCGGCGTCATCGCGATGAAGATCATGCCCAAGGCCATTCCTACTGCCCAGACCATGGCGATGAGAGTGTCCAACCCTGAACCGAGCCGTCGATAGGCGAGCCCCACGCCGAGCCCGGACAACAAACCGAAACCGAGTGCGCCCATCATGGGATTGAATCCGAAGAAATATCCCAATCCCACGCCCCCGAAGGCGGCATGCGACAGGCCTCCCGAGATGGACACCATCCGTCTCACCATCACATAGGTCCCGATGATTCCGCCGGCGACGCTGGCCAGGAGTCCGGCCGCAAGCGCCCGCTGAAAGAAAGGAAAATCCAGGGCGTCCCACATTATTCTTGATGATCCTCGAAGACCCGATGGGCGTGCCCATGCGCCACCAGATCCACCGGACAGCCGTACGCGGCCTCGAACATCTCGCGAGTGATCTCCTTTGAATGGTGGTAGTAGAGACGTCGGTTCAAACAAGCCACCGTCTTGACGTAGCGGGAGATGACTCCGACGTCGTGGGAGACGAGGACGAGGGTGATCTCTTGCGCGAGATCCTTCAAGAGCTCGAAGACACTGACACCCACTCGAGTGTCGAGGCTCGCCGTCGGCTCATCCAGCAAGAGCAGGCGAGGCTCTACCGCAAGCGCACGAGCGATCATCACTCGCTGCAGCTCCCCACCGGACAACCTTCCGATTTGCCGCCCCGCTTCGTCGGCCATCTCCACTTTGTCGAGAGAGCTCAGGGCAACGTCGCGGTCTCGTTTGCTCGGCTGGCGAAAGAGCCCCCCCGAACCGATCCGCCCCATAAGGACCACATCGAGAACGTTCACCGGGAAGCTGGCATCGAAGCGGGTGTACTGAGGCACGTAACCGACTCGGCCGCGCGCTCCGGCCGGACTGTCCCCGAGGACCCGCACCGATCCACGATCCGGTGAAAGGAGACCCAAGATCACACGGAGCAAGGTGGTCTTACCGCTACCGTTGGGGCCAATGAGTCCTAGATAGTCTCCTTCGTCCAACCTGAGGTTGACGGCTTCTAAGACCGGCCTCCCTCTGAACGAGAGCCAAATATCTTTGATTTCGACGATGGGTTCTTTCACTGCTTCAAAGCTTTCTCGAAAGCCATCGAAACGCGCCTCATATTGTCTAGCCAGTCGCGCGCCAGCGGGTCCAAAGCTTCAACACCGGCCGCCACTTCCTGCGCCACGACGCGCGCGCCCTCCTGGGAGAATTGAGGTTGCACGAATATCACACTGGCCTTTTCGCGCTTCGCCTCCTTTATGAACGCCGCGAGGGCACCTGCACCGGGCTTTTTTCCACCTTCCTCCAAGCTCACCTGCTCGAGCCCGTACTCCCGGGTGAAGTGTCCCCAGGCGGCGTGGAACACGAACACCTTTCGTCCCGAGTACGGTTCCAACCGGGCGCGGGTCTCGGTATCGAGGTCATCGATCTCGGTCAGAAAGTCAGCCAAGTTCTCTTCCATCACCTCCCGAGCTTCCGGCAGAACCTCTCCCAGAGCGACCGCAATGCGTTCCGAGCCGGATCGTACGGGGCGTGGCGAAAGCCAGATGTGAGGGTCGTAATCATCCGTCGCTCCACCATGAACGATCTCGAGGTCCGGATTTTCGGATAAGAGTCTGTCGACCCAGGCAGCCTCGAACGCAAAATTCGGGTGCCCCACCGCGACGTAGAGCTTCGCCCGCGCCAGTTGGGTCAGTTCGTCGATACCCGGTTCGTAGGTAGATGGATTGGCTCCCGGAGGGATCATAACGGCAATCGTCACTCGATCCCCGGCAATCTTTTCGACGAAGTAGGCCTGCGGCAGAACCGAGACCGCGACTACCGGGCGATCGGGAGTTTCTGTTCCTCCGCGACAGCCCGCAATCGCTGCCAGAGCGAATAGCAGTCCGGATCGAACCAGGGTCATGAGCGACTGTATCGGTCGGTCAAGCAGAAGGTCAAGCTGACGGGTTACAATCACACCATGAAGACGGTTCCGCTTCCGCCGATTCTGCCTAGCCCGAAACAGATTCGACCGTTGAAGGGAACGTTTCAAGTGAGCGACGGAGTGCCCATCGTGCTCGCCCCACGCTCTTCCGATGCCGACTTCCGAGCCGCCCGAGCCCTCCAAAATCTGGCGCTTCAAGAAGCACGCGTCGAGCTGGCGATCGAAACCCATAGCCGCATGAAGGACCTCGGGCCGCGCATCGAGCTCCGACGCCGGGGGGTACGGGGACAATCCTATCGATTGGAAGTGCGAACCAAACTCATCGAGGTCATGGCGGAAGGTCCCGCGGCACTTCGCTACGGCGTCGAAACGCTGGGACAGCTCATCGGACCCCGAGGACAAGTCCCCGCCTGTCGAGTACAGGACGAACCCGACCTCGCCCTTCGCGGCATCATGATCGATATCTCGCGAGGCAAGGTGCCGACCCTCGAGACGTTGCGGGACCTCGTCGATTCGTGTGTGCGCCTCAAGCTCAACACCCTGATGCTCTACACCGAGCATACGTTTCGCTTTCGCCGTCACCCCGAGATTGGACGCGACGCCGCGCCGCTCGATGCTGCCACCATCCGTGAGCTAGACGCGTACGCAGCCGATAACCACATCGAGCTCATCCCGACACTACAATCTCTCGGCCATATGCATCACGTTCTCGAGATCGCCCGTTACCGTGGCTTGGCGGAGTCCGATCGTCTGTGGTCTCTGTCCCCCAACAAACCCGGCACGTACGAGCTGCTACGGGATCTCTACGATGAGTACTTGCCTAACTTTCGCTCTCGCCTCTTCAACGCCAACTGCGACGAGCCGGTCGATCTCGCCGACAGCAAGTCCTACTTCGAGCACGTCGAGCGCGTGCGAGAGCTCGCCCTCTACCACGGCAAACGCACCATGATTTGGGGCGACGTCGTCCAGAAGCACCCGAAGAGCATCGGCCAGCTCGATCGCGACATGGTGCTTCTGGACTGGTGGTACGAAGCCAAACACGACTTCGATCGTGTCCGCATTTTCTCCGAGCACGGTATCGACTTCCTGGTGTGCCCGGGTACTTCGAGCTGGAACGCACTCTTTCCGCGACTCGCCAACGCCGTCGCCAATATCTCCGGCTACGCCGCCGCCGGGAAGCGTCACGGGGCCTGGGGACTCATCAACACCGACTGGGGTGACGGAGGACACTACAATTTGTTGGGGAACTCCTGGTTCGGGTTCGCATGGGGAGCCCAGCAGGCCTGGGCAGGAGACGCGCCCAATGGCGACTTCGATCGCGCTTTCTCCCACGTGCTCTTCGGCGATCGAACCGGGAAGATCGCGCGCGCCTACCGAGCTCTCGGAGCACTCCACGGAACGGGATTCACCGTCTTCAACGCCTCGCCCATTCAATCACTCTACTTCGATGATCTGGGGCCGGCGAAGTTCACCGCTCAAGCCAAGGCACAAGCATTAAAGAAGACCGAGGCGAGTCTCAAGAAAGTGCGGGAATCCATTGAAGACATCGAGAAAACCTTCGTCCGAGAGAAACTGACGCAACGAGAGCTTCTTCTAGCAGCTGACGCCTCACTCCTCGCGGTGCGAAAGGGTCTCGCGGGTCTCGAGTATCTCGCCTGGCGTCAGCAGCCGTCCTCTTTGCGCGCCGGTGAACGCCGGAGGCTTTCACGGCAGCTCGCTCTCTTAGCGTCCCAGCAGGCTGAGCTCGGCCGAACACTGTGGCGCCTGTGGCGGGAGAGGAATCAGCCTTCCAACTTCGAGATCACCAAGAAGAAGTTGGATGCCTCGATTCGGAGCCTTCGCTGGGCGGCGCGCGAGCTCGAGCAGAATCGCCCGCGAAGCGGGGCGGGCAAAGGAAAGAACAAGCTCGACGTGAAGCGTCCGCTCGAATTATTCGACCACGTCACGAAACGACAGAAAAAAAGACGGAAGAAAAATAGTAGTCTGAAAGACTAAGAATCCGCAAAGAGAGGATGGACTCGCGAGGAGCTCTACGATCGCGGCCGCACTCGTTGGCGCCGAGAATAAGGTACATGGCGCACCTGTTGGGCGCGAAGATAGTCTCACGCAGGTCGAAAGTCAAAGGGAGGGTCTAATCCGGGTGTGCGTCATGAAAGTAGGTAGATTTGGAAGGGTGCATGTGAGGCGCGATGTTCTGATAGTATTGTAACTATCAGAGGGAGGACCGCCCATGCCAGACCTGCTTCCCCCACTCCTGACCCAGCGCGAAGCCATCCTTTGCCAGATCGCTGAGCTCGGTGACATGCGTCGAGGCACTATCACAGAGGTCTTCCGCTCCTGTGGAAAGTCCGGCTGTTGTTGCTCCGAGCGCAAGCATCCTGGCCACGGTCCCTATTACGCTTTCACCACCAAGGTCGAGGGCAAGACCAAAACCTTGCAACTCCGCCCCGGGCCGCGGCTCGCCAAGATCGAGCGGGAGGTCGAGACCTATAAGCGCTTCCGGTTCCTCACCCAGCAGCTGCTGCAAGTCAACGAGGGGATTTGCAACGCGCGCCCCGAGGAGCCCGCAGCCGATTCGGAAAAGACCGCGTTAAAAAAAACCTCACGCAACTCGTCCAAGAGGAGTTCGCACGGGAAGTAGAGCGTTTGCTCTTACGCGTTGTGCCCGGGAGCGCTCGAGCCGCCCGCGTCGATCTCGAGGCAACCGAGATGGCCGTGCGGAACTCGATGCACGAGATGGGTGGTGTCCTGCTGGAAAAGCTGCTCGCTGCGGACGATGGGTATCGAGGTCACCGGATCGACTGCGGCAAGGGTCACCTGGCCACGTTCGTGGACCACCGAAGCAAGACGCTCCGGACCGTCCTCTCGAAGGTCGAGCTTCGAAGGGCCTATTACCACTGTCCAGACTGCCAGCAGGGCAGTATTCCCAGGGACCGTGAGCTGGACATCGTGGCAACCTCCTTCTCTCCCGGCGTGCGGCGCCTCATGGGACGCGTCGGCAGCAAGGAACCCTTCGACGAGGGGCGCCAAGATCTAGAACTACTAGCTGGAATCGTGGTCAATACGAAAGAGGTGGAACGGGTCTCAGAAAGACTTGGGCAACAGGTCGAGGCTATCGCTGGCAAGGAGCGTAAGCTGGTGTTGTCCGGAAAAATAGTTCGGATCAAACCGGTGCCCAAGATGTACATCGCCATCGACGGCACCGGAGTGCCCATGGTCCCACATGAGACACAAGGACGGCAAGGCAAAGACGACTCGGGCATGGCGAAGAGCAGGGAGGCCAAGCTCGGTTGCGTGTTCACGCAGACAAGCTTGGACGACGAGGGCTTTGCTCTTCGTGATCCGGACTCCACCACTTACGTCGGCGCCATCGAAACCGCCGAAGAGTTCGGCCAACGAATCTTTACCGAGGCCATCCGGCGGGGCCTGCGCTTTGCCGAACAGGTCATTGTCATCGGAGATGGTGCGCCCTGGATCTGGAATCTTGCGGCTGAGCACTTTGCGGATGCCACCGAGATCCTCGACCTCTACCATGCCCGCGAGCATGTTTCAGACCTTGCCAAGGTGCTGTACGAACCACTCCAGGCCAAGGCGTGGACAGAGGCATCCATCCAACTGCTTGATGAAGCCAACCTTGAAGGGCTTCTCTCGACCTTTGCTCGCTTGCGCCCCAAAAGCGAATTCGTCAAGGACGAGCTCAGAAAGGCAACGGCTTACTTCCAGACCAACACGGAGCGGATGCGCTACCAGCGCTTCCGTGAACAAGGTTTGTTCGTCGGCTCCGGCGTCGTCGAGGCGGCATGCAAAACCATCGTCGGCCGTCGGCTCAAGCAGTCCGGAATGCGCTGGACCGTCCGCGGTGCCAATGCCATCATCGCCCTCAGATGCTGCGAACTCAGCCGTCGCTGGGAGCAGTTCTGGGAGGCCCGCTGCGGGTAGTCTCACCCCACATTTATGACGCACACCCGTCTAATCCAGCAGCACCGCCATCGCCCAATCCAAATCCAGAGGCTCCCCATCCCAAGCCGGGCGGCTCGTCCTGGAATCAATTTCCAGCCCTTCTTCGCGGTTGCGCCGCATAAGGGCCGCAACGGGCTCGCGTTCTAGTTGGGGCGTTGGCGGTACCTCCGGCATCACTCTTCCATCCGGTCGATAGAAGACTGGTTCCTTATTACGATCTCGATGGGTCAGTGCTCGACGAATCGCAGGGGGAATGGTGCGAGTCTTTCGCCCTACGTCTAATACCGCCCCTTCTTGATCGTGTGTCATGCCGATGGCGTCGGCGCGGCGTTGGTTGTGAGAAGACGTTTCCGCGGGAACGTCTTTGGATACTTCGGTAACAGATTCCAGGGCTCGGAGCACGGCGGCCCCAACCTCGGGCGTGAGCCGCCCGCGAATGACGAGCATCCCATACTCGTCCGTGTAGGTCTGTAGGTATCGTCTTTGATGCTGACGCACTTTGGAGTAAGAGATCTCTCCCTTGTCCATGGACTCACTGATTAGCGGCAGATTCTCGAGGGCTAGCGAGACTCAGGAAGTATTGTCCTTAGGCTGAGAGCCTTTCTCTTCGGGCTCTTCTTCTTGCTCTGATTCCTTGGCCTCCGGTTCTTGCGGTTCCAACGCCGGCTCAGGCTCCGGCTTGTCGTACTCTGAAGTGTCGACATCGGCGGGTCGGAGCTCCGGTTCTTCCGACTCCATCGCCGATTCCAACGCGGGCTCAGGCTCTCGCTTGTCGTACTCCGCGGTTTCGACGTCGGCGGGCTCGAGCTCTGGCTCCTCGTCGTCCCGTGGTTCTGGCCGTGGTTCTGGCTGTGGCTCTTGGGCTGTCGCCTCCTCGCTTGTAGGGGTCACCGGCTCTTGTTCGATCGCCAGGGTTTCGGCCGGGGACGGTGCTGTTTCGATCGCCGCCCCTTCTGCTATCGCCGCTGGCTCATCTGGGCTGTCCTCAGGCGACGGCGTCAAGGATTCCAAAGCAGCAGCAGTGACCTCGGCCACCTCCGCCGCGGGGGTTCCCTCGGTCTGGGGTTGGGGCTCCTCCGCACTCTCCGCCGGTTGCTCTCGGACCTCGGGCCGTTTGTACGGTCTCCGCTCGCGCGACTCGAGATCTCTCCATCCGCGATCCCGGTCACGATGGCGATCGGGTCGTCGTTCGGGCCTTGGCTCCGGCGCGGGAGGCCGCTGTTGACGAGCCGAGCTCCGAAACGCGAGATCGTAGAGCGGGAGGAGCTTCTCCCAACCGAAGTTCTCTTTGATGTAGCGCTGTCCCTGACGGCCCAATCCACTCGCCAGGTCTTTATCCTCGAGCAACGCTTCCAAGATCCCTTCGAACTCCTCGTAGTTTCGATAGTAGAGACCGGCGTTCGCCTTTCGACAATGGTCGACGAGAACCTTCGAGCCTCCGTGAACGACGACAGGCGTCCCGACAGAGAATGCTTCCAGAGCGACGATGGAGAGGCTCTCCAAGCGAGACGGGACCATCACCGCGGTGGCACTCGCCATCGCGGCTAGTTTTTCGTCCTCTGGGAGAAACCCCAGGTAGCGAATGTCCCGAGAATGCGGGATCGACATATTTTTCTTGCCGATCAGAACGAGTTGCAGGTTACCGATGTCGGGATGTTCCTCTCTAAAAGTCGTAAAAAACTTGATGAGCTCGCCACACCCTTTCCCCTCGTCGATTCGTCCCGCGTAGAGGAGGAATCGGTTGGACACGCGCTGCTTCCTTCGGAAGGGCTCGGTATCCGGCGCATCCAGAAGTTCCATCCCCATGCCAATGGTCTCCCGCATCTTGCGATGAACGTCGAAGCGTTCGAGCACCAAGAGCTCCTCGGCCTCGGCATTGAAGATGAAAGAGCTCGCCTTCTCGAAGACCTCTTTGTAGATCCCGAGCTTCAGGGGAGGCTCGTCGTGCGCTGTCGGCACCAGGACGCTTTTTTCGGGCGCGATCTGGATCCCGTAGTACGTCGGGTAGTAGAGATAGGTGAAAAAGACGAGCAGGTCATACTTCTTGTGCTCGTTCTTCAGGTATTCGATGAGCTTCGGCGCGACCGGCCCCTGCATCTCGAGCCACTTGAGCTCGTCTTCGCGGGTATGCTCGTTCGCGTAGATCCAATCCGAATACTTGTTGAACTCTTCGAGGTTCCGCTGCTGCTCGACCGGGAACCGGAAAATCTTGACCCCGCGGAGCTTTTCTTCGCTCTCCGGATACTCGTTCTTCCATGTGACGTAGTCGCGAGCGGTGGTGGTCAACACATCGATCTGGTGGCGGCGAGCCTGCCTTTCGGCAATTTGGCGGGCCAGGGTCTCCGCTCCGCCAGGGATCTCGCGCCCGTAGCGCTGAATGACAAAGGCGAGCTTCATGGGGATTCCTCCGGGATGTGCGTGACATAATCGATTAGCTCCGCCTCAACTCGCTGAGGGCGAAAGCGTTCGAGACGCTGCCGTTGACCGGCCAAGACGCTCTCTCGCAAGCTTTCATCGGTTGCTAGTAAATGGCCCATCTCGGCCAACTCTTCGTACTTCTTTTGACTAAACTGCACTCCTGATTCTCCTAAAGTGTCTGGTACC
The DNA here is from genome assembly GCA_965222425.1 of Candidatus Marinacidobacterales bacterium. GTDB lineage: Bacteria > Acidobacteriota > Vicinamibacteria > Marinacidobacterales > DATDRI01 > CBDCNP01. The sequence goes on from CBDCTW010000024.1 coordinate 138,768, forward strand.
GCGCCCGCCTGATAGGCCATGACCGGCACCTCGAGTAGCATCGATTCCACCAGCGGCACCGCAAAGCCCTCGTGCTCGCTCATGCTCACAAAGACATCTGCCATGCGGTAGCAGGCGAGCAGATCTTCCCAGGCAAGGTGTCCGGTAAACGTGAACTCGCTAGGCATCAATCCCCAATAGTGGGCGAGCTCCTGTACCGACTGCTGGTAGCGTGCCATACGACCGGCACGTCCGACTAGGATAAAACGAAAATCCTCCGATACGTACTTCTTGTAGAAAAACGCCATACGGACCAAATCCTCGAAACGCTTGTTGGGGAAAATGCGGCCCACGAAGAGAAAGTTCACCCGACGCCTGCTGAACATCTCCTCCAATACCGAATTGGGCTCACCCTGGTAACGCTCGAAGTCCAGCAGGATGGGCAGAACGCCGGTTCGCGCGAAACCTACCTCTTCGAGCTCTGCCCGGTTGTATTCCGAATCGCCGAGCGCGAGGTCGGTGATGTCGGCCAGGGAACGAAGCTCCGCCCTTCCCTTCACCGCAATCCGGACCAGCTCATCGTCGAGGCCGAGAAAGTAAGAGGCCGGCGTGATGTTGTGGTAGATGATCACTTTTTTCCCGGGGAAGGTCCGAAGGGCATCGGTAAGGGGAGACGGCAACGCGAAGTGAAGGATGGCCACAGCTCCCGTCTCCGCCGATGGTCGATCCTCGAAGCGTAAGAAGTCACCCCGGACTTCCTCGTCCACCTCGAGCGCATACAGATCGGATGAAAAACCCGCGGCACGAAATGCGGTGCGAATCCGAAGCGCTTCGTCGCCGATCGCGTCACCGAAATGACCTCGCGGAAGCCACTGATCGACGCGCATGTTAGGCTTTGACTCCAATCGATACTTGCTCGACGTAGCCGACCAACAAACCTTCCTCGTCTCGCACATCCAGAGCCTCGATCACGTGGTCCTGGCTATCAATGACGCGCTGGCGCACCTCGCCGTCGTGAACGAGCACATGGGCCATCTCGGCGATCTCCTCGAACTGCTTCTCTCTGATTAGGACGCCTGCGCCACCCATCGTGTCCGGCACCGCCCCGGCGTCGAACGCCATCACCGGGATGCCGAATCGAAACGCTTCCAAAAGAGGAGCACAAAACCCTTCGTGCTCGCTGAGGCTCAGGAAGACGTCACCCATTTGGTAGTAGGCGGCCAGATCGTTCGTGTCCACATGGCCGGTAAACACGACGTCTTCGAGCTCGAGCTCGTCCACCAGCCGCAAGAGGGCATCGAAGTATCGTTCGAAGCCCTGATACTCGCCCACCAGGAGGAGGCGGCTCTTGGGATCCACGAATTTCTGGTAGACGTAGAAGACCTTGATCAGATCCTCGAACTTCTTGTTCGGTATCACCCGTCCCACGAAAAGGAAGTTGGTCTTGTCATCGTCGAACATCCCGCGAATCACAGGACTGGGCGGAATGGCGAGCTGCTCTGGATCCAATAGGAGCGGGAGCACTCCGGTGGGATGAAACCCCATCGCCTCGAGCTCTTGCCGGTTGAACTCCGAGACGCCGAGCGCGAGCTCAGTGCGTTCGGTAAAGGCGGCCAGCTCACGCCGGCCCTGGTAACACAATCTAGCTAGCTTGGGCTGATAACGAGCGAACCATCGTGCCGGCGTAATGTTGTGGTAGATGAGCATGATGCGGTCCGGCAGGTGGTACGCGAAGGAAGACACCCCGGCCGCAATCGAAAAATGCAGGATCAGGACGTTGTCCGGACTCGAAACCGGCTCGTAGTCCCAAAGTGGGTGGCCCTTGTTCCTCATCGCCGAATGTATGGATTCCGCGAAGATCTCCGATTCATAGCCGCGGCTACGCAACATGTCTTGGATGCGAAGCGCTTCATTGCTGATGGCATCTCCGTGACTCAGCGAAGCGACCATCTGGTGTACTTGCATCGTCCCGACTAACCGCGAAGTGCCTGCTCTACGAAACCCACCAAGAGCTCTTCGTCGTCGCGAGCCGCGACACCACCTAGAACCTCACGTTGCCGAGCGACGACCCGGGCCCGGAGCTTCTCGTCATAAACCAACAAGTGGGCCATCTCCGCAATCTCCTCGAACCGCTTTTCTTGGATCAGGATTCCCGCGCCCCCAAGCGTCTCCGCCACCGCCCCGCCATCGAAGGCCATGACCGGGAGATCGAACTGAAACGCCTCCAACAAAGGAGCACAAAACCCTTCGTGCTCGCTCATGCTGAGGAAAACATCCGCTACTTGGTAATAAGCGACGAGATCGTCGGTATCGACATGTCCGGGGAACACGACGTCCTCGAGCAGCAGATCGTCCACCAAGCGAACGAGTGAGTCGAAATAGCGCTCGAACCCGTAGGACTCCCCCACCAGGAGGAGACGGCTATCGGGATGGATGTACTTCTGATAAATGGAGAAGACTTTAATCACGTCCTCGATGCGCTTGTTCGGCAGCGTCCGCCCCACGAAAAGGAAATTCGTCTTGTCGTCGTCGAACATCTCGAGGACGACCGGATTCCCCGGCCCTTCCAATTGGTGGCGATCGACCATCAGCGGAAGCACCCCGGTGGGATGAAAGCCCATCGACTCGAGCTCCGAGCGATTGAACTCCGAATCACCGACCGCCAATCGAATCCGCTTGTTGAACGCGGCGAGCTCCCGTCGTCCGTGATAGCAAAGACCCACAAGATGAGGATGGAACTCGGTGAACCAACTCGCGGGCGTAATGTTGTGGTAAACCAACATGAGCGGATCGGGAAGGTGGTACGCGTACGTCGAGACTCCGGCACCGATCGAGAAGTGAAGAATGAGGACGTTGTCGGGGCTCGAGATCTCTCGGTAGTCCCAGAGCTTGTGGGCCAATCCGGACATCTCGGGGTGGACCGCCTCCGCGAAGATCTCGGAATCGTAGCCGCGGCCCCTGAGTATGGACTGGATGCGGAGCGCCTCGTTCCCTATGGCGTCGCCATAGCTCAGTGCCGACAGCATTTGATGAACCTTCATCTGTGATCTTCTTCGAGTAGCATGCCGAGAAGCCGGTTGTATTTACCTTCGATGACTTCCCACCGGTAGTGGTCATGAAAGAAACGCTGGCCGTTCGCGCCCAGCCCTTCGCGGAGGTGTCGATCTTCTTCGAGGAGCGCGACCGCTTCGCGGAATTCGTAGTAGCTCGTGTAGTAGAGCCCGGCGTTCGACCGCCGGCACTGACCGCGCAGAACATCGCAGAGCCCGTTCACCAGAACAGGCTTCGCCTGTGACCAGGCCTCGAGCGTTACCATGGAGAGGCTTTCGAGCTCCGATGGCATGATGAGAAACTCCGCCCCCACCAGGGCCGACCACTTTTCATCGTCTGGAAGAAACCCGGCGTGATAGATATCTGGGTGCTCGAGTATGTCCATCGTCTTGCCGCCCACCAGGACCAACTTGAGCGGCGAGCCGCTCTCCTCTTTGTACCGGCGAAAGTAGTGGAAGAGTTGGCGGCATCCCTTGTTCTGATCGACCCGGCCGACGAATATGGCGTAGCGATCACGCATATTGTGGCGACTCCGAAAGAGATCCGCAGTGGGCCGGCACGGCACTTCCGATCCCACGCCTACCACATCGCCCTTCAAGTCACGACTCTCCGCCACCGAACAGATCATTTCCCTCTCCTCGACGGAGTTGAACACGATGGCCCGCGGCCGATGAAAGAACGGCTTGAATATCTTGAGGTTGACCACTTGGTCTTTCTCCGCGGTGGGCACGAGAAGGGACCGATCTCCGAGAGCACCGACCCCGTGGTAGCTGTGATAGTAGCGATAGCTGAAGAAGATGAAATAGTCGTACGCATCGCGGTTCTTGCGCAGGTAGCGAACCAGCTTCGGAGAAAAAGGCCCCTGCTCTTCGAGCCACTGCAGCTCGTCTTTCTCATGATGCGGGGACCGGAAGACCTTCTGCGAGACGCGACCGAAGCGGTCGGTGTCTCGAGGCCGCTTCACCTTGAAGCGCCGCACCGGCACGCCGTTGACGATGGAAAGATCGTCCGGAAGCTCGTTGCGCCACGTGATGTAGTCCTTGGCGCACGACGTGATCACTTCGACGCGATGGTGCTTGGCGAGATGCTCCGCCACCAGTCGACAATGGTACTCGGCGCCGCCGTTCACCTCCTCGCCGTAGCGCTGCACCACTAAGGCTAGGCGAAGCGAAGGCAGAGCGCTTGCAAGGCTAGTCACCGTTGGGTTTGCGCTCCGACGACGAGGACCGCTTCTCGCCGTTGTCACCCTTACCCCCGCGCCTCCGCCGCCAAGGCCTTCGTCCGCCACGCGAACGCCGCCGAGAGGACGCTTCTTGGCTATTCTCGTCCTTCGACGTCGTCAGATCTTCCAGCACCTTCTCGCGACGGCCCTGGAACTCGACCTTGGCTCCGGTCGCCCGATGGCGTGCCTTGAGATTGGTGAGCTCCAAGTTCATCTTCGTTAGCTCCGCGGCCATGTTGTGAAGCAGCTGGACGTAGTACCGGTTGAGATCGGCCTGCCGCGAGAGAGCACTGATGATGGGGTTGGGGTTGAAAAACAACTTGAGGAGCGGATTCAAGATGCTCCGTGCCGTGCGGATCAGTCGTCCAGACAGTCCGCGCGACGATTGGTAGATCGTCTCCGAGCCGAAGGTGTAGTTCCATTGTTCGTCGCGAGCACGGAAAGCGGCCACGAAATCGCTGTTGAACTGACTGGCGTCGAGAACGGAGTCGAGCTTCATCTCCGCGATCTCACGAACCTCCTCCTCGGTATAGAGTCCCTTCCGCTTTTCTTCGATTCGTGAGCGAATAGTGGCCATCACGGCCTCGACATCGATATCGCCACCCTTGATGCTGAAGGTAGACATGTTCCTCCTTGGTGAAACCCAAGCGTATGAATCGAGCGCTCGGTTGTTGTGGTTCTGGTTAGCCAGTTAGGAGGGAGTCTAGCCCGGTTCTCCGAAGTGATAAATGATAGCGATGATAGCGACTGTCCAAAGGCCCACCGCCGCGAGAAGCGGTCGATCGTTGAATAGCACGACCGAAGGGTTTCCACATTCGTCCCGCTGGTGGGCTAAGTACAGGTATCGAAAGATCCCGTACAAAACGAATGGCAGAGTCCAAACCAAACGGTCCGTGCCGAACTTGAAAACCGTTTCTGGCGACTGGGTGTACAGGGCATAAGACAACACAGTCGAAGCGGTCACCACCGCAATCATCTGGTCCAAAAGAGAAAGGCTATACTCCCCCAGAATCCTCCTGTGCCCAGCTGCCCCATCCGCCAGTAACGTGATCTCATGACGGCGCTTGGTCAGAGCTAAGAAGAGCGCGAGCGACATAGTACAAACGAGTAACCAATTACTGAAGGCCACGCCGATCGCCACCGCGCCGGCGATTGCCCTCAAGACGAAACCAAAAGAAACTGTGAGAACGTCTAGAATGACCACGTTCTTCAGGAACAACGTGTAGAAAACCATCAACGCGAAATAGGTGAACGCGGTCACGCCGAAGGAAGATCCGAGAGCGAAACTTCCCGCTAGTGCTCCCACTCCCAATATCGCGGCCGCCCCCCGTGCCAGCCCCGATGACAGTCGCCCGGAGGCGAGTGGTCGCTGGCGTTTGACCGGATGGAGTAGATCTTGCTTGAGATCCACCAGGTCGTTGATCAGGTAAACGGCGCCGGAAAGTAGACAGAACAGCCCAAACGCTTCGAGTGCCGCGATGAGTGACGGCACATGAAACAGCTGGCGAGCGAAGATCAGAGCCGCCAACACGACGAGGTTCTTCGACCACTGATGCGGGCGAAGTGCTAGAAGAAGGTAATAAAGCTCGAGGCCGTGAGATGCCAGGGCACCTTCCGGCTTGCCCTCGATTATCGGTGCTCCTTCTGTATTTTTCGTTGGCTTCTGGGTACTTCGGTAAGCCTGCTCGTTCAGAAACTCTGGACGGCCTTCTCCTCATCGTCGAAAGTCTCGAAGACAGTCAACAGTTCCGTAATGGAGAGAAGGTCCTGGATGCGCTTGGTCAAGTGCCGCAGCTTGAGCTTCCCGTTCTTGCGGCTCGCCGTGGTGTAGCAGCGCACGATCTCACCGAGACCCGCACTGTCTACGTAAGGCACGTCGGCAAGGTTGAGCACGATCTTGGACTTCCCGCCCTCGACCAGGCTGTTGATCTTCTCGCGCAGTAGCTCGTCACCTTCCCCGATCAGCATTTTGCCCTTCAGGTCTCGGACGGTGACCTCGCCTACCGTTCTTTCATCAATCTTGATGATAAAAACCCTCCTCTTACCAGGGTCCGAGAGATATTCCGGCCGTAAAAGCCTGTAAGTGTTATCACGAAAGGCGAAGTAGTGTCAAGCATACGGGACTATGCTAGACTCGCCCATCGATGGAATACCCCTTTATCGACCGGCTCCGGGAGCGCGCCCGGGCCTCTCGAAAGCGTATTGCCTTCCCCGAAGCGACCGAGCCCCGAACCCTCAAGGCCGCTCGCACGATGGAGGACGAAGCCATCGTCTGGCCCGTCCTGGTCGGCGATCCCGACAAGGTCAGCCGCGCCTCGGATCAGGCCGGTATCTCACTCAAGGGAATAGAGATTCGCCCCCCCAAGGAAGAAGGTGACCTCGAGGTCTTCGCTGAACGCTATCACCGACAGTCCCGTCACAAAGGCATCTCCGAAGACGAGGCGCGCCAAATCGTTGCCGATCCGATGTACTTCGCCGCCTGCATGGTCGAAGCGGACGAGGCCGCGGGGTACGTCGCCGGCGCCCACCACACGACCGCGGAGACGGTCCGTCCTGCCATTCGGGTCCTCGGAACGCAACCCGACGTGAAATGGGTGTCGAGCTTCTTCCTGATGGCGCTGCCCGGCGGCAAGGGAGAATACATCTTTGCCGACTGCGCCGTGATTCCCGATCCCGATACGAACCAGCTCGTTGAGATCGCCCAGCTGGCGGCGGCCAACGCCCGGCTCTTCTTAGAGACCGAGCCGCTGGTCGCGCTCCTTTCCTTCTCGACGAAAGGTAGCGCCAGTCACCCCATTCTCAGCAAGATCACCGAGGCCGCCGCGACCCTGCGAGAAAGGTCTCCTGGCTTAGCTAGCGATGGAGAGCTTCAGGGCGATGCGGCCCTGGTCGCCAAGGTAGCGGCGAGCAAGGCCCCGGGCAGTCGGGTAGCCGGGAAGGCTAATACCCTCGTGTTTCCCGATCTGAACTCGGGGAATATCGCTTACAAGCTGGTAGAACGCCTAGCGGATGCGCTCGCGCTGGGACCTATTCTGCAGGGCCTGGCCAAACCGGCCAACGACCTCTCCCGAGGCTGCAGCGTCGAGGACATCGTGAACGTGGCGGCCATCACTTCGATACAATCAACAAAGGCCGATCGAAGGTAGGACCAGGCCTAGCCGTCGCCGTGCTCGCGGCGCATCTTCTTCCTCTGCCGCTTCCTCGCCAACGCTTGCTTGGTGCGACGCTTGTCGCCTGGCTTCAGATAAAAGGAGTGTCTCTTGATCTCCTTGATGATGTCTTCTTGTTGGACTTTTCTCTTGAACCGGCGCAGGGCACTTTCTATCGACTCATTGTCGTGAATTCTGATTTCGGCCACTCATAACACCTCCCTTACATTCAATTTGGGCCGTCCGGCCGAACCACCCACTATAACCGCGGGGCGCCATGCTTGTCAAGTTCTTATTTATAAGTAGATTGCGGGCGTTGGTGGCTCCATCCACTCGTCGTATGTCTTGACACTCCGACAACCACCGTGGGATAATCGACCCCCAGAATGGGGCCTAACTCTCTCAAAAAAAAGGTCTTGAAGTGAGAGTACTCGTCGTCGGCTACGGCGGCCGGGAGCACGCCCTCGTCTGGAAGCTCAAGCAGAGCTCTCTCCTTACCGAGATTTACTGCGCACCCGGCAACCCAGGAATCGCCACCCTCGCCGATTGCGTGGATATCGACCCGTCGGACATCGTCGAGCTCGCCGATTTCGCGGAGAAACTTTCCATCGGCTTGACCATCGTGGGCCCCGAGCTTCCCCTCATGTTGGGCTTGGCCGACGAGTTCGGGAAGCGAGGGCTCCCCGTCTTCGGCCCCAGCCGCGCCGCCGCCGAGCTCGAGGGCAGCAAGGCGTTCGCCAAAGATTTCATGGTCAAACACGGCATCCCCACCGCCAAGTTCAAGGTGGTGAACGACGCCGACGAAGCCAAGTCCGTCATCGAGAAGGGGGAGCTCGGTCTACCTTTAGTCATCAAAGCCGACGGGCTTGCGGGCGGCAAGGGTGTCTCGATCGTCGCTACCAAGAAGGAAGCGCTCGAGGTCGCCGACCGTTTGCTCACCGAGGAGGCCTTGGGGAAGGCGGGGAGCAGGCTCGTCCTCGAAGAGTGTTTGGAAGGTGAAGAGGTTTCCTTCTTTGTCTTGTCCGACGGGGCCAAAGTCTTCCCCTTCGTCGCGGCCCAAGATCAAAAAAGGGCCTTCGATAACGACGAGGGGCCGTACACGGGAGGCATGGGCTGCATCTGTCCAGCCACGATGTTGAGGGCCGAGACCCTCAAGCGCATCATGCAAGAAATCGTGTTGCCCACGATCTCGAAAATGGCCGCCGACGGTCGCCGTTACCAGGGTGTGCTCTACTGCGGTTTGATGGTCACTAAGGATGGTCCCAAGGTCTTGGAGTACAACGTTCGTTTCGGAGATCCAGAGACGCAAGCCGTACTCCCTCGATACACCGGAGACCTGCTTCCCTTATTGAAGGAGGTTGCCGACGGGCGCCTGGGGCAGCACAAGCCGGAGTGGAGTCGGGAACCCGCCATCACGGTGATCCTGGCCTCGGGAGGCTACCCGGGAAGCTACGAAACGGGGAACAAGATCGAAGGGGTCGATCTCGCCAAGGGAGTCGAGATCGACGATGGCATCTGCGTCTTCCACTCCGGAACCAAGAAGGATGGCGACTCGCTCGTGACCAGCGGCGGAAGGGTCCTCGCGGTCACCGGTATGGGTCAGAATCTCAAAGCCGCCATCGAGCGAACCTACCAGGCGGTCGACGGCATCAAGTTCGAAGGGATGCACTACCGGAAAGACATCGGCCAAAAAGCCTTGGCCCGCATGTCTGGCGAGGCAAGTTCGTGAGCAAGCCTCTGGTCGGCATCATGATGGGAAGCGCCTCCGACGCGGACGTCATGACCCAGGGGGCGGAAGTCCTCCGCGAGCTCGGCGTCCCCTACGAGATCGGGATCTACTCCGCCCATCGGACTCCTGATCGCGTGGAGAAGTTCGCCTCGCAAGCGGAGGAGCGAGGCATCCGAGTCCTCATCGCCGGCGCCGGAGCCGCCGCGCACCTGGCCGGCGCCGTCGCCGCGCGAACTCATCTCCCGGTCATTGGCGTGCCCCTCGCAGGAACCGCCCTTTCCGGTATGGACGCATTGTTGGCCACCGTCCAGATGCCCGCCGGCTTCCCCGTCGCTACCGTGGCGATTGGCAAGGCGGGCGCGATCAACGCCGCGCTACTCGCCGCACAGATTCTCTCCCTCCAGGATTCCGATCTCCGCAAGCGCCTCGGCGAGTACCGCGAGCGCAAAGCGGCCGAAGCCACAAAAGCCTCCGAAGAACTTTCCAAAAAAAACCAGTGAGTTGCTCGAGAGCCGTGGCTTTTTCTTGCGCCGCTGCTCTGCTCGCACTTCCCGCTTGTAACACGGGGGGCGGCGTCCAGCACTTCTTTGACACGCTCCCAGCGCTCGGGTTTCATAGAGATGCAAAAATAGACCCTGCCGTGGTGAAAAGTCAAGGGGCGGGGGGGCGGGGGGCCGCCGGGGACGATGCCTTGACAGGTCGCTCACATCTCAAGTACTCTCCCGGGGGCTATTCTGCAGGGCTCTACCGCTGGCGACGCCAACTCGGTCATTGTTAGTAACGGGACGGCCACTTTTTTTAGAGGGCAGTGTATATGACGGTGCACCTGGTTAATCCGAGCGACTTGTCGTTCGGAATGAGCGTTATCACCCCGCGTTGGCTCTATGTCCTTGCTGCTGCGACTCCACGCCAGTACGGAGACCCCCGCATAGTAGATGAGACGCTCGACCATTTTGACCCCGCTACCGTTCAGCCCGGAGATGTCGTCGGGATTGGGATCCATACCCTAAACGCGCTCCGGGGCTACGCAGTGGGAAAGATGGCGCGTGAGGCGGGTGCCCGCGTCATCTTCGGAGGCGTTCACGCGTCACTCTATCCTGAGGAATCCATCGAGCTCGGGGGTGCCCACGCTGTCGTGAAGGGTGACGGCGATCAGGCGTGGGGAGAGGCGCTCGCCGACTGTGACAACGGGGGACCTCGCGAGATCTACGAAGGTGGGCGCCTCGAGCCGGAACACTTCAAGCCCGCCCGTTGGGATCTCATGCCCACCGACAAGTACATGTTGGCTTCGGTGCAAACGGTGCGAGGGTGCCCGAAGCATTGTTCTTTCTGCTCGGTTTGGCGAACCGACGGGCAGCGTCCGCGCCAGCGCGCGGCGGACGCCGTGATCGAGGAGATCGTCGAGCTTCGCCGCCTCGGGTTTCGCTTCATCGCGCTCGCCGATGACAATTTTTATCCGGTGACGCTGGAAGACCTAGAGCTTGCGGCTCGACGCGAGGACAAGAGCCGGCTGCGCGAATTAGAGGCCATCCGCCAGGAACGGTTCTACTTGATGGCTCGTCTCGCCGAGCTGCCGAGCGATCTTGTTTTCATGACTCAGATCACGATGGAAGCCGCCGGCGACCCCGAGTTCTTGGACGCGATGAACAAGGCGAACGTCAAGGGCGCCTTGGTCGGCGTCGAATCCGTGACTCCGGAGGGACTGAAGTCGGTCTACAAGGACTTCAACATGGCCGGGGACGATCTGGTACGGCAGCTGCAGCGATTTCGCGAGCACAAGGTCTACATCCTAGGCTCTTTTATCTTCGGATTAGCCACCGACCGGCCCGAAACGTTTAATCTCACCGCCGATATCGCGCACAAAGCTGGTGTGGTGTTCGCGCAGTTTGTGCCGCTCACCCCCCTTCCCGGCACGGTGGATTTCCTGCGCTGGGAAGAAGAGGTGAAGAGCAAAGGAGACCAGGTTGCAGGCGTGCCCCTGAGCCGATATTGGCTCATCCCGCAAACTCGCCGTCCGAAGATGTATACGCCTCACCCGGTCATGTCGGCCGCCGAAATCACCGAGCGCACGCAGGGAGTCTGGGACCGTTTCTACAGGCTGCCGAGAATTTGGCAGCGCTCCAAAATGACCCGAACCATACGGGATCGGCTCATCTTCCTGCTGATATCCAAACTCTACCGGCAGATGTATGCGAAATCCGGCTTCGCCACCGACAGTGCCCGAACCAATCGGGCAAGGCGATGGACGAATTGGATCGCCAAGCCGTGTCAACGCCTGTTCCGGGCGGCCCCGATGCCGGATCTGCAGGTGCCCCGAAGCACATAGATCTCGGCAAAGCAGTTGCTCATGGCGGGGGTGACTTCCGCGGTAGATCTCGGAGCGCCGACGCCGGCATCCTTCTAAAAGTGAGCCCCGACGGCGAGATCGGTGAGGTGTCTCTGAAGGATGTCGCCTATGCCAAGGCCGGCCTTCCCAACCCGGTCGACGCGAGCAAGACGCACCAGTGGAAAGAGGGGATCAGCCTGCGCGCGGACACCATCACTGACATGTCCTTCTCCGAAGGTACGCTCTACGTGGCGGGGCTCTCGAACGAGGAATTTTCCTCGACGATGTGGAGAATTCCGTTTCCCTTCAGTGAGAAGTCGGCCGCAACAACCCTCGAGATCTTCCACGGTGCGCACGGCGAGTACGAGACCCACGCTCCCATCCGCGCTTTCGTGCCTTACCCGCTGAACGGTAAATCTCATTTGCTTGCCGCCTATCTCTGCACACCGCTTGTGACGTTTCCGGTCGCCGACCTAAAGGACGGACAGCACGTGAAGGGTCGGACGGTTGGCGAGTTCGGCTCCGGCAATTACCCCCTCGACATGGTCCTTTACCAAAAAGACGGTGAAAACCGGCTGTTGATCGCCAACAGCAACCTTCCCTTCATGATCGTGAAGACCAAGGACGTCGAGAGCTACAAGGGCGAGATCACAACAGAGCCCGAGGGTTACCTCGCCGGAGTTCCTTACGAGTCTCGCTCCGGCACGGGCGTGCAGCAGCTCGATGCCTTCAATGCGGGCTACATGGTTGCGCTTAAGCGCTTGCCCGGTGGAACGATGGACATGGTCGTCCTACCGCTCAGACGCTACTGATGACGCTCGAGTGACCGGACTGCCAACTATTGTTCTCATTTCTGCGGTAGCCATCGTTTTCCACGAATCTCCCGGGGACGATGGGTTCGGTACGGTTGCGGTTACAGGACTTCCCGAAAAGGAGCTCTCCAAGCTCGAGACGATGAAGCTCGAGCGTTCGAGCTGGGTCCAGCTTTTCTCCGTCCACACCAGCAAGTCGAAACTAGAGCGGGCCGATCAGCCCGCCGTCCTCGGGAGCTACGCCGTCGAACGCGGCGGCATTCGCTTTCGACCACGGTTTCCCTTCGTGGCAGGCATGAGCTACCACGGCCGGTTCGATGGGGATGCCTTCGACCGGCTCGCCGGTGGAGGCACGACAAAGACCCCGAGCGCCGGGCTCGACTTCACGATGCCCGAACCCACCGGTCGTGCTTCGACGACGGTCGAGGCTGTCTACCCGACGGCAACCGAGCTTCCTGAAAACCTCCTCCGGCTCTACGTCTACTTCTCCACACCGATGCGCGCCAAGGGCGTAGAGAATTACGTTCATCTCTACGACGGCTCGGGGCAGGAGGTCGCTCTGCCTTTCGTCGAGATCCGCAATGGACTTTGGGATCCCATGCAGCGGCGGTTGACGCTCTTCTTTCACCCGGGCCGCATCAAGCGCGGCGTGGCACCGAATCTAGAGATGGGGCCGGCGCTTCGCCAAGGCGAGACGTTTCGCCTCTTGATCGACGAGGGACTCAGAGACGCTATGGGCTATCCGCTCGCGGAGGGATTCGAAAAAGAGATCAAGGTGGGTCCCGTGGATCGCGAGTCACCGAACCAAGCCGACTGGGAGGTCTCGGCTCCCACTTCGGCGGACGCGCCGCTGATACTCCGATTCCCCGAGCCTCTAGATTACGCCTTACTCCAGCGAATGATCACCGTCAAGCACGTTGGAGGGAGTCGCGTGGCGGGTGACATCACGGTCTCGAAGAACGAGACTCACTGGAAGTTCCGGTCCAATGCCCCTTGGGCCCCGGGTGATTACGTCATCCACGTCGACCCGAAACTGGAAGACGTCGCAGGCAATACATTCTCTTATTTGTTCGACGAGGAAATGTCGGGGCCGAAGCCTGCGCCTCCCGGAGAAACACGAAACATCGAGCTCAGGTTCCGGGTTTCCTAGGCTCCCGCCAACTGGCCACAGGCAGCGAGGATGTCGTCCCCCCGGCTTCGGCGAAGGCTCACGGTGTAGCCGGCGCTTGCCAGGATTTCGATGAAACGCTCGGTGGCTTGCACCGTCGACGCCTGGTGCGGAGATCCCGGCCAGGGATTATAAGAGATCAGATTCACCTTGGCCTTGACGCCGCGTAGTAGGCCAGCCAGTCTCTCGGCGTCTTCCACCGAATCATTTTCTCCTCCCAGCAGCACGTACTCGAAGGTTATCTTTCGTCGCCGCGAAAGGGGTAAGCGTCGTGCCGTTTCGAGAAGCTCTTCCAGCGGATGCTTTCGATTGATAGGCATCATGCGACCGCGGCTCTCATTCGTGGTGGCGTGAAGACTGATCGCCAGGCCCACCGGGGGGCTCGATGCGGCGAACCTCTCGATCTCCTCCGCCAGCCCCGCGGTCGAAACCGTAATCCGCCGAGGCGAGACCGCGAACCCATCGGGATCGGTCAGCACATCGAGGGAACCCAAGACCGCCCCGGAGTTGAGGAGCGGTTCCCCCATTCCCATGTACACGACGTTCACCCGAGAGGTGGTCGAGAGCAGGGCGTTTCTCAGCGCGTTGAACTGCCCGAGAATCTCCCCCACGGTTAAATTTCGAGCAAACGGTACGGTTCCGGAGTAGCAGAACGTGCACTTCAAAGGGCAGCCGATCTGTGTAGACAAGCAGATAGTATGTCGGACGCGTTCTTCATGATGATCGGGGATGTAGACCGCCTCCACGTTCTTCCCCCCCTCGAGCGAGAAAAGGAACTTGACGGTACCGTCCGCGGAACGATGCTCGCTGAGCAGTTCGGGAGGGAGGACGATGAAGCTCTCCGCGAATTGGCGGCGAACGGCGCGCGGCAGGTCGGTCATCGAGTCGAGGTCGGTTACCGACTTGGAGTAAATCCATCGGTAAAGTTGACGCCCTCGGAATGCCGGGAGCCCTAGCTCGGCGGCGCAAGACTCCAACTCTTTTCGAGAGAGCCCGAACAGGTTTCGCTTTTCCTCCACGGCCCTGATGGTAGCACGGGCGGCAAACTCTACTCGGCGCGGAGCACGACCGCGGGATCGACGCTTGCAGCGCGCCGGGCGGGGATGTAGCTCGCGAGGGCGGCGACCAGAATCAGCATCACCGTCATCCCAACAAAAACCGTCGGATCGCTGGCGCTCACCTCGTAAAGCAAGCTGCTCAGCAATTGGGTGAGAGGAATGGCACCGGCGAGCCCCACCGCCACGCCGATAACACCCAACACCATGCCTTGGCGAACCACCAGCCCGAGAATCTCTATCGGTCCTGCCCCCAGAGCGATGCGGATTCCCATCTCGCGATTCCGCCGGCTGACCGAGTAGGCGGTGACGGCGTAAACACCCATCGCCGCGATTACCCAAGCGACGCCGGCGAAGAGCGAGAACTGCTGACTCCAGAGGATAGGAACCCACTGCACCACGTCAAGCAGACGTTTCATCGTGAGGACATCGAAGACGGGGACGCTCGAGTCTGCCGTAAGGAGTGCCTCGCGCACGACCGGGGCAGCCAGCGCAGGATCGGTTTTGGTGCGAACCGCCAGACTCACCATCGGCGCAGGATCCTGCCCGTAGGGAACATAGAGCTGCGTTTCCGGCCAAGAATCGAGCCCCGCAAACTGGTACGCGGGCTCGACATCGCGGACCACGCCGACAACTCTCAGCCATGGACTCTCGCCTTCTCGCACCAAACGAATACGTCGGCCAATCGCTTGCTCGGCTTTCGCGGCATTCTCAGTAGGCCACAGTTGCTCCGCGAGGGAAGCCCCGAGAATCGCAACGTCTCGACCGCCCGCAATCTCCTCCGGCGTGAAGTCGCGTCCATCGGTTAGCGGGATTTCGAGCGATCGGAGGTAGCCCTCGGTGATCGTGTGGTAGGTTGCGAACCTTTCCTCACCCCGCTCGGCGACTTGGCCTTCGGCCTCTAGGTGGACCCTTTGGTAGCCGCTCCGACTCGACGGCAAATAATTCACTCCGCCTACCGCTTCCACGGTGTTGAGGGTCGAGATCCGTTCGAGTGCCTCATTCAAGAATTGCGCTCGCCGGCCAGACTCCTGGTAGGACTCGCCCGTCACAGACAACCGTAACGTGAGAACTCTCTCGGTTTCATACCCGACGTCCACGTTCTGTATGCGGACGATGCTCTTGACCATCAGCAGCGCGCCGACCAAGAGAACCAGCGACATCGCGAACTGCGAGACAACGAGAAGACTCCGCAGACGACTTCCGCTTGCGCCATCGTCGATACGCCCGCTGCCTCCCGCCTTGAGCGCATCGTAGAGATCGATGCTGGTTCCGCGAAGCGCCGGCATCAGCCCGAACGCCAAGCCGGCACTCAGTGTGACGATGAGGGAATAGGCAAGCGTGGCGGCGTCGAGCTCGAAATGAAGCCAGTAGGGAATGGGAACGAGCACTAGTTCCTTGATCCAAACGATTCCCCAGAGAGCCAGGATGGTCCCGACAACGCCTGCGGTGAGGGCGAGTATGGTGCTCTCCGTGAGAAATTGCCGCACCAGACGTGCGCGACCCGCGCCGAGTGCGGCGCGAAGTGCGGTCTCCTGACGACGTGCCGTCGTCTGCGCCAACATGAGATTGGCAACGTTGGCGCACACGATGAGGAGAACGAAAAACACCGCCGCCTGCTGGATGTAGGAGCTCAGCTGCGTGACGGGGGGAAGCCAGGCATCGCGGAGCGGACGCACTCGAACGTTCCACCCGGTGTTCGTCTCCGGGTAACGAGCCTCGAGTCGTTCTCCGATGAGTCCCATCTCGACCTGCGCGATTTCGGCTATCACGCCAGGTCTCAGTCGCGCGATCGCGGTGAGCCATCGGTTGTCGCGGGCGGTGGCTTTCGGATCGAGCCTCAAGGGTGTCCAGACCTCGGAAAAATTCTCGAAACGGAATCCAGCCGGCATCACTCCCACGATTTCGTGCACCCGCTCGTTCAAATGAATCGTGCGTCCCAAAACGGAGGGAGCGGCATCGAAACGTCTTTGCCACATGGTGTGACTGATAAGCGCGACTTCAGCCGCTCCCGGGCGGTCGTCTTCGTCGGTGAAGTTGCGACCCAAGGCGGGTCCGATGCCGAGTAGCGGAAACAAAGTAGACGAGATCCTCGTGCCTCGAACCCGCTCGGGGTCCTCTTCGGTATGAAGCTTGAAGCTTCGGTTGGCGTACGGGGCGATGGCCTCGAACACGTTGCTCTCTGCTTGCCAGTCCGCAAATTGGGCGCCGAGATCTCTTGCCGGCTCTTGCCGAGCTTGGGTTGAGATTCACTCAAATAAACGAGCCCATCCGGATCCTCGAACGGCAGGGGATGGAGAATCATCCCGTTAAAGAAAGTAAAAAAAGTGGCGTTGACGGCGATACCTAGCGCAAGGGTCAAGACCACGACGGCACTGGCGCCGGGTCGTTTCCGGAGAACTCGCAACGCGACCGAGATGTCTTGAGTCATGTCGAACAATAATAAGAGCAAAACGTATGCCACGGGTAAAAGCCCCAAAGCCCGCTTGGAGACACGTCTTTCCAATGGAGAGCGCCGGCCCGGTGTCCGATTCCGGGACAGAACTTGTTTGAGTAGGTCATAAGTGGGAAGATAGGTCTAACGAACCGGTTGGCACCCGTCCCCCGTGCGGGTGATGAGAGAAAATGCTAAAGACCCTCGTCGCCCTTGGATTTGTAGGCGTCTTCCTAGTTGGAGCCGAGGCCACCGCCACGCTCCCAAAGGGTCAAGACCCCGACTTTCTCTTCGGTGCACCCCGGTTTTCGGCCGGCTTCCGCGCCGGTTGGAACTTCGCCAGGGCCGAGAGCGAACTCTTCGACTTCACCCGAGAATTGCTCACCGTGGGGGACCGCGATTTCGACGCCCCGATGCTCGGTTTCGATTTCGCTCTACCGCTAAACCAACGCCTCGACGTGGTCTTTGGGTTCGAGTACAACCGCTCTTCGACGACCTCCGAGTTCCGCGATTTTGTGGGCACCGACGATCTGCCCATCGTCCAGGAGGCCCAGCTTACCCAAGTCCCTTTGGCCGCGAGTCTCAAGCTCTTCCTGATTCCGCGTGGACGCAAGATCAGCCAATACGCCTGGGTCCCGAACCCGGCTGCGCCCTACGTGGGTGCCGGAGTCGGCCTCGAGTGGTACAAGTTCGAACAGATTGGTGAGTTTGTCGATTTCACCGATCTGTCGATCTTCGAGGCAACACTCGTGTCGAGTGGTTGGGCCCCTACGGTCCACTTTTTTGGAGGAATCGACGTGAATCTCCAACGCAAAATGTTCCTGACGGTCGAGGGCCGCTACGCCTGGGCCGACTCGAAGCTGAAGGACGACTTCCTAGGCTTCGATCCCATCGACCTTACCGGACTCGGGATCACATTTGGAATATACTGGGTATTCAATTAAGAGAGGGAGAGGCAACATTCGCTTTCGAACGCTTTCACTGATTACGGTCTTGGGTGGCCTGCTTTGCGCAACCCCATCAACGGCGTTCGCGCAACCGACTGCGGATTCTGCCGATTCTCCATGGTTTCCATGGCTCGGCTGTTGGCAGTTGGTCGCCGACGTCGTCAAGCTTCCTCCGATGACCACGCTCGAAAGGCTTTCCGGGCTCGTTCCGGCTGTCCTCGAAGGGGCCAGCGAAAAAGAATATCGCGTCGCCGACGAGCAGCTGGTGTGCGTCACCCCCGGCGCGGCAGGAGAAGCGAAACTGAGCACGTACGCCGGCGGCGAGCTCTTCCTCGAGGAGACACTGTACGCCGACGGGGTTCGTCGCCCCTTCGCGGTCTCAGAATGCCGGGGCCATCAAGTCACCGAATGGTCCTCAAACCAAGCGCTTTTGTTCCTGCGTTCCGAGATGAGCTGCGAGAACGGAAGACGACAGAGCTTCACCGGGGTGAGCTTCTTTAGACGGTGGAACACGTGGGTCGACATACAGGCACTTGAAAGTGGAGTTGGGCGCGAGGTCGTCATCCGCCGCTACCGACCGGCCTCGTCTGAAGCGGTGAACAAACTCGGATTCGAGGAACTGCCGCCGGAGACGGCGACCGCGGTCACCGCAGCGCGCGCCGCGATATCGATGCCTCTCACCATCGGCGATCTCGCCGAAGCGAGCCACAAGATCGACTCGGCGGCAGTCGAAGCGGCTTTGATGGAGAGCGGCTCGACCTTCGACCTGGACGGCAAGACGCTCGTTCAACTCGCCGATGCCGGTATCTCCCCTGACACGATCGACTTGATGGTAGCGCTCGCCTATCCCCAACACTTCGAGGTCACCCGCGAGACCCAAGGCCGAAGCTACCGAGGGGGTACGGGACTTGGTTATAGCTACAACTACTGGAACTCTTTCTACTTCGCCCCCTTCGGCTACTACTATTGGTATACGCCCTACCAAAGTTTCTATGGCCAGAGGCCGGTTGTGATCCCCGGTGCAGGCATCGCCGGCGGGCGACTCGTCAAAGGTCGTGGCTACACGCGGGTGGGTACCGTCAGTTGTTGTTCGGGGAGCGGGCGATCGGCCACCCGGAGAGGAACCGGTTCTTCCAAATCTTCGGGAGACTCGTCCTCGTCGTCGAGGTCGTCGAGTGGCAGCGCAAGCTCGAAGGGATACTCTTCGGGGGGTGGGTCTTCCTCCAGAACCGCCAAGCCACGCAAACCCTAGTGGCCTTGTATCACGGGCGCGTGTCGTTGCGGTAGACCGTTCCTCCCTTCATGACGAGCTGAATCTCGCGAAGGGCCGAGATGTCTTTCGTGGGATCGCTCGGCACCGCCAGAATATCCGCGTACTTGCCGACCTCGAGTGAGCCGAGGTCCTTGTCGGCCTCGAGAAGCTTGGCGGGTTCAATGGTCGCGCTTCGCAGCGCTTGGAGCGGCGTCATCCCCGCCGCCACGTAGTATTCGGCTTCTCGCACCGTGGCGGTCGTTCCGTCGTTGGGCTCATAGGGAAATTGGTCCGTTCCAAGCGCGATGTTGACACCCACCTCGATGGCCATTTGAAGCGCCTTCCAATGATCTTTCCCTACCGTTGCCAAACGCTCCAGATACCAATCGGGAGAGCCGATCTTCTCGAAGAAAGGTGCGGTGGCCGGTTGGCTCACGACGATCGTGGGAACTAGCCAGGTCCCGTTCTCCCTCATCTTGACCAAGACCTCACGATTGAGATGGTATCCATGCTCGATGCAATCGACCCCCGCATCTATGGCGACGCTAGTGGCTTGAGGCGAGCCGGAGTGTGCCGTCACCTTGCGTCCGAAGCGATGGGCCGCGTCGATGACAGCGTCGATCTCCTCGGGGGTCATGATGGACTCCGCGATGGCACCGCCTTGGCTCGCGATGCCGCCGGAGATAGCGATCTTGATCCAACTAGCTCCGTCCCGGACTCGGCTCCGAACGGCCTTGATGAGCTCGTAGGGTCCGTCGTAGGTTTCGCTACGACCGGAGGCGCGGCCGGTGATGACAACTGTATCGCTGGCGCTGAAAATGCGGGGCCCTACCGCTTGGCCTTTCTGGATGGCCTTGTCGAGCGCAATCGCCGCGGCGCGGCGGTCACCCGGCGTTCGGATCGTCGTCACGCCGGACAGAAGAGATTGGCGAGCGTTATCGGCGACGCGGAGAGCGAGCTCCGTATCCTTCTCGTTGGCCAGCTCGGCGGCCACCTTGCCAGGCAGTGCCAGACCGAGGTGTACGTGCATATTCGTGAGGCCGGGCAAGAGCCACATGCCGTCGGCGCGAACCACTTCCGCCCCGGTGGGAACCCGCGTGCTCCCCGCGGGTCCCATCGCGGCGATTCGTTCGCCTTCGATCACCACGACGGCGTCTAGGATGGGAGCACCACCGTCGAGTCTTACTACGCTCGCCCCCACGATGACCTTGACTTGCGGGTGCGCCGTCTGCGGCGCCAAGAACACGAGCGCTGCCAC
Source organism: Candidatus Marinacidobacterales bacterium (assembly GCA_965222425.1). Taxonomy (GTDB): domain Bacteria; phylum Acidobacteriota; class Vicinamibacteria; order Marinacidobacterales; family DATDRI01; genus CBDCNP01. The sequence goes on from CBDCTW010000024.1 coordinate 159,150, forward strand.
AGACAATACGGTCAGGACATTGTGAATTTCTCGCACTCCGATGCCTATCGTCCGGAAGCTCGACTCCCGCCGGCCATGTCGTTACGGTAGACGGCTCCTCCCTTCATGACGAGCTGAATCTGGCGAAGAGCGGAGATGTCTTTAGTGGGATCGCTCGGCACCGCAAGAATATCCGCGTACTTACCGACTTCGAGTGAGCCAATGTCCTTGCCGGCATCGAGAAGCTTGGCGGCTTCGATCGTCGCGCTCCTCAACGCTTGAGCCGGCGTCATCCCCGCTGCCACGTAGTATTCGATCTCCCGGATCGTGGCCGTTGTTCCATCAATCGGCTCCGAGGGTAGGAAGTCCGTGCCCAGAGCAATGTCGAGCCCTTCCGCGATCGCCGTCCGGAGAGCCTGCCAATGCGTTTTCCCCACTGTTTCGCGGCGAGCCATGTACCAGGGAGGAGAGCCTTGCTGTTCGAAGAAGGATGTGCTCGCAGGCTGAGTCACGGTGATGGTTGGAACAAGCCAAACTCCGTTCGCCTTCATCTTCAATAGGGTCTCACGGTCGACCATATAGCCATGTTCGATGCAGTCGATGCCCGCGTCGACCGCCAAGCTCGTCGCCTTCGAAGAGCCCGAATGCGCGGTCACTTTTCTACCGAAACGATGCGCGGCGTCGATCACCGCTTCGATCTCCTCGGGCGTCATCAGGGCCTCGGAAATGTCACCTCCCGGAGTCGAGATGCCTCCCGACGTAAAGATCTTGATCCAAACGGCCCCATCGGCGACCCGACTGCGGACCGCCTTGATGAGCTCATAGGGACCATCATAAGTCTCCACCCCACTGTCGCTGCCGTGACCCGCCGTGATCGGCAGACCCTCGCCCGCGCTGAAGATGCGCGGCCCCGCAGCTTGACCTTTGGCGATCGCCTTCTTGAAAGCCAGAGCCGCACCCTGCTTGTCACCGGGGCATCGGATCGTCGTCACGCCCGACAAGAGAACGTCGCGCCCATTGGCGGCGACCCGCAATGCCAACTCCGTCGTCTTTTCATTGGCCAGTTCGGCCTTCTGCGCGGCCATGATGACGCCGAGGTGCGTGTGCATGTTCATGAGGCCGGGAACGAGCCACATGCCGTCGGCGCGAATGACTTCCGCACCCGCCGGAATACGCGTGCGGCCTGACCGACCGATCGCAGAGATTCGCTCGCCGTCGACCACCACGACGGCATTTCGGATCGCGGGGCCGCCATCGAGGTCGACGACGCTCGCGCCAACGATCGCCTTCACTTGAGACTGCGCGGTCTGCGGCGCCAGCAAAACAACTGCCACCACAAACAGCCCGATTAGGGACTTCTCCCCCTGTCGCACACCCATCACCAGCCTCACTTTTCTCTATTGGTCGGAAGCCCGACTTCCGGTAGCCATGTCGTTGCGGTACACCTCGCCGCCCTTCATCACGAGCTGAATCTGGCGAAGGGCAGAGATGTCTTTGGTGGGATCGCTCGGCATGGCAAGAATATCCGCGTACTTGCCGACCTCGAGTGAGCCGATGTCCCTGTCGGCATCGAGAAGCTTTGCCGGCTCGATCGTCGCGGCTCGCAGCGCCTGGAGGGGCGTCATCCCTGCCTTCACGTAGAGCTCGGCTTCAACCACCGTGGCCGTCGTTCCATTGGTAGGCTCTGCAGGTAGGAAGTCTGTTCCTAGAGCGATGTTGACGCCCTCTTCGATGGCCATCTGGATCGCTTTGAGGTGAAGCTTCCCGACCGCCTCGCGACGTGCCTTATACCAAGCCGGCAAATCGAATGTGTCGTGGAGCGGATCCGTCTCGGGCTGGGTCACCACCATGGTCGGCACGAGCCAGACATCGTTCTCCTTCATCTTGACCAGAGCTTCGCGATTGAGCATGTAGCCGTGCTCGATGCAGTCGATGCCCAAGCCGACTGCCGTCATCGTCGCCTTCGGCGAGCCGGAGTGCGCGGTCACCTTTCGTCCAAACCGATGGGCGGCGTCGATGACCGCTTCGATCTCCTCGGGCGTCATGAGCGCTTCCGAGATATCGCCGCCGGTCGTCGCAATGCCCCCGGAAATCATGATCTTGATCCAGACGGCCCCGGCGGCAACGCGGCTACGGACCGCCTCGATGAGCTCGTCGGGCCCATCGTAGGTCCTCCTCACGTGGTTGCTGCCGTGGCCAGCCGTGATGGGGATCGCTTCGCCGGCGCTGAAAATACGGGGACCGATCGCCTGGCCCTTGTCGATGGCTTTCTTGAGTGCGATCGCGGCCTCGCGCCGATCGCCGGGAGGCCTGACCGTCGTCACTCCCGAGAGTAGAGCTTGTCGAGCGTTGTCGGCGACGCGGAGTACCAGCTCGGTATTCTTCTCATTCCTCAGCTCAGCTGTCATCGGGCCGGGCATCATGTAACCAAAGTGATGGTGCATGTTCATCAGACCGGGAACGAGCCACATGCCTTCGGCACGAATCACTTCCGCCCCGGCGGGAACCCGCATACTCCCGGACGGACCGATGGCGGAGATTCGCTCGCCATCGATGACGACGACGGCGTCTCGAATCGGTGCGCCGCCGTCGAGATCGATCACGTGCGCGCCGACGATCGCCTTCACTTGAGACTGCGCGGTCTGCGGCGTCAAGAACACGAGTGCCGCCGCAAACATGCTAGTCAGAGCATTCTGAATTTGTCGCATTGCGATATCCTCACTGTCCGGAAGCCCGACTCCCGGTCACCATGTCGTTGCGATACACCGTTCCGCCCTTCATCACGAACTGAATCTCACGGAGAGCCTTGATGTCCTCCGTCGGATCCCTCGGCACCGCCAAGATGTCCGCGTACTTGCCCACTTCGATTGAGCCGATGTCTTTTTCGGCACCGAGGAGCTTCGCCGTCTCGATGGTGCCCGCTCGCAAAGCCTGAAGCGGCGTCATTCCTGCCTCCGCATAGTACTGAGCCTCACGTATCGTGGCCGTCGTGCCATCGTTGGGCTCATGGGGCATTTGATCCGTACCGAGACCGATGTGGACGCCAACTTGAATAGCCGTCTGGAGCGCCTTCCAATGCTCCTTGCCCACCGAGTTGCGACGCTTCAGATACCACTCGGGAGAACCGATCTTCTTGAAGAAGGGCTCGGTGGCCGGCTGGCTGACGACGATGGTGGGCACCAGCCACACGCCGTTCGCCTTCATCTTCTCGAGCGTGGGGCGATCGAGAAAGTAGCCGTGCTCGATGCAATCGATACCCAATTCGACGGCGGCCGACGTTGCCGGCGGGGAACCGGAGTGCGCCGTTACCTTGCGCCCGAAACGGTGCGCCGCATCGATCACCGCTTCCATTTCCGCCGGGGTCATGGTGGCTTCGGCAATGTCGCCACCCTGCGTAGAGATGCCACCGGAAATGAGAATCTTGATCCAAGTCGCTCCCGCGGCAACCCGTTCTCGGACCCCCTTGATGAGCTCGTCCGGGCCATCGTAGGTCCGCCTTACATTGCGGGCACCGTGCCCCGCCGTAATGGGGAGCGATTCGCCGGCGCTGAAAATACGGGGACCCACGGCCTGGCCTTTCTTGATGGCTTTATCGAGAGCGATGGCCGTTTCGCGCTTGTCTCCCGGGAGGCGTACCGTGGTCACTCCCGAAAGTAAGGATAGCCGTGCGTTGTAGGCGACACGAAGTGCTTTCTCAGTCTCCTTTTCGTTGGCGAGCTCGGCCTGCATCTTGCCAGGCAGCATCAGGGCGAAGTGGACGTGCATGTTCATGAGGCCCGGAGTGAGCCACATGCCATCGGCGTGAATGACCTCCGCCCCCGCCGGAATACGCGTACTGCCTGACGGGCCGATCGCGGAGATTCGCTCGCCGTCGATCACCACGACGGCGTCTCGGATCGGAGCGCCGCCGTCGAGATCGACGACGTGCGCGCCAACGATCACCTTCACTTGAGACTCCGCGGTCTGCGGCACCAGAACCACAAAGGCGGCGGTCAACAGCAAATTCAGGACTTTAGTGAACTTCAATTCCTCACCTCCCGGAAGCTCGGCCCGCAGTGACCATCTCGTTGCGATACACCTTGCCGCCCTTCATCACGAACTGAATCTGACGGAGAGCCTTGATGTCCGCCGTCGGATCCCTCGGCACCGCCAAGATGTCCGCGTACTTGCCGACTTCGATGGAGCCGATGTCCTTGTCGGCATCGAGAAGCTTGGCCGTTTCGATGGTCCCGGACCGCAAGGCTTGGAGTGGCGTCATCCCCGCCGCTACGTAGTATTCGGCTTCTCGCACCGTGGCGATCGTCCCATCGTTGGGCTCCTGAGGAAGCTGGTCCGTGCCGAGTGCGATCTTGACTCCTACCTCGATGGCCGTCTGAAGCATTGTCCAGTGCTCCTTGCCCACCGAGTCGCGGCGCTTCAGATACCATTCCGGTGATCCGATCTTCTCGAAGAACGGCTGTGTGGCCGGTTGGGTCACCACCATCGTCGGCACCAGCCAAGTGCCATGCTCCTTCATTTTCACCAGGGTCTCGCGATCGAGCATGTAGCCGTGCTCGATGCAGTCGATCCCCAACTCGACCGCCGTCGTCGTCGCTTGCGACGAGCCGGAGTGAGCGGTGACCTTCCTGCCGAACCGGTGCGCGGCATCGATCACCGCTTCCATCTCTTCCGGCGTCATGGTGGCTTTGCCGATCGCGCCGCTTTGGGTCGCGATGCCGCCGGAAATCATGATCTTGATCCACACCGCCCCAGCCGCGACGCGCTCCCGAACCGCTTTGATAAGCTCATAAGGACCGTCGTAGGTGACTTCGCCGGCTCCGTGGCCCGCGGTAATGGGAACGGCTTCGCCAGCGCTGAAGATACGCGGTCCGATGGCCTGACCCTTGTCGATCGCCTTCTTGAGAGCAATCGCCGCCGAACGACTGTCGCCGGGCGGCCGGACCGTGGTCACGCCGGCGAGCAGCGATCCGCGCGCATTGTCCGCGACGCGGAGTGCGAGCTCTGTATCTTTCTCATTCGCCAGCTCCGCCTGCATCTTGCCAGGAAGAATGAACCTGAAGTGCTGGTGCATATTCATGAGGCCCGGAACGAGCCACATGCCGTCGGCACGAATCACTTCCGCGTCGGTCGGAACGCGCGTGGTCCCGGCGCTACCGACTGCAGAGATGCGCTCGCCTTCGATGACGATCACGGCATCTCGAATCGGCGCTCCGCCGTCGAGATCGACGACGTTCGCGCCAACGATCGCCTTCACTTGAGACTGCGCGGTCTGCGGCACCAGGCCCACAAAAGTGGCGGTCAACAGCAAATTCAGAACGTCAGCGAATTTCAACTCCTCACCTCCCGGAAGCTCGGCCCGCAGTGACCATCTCGTTGCGATACACCGTTCCGCCCTTCATCACGAACTGAATCTGGCGAAGAGCCTTGATGTCCGCCGTCGGATCCCTCGGCACCGCCAAGATGTCCGCGTACTTGCCGACTTCGATGGAGCCGGTGTCTTTTTCGGCACCGAGAAGCCTCGCTGTTTCGATAGTCCCGGACCGCAAAGCTTGGAGCGGCGTCATGCCCGCTTCGACGTAGTACTGCGCCTCGCGCACCGTGGCGGTCGTGCCATCGTTCGGCTCGTGAGGGTGTTGGTCGGTGCCGAGACCGATGTTGACTCCCACTTCGATGGCGGTCTGGAGCGCCTTCCAATGGTCCTTACCGACCGAGTCCCGACGCTTCAGATACCACTCGGGAGAACCGATCTTCTCGAAGAAAGGCGCGGTGGCCGGCTGACTGACGACGATGGTGGGCACCAGCCACACACCGTTCGCCTTCATCTTCTCGAGCGTGGGACGATCGAGAAAGTAGCCATGCTCGATGCAGTCGATGCCCAAGTCGACGGCCGTTGACGTTGCCTGCGGAGACCCGGAATGGGCCGTGACCTTTCTTCCGAACCGGTGCGCGGCATCGATCACCGCTTCTATCTCTTCCGGCGTCATGGTAGCTTCCGCGATGGCGCCCCCTTGGCTCGCGATGCCCCCGGAGATCGCTATCTTGATCCAGCTCGCCCCATCGTTCACACGTTCTCGAACCGCCTTCATGAGCTCGTAGGGACCATCATAGGTTTTGCCATGTCTGGCCCCATGGCCACCGGAGATGGGAACGGCATCGCTGGGGCTGAAGATGCGAGGCCCGACGGCCTGGCCCTTCTTAATCGCCTTGTCGAGGGCAATCGATGCGGCGCCCGTGTCACCGGTGCTTCTTATCGTCGTGACGCCGGACAGTAACGACTGCCGAGCATTGTAGGCCACTCGGAGGGCGAGCTCGGTGTCTTTTTCGTTGGCCAATTCCGCCGCCATCTTGCCGGGCAGCTTGAGGCCGAAGTGGACGTGCATGTTCATGAGGCCGGGAACGAGCCACATCCCGTCGGCGTGAATCACCTCCGCGCCGGTCGGAACCTGGGTGCTCGAGGCCGGGCCAATGGCGGAAATCCGCTCGCCTTCGATCACCACGACGGCATCTCGGAGCGGCTCCCCGCCGTCGATATCCACGACGTCCGCCCCCACGATGGCCTTGACGTCGGAGCCACCAGGCTGTGCCATCGCGCCAACCGCCGTCGACAGCACCAAAATCAGAACGCTCGCAAGCTTCCACATTTTGAATACCTCCTATCCGATAGCTCTTTTAAACCGTGGAAGGGCGGCCGTCAAGGGCCACGAAGGCGTGGCGAGAAGCGTCCTATTTATAGTCCACTTCCAACAGGATGCGGAGGGGCGAGATCTGGAGCTGCGGTACTTTCGCGACGTGACCGGGCGGGAGGTGGACTTCGTGGTCACGGAGAGCGGAAAGCCATTCATGTTCATCGAGTGCAAGTGGGACGATGCCCCCGTCAACAAGGCCCTGCGCTACCTGAATAAGCGTTTCCCTCTTTGTCCGGCCTACCAGATCGCCGCGACCGGGAAAAAGGACTTCGAGACTCCCGACGGGATCCGAGTTTATCCGGCGCTGCCGTTCCTTCGTGAACTGGTCTAGAGGTGCTCCTCGTCAATTTAATCCCCCCGTGGACTACGGCACTCCCGATGTGGGAGCTGCGAGTCGGAGACTACCGGGTCTTCTACGACAGAAGAGGAGGCCATCTCGCTCGAAGAGTTCAAGGAAGAGCTCCGAAAAAAGTAGACTTGCAAAAGCCGTGCGGGCTCACTGAGGAGGACCGACGACGAGGAATCCGTACTGCCGGAAGTGGGGGTCGAACGCGAATGCCGTCTTGATGCCGAGGCGCTCCATGACCGCGAAGCTCGTCGCGTCCGTGTAGGAAAAGGTCTTGTCGGTGTACTGCTCGATGATGACTCTGGCCTTGGTCTCATCTTCCACGTTTACCCGCTCTACGGGCCAGATGTTGCCCAGTAACCACTTTCTCGCGATATCGGCGCCGAGTCGAGAGAGCGATAGGGCGTGGCACTCCGCCACTATGAAGTTCGTCAGCAACGGATCCGTACGCTGCTTCCGCAACGACTCGAGAGCCTCTCTCGCGGCATCGTGGCACCGGTCGTCACGATCGAGCAACGCGTAAACAGCGCTGGTATCTACGAGGACTCTCGCCAACGCCCGATCTCCCCGGCGGCAAGGTGGCGATCGTGCTCTTCCGCCACACTCGCTTGACCACTCTCCCCAGCGCCAACGAGATTCCATACCGGATCGTCATCGCTCAGTGGTCGCGCGGGGACGATCTTCCGCAGCCGAATCTCGTTCCCGTCCACCGAGACCTCCAAGTAAGTATCTTCGTCGATGCCCAGAACCGACCGGACGTCGACCGGAATCGTCACCTGACCCTTGGCAGTCACCTTTACTACTTTCATGCAGAAATTCCTACCATAGGTAAGAATTTCTATCAAGCCGAGCGCCGGAGAGGGTCGGCTCGGCTCGCGACCGTCGGGGGGCGGAGCGACGCCAAGTGAGGGACCGGATGGACCGGCCGTCTCAGGATGACCTGGGGGCGGGAGGAAGGCTAGCGTGAGTTGAGAGCTAGATCGTTCTTCTTGTAATTCGAGAGCGTCCGGAAGCTCTGGAAGCACCCAAACCACGGAATTGCCATAACCGGACCTCGTCAGGGGCTCCCTTTTGACGGGCCCCCGGTCTCATGCTAACCTCGATAGTCCCCCGACAGTTGACGTAAGGTAAGTTTAGGTAAATACATGATTAGAAAAGACTTGTTGGATAATGGGCTCACCGTGGTGACGGAGGCCATGCCCCACGTCCGCTCGGTAGCGGTAGGGATCTGGCTCCGCCGGGGAAGCCGCCACGAGCAACGGGTGAAGGGAGGCATCTCCCATTTCATCGAGCACATGGTGTTCAAAGGGACAACCCGCCGGACCCAGGTCGAGATCGCCCAGGAGATGGACGCGATAGGAGGCCAAACCGACGCCTTCACCACCAAGGAATACGCCAGTTTCAACGCCAAGGTCCTCGACGAGCACGTCCCGCAAGTGGTTGACCTCTTGGCGGATATCGTGCTCAATCCGAGCTTCGACTCTGAAGAGCTGGAACGGGAGCGCAAGGTCATCTTCGAAGAGATCAAGATGGTCGAGGACACCCCCGATGACCTCGTCCACGAGATCTTTATCGAGTCGTTCTGGCCCGATCACCCTCTTGGACTCCCCATTCTTGGCACGCGGGAGACGGTCGAGGCGCTCGATCGGGAACAGCTCCTGAAGTTCTTCCGGGAGACCTATACGCCCTCTAACCTGATCGTTTCGGCGGCCGGTAATCTGGACCACCAGAAAGTGGTCGACCTCGTCGACAGCCATTTTCGTCCCCTACAACAGAGTCCCAACGGAGTTCATGAGTCTCCGCCGTCGGTCGACCCGGCGATGCGCTTCCGGGAAAAAGACCTGGAGCAGGTCCATTTGGTCCTGGGCACCGTCGCTCCCCATCAGAGCCACGAAGACCGGTACACCAGCTACGTGTTGAACACGATCCTAGGCGGCACCATGAGCTCGCGGCTTTTCCAGGTGATCCGAGAAAAGCGAGGGCTCGCCTACAGCGTCGGCTCCGGTCTCAGCTGCTACCGGGACGCCGGCAATCTCACGATCTACGCGGCCACCAGTCCTCAAGACTGTGCCAAAGTCGTGGAGCTAGTCCTCGTGGAGCTCCGCCGGATCCGGCGCGAGCCGGTTGGTGACGAGGAACTCCGCCGGGCCAAGGACCACCTCAAGGGAAGCATTATGCTGGGCCTGGAGGGCACAGGTTCTCGCATGTCCCAACTGGCACGGCACGAGATGTACTTCGGGCGCCAGATCTCGCTCGACGAGACACTCGCCGGCATCGAGAACGTGAACCGCGAGCAGATCATGCGCCTGGCGGGGGAAATGTTCGAAGAGAGACCGCTCGGTTTGACGGCGGTCGGCAATCTAGCCGATCTAAAGCCTCTGCCGGAGCAATTGGTTGCTTAAAAGTCTACCGTTCGGGGACCTCTATCAGTATACTGTTGCCGGAGGTTCCCCATAGCCCTGCAGATATCCGTTCTGGGCAGCGGTAGTAGCGGTAACGTCACATTTGTCTCCAACGGCTCGACGAATATCCTCCTCGATGCCGGGCTCACCTGCCGGGAAATCGAACGGCGGCTGGCCACTTTCGGAATTCCCCCGCGCGCCATCACCGCTCTCCTCATCTCCCACGAACACCACGACCATGCCCGGGCAGCCTTGGCATTCGCCCGCAAACATCGGACGCCGCTCTTCGCCACCGAAGGTACCTTCCTTCGCCTCAAAGACCGCACCGCTGATAAGTACAAGAAGGTGGAATGGCTTCGCTTGAAAGCTGATCGCAGCTTGAAGCTGGCGAAGATGGTGGTGGACATCTTCCCGACGCCGCATGATGCGGCGGAGCCGGTGGGATTTGCGTTCCGTCAGGGACAACTACGGTTTTCCCATGTTACGGACATCGGCCATCTCTCCCCCGCGGTGGAAGAAGCACTCCGAGGATCGCAGGCGATCCTCGTGGAGTCCAATCACGACGTGGACATGCTTCGCGAAGGGCCCTACCCCGACTCCTTGAAACAAAGGGTGGGTAGCCGTTTGGGTCACCTCTCGAACGAGGCGTTGGCCGTCTATTTGGAGCAGAGACTCCCCATGTCGGTTCGACATCTTTTCCTTGCTCATATTTCTCGGACCAACAACCACGAAAGCCTGGCTCTGAGCACTTGTCGGGAAGCGCTTGAAAGAAGGGGCGACCCCGTGCCCATGGTCCACCTCACTTACCACGATCGACCCACGCACCTCCTTCGGCTCCGGGATCCTCGACGGGCCGAAATCAGCAGTCGACAACGGGTCCTCGCATTTTAAATACGGGGGGAGCGGCGATGCTAACCGACCGCTACACGCACCCCGAGATGGGGGCCCTCTGGAGCGAGCAGAAGAAGTTCGAGACGTGGTTGGCGGTCGAGATAGCGGCCGCCGAAGCAATGGCCGCGGAAGACATCGTCCCCGCCGAAGCCGTAAAAGAAATCAAAAAAAAGGCCAGCTTCTCCATCGAGCGCATCGACGCCATCGAGCGCGACATCAAACACGACGTCGTCGCCTTTACCACGGCGGTCGCGGAGACGGTGGGCGAAGCCAGCCGTTGGATCCACTTCGGCCTCACCAGCTCCGACGTCGTCGATACCGCGCTCGGACTGAGGCTTCGAGACGCCGCCGACCTCATCCTGACCGACGTCGATGCTCTTCTGGGTGTGCTCCGCAATCGAGCCTTGGACCACAAGCACACACTGATGGTCGGCCGGACGCACGGCGTCCATGCCGAGCCCATGACCTTCGGTTTGAAGCTGACGCTTTGGTACGCCGAGGTCGCTCGGAGCCGCGAGCGCGTGGCCAGAGCGCGCGAGGGTGTTGCCTTCGGAAAGCTCTCCGGAGCCGTAGGCACCTTCGCCCACCTCGCCCCGAGCATCGAAGAGAAAGTCTGCAAAAACCTGGGCTTGAAACCGGCCCCGATCTCTTCGCAGATACTCGGCCGCGACCGTCACGCCGAGATGCTGGGCGCTCTCGCGATTCTGGCCAGCACTCTCGACCGGATCGCCACCGAGATCCGAGGCCTGCAGCGAACCGAGATCCGGGAGGTCGAGGAGTTCTTCGACAAGAAACAAAAGGGCTCGTCTTCCATGCCCCACAAGCGCAACCCGGTATCTTGCGAACAGGTTTCGGGGCTGGCCCGGGTCATTCGCGCCAACCTGCAAGCGGCACTCGAGAACATACCGCTCTGGCACGAGAGAGACATCTCTCACTCTTCGGCGGAACGGATGATCCTCCCCTCGAGCTTCATCTTAACCGACCACATACTTCGGAAGATGACGAGTGTCGTGGATAATCTCATCGTCTATCCGGAGCGGATGCGGGAGAATCTCGAGTCCATGCGCGGGCTTGTCTTTAGCGGACAGGTGCTATTGGAGCTCACCAAGCGTGGGCTCTCGAGGGAAGAGGCGTACAAGATCGTCCAACGCAACGCCATGGCGGCTTGGAACAGCAAGGAAGACTTCAAATCGCTCCTCGCCAAGGACCCCGAGATCCAAGAGCGTCTGTCGCCCGAGGAGCTCGACGAAACCTTCGATTACGACCATCAGATGCGCCAAACCGATATCATCTTCGAAAGAGTTCTTGGATCTTGAAGGCCAAAGTCTTCGTACGGCTGAAACCTTCAGTCCATGACCCTCAGGGCGAGACGATCCGCGGTGCCCTCGCGACAATGGGCTACCAAAGCGTAACCGAGGTGCGCCAAGGCAAGTACTTCGAGATATCTCTGGACGGCTCTTCGCGGGAAGAGGCGGAGAGCCAGGTTCGCGAGATCGCGACCCGCGTTTTGTCGAACCCAGTCATCGAGACGTTCGAAGTGGAGCTCCTAGATTGATGCCGCGCTTCGCGGTCCTCGTCTTCCCGGGCTCCAACTGCGAGGGGGACGTTCTCTACGCGCTCAGGGACGTGCTCGGTCAAGAAGCGGAGCTGGTTTGGCACAAGGAAACTTCTCTAGATGGCTTCGACGCCGCGCTGCTACCGGGAGGCTTCGCTCACGGTGATTATCTCCGGCCCGGTGCCATCGCACGCTTTTCTCCGATCATGAAATCCGTGGTCTCGATGGCCGAGTCGGGGAAACCCGTCATCGGAATCTGTAACGGCTTTCAGGTCTTGATGGAGGCGGGCCTCTTGCCAGGTGCGATGCTGCGCAATAAGAGCCTTCATTATGTCTGCCGCTACGTGAGCCTCCGCGTGGAAACGACGGAGTCTCCGCTTACCAATGCCTGCGCCACGGGAGACGTGCTGCAAGTGCCGATAGGGCATGCCGACGGGAACTTCTTTGCCGACAACTCGGAGCTCGAAGAGCTCGAGAAACGGGGCCGTGTGATGCTTCGCTACTCGACACCAAGCGGTGAGTTGACCGAAGAAGCGAATCCCAACGGCTCGCTCAATCACATCGCCGGCATCACGAACACCGACGGCAATGTCGTCGGTCTGATGCCACATCTCGATCGCTGCTACCAGCCCGAATTGGGCACCGATCATGGCCTTCGCCTCTTCCAGAGCCTCGTCGCGTCGGTGTCATGAACGTCTCGCAAAAGGATCTTCTCGAAACCCACAATCTGACCGAGGACGAGTACCGGCAGGTCGTCAAGAAGCTCGGGCGCGAGCCCAACCTGACCGAGCTCGGCCTCTTCTCGGTGATGTGGTCAGAGCACTGCAGCTACAAGAGCTCCCGCATGCACCTGAAGCGGCTCCCCACCAAAGGACCGCGCGTCCTTCAAGGGCCGGGCGAGAACGCCGGCGTGGTGGATCTAGGCCACGGGCTCGCGGCAGTCTTCAAGGTCGAATCCCACAACCATCCCTCTTTTATCGAGCCCTTCCAGGGCGCGGCGACTGGCGTAGGCGGCATCATTCGGGACATCTTTACGATGGGGGCGCGGCCCGTCGCGCTCATGAACTCGCTGCGCTTCGGTCCTCTCTCGATTCCCAAGAACCGTTCCCTCCTCGGAGGTGTTGTCGCGGGCATCGCGTCTTATGGGAACAGCACCGGCATACCGACCGTCGGAGGCGAGGTGACCTTCGAAGATTGCTACAACCTCAATCCCTTGGTGAATGTTTTTTGTCTCGGGATCGCCCCCAAGGATCGGATCTTCCTCGCGCGCGCAGAAGGACAGGGCAATCCGGTCTTCTATGTCGGCGCCAAGACCGGCAAGGACGGAATCCATGGCGCGACCATGGCGTCCGCCGAGTTCGATGAAGCGGCCGAAGAGAAGCGACCGACCGTTCAGGTCGGAGATCCCTTCATGGAAAAACTCCTCTTCGAGGCTTGCCTCGAATTGATGAGCACCGATGCGTTGGTCGCTATTCAAGACATGGGCGCCGCGGGATTGACCTGCTCGACGTCCGAGCTTGCGGCTCGCGGAGGGACCGGCATCGCGATCGATATCGCAGGCGTACCCCAGCGCGAAAAGGGCATGACCCCTTACGAGATCATGCTCTCCGAATCGCAGGAGCGAATGCTTCTCGTCGCCAAAGCGGGACGGGAATCGGAAGTCGAGGCCATCTTCGACAAGTGGGACCTACATGCCGTCAAGATTGGAAAGGTCACCAGCGACGGAATGCTCCGCGTGCGCGCCGCCGGACAAGATGGAAAAGAAGTCGCCGTCGTGCCGTGCCGAGCCCTGGTCGAAGACGGTCCGATCTACGAAAGGCCCATGGAACGGCCTTCCTATCTCGATAAGACAGCACAATTCGATCTCAGCTCTGTTCCCGAGCCAGACGACCCGGGCGATGTGCTTGAACGGCTCCTCGCGTCTCATGGCTTAGCCAACAAGCATTGGATCTTCCAGCAATACGATCACATGGTGCAGAGCAACACCATCGTGCTCCCGGGCTCCGACGCCGGCGTCATCCGCCTCAAGGGAACCCCGCTGGCCCTCGCGATGAGCCTCGACGGGAATGGCCGCTACGCTTATCTCGATCCCTATCTCGGTGGAGCGCTTGCGGTCGCCGAGTCCTGCCGCAACGTGTCCGCCGCAGGGGCAACCCCCATCGGGGCCACCAACTGCCTCAACTTCGGAAGCCCGGAAAAACCCGAGGTCATGTGGCAGTTCGCTCACGCCGTCGACGGCATGACCGATGCCTGTACCGCACTGGGGATTCCCATCACCGGCGGCAACGTCAGCTTCTACAACGAGACCGAGGGCGAAAGCATCTACCCCACTCCGGTCGTAGGGACGGTGGGAATACTAGAAGACAAGACATGTCGGGTGAGTCATCACTTCAAAGGCCAGGGAGATTGGATCTACCTCGCCGGCCTAACCACCGACGAGCTCGGGGGAAGCGAGTACCTCAAGACCATCCACGGCCGGATCGAAGGGCTTCCGCCACGGCTCGATCTGGATCAGGAAAAGGCGGTGCAAGCCTTTATTCGAGATGCGGCGGCCCGAAAGCGGCTTCGTTCTGCCCACGATTTGAGTGAAGGGGGGTTGGCCGTCGCGCTCGCGGAGAGTCTCTTCGGTCCCCTCGGTGAAACGGTCGGAGCCACCGTTTCTTTGGAATGCCCTGATCGCGTGGACGCAATGCTCTTCAGCGAAGGAACCAGCCGGATTCTCCTGAGCGTGGCTAAGGAGCACGCGGAGGAGCTCGAAGCGCTGGCGGACGCCCATGGGGTCGCTTTGTCTCGTCTGGGAATCACCGGCGGGGATCGACTCCGCGTCCAAATAAACGGAGTGGATGCCATGTCATTCGAGCTTTCCGAACTGCGGGACGGGTGGTGGTCTTCCATAGAAAGAGACATGCGGCCATGAAGGACGGCTTCCACGACGAGTGCGGCGTCTTCGGGATCTTCTCCCATCCCGACGCGGCGCGACTCACTTATCTTGGTCTCTACGCACTTCAGCACCGCGGCCAGGAGGCGGCGGGGATAGTCACCTCCGCACCGGATGGGCTTCGCATCAAGAAATCCAAGGGCCATGTCGCCGAGGTCTTCAACGAGCAGGCCTTGCAAGAGCTCGAAGGCTCCGCCGCCATGGGACACGTCCGCTACTCGACGGCCGGGGAGAGCTCCGGCGTCAATGCCCAGCCGCTACTCATCGATTGCAAGTTCGGCGAGATCGCAGTGTGCCACAACGGGAACCTGGTCAATGACCGCGTCCTAAGAAAAGATCTGGTGGACTGCGGATCCATCTTTCGCACCAACAGCGACACCGAAGTCATCTTGCACCTTTTCGCGAGATCGGATCAGCAGGAAGCAGAGGACGCTCTGTTGGACGCGCTACATCCTTTGGAAGGAGCCTTCACCCTGCTCTTCCTCACCAAGGACGCTCTTTACGGCATTCGCGATCCGCGAGGATTCCGCCCGCTCGTTCTCGGAAAGCTCGGCGATAGCTACGTTTTGTGCTCCGAGACCTGTGCCCTGGACCTGATCGACGCGACGTATGTCAGGGAGATCGAGCCCGGGGAGCTCGTGGTCATCGATCAGAACGGGCTCCGCTCGATGCGTCCGTTCGCCACCGAACAACCCCGCCAGTGCGTCTTCGAGCACGTCTACTTCTCTCGACCGGATAGCGTTGTCTTCGGCCAAAGCGTCCACGTCTCTCGCATCGAGATGGGAAAACGCTTGGCCGAGGAAACCGCGGTCGATGCCGATGTCGTGGTACCGGTGCCGGACTCCGGTATGTTCGCGGCGGTGGGCTACTCGATGGCCTCGGGCCTTCCACTCGAGTTCGGGCTCATCCGCAACCACTACGTGGGTCGCACGTTCATCGAACCGCATCAATCGATTCGGAATTTCGGCGTCAAAGTGAAGCTCAACCCGGTCCGCTCCGTGCTCGAAGGACGGAGGGTGGTGCTGATCGACGACTCCATCGTGCGAGGAACCACCAGCCAGAAGATCGTCGGTATGGTACGAAACGCCGGAGCTCGAGAAGTCCATCTTCGTGTTTCTTCCCCGCCCATCACCGGTCCCTGCTACTACGGAATCGACACCCCGGAGAAGAAAGACCTCATTGCCTCCTCTCATTCCGTCGAGGACATCAGGGAGTTCCTCGGCGCCGACAGCCTCAGCTACCTCTCCCACGATTCGCTCATGGCCTCGGTCCAAAACGGAGCGGATCAATTCTGCTCGGCTTGCTTCAACGGCAACTACCCGGTTCCGCTTACCGACGAAGCCCTCGGACAAAGAAAGCTCTTCGAGAAGACTCGCTAGAGGCAAGCCCGCGAGCTGTTCGGTAAATCCCTGGTAGCACAAGCCGATGACTAGGGTCTACAGGCAAAAGAGAGAGGGGCCCTCGCGCATCGGCAACGCCGTATTATGCCAAAACCCGATCGGCCGACTTTATCAATATTAAGCCGCGCCCGCGGGGCTTTGAACCGAACGCGGTGATTCGGGGCAGATCGAACTTCGATGCGGGACGCCCGTGCTCAGAACCCAGTGGAAACGATATCCCGGTCCGCTTACGCTGCCTCTCGATAGTAATACCGGAGCGTTCCGCCAAGCCGCTCCCGACATTCGATGCGACCGTCGGACCGGCAGGATTCCCGCGATGGCGTGATGAGTTCGTTATCAAGACCTTGGTGATTCCTCTCCAGATGATAATGGGCGACGAAAGCGCGAATACTCGCGCGGAGGTGATTCTCTCCCAGAGGTATCATGCGGCTCAGGCACTCACTCTTGATGGATCTAACAAAACGTTCGGCGTAGGCGTTCAGATCCGAGCTTCTCGCCGGCAGCTTCACCGTCTCCACATCGACGCCACGAAGTGTCGCGCGGAATGATGCTGAGAACAACGGGTCGCGGTCATGGATGAGAAAGCGAGTGTCTCGAAGAAAGCCATCAATCGCGTCCGTCAGGTTTCGCGCTATTTGCGTCATCCAGTCGTCGTAGGGTTGATTAGTGATGCCTGCGATCTCGACGCGGCGCGTCTTGAGGTCGATAACGAAGAGCACAAAGTAGCGAATCAGCCCGCTGCTGGTTAGCACCTCAACCGTGAAGAAATCGGTCGCCGCGATGGCTCCCCAATGAGCTTTCAAAAACGTACCCCATGGGATTCGCTTGCGGCGCTCCGGTGCAGACTCGATTCCGTGCTCCGCGAGGATGCGCTTCACCGTGTTTCGGCCGACGTCGTGGCCCAGGTTACGAAGAGCGCCGCAAATCCTTGTATAGCCCCAGGTTGAATTTTGGGTTGCCATCCTGACGACGAGCTCGCGTATCGTTTCTGCCACGCGAGGCCGTCCCGGACCACGGCGCTTGCTCCCGTCGTACTTCTTCGCGATCAGCCGTGTGTACCAGCGCAACAGTGTGTCGGGCGTGACCAGGCCTGCAACCTCCTTCAGCCCATCCCTGCCCAACGCTCTCGCTTTCGCCGCAAGACGCCGCCGCTGCTCATCGGTGAAACGCAGTCGGCGTCCACCCAATTGTTCCCGGAGAACGCGATTCTCTTCCTTCAGGTATTCGATCGCATCCTGTTGGAACCGGTTGACCCAGCCGGCGAGGGTCACGACGAGCAACTGCCAAGGGTGAGGCTGCATGGACCGGATTCTACCGGCTCTCGGTGCTGGCATCGTCGCGACCCACAAGGGCCTACTAATACTCGATATCCGGAGTCGGCCGAGTTTTGGCACAGTACGCCCGCGAGCTGTTCGCTCGGCTTCGGAAACTGATGGGTCAAGTGGAATGCGCCGGGAAGCAGCTCTATGACGCGAAGAGTAGATCTCTGCGTTAACTCCGGGGGGACATCCAGGATACTGCTCCCGGATCTTCGCGGCAAAAGACTTCGAAAAGCCCCGATCCGTAACTTCTCGCCGCACAGTTTCGCGCAACCGGCGTGCCTCGCAGCTCGACATCGGCAAGACATTCTTCCTCGGCCTTGTCGATGGCGGACCGCTCCACGAGAACGCCCTGGCGCTGGTAGCGCTTGCGTGCTTTGCTCCACTGGACCACGACTGCACGCAGGCGCGAATACTTGATCGCCCGACGGGTGAGCGCGGCATCTCCAGAGGCTTTTTGTGCCCTGTATCTAAGGGCTAGCGCTCCAAATCGGCGGGTTCGTACGTCTCGAGCTCGGCGACCCTTCTGAAGTCCGTGTCGCCGTCGCAAACGCATGGAGTCCCGCTAACGTTGCGGCCGCCGCGACCACAGCACGGCAACGCCCATCAAAGGAATCCGCTCGACCTGCTCCCGATACATCTCGAGGCTTGTCACGACGTCTGGTCTCGTCGAAGTTTCCGTGCCACCTTAAGTTACAGGACCCTCAAGTGATACTTTAGAGGTTGTTTCACGTTGAACTCCGAGTAACCTCGGGAACCTAAATGGCTTTTCGAAGGATGCTATATGTTCAAATCGAATTGAGGATTATCGTCTTCTAGCGGCTCGCCTTCGTTGTCGACGTGAACGATGGGCCCGAAGTCGAGCTCCCGGATCCCGGACTCGACTTTCGCCGCGTCGCCGACGACCACCAGCAGCATGTGCTGGGGTCGGATATACCTCTGTGCGGCCTCACGGATTTTCTCGATGTTCACATCTTCGATTCCGGTGACATAGCGGGCCAGCTCCCGGAGCGGAAGTCCATAACAGTCGAGCTCCGCGACCTCGCCGCCCACTTGAGCGAGAGTCTCGAACCTTTGCGCGTCACCTCGTACGAGGGTCGCTTTGGCGTCGGCCAACTCGTCGTCGGTAACCGGGCGGCTCCAGGAAGCCATGTCCTCGAACTCTTTCACCATCTCCCGAAGCGCCGGCTTAGTAACTCCAGACTCCACCGATGACACGCCTAGGAAGATACTCTGGACGATTCCGTAGCGAAGCACACTGAAAGCACCGTAACTAAAACCCTTGTCTTCGCGTAAGTTCAAATTGAGGCGGCTCGAAAACCCCCCGCCCAGAATTGTGCTCATGACCTCGAGCGTATGGTAGTCGACGGTGGTCCTCTTGGGAGCGGTCATGACGATTCGAAGCTCCGACTGCGCCGAGCCGGGCCGATCGATCAAATAGACTTTGCGCTGAGGCTCCGCGACCGGCTCGACGTGTGCCACCCCGGTGTTCGCCGATTCTCCCCAGTCGGAGAAAGCCCTCTCCGCCGCTCTTCGCGCCTCGTCTACCGAGACGTCGCCCACCAGGACCAGACTCGCGTTCTTGGGGTTGTAGTAGCTGCGGTAGAAGGGAAGAAGATCTTCTCGTTGGATCGTCCCTACCGACGCCTCTTCTCCTGCTATCGGCCGGCCGTAAGCGTGCTTGCCGCCGAACAACAACTTGCGTGCTACGCGACCCGCGGTAGCACTCGGATTCGCTTTGTCTTGAAGGATCGTATCGAGTCGTCGCTTTCGCGCTCGCTCCAGCTCTTCGGGCGGAAAATTCGGGTGTACCACCACGTCGGACATGAGCTTCAAGGAAGGTGTTAGGTGTCGCCGCAGCGTGTCCAACGAGACGACGCTCCACTCCCGGCTCGCTCCCGCGGAGAGGTGGCTACCCATCCGCTCGAGCTCGGCATCGATCTCGAGTGAGCTCAGAGAGCTCGTTCCCTCGTCCAGCATCTCGGCCGTGAAAAACGCCACGCCCGTTTTGTCCGTCGCGTCGGCGATGGCTCCCCCCTTGATCACCAGCGACACCGTAACCTTGGGGAGCTCTCGGCGCTCGACGACGCGAAGCGTCAGGCCGTTGGCAAGTTGCACTGAAGAGATCTCCGGCGGTTGGAAAGTTGGGCTCGACCGAAGTGCAGGTTTGGTGGATCGGTCGGGCTCTTCGGCGTTCGATTTCACCGATTCCTTTTGAACGAAGGAGATCGCTAGGTGAGGCTTCAGTAAGTAGCGCTCTGCGGCGACGCGAAGATCTTCGGACGTCAGATTCTGATAGCGCTTGTAGTCCTGACTGATGAAATCGGGCGAACCCAGATACGTGTTGTACATGGCGAGCCGATCGGCCTTGCCACCGAACCCACCGATTCGCTCGAGTCCGGATACAAAGTCAAACTCCTGCTTGGCCTTGACCCGTTGCAACTCGTTTTCGTCCGGCCCCTCGCTAGCAAACCGCGTGATCTCCTCGTCGATCAAAGACTCCAGGGTATCCAGAGGAACTTCTGGGCGGGCGGTAGCGACGATGCCCAACATGCCGGCGATTTCGAGGGAGTAGTTGAAAGCGGCCACGTCGGAGGCCTTCTGATCGTCGTACACTAAACGCTTGTAGAGCCGGGAGTTCTTGCCTTCAGACAGGATCGTCGTCACCAGATCGAGGGCGGCGTCTTCCTTCTCGAAATACGAAACGGAAGGCCACGCCAGGTAGAGCCTCTCCTGGGGGACCCGATCTTCGACCACCAAACGGCGGTTCGTATCCATCTGGATGACCCACCGATCCGGTCGACTCAGGAGCGGGCCGGGGGCGAGGGGACCGAAGTAGGTCTCTACCAAGCCGCGCGCTTCAGGAATATCGAAGTCTCCCGCGATCACCAGGGTGCAATTGTTCGGCGTGTAGAACGTCTGGAAGAACTCCTTCACGTCCTCTACCGAGGCGAGAGAGAGATCTTCCATGCTTCCAATGATGTGCCAGGAGTAAGGATGCCCCGTGGGAAACAGGTTCTCGAAGAGCGCCTCCATCGCACGACCGTAGGGAACGTTGTCCATCCCTTGGCGTCGCTCGTTCTTGACGACATCGCGCTGGTTATCGAGGTTCTCTTGCGTCAGAGCGTCAAGGAGATAACCCATCCGATCCGATTCTGCCCAAAGCACCAACTCCAGCGAGCCCGAAGGGACGGTCTCGAAGTAGTTCGTGCGGTCGAAATCGGTGGTACCGTTGACGCCTCCTTGAAAGGTATTCGCGCCTGCTCGCTCCATCAGCGAGACATATTCGCCCTTCACGTTCTTCGAGCCCTCGAACATCATGTGCTCGAAGAGGTGAGCGAAACCCGTTTTGCCCCGCTTCTCGTTCTTGGACCCGACGTGATACCAGAGGTTGACGTGAACCACCGGAAGCTTGTGATCCTGGTGGAAGATCACATCGAGTCCGTTGGGGAGCGTGAGTTTCTCGAACGAAAGGCGCGAAACAGTTTCGTCTATCATCTTCCAGGTGTCTCCGGACAAAGGGAAATAAGGGGCGGCTTCAAGAGCCCGAACCCGGTTCCGGCGGCAGTCGGCCCAGCCGTTGAAACCTTTCTAGGGTTTCCTCCACCAACCCTTCCCTCAAACCATATTTTTTCTCGAAGAAGCGAAGGTAGAAACGGTGTTTGACCTTGCCCCAGTTGTAGTGAGCCAAGGCGCCGGCGAGTGAACCGGTGAAGAAGACCGGGAGGCAGATCCACCAGCCGACTCCATTACGGAGCTTCTTCCAAAAGCTCCATTCCGTATGTACTTCCTGGCGGAAGGCGAGGTCACGGAAGTACCCGCAATAGACTCCCATGGCGTCGAGCCAGATGGAGGTGAACCGACCATTCACTCCACCGACCTCGGTATCACCCTGCCTGAGCGCGCGAAGAAAATCTTCCCGCGTCGAACCGGAGCAAACCGTATAGCAGCTACCGAGGCGGGTCAGCGTATGCGCATCGCTTCCACCTACCAGAGCCTTTCCGGGTAGACCGCCGATCACGACCGAAGCGAGCAAGTTCTGTCGGTGTCCCTGGGAGCCGTTGATGCCCTCGAAGAGATCGAAGGAAGCGGTCATTTTGTCCATGAACCGCTCGGCATGGCGAAAACTCGGGAAGCCGTGAAAGAGATGATTCAAAACATACGGCAGCTCGCTGGCCCGCAGGTATCCTATGAGCTCGTCGAAATCGCCCTTGAGGGCCTGAATCTCTCGATGCTGGGCCTCGTTCAAGCCGTAGACCCCGATGTGGACGGTGTTGCCGAACTCCGGTAGATGGACGGAGACCTCTTCGCCGGTCACGAAGTCCGGCGCCTCGGGATGGGCGTTGAGAAAGGCCAAGCAACCGTCGAGCGAGTCGTGGTCGGTGATGGTGACCAGGTCCATGCCCCGCCGCTTGGCGGTCTGATAGACCTGCTGGGGAGTGCTATAGGAGTCCATGGGCTCGAAGGCCTTCATATGATAGGTTTTACCGCTAAAGTAGGTGTGGCAGTGAAGGTCGATTTTCAACATTTCGGCACTCGATCGAACAGGAAATCCTTGGACCGCCGGGGGCCTCGTCGTCCCCGCCAGCACAGCGCGCTATAGCCCTGAGCCTCGGAGATCGTCATTCTAATGAGGCCCGGGGAGCTTTTTCAAGCATGGCGCTATAATGAGAGACCATGAAGCTATTGGCTTTCGGAGCATTACTGGCTTTCATCCAGGCAACGAGCGCTTTTTTCACGACGCCTCTCACAACCGAAGAGATGGCATCGAAACAGGCGCTCGTGGAGACGACGATGGGCAACTTCGTCATCGATTTTCTACCCGAGGTCGCGCCCAATCATGTGGGCTATTTCTTGAAGTTGGCCTCGGAAGGAGCCTATGACGGCACATCTTTTCATCGGGTGATCAAGTACGGCATCATTCAAGGAGGAGACCCTCTCTCCAAAGACCCCGCGGCCCGCGATCGCTACGGTACGGGAGGCCTGGGAGTCCTCGCGTCCGAGTTCAGCGAGGAGAAACACACGCGAGGCGCGGTGTCGGCAGTTCGGATCCCAGGCAAACCGGATAGCGCAGGCCCCCAATTTTTCATCTGCGTTACTGATCAGCTCTCACTAGACGGCCAGTATTCCCTCTTCGGCCGCGTCGCGGAAGGCATCGAAGTCGTGCAGAAGATCTCGGAAGTGCCCGCCGACGAGAAAACCATCGCCACCGAGCGGGTCGAGGTGGTCTCGGTGAAGATTCGCGAGAAAGAGTAATCGGGTCATGGCGGATCTAGACGTCATCATTGTCGGGGGTGGACCGGCCGGTCTGTCCGCTTCGATCGAGTGTAAGAGTCGCGACCTTTCGCACGTGGTCATCGAGAAAGGCTCCATCGTCGAGTCTCTTAGACGCTTTCCCATGAACATGATCTACTTCACCACCCCGGATCTGCTCGAGATCGGGGATCTACCGTTGGTGACGTCACGAGAGAAACCGACCCGGCTCGAGGCGCTCAAGTATTACCGGAGGGCGGCGGAGCGTTACGACTTGCCATTGAACCTCTACGAGCGGGTTGAGGAGGTCGGCCGGGAGAATGGGCACTTTCAAGTGCGCACGACGCCGCGAGTGGGCCGGGCCCGCAGCTACCGCGCCCGCAACGTCATCGTCGCGACGGGGTACTACGACAACCCGAACTGGCTAGGCATCCCGGGCGAGGACCTGCCGAAAGTCTCCCACTATTATCAGGAGGCGCACCCCTACTACCAGATGGAGGTTGCGGTCATCGGCGGAGCGAATTCGGGCGCGGAGGCGGCGCTCGACCTCTACCGCTCGGGCGCCAAGGTGACTCTCATCCATCGAGACGCCGAGCTGTCGACCCACATCAAGTATTGGGTGCGACCCGATATCGGAAACCGCATCAAACGAGGGGAGATCCCCGCCTTGTTCGAAACGGAAGTGGAAGAGATTCTGGTGAACAAACTCCGTCTGAAAGGAAAGGACGGTCGGCGTTCGGAGATCCCCAATGACTTCGTGTTGGCCCTCATTGGGTATCATCCGGACTATCCGTTTCTCGAGTCGATGGGCATCGAGATCGAATCGGAGACCGGAAAACCGGTGCACGACCCGAACACATTCGAGACCAATGTGTCCGGTCTTTACGTAGCGGGAGGGATGGTCTCGGGACGCCAGACCAACAAGGTCTTCATCGAGAACGGCCGCTTCCATGGCGCCAAAATCGTCGCCCATCTAGCCCCCAGTCTCTCAAGTCTCTAAGGAGGCTTACGTGTTTGGAAGTCGTGGTCCACGTCGGATCCGCATCAGCTCGGGCAACCTGAGCTTCTCCGCTACCCTGGCCGACAATCGAGCCGCCCGCGCGCTTTGGAAGCAGCTACCCGTTGAGGCCAAGGCCAGCACCTGGGGCCACGAGATCTATTTCCCGGTACCCGTCGAGCTCGCTTCCACCAAAGACGACAAGGATGTCGTCGCCATGGGTGACATCGCCTACTGGCCTCCGGGCAGCGCGCTCTGTATCTTCTTCGGCCGGACTCCTGCCAGCCGTGGGGAGGAGATTCGAGCCGCGAGCCCAGTAACGCCTCTCGGCAAGGTCGAGGGCGATCCCACGCTTTTCAATGCGATAGAGGACGGGCAGCTCGTGCGCGTCGAGCGGGACAAGCCTTCATGATCCCTGCGAACATCTCTAACTCACTCATCGAGCTGGGGCAAGGTTTCTACTCCCGCGGCTGGGCTCTCGGAACGAGTGGGAACTTGAGTGCGGTGGTCGATCGCAATCCGCTGCGGCTAGCTCTCACCGCCAGCGGTGTGGATAAGGGGAAGCTGACTCCCGATCAACTCCTGCTCATCGACGAGAGCCAGAACGTGATCCATGGAACGGGCCGTCCTTCCGCCGAAGCACGGCTTCACCTCACCGTCGCCCGGCTCAAAGGCGCGGGCGCGGTCTTGCACACCCATTCAGTCTGGAGCAGCATCTTGTCGGAGATAGACGGCGACCAGAGTGGGCTCACCATCGAGGGCTACGAAATGCTCAAAGGACTGGAAGGCATCGAGTCCCACAACCACCGCGAGTGGTTGCCTATCCTCGAAAACTCACAGGACTATGAAGCCCTCGCCCGCAGCGTCGAAAGAGTACTGACGGACCATCCCGACTCCCACGGGTTCTTGCTGCGACGTCACGGGCTCTACACGTGGGGGCAAGATCTAACGGAGGCCAAACGCCACGTGGAGATCCTCGAATTCCTACTGGAAGTGCTCGGCCGCATGGCATGCGCGCCGGGGAGAGGAAGAGGTTGAGAAAATGGCCACGGTTAGGATCCCCGACGACAACAAAACATTGGTCGACCCCGAGGAGATCAAGAGCACCCTCGCTACAATCGGCGTCACCTACGAGCGCTGGGAACCGAAGCAGCCCGTGGCGGATGGCGCCCCGGCCGAGGAAATCTTGGACGCATACAAAGAGGAGATCGAAAGGATCAAGCGAGAGGGCGGCTACGTGGCCGCAGACGTCATCGACGTCAACTCGGCAACGCCTGGAGTCGACGAGATGCTCGCCAAGTTCAACCGCGAGCACTGGCACGACGAGGATGAAGTGACCCTGCCCGGGTTTTGTGGACATCAACCGAGGCGCGACAATGCGCCTGGAGGCGTCCATGGGAGAACGACGACGCAGGAAGTTCACGGGGGAGTTCAAGAAGGAAGCGGTCCGGCTGTTCAGGGAGGGCGAGCGCAGCATCGGCCAGGTCGCTAAGGAACTGGACCTGACGGAATCGGCCCTTCGAAACTGGGTGAAACAATACAAAGTTGATCACGGTGAAGGTCCACGCGAGGCTCTGACGACGGCGGAACGTGATGAGCTCCGTTCGCTACGGCGTCGAGTGCGTACGTTGGAGCAAGAGCGAGAAATATTAAAAAAGGCGGCGGCCTTCTTCGCGAAGGAAAGCGAATGAGATTCAAGTTCATTCACGCGGAGCGGGCCAACTACCCTGTGCGGGTGATGTGCCGAGTCCTGAGGGTATCGACCAGCGGCTACTACGCTCAGATGAAGCGCGCGCCCAGCAAGCGACAGTGTGAGGATGGGAAGCTGAAGCTGCGCATCCAAGCGATCCACGCCCATAGCCGTGGTACCTACGGCAGAGAGCGTGTACGTCGCCAGCTTGACGGGGAGAACGTCGAGGTAGGCAAGCAGCGAGTGGCACGGCTGATGCGTGAGATGGGCCTGCAGGGTCTGCCCAGCAAGCGTTTTCGCCGCACGACCGACAGCAAGCACGATCGCCCCATCGCACCCAACGTGCTCGGCCGGAACTTCGAAGCCGAACGACCGAACCAGTTCTGGGTGACGGACATAACCTACATCCGGACTTGGGAAGGCTGGCTCTACTTGGCGGTCATCCTCGATCTGTTCTCGCGTCGTGTCGTCGGCTGGGCGATGCAGCCCCACCTGCGCGCGGAGCTTGCTCTCGAGGCGCTTCACATGGCCTTGGGGCGCCGCCTGCCGGAAAGTGGCTTGGTGCATCATTCAGACCGTGGTACTCAATACGCAGCTGCGACCTACCAGGCCGTGCTCGATGAGTACGGCATCGTGTGCTCGATGAGCCGCAAGGGTGATTGCTGGGACAACGCCGTGACCGAGAGCTTCTTCGGCACGCTCAAGACCGAGCTCCTCCACCGATGTAGTTGGCCAACACGACGTATGGCCAAAGACGCGGTCGCGAGCTACATCGAGGGGTTCTACAATCCGTATCGACTCCACTCGTCACTCGATTACAACAGCCCAATGGTGTTCGAACGGATTCATGACCTCAAAACGGCTCATGCGAGATAATCAACCTGTCCACTTTTCCTGGGCAAGGTCAGAAGTACGCTTCGTCATCCAAGGCCACGGGCTTTTTCACATCCGCCCCAAGGGCGGAAAGGTGACGGCGATCGAGGTGGAGGCCGGGGACCTCCTCCGCGTACCCCGTGGTACGTGGCACTGGTTCGATCTGTGTGGGGATCGCCAGATCCGTTGCATCCGATTGTTTCAGGATCCCTCTGGCTGGACACCAAGCTACACCGAGAGCGGCGTCGATAAGCATTTCGAGCCGGTCTGTCTGGGACCGTCCTTCAAGCCCACCGACTCCCCGTAGAACCGGAATGAGCGGAACCCTTTCGTACTCGGGTGTCCGCGCGATCCTGCTGGATATCGAAGGCACCACGACCCCGGTAGACTTCGTCTACCAGGTACTCTTCCCCTACGCTCGGGCTCAGGTGAAGGACTTCCTCGAGCATCACGCCGAAGCCGCTTCTCCGGACATCGAGCTGCTGCGGGCCGAGCACGAGCAAGACGTAGAACGGGGCGCGGGTCCCCAGCAATGCGCTGACTGGGCTGACCCCATGCCCTACATCCATTGCCTCATGGATCAAGATCGTAAATCGACCGGCCTGAAATCATTTCAGGGGAAGATCTGGGAGGAGGGTTATCGAAGCGGCGAGCTTCGGGGCGAGGTCTATCCCGACGTCCTACCAGCGTTCGAGCGCTGGCAGCAACAGCAGAAAAGAATCTGCATCTACTCGTCGGGCAGTGTGCTCGCCCAGAAACTCCTCTTCTCGCGCTCGACCGCAGGCGATCTAACGCCCTTGATCGATGCGTACTTCGACACCACGACCGGGCCCAAGAAGGAAGCGGAGAGCTATCGGAAGATCGCGGAGGCGCTATCTCTCGACCCACCGGCGATCGTGTTCTTCTCCGACGTCGTCGCCGAGCTCGACGCTGCCCGGGAGGCGGGAATGAAGACGGGTCTGTGCGTCCGGGACGAATCCGCGGAGCCGCCAGGGTCCGAGCATCCGGTCCTCCGAAGCTTCGAGGAAATCTCGCTGACGTAGTCGCCTTCAAAACCCCTCGTCCCGACGGCAAATTGGCCTCATCGCAGGGCTTCCGCCCGATGACCGGTAGCGAGAGTCACGTTTCTCGGACATTTTCGTCACCTATTCTTTGTTGGGGAAGACGGAGTCTAGCACAGGAGCGATCGGGCAATCCATGGCCGGGGAGTCATGCTAGAGCATGCTAGCGGGACGGGCCAGCCATCGTCAGTGACGAATGGGATGGCTTTTCTTCTACGACGGAACGAGGTGAGATCGCAACACCCCCGATCCATGGATGTAACACCCATCGATGCCGATAAACTTGACTTCCGTGAAGCGGGCCGCTAGAAAGGGGTGGCGCCCCCCCCAACTGTGGAGATGTCTTGAGCAAAACGGCTTCATCGGCATCCAAGTCCCAGGCCCGTCTGGGCCAGCTCGGCCCGAGGAGGGCCCAAATCCTAGAGAAAGCGGCGCACCTCTTCTGCATCAAGGGATACGATTCCACGTCGATGAGTGACATCGCCGACGCGGTCGGCATTACCAAGGCGGGGCTCTACTATTTCGTCGAAGGTAAAGAGCACCTACTCTACCTAATCACCGACTATGGTTTGGATCTGCTGGATGAGACGGTGGTGGAGCCGTTAGAAGGCATCGAGGAGCCGCTCGAGCTGCTCCGCCAGTTGATCCGACATCACGTGCACATGCTGATCCACCGCCCGCGCGAGGTGACGATCATCCTGCACGAGCGGACGGGCCTTACCGGTGAGTACCGCGAAAAAATCCTCCAGCGCAAGAAAGCCTACATCGAGCTGGTCCGCAACATTCTCATTCAGCTGAAGGAGCAGGGGATCGCGCGGGACATCGATCCGACCGCTGCAACTTTCTTTCTACTCGGCTCGATGAACTGGATCTACCAATGGCACAAGGAGGATGGTCTTCTCACCGAGGAAGACCTAGTTCGTAACCTCACGCAGCTCTTCTCCAAAGGCTTTTTGACCGAAGGCCTCTAGGTCGGCAGGCCCCGGGCACACCAAGCTTGGAAGAATGAATGCCTCTCCCGGTGGTTACCGCCGCGCCCTAGTGGTGCCGCGTTTCGATTTGCTGTGGGCAGTCAGCTCGATGAGCTCGAGCAATTGATCTTGTAAATCGGCGTTCCCGATGTTTCTCCAGCGGCTGAGGAGTCCCTCTTCCTCGTCGTTCTCGGCAAGTGGCTTGCGGACTCGACTATCGGGGATCAGGTCCGAGACCATCACTCCCAGGACCTTGCTGAGCTTCCTGAGCCATTCGAGGGAGGTACGCCTTCGCCCTTGTTCGAAGTTGGACAAGGCCGAGGCGGACAGGCCGGCCTTCCTGGCTAGTTCTTCTTGAAGCAACCCCTTTTCCTGCCGTAGCTCGCGGATTCTGCGCCCCACTTCAACATGCATCTCTACCTGCTGCTGCTGACCTACTCGTGTCATCTTTTTCTTCATGTCGCTTCAGATTGAACTCCCCTTTGGGAGCCCGCCCGACAGCCGGAATTCGAGCCTATCTGCCTACGAATGGGAAATCCCTTCCCGCCTTCGCCCAGTGTGCTCAGGGGGGGGCTTCGGCGGGGCAAGCCCCGTGCGAGGGCTAGCCTGTAGGGGCGGGCTTGCCCACCGCAGCCAAGTAGAATTCAGTGGGCGGAGGCGGGTGACGGCTCTGCGGTTCCGAGCGGCAGGTCGCCCTGCTCTCCGTAGCGTTGGAACATCTGCCCCCAGGGAGTTTTCATGAACTCCGCAACCCGTGACCTTCCAATGAACGGATACCAGTACCAGTCATGGTATGCCCAAGACGCCACATAGGCCCAAACAACCAAGGGCGTGCGGAGAAGGAGATTCTCGAGCGGTTTGAACAGACCATGATAGATGGCGTGCTGCCCCTTGCTGGCAAAGGTATCGCCGGCGTCAAAGCCCCAGTTCATTTCCTCGATGTCCTCTCCGACGGTCTCGATCTCCTTGAGATCACCCACTCCCAACCCTCGTTCGTGGGCACTTCGGATAAAGGCCAGGCCAAGGGGATCGAAGCCCATGATCTTCGCTGCCACCGCGTCGATGGCGACTTGATCGGCCGAAGCCAAGACGAGGTTCTTGATGTGAACATTCATGCAGCGTGGTCCTGGCCCGCTACCGACCACCGTACCGTCCATGACCGCGAAGAGGCCCGAGTGAATCTCCTTTTGGATCATGAGCAGGTCAGCGAGAGTTTCGTGGATCACGGAATGTGTCCAATGACGTTTCTCGTTCAGGAGGCCGCCGAAGGCATTCTTCATCGCGCCGGTCATGCAGGTGAACACGTGGGTCTTCATGGTCGGAAGGTGGATGATATTCTCACCGATCAAACGCTTGGGTATGTAGATCCCTTCTGGGAAAACCTCGTGTAGGACCCGCGTCTTGCCCTTCGGTTTGTAGTGGAGCCATTCCTCGGATTTCTCGTAGAGGTGGACGTTCCGAAGGCCGTACCGATCTACCACGACCTTCTGTCGGTTCTTCCGCTCCCCGGCCCGAGCGCTGACCACCACGGTGCGGTTGTGGCACGCGTGAACCAGCTCACGCTGGTAGTCGTCCGCCAACAGGGTACGTATGACCCCCTCCAGCTGCCATGGCGCGGTCGAGCATGCGGGGTAGAATTTCCCCCAGGAAATATTGATCTTGAGCGCCGTATCCTTATCTCGAGGAAGGAATTCTTGATATCCGGCCATCCGCATCGCCCGGCCGTAGTCTTCGAACACCGTTTCCGGCTTGGTGCGGATGACTGCCACTTTTGAACGCGCCACGCTGAGCCTCTCCTCTCCAGGACCCTCACCCGCCGTCTGGCCACCTTCTTCTTTGGCACCGCCTATTTTGACGGCCCTCTCGGACACTACGCGTTTTGGCGCCCGCAGTCCCCTGGGGAGAGGGAATAACGGATGGGGCCCATCAATCCAGAACCACTAATTATGCCACAAGCTGGCCTGCCTGGGGTACAATGAAGGGTTCCCGGTCTTTCGGCCGCTCCGGGCGGGTCTCCCGAAGGCCCTAAAAGCAAAGACAAGGAGGATTTCTCGTGGCAACAACTTCAGATTCGGATCCTGGTGTTTTCATGTTGGTCAATATCGCAGCGCAGCGCGCACGGCAGCTCATGCAGGGGGCCGCTCCCCTCTTCAGAACGAAGTCCCGCAAACCGGCGGCTATCGCCCTTCGTGAGGTGGAGAACGGTTTGCTTCCCTTCTATCTAATCGAGGATCAGCCACAGCTCGCCGACATCGAGGACGAAGAAGTCGACGAGGACGAAGAAGAATAGCTCTAAGCCCCCCAGGCGCTCCTTAGTGCCCTAGTCGACAATACCCACACTCCCAGGCGCTGCTAGGCGCCACTAAGCGATTCCCCCCTTGCGAGGCATCGCAACGACCTCTCGCATGGCCTCCGTGAGCCGCTCCGAGAGGGCAAGGCTATCCGAGATAGAGCGATCGTGGGGAAGCAGATGCGAGGTGTCTCCCGCCACCAGGCTCGGCACCGGGGTCCGGATGGGAGCGAGTCGACGCGAGAAACCTACTGGACATACCGGCTGGGCGTAGGGCGTTCGGAAGACACGGTAGTCGATCACCGACTCGCGATCGAAGCCGCGGCGGATTTCGGAAATGGCCCGGACCGTTTCTTCGAAGACGTCTTCATCGGGGCGGCGGTACTCGGGATCTTCCGAAGATACATAGTGAGGGGAGTAAATCAAATGGTGACCACCGAAGGCTTCCGGTAGGTTGAGGTTGGTGTACTCGATGAGACCTACGATCGGCACCGCGTCGTCGTTGACGTTGACCCAGAAGTAGGGGGTCACTCGTTCCTTCGTTTTCAGGATGATGCAGCGAACCCCGATATTCCCCAGATCCAGTGCAGCCCGCCGATACTCTTCGGGGAGGTTTTGTCCGATTCGCACCAGGATCGGAAGCGGGATCGTAGACAAGAGTGCGTCGGCCGGATAGTCCTGCCCTCCGGCTCGCGCACCCACGACCCAACCGTTCTCGAGAGCTATTCCCTCGACGGGCGTTTCGCATCGAATCACACCACCCTGGGATTCGATGGCGTCTACGAGAGCATGGACAATGACTTGCGATCCACCGCCGTCGACGTAGCCCAGCCACTCCTCGAAGAAACCCCTGCGCGAGCTTCCCAAATGGTGGATGCGACTCCAAATCCAGGCCGCCGAAAGGTTGTCGGTCTCCTCTCGAAACTTCTCTCGAAGCAGAGGCTCCCAGACGACCCGGTAGGGCTCCTCCCCCTGTCCTTGCAGCAGCCACTCACACGCTCGTACATCCTCGAGCGCCTTCCAGTCCTTGCGACGTTTGGCCGACAGGATGTGAAACCCGTATCGAAACCGGGACAGCAGCGATAGCGGGGCGAAGCGAAGCAGCGACAGGGGGTCCCCAAAGGGATGCAACCGACCGTCGTAGTACATCGCCATCCCGGTCCGCCGCCAACGTAGCCGGTCCTCGAGGCCGAGCCGTCTTAGCCATCGGAGGTAGACGTGGTCGGATCCACAGATAAAGTGATAGAACTTCTCTACCTGAGTTCCGCCGAAGTCGAAAGTCCCTGCCAGTCCACCCGGAGCCGGCGCGGTCTCCAGAATCGTGACTTCATGGCCGTCTTGTAGGAGCTCGTAGGCCGAAGCGAGGCCCATGACGCCCGCACCGATGATGACGATCCTCAAGCTAGTCCCGTTTCTCCAACAACGTTTCCGTCCATGCGATGTCGTAAAAGGCGTTCAGCTTGCCTTGTCTCTCGCTTCCAAGTCAAACCTTTTCCACACTCTCTCGACGTTTTTCGACTTTTTTCACCGGGCGAGGACGAACTTCTCGGCAATGGAAGACACGTAGAAGCTGATCCCGTAGTAGACGACCAGCGAGTAATAGGCCGCGGTGAGCCATCTCCCGCGAGGAAGTGAGCGGCGAGCCCAGGCGAGAGCGGTTCCTCCCGCCAACGAGATCAAGGGAGCTACCCAAAGAATCTCCTTGACCTTGCTGAAGAGGTCGGGAGCGCTTGCACGCAGAAAGATGAGAGCAACGAACGTGAATACCCAGGCCAGCAACAGGCGAGATAGAAAGGGACTAGGTCTTCGCAGAAACCAGACGAGCGCGCCTCCCGCAATCAGAGGAATATAGACTCCGCCGTAGAAGATCCAGTATCGCCGGATCAACAAGGATATCGTTCCGCCGAGAGAGACGCCCCCACCTTCCGACTCTCCCGCCAGAAAGCGCGGAACCAGTTCCGACAAAAACACGCCCACGAATTCTCGATAGACGACCGCCAACACGATCACCGCGACTCCAGCCGATCCAGCCAATAGCGCGAGTCCATCTCGGCGTAGCCCGGGCCCCATGCGCACCACGAGAAGGAGTCCGAACACGGAGAAGAAGATACCGAAACTCACGAGGCTTCCGGGATAGGAAGCGAGGGCCGCAGTCAGCCAAGCCAGCGTCAGCCATAGACGGGGCTTGCCGTCCGACTTTCCGGGAAAGAGAGCGGCCAATACCAGGGTGTCCAGAAAATGCGCAAACACCGCCGCCAGGAACGCGGAGGAGAGCCGGGAAAAGGCGGCGGGCGAGAAGGCGGTCAAAGCCGCGCCCCACAAACCAATCTCGGTTCCTCCCAACCGGCAGCCGAGGTAAAAGACGATCAAGACTTCGAGCGCAGAAAGAAAACACGCGACCAGCTTCATGGCCACGATCCGCGTAAAGAAGTCGAGGTCAAGCGGTAGGAACAGAGAATGGAACACCGGTGAAAAAGGAAAGGCGTAGGTCTTGCCCATCGCGCCCTGGGTCCACACTCCCTGTTTGGCGATGTAATGAGAGGGTTGCGCCCAGAAATCGAGTCCCGCTTCCGAGACGATCTCGGAGAGGTCGGCATGCGAACGCAGATCGGGATGGTAGTAGAGGGGATGAAACAATCCTCCCGCTCGCACTAGAAAAGCCACCACAAAAACTATGGGAAGAAGGGAAGCCCCGACTTTCCTCGCCCAGGGCGAGAAGAGCATGGCTCCCATGCTCACGACGAGCCCAGGGAGGATCAAAGCATCGAGCACGTGGCCAAGGGCGAAAGGTCCTGCCAGACTGCCGTACAGCGTCAAGGCCGCGGGAAGGCTCGCCCCGATTACGAGCGCCGATCGATTGTCTCCCAGACACGCTTGGGCCAATAACCAAAAGGCCACCGAGAGCAAAGCACTCCAAAGCAGGATCGAGCTTCCCGGTACGACGCGGCCGCGCCGGTCCTGGGGCTCGAGACGCAGCCAGTCCATCCGAAGCCCGCGGTTTTTCCTTTCGTGTGAGTCAACCACAAGCTCGACATCGAGTGGTTGACGACTCAGGACACTTCCCGGAATCACGACCGATCGCTCGTAATAGGTTCCCCCGCGGACAGAGAATTGATCGGCGGGAACTCCGTTGACGCGGAGCTCTACTTCCGCGGTCTCGCCGTACACGCGGGAGAAACGGTATGCCAACTGGAATCGACCCCCCACCAGCCGCAACGGCAGGCGCACGTTGCTTTGGTAACTACTCCAGTGCGTTGCGAGCCCATCGGGATCGATTTCCCAGCGCGGCTCGTAACCCTCGAGGTAGTCATGGTCGCCGGGGCCGAAGTTGAAATAGACGCCGGGCGTAAGCCAACCACTCAAGACGGGAGCGAGAGCACCCAGTCCTGCAACAACAAAGAAGACGGTGATCTGAATAGCCATGAGATGGTATGACGGAGCAGATTTTACCATCTTACGAAAAGGGAGTGATTTATGAAGAGGGTTGCGCAAAAATTGGCGCCGCCTTTTCGCCAGACCGGCGGGCCGGCCCGTCGCCAGCTAAGTGGATGCCTACGAGGGGCTTTCGGAAGCGGGCCGTTTCGATGCGAGGAGCAGCTCCCGGGCCCTGTCGTGAACCCGGGCGCGGTACGCCAAACCGCCGAGCCCACTCTTGACGAGAATGGGATTCACTTTGTTGATCGGCTCATCCCAGCTCACCCATCGGGCGGACTCGATTTCGTGTTTGTCCACGGGTGAGAGCTCGACGCCATGGTCAGATGTGGGTTTAGCCACGATGACATGAGTCGTCCAGTGAGAGGTCTCACCTCCGTGATTGAAGCTCACGTGAATGCGCAGCCAATAGCCATCGATCTCGACCTTCAGTCCGGTCTCCTCCAAAGTCTCTCTTGTCGCTCCATCCAAGAACGACTCCTCGGGGTGAATCCCACCGGAAGGCGCGCGATAGGCGCCCGGCGGGTACTTGGGCTTACGGATCACGGCCAACTCGTCGCCCCGAAGCACCAGAACCGTGACGTCATGAGTCCGCCGAAGCTCGATGTGCCGTCGCAGCTGGGCGTACTCCTCTTCTTGCATCTCGAAGCTCCAGGTCTCCACGATGGGCTCACCGAGCTCCATCGCCAGTTGTTGCGTGATCTGTCTCGTGATGTGCATAGGCGTCTCTATAGTCCGTCCTCACCGCGGAGTAGTCGGACGAAGTCGCGGATCACGGTCGGGGAAACCCAGTCTTGGGGCCCGATGATCTTCGCGACCAACTTTCCGTCACGATCCACCACGTAGGTCTCGGGGTATTTGAAAGTAGAGAAGCGGTGGGCAATCTTCCCGCCCCGATCGTGAAGGATGGGCAAGCTCAGATCGTGCTCTTCTCGAAAACGCGCCACATCTTGCAGATTCTCGTCCACCGAAGCGGCCAGGACCTGGAGACCTTTTTCGCCCAACGCCTGTTGGAGTTTCTGGAGGGACGGCATTTCTTCGACGCAGGGCGGACACCACGTGGCCCAGAAATTCAACACCACGACGTTGCCACGGAAATCAGAGAGGCGAACCGTGCCCCCTTCCAGATCGGGAAGAGTCACTTCGGGGACCGGCTGGCCGATGGTGGGCATCTTGGTCGGGTCGACGCAGGTCGATACACTGAGGATCAGCAGTAGTAGCCATAGTAGCAGGGGGGCGGTGTGCGGCAAGCCTAGTTTTTTCCGCCAACGTCCGCCAGCTCGTCCACCGAAGCAACGGCACGAGCCGGATCATCGGTCATGATCCCGTCGACTCCCCATCTCAACAAACGTTTGATGTGAACCGGTTCGTTGACGGTCCAAACGTGAACTTCCAGATCGAGCCGATGCGCAGCCTCTATGAAGTTCACGGAAGTTACTCGCCGCAGGCCGAAGTATTCTGGAACCTGCAGCGCCTCGCCCGGAGCCCGATAGCCGTCAGCGGCGCCCCCCCTGAGCCATGCTAGGAACTCGTGGACTTCCGTCTTGCTGAAACTGGTGGGAACATCCCCGTCGAGAGATCGAAACTCCTTCAGGTGCTGGTGCTCATGGGATGCGACCAGGACTCTCTCCGACGCCTGGCAGCGACGGATGACCTCCAAGACCGAAGCCCCGATCCCTTTGCGCGTCTTCTTGATCTCGATGGTGAATCGTGCATCGGGAAACTCTCGCAAGACTTCTTCGAGCGTCGGGATCACCAGACCCTTTCCTCGATACGGGTAGGAGCGCCCGCGGTCCAGTGTAAACTCGTGCCCGCCGTCCAGGCGGCGGATCTCGGTGAGCGTCATCTTCTCCACCCTGCCACGGCGTCCGGTGGTTCGAGACACCGAGTTGTCATGGATAACTATGACGTGCCCGTCGGCACTCAGGTGAACATCCAACTCCAAATACGGGGCGCCAGCGTTTCGCGCGAGTCGGAAGGACTCGATTGTGTTCTCGGGAGCCAGCGCGCTAGCTCCACGATGAGCAAAGAGCCGCGGTTCGGGTCCTGAGAAAAAACCGTTTTTCTTCCTCG
Organism: Candidatus Marinacidobacterales bacterium; assembly: GCA_965222425.1. Taxonomy (GTDB): domain Bacteria; phylum Acidobacteriota; class Vicinamibacteria; order Marinacidobacterales; family DATDRI01; genus CBDCNP01. Next base: position 195,306 of record CBDCTW010000024.1, read on the forward strand.
CGTCTATGACCAATCTGGATGTTCTCCTATTCGAAACTCGCTAGCACCCAGTCTCCGACTTGATCGCGAATCAAGCCCTGGAAATGCGTCACCGAACCGGCGAGCCGCAGGCAAGCCGGGCCGCTTGCCAACGGTCTTATTATCTGGAAGGTTCCCTCGATAAGTCAAAGACGGGAGCGGTCAAGAAGACACCCAATCGGCGGTGGTCGTCCTTGGCTGGATCGAGCTCGGCAGGACGAAAGCCGGTAGCCGATGTCACCGTCATGGACGCGAGATTGTTCTCCAGCGACACGTGGACGCGCTTTGTTTCGAAGGGACGGAGTGAGAACTGCAACACCCTTTCCGGCTGCTCCACCTCTACCCAGTTCTCCCGGCCTCCGTTTGCTAAAGACAAAACAACCTCGCCGTCTCGCCCATCCTCCAAGACGAAATGCGCTTTCGCACCGGCTTGAACCCAAAAGCCTCGCGGCTCGAAGAAGACGTTGTCGTCTAGCGAATGAAGGCGAAGTCCGTTCTCGAACGCGAGAGATTGAAGTGCCGTCACCGACTTGCCGAAAAGGCGTTCCGGTCGCAGGCGAAGGTCCGCGCTCGCGGCGGTCCTACGAACGCGAAAGCGCGCCAGACCAACGCCCGTTTGGAATGCTTGTCCCAAGCGGGATGAGGTGAAACACCCCTCGCCATTACACAGCTCAATATCGCCCGTCGCGGCGGAGCTCACCACGAACTTACCCGACGGGAGGCGGATCGGCGCACTCTCCCAATGATCGAATCGCTCCCGCCGGTCGCGACGAGACCTCCTCGCCTCACGCAAAGGCAGGACCACGAGTCCAAGAACTTCCCCGTACTCGACCGAGCTCACCGATGGTAGCTTTACAAAACGATCCGCTTGCCGGCCCGGGAGTCCCCACAAGAGGTCCTCCATCCAGCGGGCCGGCGCATTTTTCGGAGTTCGACCTGGCGACACGAAATCCACTAGGCACGCCGCGACAAGTAAGGGAACAACTAGGGGCGGCAACCGAAGTCGGCGTGACGAAAACTGCACGACGGCAGCCAAGAGCAGAATCGCCGCGCCCACTCCAACCAAGACAAGCGACCGCGGGTCTGCTCGAACCATCGACGGAAGGTAGTGGGTCAGATCCCACGAAGCTCCCAGCGACTCCAAGAGCCGGCTGGTGCCATCTCTCTGGTTGAGGTACAAGAACTGCCCCGGGACCGACGCAGCGTAGGCGCCGAAAAGAACACTCACGATGAGCAATGTTCGCACCCATGGTTGAACTCCGCGGCGAGGCCCCCAACTCCATACCGCGCCCGCCGCTACCGCGAGCAAAGGCAGCGCCGGAAACAGGAAGCGCGCCGGTGCCGAAGTGCCTCCCGACCACAATGGATGTGCGGCGCCTGGAAGTGCCACCGCACCCAATGTCGCGAAGAGGAGCCACCCCGACACGGTCTGGCGTCGAATGTAACTTCCCATTGCTGCCACGGCGAAGATGTAGAAGGGTGATGAAGCGAAAAGGCCGAACTCCTGGTCGAAAAACAAACCCGCGAGCCCAAGGGGAATATGTTCCCAAAAGACCCGTTGCGTGCCGTAAGACGCAAGGGGGTTCGGGCTCCCCAGTAAGACGTAACAAAAGGTGATGAACCCTAAGAGGGCGACCGCCGTCCCGGCGACGACCTCCCTTCGTTTCTCCGGCCAGAGGATCAGCGAGCCCACAACGAAGACCACCGCTAGCGGAAAGAACTTGATGTGAAAGAAGGGAAGTAGGCCGAACGCCAGTCCCCATCCCAGGGCACGCGTCGAGCTCGCCGGAGGTTGGGAAACCCACCGGCGGAAGAGCGCTATCGCCAACGTTGCCGCGGCCAACTCGGGATAGGCGGCGGTGGTTAGAAACAGAGCCGGCACCGTCACGCCGAAGCCAGCCGCGGCCAACAGGGCCGCCCCCCGATCTTCGGTTAACTGCTCCACGGCGACGAACAGCTCGCGAACAGCCAATGCTCCGAGAGCGGCTTCGGTCAAAAGCACGCCCAGCAACCCGAGCAGGGCGTACCCTGGAAGGAGCAGAAGCGGCATGCCAATACCGTGGACGGAGTAGGGCGTTCCGTGAGCCAGATGAGGACCTATCTTGCCATCGTAGAACTCGCGGAAGCTTCCCTCCGCATAGTCGTCCGCGACTCGCAGATCGTGGTCACCAATCAGGCTATGAACGATCAAGAGATAGTGTGGTTCGTCACCCGTGAGACCCACTTCTACCTGAGCGCGGTAGCCCACCAGGAGATAGACACCGAGCGCGACCACCGCAACTTGGTTCGCCGAGAAGGAAGGCACGACCCCGACGTGTTCCACGGCCAGCCAAAGGACCGCCGCCAGGCTTCCGAGCAGAAGCAGATCGAGGAGCGGCCCAGAAAACGCCGACAAGAAAGGCATCATCGAAAGGGCGTTCGGCACGTAGGCAAGGTTAGCGAGGCCGGACAACAAGAGAGGGTGAAGGATCTTCGTAGCCCCACGCCCCCCACTCTTGGCAAGGAGACCACCGACGACCGCTCCGACCAACGCTCCGACGACAAAGGCGAAAAACCACCAACCGATGGGTGGCACCGACGCTACAACCGCGGGTTGTGTGATCGCTTCCGAAACGGGTACGCGAAGCGTCGATCGAATGACCACCGCCGTGGCCGTCGAAGCCCCGGCTAGGGCGCCGAAACATCGGGGTGCTTCCATCGGCCTAGCCAGGCAAGGCTAGTGTCCCGCCAGACGCTCCTCGAGCATCGATAGCCCAACGAGGGTCTTGGCATCCATGATCTCGTGCCTGGCGACCATTTGGAGTGCTTCTTTGGAAGTGAAAAGACGAACTTTAATCCTTTCGTCTCCTTCTGGCCGGGCCGTCCCCTCTTCGAGCTCGGTGCCCCGAAAAAGATGCATCAGCTCATCGGTGAACCCGGGCGCCGGATAAAACTCGAGGAGTTTCTCCAACCGATGAGGGTAATAACCGGTCTCTTCCGTTAATTCGCGGCGCGCGGTCTCCTCTGCCGACTCACCCGGATCGATATGGCCGGCAGGCAATTCCCACAAAAAGTCGTCCACCGCGTAACGATACTGACGTACGAAAACCAGACAACCGTCGGGAACGATGGGTAGGATCACCGCCGAGCCGGGATGCCGCACGACCTCCCGCTCGACCTCCACGCCCCCCGGTTCAGAGACACGATCCACTTCAAGAGTAAGGATGCGCCCGCGGTAAGCGACTCGGTGATGCAACCTTTTCGCCGGTTCTCTTGCACACATGCAGGCGATTTTAGCACGGTGCTAGGCTCACTCGTTTTGGGCAGGCTTGGACTTAAGCTGGTTCGGCACAGGTTATCCCGGTCGGCGACTAGGGTTCCAAGCCTGCCGGAGGAACCGCGTAATAACCCGCACGGGTACGCACGACGAGGTCGGACCGATCCTTGATGCGAACCTCGATCGGTCTCCAAAGCCCGGTTTTGGTTCCGTCCTTGGGAACGTAGGCCACGCGGTACTGACTATGAAGCTCGTTTTGGATCCGATCGAACGACTTGTTGAGCGCACCAATGTCTTGCGGAAAGAAAGCGGAACCGCCCGTCTCCTTGGACAATCTCTTGAGAAACCCCTTGTTGACGCCGCCACCACCGACACCACGACGCCCTTGGAAACCGACCGAATAGATCGTCACTTCCGAGAACTTGGCCCCCTCGATGGCATCGTCCTTCGTAGCTTCACTCCCCACTCCGACCGACCGGGAATCGTCACCGTCGGTAAAGAGGAGAAGTGCCTTGCGTCCTTCCACCGACTCCAGCTTGAAAATGGAAAACAGGATCGCATCGTAGAGTGCCGTCCAACCCGAAGGATATAGGGACTGAATCGTAGCCACGAGTCGATCAACGTCATCGGTAAAGTACGAGCTGAATCGAATACGCTCGTTGAAATCTCCGACGATCGCCTGGTCGCCGTCCCAGAGTTTGCCGACGAAATTGCCGGCCGCTTCCTTCACCCCTTCCACGCTAGGGCGGATGCTGGTCGAGGCGTCGAGTAACAGGAGGACGGTAACCGGTGTCACCTCTGGATTGAAAAAACTCAGCTCCTGAAGAACTTTGTTCTCGTAAACCTCGAAGTCCGCTTCGGTGAGACCGGGGATAAAACGTCCGTTTTTATCGGTGACGACGATGTTGAGATTCACCGCGGCGACGCCGACCTTGAATTGGAACCGGTCTCCCTCCGAGCGTTCCTGCGGAAGTGCGGTTCCGGCAGGCATGAGAGCGACCGCGCCTAGAAGAGCCAAGGTGATGATTCGCGACATGTTGTGTTCCTCGTTAGCTCCAGTCTGATCGAGATCCTCGCCTTCAAGAGCGATCCGGGAGCCGTGGTCCCGGGGGGGACCCTTCAAACCCTGCCGGACGCCAAACTATCCCGTTGCTGCAATCGACGAAGCCAGGCGTCCCTCAGGCCGTGCCGGACGCCAAAACATCGCGTTGCTGCAACCAACGGAGCCAGGCGTCGGTTAAAGCCTTTGAATTGTAGCACAAGGAGAGGTTGCCCCCAAGACGGCCCTCGCAGCGTGCCGCGATTTGTTCGCCTCGGTGGTTTTGGCTAAACTTCTAAGTAATGGATAGACGTTTCTTCACGGTGCTGGAAGCCAACGACTTGATCCCTTTCCTTACCGAGCGATTGTGTCAGCTCCGCTCGAGCTATCAGGGCCTGAAGAGCCGCGCCGACAAATACACTCCCAAACTTCAAGACGTTATCGTTCGCGGCGGCATCCCAGTGGACACTACCTATCTGCACTTGGTCGGACGGATCCAAGGAATTGCGTCGGAGATATGTTCCCAGGGATGTCAACTCAAAGATCTAGAGAGTGGTCTCATTGATTTCCCCACGGTTTGGGAAGGTCGCGAGGTCTATCTCTGCTGGAAGCTCGGCGAGCAAGAAGTGAGCTTTTGGCACGAGGTGGACGCCGGTTTTACCGGCCGGCAACCGTTGGAGAACGATTCCCCTGCCTAATGCCCCTAGGACGGCTCTTTTTCTGCATCCTCGGGTGCCTTTAACTCCAGCTCGACCGTCGTCGTCGTACCCGCCTCGACGACCACCGGCACCTCGAATTCGCCCAACCACTCGTGCCAGATCCTGAGCCGATATTCTCCGGCGGGAATATCTTCGATAAGATACGCTCCATCGGCCGTGGTCAGTGCGTAGTAAGGATGTTCCTGCACTACGATATAACCACTCATCCACGTGTGGCCGGCATCGCATTTCAAGCTCACCAATCCCGGATCGTCGAGTCTCCGACGTATTCGGAACCCCTGGACGGGCAAGGCTAGGTTGAAGATCGTATTGCTGGCGCTCAGGTAGGCGTGCACATTGTGGAGGATCGGATCGCTGTTGTAGATGTCGACGGAAGTTCCGGGGGTGAGGATCTGAATGTGGGGGATGTATACGCATTGTTTCTGGTCGAGTTTTGCCGGCGCGGGTAGCGCTGGCATTTCCTTTCCCTGAGTTACACCCACCAAAGAAACCACCACGTTGGCGATGGTGTTCTCTTTCCCCAACTCTAGGGATGGATCCGGAGTATGTTTGCCGCACGTGGCTTGATCCTTGAGCACTGGCGTCTCGGCGGGCGGTGGCAGAGAGGCTGAGAGACGAACGGTGCCTGCGACCGCACCTCCTTCGTCGACCGCGATGGTTTCATAGGCAGGAGGCCGGGCGCTTTCGCTTTCGCGCGGTGAGCCAGCATCACCGAACGCATCGTCTCTCGATCCCGGGATGTCTGAGCGTTCCCCTCCTGAGCAGGCAAACAGAGAGCAGAGCAAGAAAGTTAGCGTTGGAACGCGATATCTGGGCAATTTGGTCTCTTCTTCCTTTAGCCCTCTCCCTCTGGGAGAGAGTAACCTAGGTGTCAACCGAGGTATACTTCCCGCAGGGTTGATATGCCCTTCGGTTATTACCAGAAGCTCAACGCCCGTCAGAAGCGCACCTACCGCGAGAGCGACCGCATCGAGCAGCTAAAGCTCCGGCCGACGAGTGACTTCGAGACGCTGGTCGACGCCCTCGCACGCTCCCTCGAGGCGGAAAGCCAACCCAACACCCAGCGGGCGTCGCAGGCACTGCTGTCACGCCTTACCGAGTCGCTTGGCGTCTCACCACTCAGGGTCAAAGTGCTTCGGCGACGGCCGTCCTGGCAGACCGGTGAGCTACATGGTCTCTACAAGCCGGGAGAAAACGGCGTCAGCCAAGTCTCGGTATGGATGCGAACTGCACAGCGTGTCCAGATCGTGAAATTCAAGACGTTTCTTCGCACGCTCCTTCACGAGCTCTGTCACCATCTCGACTACGAGCAGCTCGGGCTCGAGGAGTCCTTTCATACCGAAGGGTTCTACAAGCGCGAGTCGAGTCTCCTTCGACAACTCTACCCCGCGCAGCCGAGCGGGACGACGCGTTCCACTCCCAAACGGCGTTCCGTGGACTCTTAGTTGCTTTGTCTCGAGGTTTCTGTATACTGACTCGTTTGAGGACGGGTCCCCCTCGCAGCCCCCCAGAACCGGGCCTACGGCGCGGTCGATGCGGCGGCCCGCAGCCCCGTCAATTAGCCATTTTGCTCTCTACTGGAGGAACTGAATGATCAAGCAAGTTCTTGCCGTCTTTTTTACGTTGGCACTCGTAGGTTGTGGCGGAGGTGAAGAAGCCACGGCTCCTGCTAAGAGCTCGGAACCCGCGCCGCCTCCGGTGGACCCCGCGACCGCTGGCTCCATCACTGGAAACGCAGTCTTGGAGGGCACTGCCCCAGAGCAAAAAACCATCCAGATGGCTGCCGACCCGGTGTGCGCAAAGTTGCACACTTCCCCGGTGATGACCGAGTTCGTCGTCGCTAACGCGGACGGCACACTAGCGAATGTGTTCGTTTATGTGAAGGACGGGCTCGGTGGACGCAAGTTCCCCACACCCAGTGAGCCGGTAGTGCTCGATCAGAACGGTTGTACCTACCACCCGCACGTTTTCGGAATCATGGTTGGCCAAGAATTGAGCGTCGTGAATAGCGATGATACGCTCCACAACATCCACGCCATGCCGGAAAAGAACCCACAGTTCAACATCGGACAACCGATTAAGGGGCTCACCACCAAGAAAAAGTTTGAGGTCTCCGAGGTCATGGTGCCGTTCAAGTGCGACGTCCACAAGTGGATGAACTCATACGCCGGAGTGTTGGACCATCCCCACTACGGTGTCACCGGTACGACCGGCTCGTTCGAGATTGGGGATCTTCCTCCCGGCGACTACGTCGTCGAAGCATGGCACGAGAAACTGGGCACCCAAACTCAGAATGTGACGGTCGGTGAGAAAGAGACGAAGGAAATCTCCTTTACCTTCAAGGCCTCCGAGTAGTAGCTGGCTGCATCGCTTTGCGATCGTAACCGCCGCATGCACGTGGGTGCTCATCTGGGCAGGCGGATTAGTAACTAGCACCGGCTCCGGGCTTGCTGTCCCTGACTGGCCCCTTTCTTACGGGATGCTCATGCCCCCGATGGTGGGGGGGATCCTCTACGAGCATGGCCACCGCATGGTGGCTACGCTTGTCGGGATCTTGACGACAGTTCTGGCGATCTGGCTGTGGCGCGTCGAGCCACGCCGGTGGGTGCGCCGACTAGGGGCGGCGGCACTGGCAATGGTCATCACCCAGGGAGTACTGGGTGGGATCACAGTTATCTTTCTCTTGCCGACGCCGGTCTCGCTCACGCACGCCACATTGGCGCAGACTTTCTTTTGTGTCGTCGTCCTTCTCGCCTTCGCGACGTCTCGGGAATGGAAGACCGCGGCGAGCAGGACGGACCGAGCCCATCCCTCGCTTCGAGTGGTGGCAGTGATCACAACGGGAGCCATCTACGTCCAGCTCATCCTGGGCGCGACGGTGCGACACACCGGAGCCGCCTTCGCGATTCCGGACTTCCCACTAGCCTTTGGAGGCTTGGTTCCGCCGCTCGAGACCGCACCGGTGGTCATCCATTTCGCTCACCGGATGTTTGCCCTGGTCGTCCTGGGGGTCTCGGGATGGCTCATCAGTCGTATTTGGCGTGAGTATTCGAGCGACCCCCGGTTCACACGCCCGGGAATCGTGCTCTCTTGCCTCGTGGTCGTGCAGGTGCTCCTCGGGGGAACCATCGTCTGGACCTCTCGAGCGGTCTTCCCGGCGACGGCTCACGTGGCGACGGGCGCGCTGCTCTTGGCCACTTCGTGGCTCTTAACGCTCCGGGCGTTCATACATCTCACTCCGGTGGCCGCACCCTCGGTGAGCTCGATGTCCGTCGCGGAGAACCGGGGTCTGCCATAGACGTTTCGACCCTCCCCAGCGTCAATGCGGCTCTGAACGCCGCCGCGGCTTGCTTCCTAACGGCCGGTTACTTTTTCATCCGCCGGAAGAACGTCCGCGCGCACCAGATGTCCATGGTCGCGGCCTTTCTTACGTCGAGCCTCTTTCTCGCGTCCTACCTCTATTACCACTACCAAGTGGGCTCGGTAGCCTTCACCGGACAGGGTTGGGCGCGTCCGGTCTATTTCACCATTCTGATCTCGCACATCGTGCTGGCAGCCCTCATCCCCCCACTGGCGCTGGTGACACTTTACCGAGCGGTGAAAGGCCGCTTCGAGCTGCATCGGCGGATCGCCCGATGGACACTTCCCATTTGGCTGTACGTGTCCGTGACCGGTGTGACAGTTTATTGGATGCTTTACTGGCTCTAGCCTTCCGCTTGGGTTTTTTTTCGGGAAAGCCAGATCGCCGCGGCGATCGTTCCGAAAACGAGATAAGGAAAAGGAAGGAGGAAAAGAATGGCGTTGTTGAAACCTCCCTGCAACTGCCGGCCCTCGGGGGACTCGCTGAGGGCGGTGCGGCACATGGCGCACTGGGCGGCTAGCGGCCCAGTGCCCAGAAGGACCACCAGGCCCACCACGGCCAGGGCGACGGGGATGCGTTTGGTTAGAGACATTGCTCTCTAATGGCCTGGCGGATACAAAAGGTGCTGGAAGACGTTCGATCCATCGTATGCCGGTAGGGCAAACATCAGGGACCCTGTGAGAAACATACCGACCAGAACGATAACAGCAAGCCCCGCCTTCTCCAAGCGCATGTGCATGAAGTAGAAGATGATCAACGATGCCTTGGCGGCCGCTCCGAGCATTAACAAAGAGGCTTTTGCCACATAACTCAGATCCGCGTCGCCGATGAAGATCATCACGAAGGTCAGGACCAGCAAGACCCCCCAGACGATCCAATAGATCCCGTATCCATGTGACTCTGTTGTCATCCTTTTCTCTCCCCGCGCTTCAGATCAGATAGAAGAAGGCGAAAATGAAGACCCAAACCAGGTCGACGAAGTGCCAATACAAACCTGCCATCTCGACACCCTCCGCCGAGTAACGCCCCATCGCGGAACGGATACCCACAACCAACAAAATCGTCACGCCCGTGACGACGTGCATTCCGTGGAACCCGGTGATGATGAAAAAACAGGCACCGAACTGAGGAATTCCCCAGGGATTGCTGGTGAGCCGTGCCCCTTCGTGGATGACGGTAGACCACTCGTAAGCCTGCATTCCCAAGAAGCTCAGGCCTCCCAGGATGGTCAGCCAAACGTACAAAGTGACGTGGGACTTTCTTCCCGCTTGAGCCCCACCCACGGCAGACGCCATGAAGAGACTGCTGGTGATCAGGGTGAAGGTCATCAAGGCGATGAAGTTCATGTGAAATACTTCAGACTGGTCTGGCCAGCTACCGTTCGCCACCCGCATGACCCCGTATCCCACCAGCAAGCCTCCAAAAAGCAGGCCGTCCGTCACGATGAAGATCCACATCATCAGCTTCTGCCAGCTGGTGCCGAATGGAGCGACGCCGCCCCCCCAGACCGATTCGGCGGTCTGGCTAGCTGCGCTTTGGTTCATCTTGCCTCCTTAACATTACCGACCTAGATCACGAACAGAACAACGAACAGATAGAGCCAAACCGCGTCCACGAAATGCCAGTACGTCGCGCATATTGCTGGAGCGCTCGACACACCCGGCGTCAGTTTGTAACGCCAGGATTGCACCAGCACATAAAGGAGAACCACAATCCCTCCCAGCACGTGGAGCGCATGGACCGCCGTGAACACATAAAAGAACGAGCTGTGCGGATTACTCTGGATAAAGATTCCCTGCTCGGCGAGTTGCTGCCACGCCAGTAGCTGTCCACAAATAAATAGCGCTCCGAGTGCGAACGTCGCCGCCATCCACTTTCGGAAGGCGAGCGGGTTCCAATTCTGGAAGCAGCGACGTGCCAGTTCCATGGTGACGCTGCTCGCAAGGAGCACCGTGGTGCTCATCCACAAGACCGATGGTATTTGAAGTGGAGCCCAATCCGATCCGGCACGCCGTACGAGATAGGCGCTGGTGAAGGAAGCAAAGAGCATCGTGACCGAGCCCAAGAAGACCCAGAGTCCAAGACGCGCGGTGTCGAACGGACGGGAGCTTTCGCCCCCTCCTCCACCGCCAAAATCACCAGCGTCTGCGCCGATGCCTCCGCCGCCCGTCTTTGCCGCCGGCTTGGTCAACACGTCGGGCATGTTCAGAAGCTCCGCTTGTCGAGAACGAGCAACGTCAGCAGCACGGGCATGTAGACAAGAGTGACTGCCATAAGTTGGATAGCCAATCTACGCGAGTGCCCCGCGCCGAAACGAACACCGTAACCCAGTAGCACGACTCCCATGAGGAGCGCACCGACCAAGTAGACCGACCCGGCCACTCCGGTGACGGCGGGCAAAACGCTGACCGCTAGCAAGGCCAGACAAAAAGCAATCATCTGCGTCCGCGTACGGATACCTCTAGCATCGACTAAAGGCAGCACCCGATATCCGACCCGAGCGTAGTCTTCCCTGTAGGTGGATGCGATGGCCCAAGTATGGGGGAATTGCCAAAGAAAGAGGATCCCGAAAAGGATCCACGCCGGTTGTCCAAGTCCGTTGGTGACGGCGCTCCAGCCCATCAAAGTGGGTATGGCACCGGAGACGGCTCCCGCAAACGTCGACCAGTGCGTCACGCGTTTGAGGGGCGTATAGACCAAGACGTAAACGACCCATGCCAGCGCCGCCAGTACAGCAGTCAGCAGGTTCGTGAACCCCAGAAGGATCCCCAGCCCCGCCGCCGACATCAAGCTTGCCGCAACCGTGGCCTCCCGAACGCTCATCCGACCGGCGGGCAGCGGTCGACGAGCGGTCCGTTCCATCAATCGATCCTGGTAGCGCTCGGCCACTTCATTGAAAGCGTTGGCGCCGGCGATGACGAGCAGGGCGCCCAACCCGAAGAGGCTCAGCCTCGCCAGGTCGGGAGAGGAACCGGAGGCGAGCCAGAATCCCACCAGACCCGAGGAAAGCACCAACAGGGACAGCCTCGCCTTGGAGAGGACGAGATAGTCGCCGAGCTTCTGTCCGATGGCGCCAAGGACGCCCTGGTCGGTTGTGCGGTCTGTCGCTTCGAGCTCGATTGCTTCTCTCACGCGCTACTTCGCCTTTGTTGCCTGTGGGCCCGCTAGCCCTTCGACTCTGCTTTCACCGGAGCCGCCCACTGCGTTACGTGGTCGCCGGGAGCGCCAGGCACGTTGTACTCGTACGGCCCGCGATGGACCTCCGGTATGTCGCCTTCCCAGTTACCGTGCCCCGGCGGTACCGGCGTCGACCATTCGATGGTGTTCGCTTCCCAAGGGTTGGCCTCAGCCTTCTTCCCTTTGAAAATGCTCAGGAAAAAATTGGCGAGGAATATTAGCTGAGCGGCCCCGAGCAAGAAGGCGCTGATCGTGATGAAGGTGCTTACCGGTTGCAGCGGTTGGAGGTACTGATAGACGTTCGGATCATAAACACGCCGTATCATCCCGGCGACACCCAGGTAGTGCATGGGGAAAAACGTTCCGTAATACGTGACGAACGTCAGCCAGAAGTGCACGTTTCCCCACTTTTCGTTCATGTGTCGCCCGTACATCTTCGGGAACCAGTGGTAGGAAGCGGCGAGTGCTCCAAAGAGCCCGGCACCCGCCATGATGAAGTGGAAGTGGGCCACCACGAAGTAGGTGTCGTGGAGCTGGATGTCGACCGCGTTCGTCCCCAGAAAGACTCCAGTGAGGCCACCGGTCACGAACAGTGAAACAATGGCCAGTGCGAAGAGCATGGGAGTGTGGAAGCGTATCCTCGCCTTCCACAACGTGGCCAGCCAATTGAAAACCTTGACCGCTGAAGGAACCGCGATGGCAAGGGTCGTGGTCACGAAGACACTACCTAGGAACGGGCTCATGCCGCTCAAGAACATGTGATGTCCCCATACCAGGAAGCTCAATGTTGCAATAGCGATCATGGCGTAGACCATCGATCGGTAGCCGAAGATGGGGCGTCGGGCGCCCGCGGCCAGAATATCCGAGGTGAATCCCAAGGCCGGAAGCATGATGATGTACACCTCGGGATGGCCTAGAAACCAGAAAAGGTGCTGCCAGAGCAACGGTGTCCCTCCCTGGTTGGGCAACAGCTGATCGGCCACGTACATCCCGGCGGGAAGGAAAAAGCTCGTGCCCGCGTGGCGGTCGAAGAGAAGCAGTATCCCGCCCGCCGCCAAAGCGGGAAAGGATAGCAATCCCAAAACGCCCACCAGAAACTGAGCCCACGTCGTCAAGGGAAGCCGCAACATCGACAGACCCTTGGTTCTCAAGTTCAGGATCGTGACCACGAAGTTGAGCCCGCCCATGGTGAACGCGGCGATAAAGAACACCATGCCGATGATCCAAAGGGTTTGACCTAATTGGGAGCCCGGTATGGCGCTTTTGACAGCGCTCAGGGGCGGGTAGGCGGTCCACCCGGAGGCGGCCGCGCCCCCTGTCACGAAGAAGGAAACAATGATGATGATCGCCCCTGGCACCACGGTCCAAAAAGAAAGCATGTTCAGGAAGGGAAAAGCCATGTCCCGAGCGCCGATCTGGAGTGGGATGAGGAGGTTGCCGAATCCACTCACCGGAGCCAACGACAGCACGAAGAAGACCATGATGGTGCCGTGCATCGTGAAGAGCGAGACATAGAACTCGGGAGTCATCACGCCGCTCGCCATCCCGACGGGCATGAGCGTGCCGAGAATCGGCCACTGCGTTCCCGGCCACCCGAGTTGGAGGCGGATCAACATGGCGAGTAAGCCCCCGACCACCGCCATCGACATGGCGAGGATCAAGTACTGCTTGCCGATCATCTTGTGATCGAAGCTGAAAATGTACTTGCTTATAAAGCTCTGCGGCTCATGGTCATGAGCGTCGCTCATGTTTGCTCTCCTTATTACTAATGCGCGCGGGGCCCCACCCCCACGCGCCGCCCTAGCTCTTCGCTCGGGCGAAAAACCCGGCCAAGTTACCTTGCCCGCTCAAGTGCAGGGGCCTATCTCAGGTTGCTCGGTCAGCCAATTCTCGTAGTCGCCTTGCTCCATGACCGTCAGGAACCCGCGCATGCGGTAGTGGCCCAGACCGCAAAGCTCGGCGCAGGCGATCTCGTACTCACCCACCTTGGTGGGAACAAACCAAGTAATGATGCTCATCCCCGGCTGCAGGTCTTGCTTGACGCGGTGCTGGGGCAAGAAAAAGCTGTGTTGCATGTCCTTAGATCGAAGGTGCAGCACGGCTGGCCGATCGACGGGAAGCACGAGCTGGTTCGTGAAACAGAAGTCGTCGGCAGAAGCCGGGTCATCTGGATCGATACCTAAGAGGTTTTCGATCGAAATCAGCTCTGGACGAACGCTCCCGAAAACGCCGTCGGGCCCCGGGTAGTGCATGTCCCACTGGAATTGAGCGCCGACCACCTCGACCTCGATGGCATCTTCGGGAGGTGGGGCATAGACTTCGCTCCACAACTTGAGCCCTACCAGGACGATCGGGATGAGGATGACGGCGGTTCCGACGGTCCAGCCGATCTCCATCTTATGGCTTTCTTGCCAGTTGCTTCCCTCCGCGCCGGGACGATCCGAGTATTTCCAAATGTAGTATCCGAGTAGGCACTGGATGATGACGTACGCCACCCCGGTAACGCCGAGGATCACGTAATAGAGGTTGTCCAACCCGACTCGGTCGGAGGCCAGCTCAGGCACGCCCCATTTGAAGAAGAATGCTACCGACACGCCGAGGATGAGCCAGATAACACTCGCCATCACTAGTCCTACGGTCGACTGATTGGAGTTAGACGCCATGCGATGACCTCGTCTGTTAGAACACCAAAGTTAGCGGCGTTTGGCGCTTTTAGCGACCGTACCGCGACAAGTAAATGGCAACCGCCTCCATCTGCTTCATCGGGTCGCCGTCCAGATACTCAGGTACCGGAGTGATAATGTTTCCCTCGTCATCCACTGGCCAGAATTGCGGCATTTGCGTTCCAGGAGCTATAGCCTGTGGATCGGCCATCCATTTCACGACCCATTCCGGCCGCAATCTTTCCGGCGTGAGCCGGAAGCTGGGCGCCAACTGAGACGCGGACATCGTCCCTGCAGCAGAGGCAATATGACATTGCTCGCAGCGGAGGCGGGCCAGCAGCTCCCGGCCCACCGAGAACATGGCCGGGTCAACCGGCGGATCCGTGGTCTCGTAGGGCTGCGCGTCGTCCATCGCCATGAAACCGCGCACCAGTGTATTCGCCTGCTCGTCGGTGAACCCGAACGTCGGCATGCGGACGTTGAGCCAGAAACGCACCGTGGAAGGCTCTTTCAAAAAATGGAAGAGCCAGTTCCCCTGCGTCTTGAGCCCCTGCGTATTCAGGTTGGGAGGGCGCAATCCGGTGTCTTCGATCGTGTTGTAGATCGCACCCCCCTCGCCATCGATGAGGTGGCACCCCTTGCAGTTGTACTCGTGAACGATGCGTCGACCCCGCTCCGCGACGGCCTCGTTTGCATCGAGTCTCTTCATCGCTTCGAGTGGGAACTCGTCGCGCACCTGCGCGAGCACGTTCATCGCGATGTCTGCGATTTGCTCGTCGCTGAAACCGAAGTCGCCCATGCGCAGTTTTTCCTGTGGGGCCTTGACCTTCCCCTCATCGAACCTGCGAGGCGCTCGCAGTTTCTGCTCGAGCCATCCGCGTCGGGTGTGTTCGATGTCGATATAGCCAAAATCGAGCCGGGACACCATCTTGGAGCCCCAGTCGGACAGATCGACTCCGATTTTCTGGGAGTTCTCGAATCCACTGATATCGTGGCATCCGAAGCAGCCGTAACGACGAATGAGACTCTCGCCGGAAAAAATGAGCTTTTCCTGCTCCGACATGCCGCCCAATCGCTCCTGAGCCATCTGATCTGGCAGACTGGTACGCAAGAACTCCAGCGTGACCTCATCGAGGGCAGCGGCATCCGGCGCCGGAACCGGCAATTGCTCGAACTCGGAATTCTTGAGAGACATCAAGTATGCGGTAATGTCTCCGGCTTCCCGATCCGTCAACCGGAGATTGGGCATGAAGGTCTCTGGCCAATAATGTTTGGGGTTCTTGAGCCAATTGAACAAGAACTTCTCATTGACCTTGCTTCCCACCCCGGCCAGGCTCGGCCCGTGACGACGCCGCAGAGAAACATCTGCCGCTTCGGACTCATCGGTGATGTGACAACCAAGACAACCGACGGACTCGACGAGTTGCTTTCCGCGATCAGCGCTTCCGCTGGGTACGGGTCGGGGGTAGTCGATCGGCTCCGCCTTGTCGAAGACGTAGGCAACGATAGCGGCCACTTCGGTGCTGTTGCGCGCGCCGACGTCCGCGTCCAGATTGTTGTCCAGATTCCAAAAACGCGGCATGAAAGTTGACGGCTTGAAGCTCTTAGGATTCTTGACCCAACGAGCCGCCCACTCAGGTGTCGTCTTGGAGACCACGTGCGCGAGGCTAGGACCTACCTTGCGGCGATCCTCGAACCCGCGGGTGTTGTGACAACCCCAGCAGCCCGCCTTCTCGTAGAGATCTCGACCTTGATTGAACGCGTCGGCCTTGGGGATGTGGACCGTGCTCGAATGGCACTTGAGGCAACCAGACTCCGAAAAATCCGCCGGATACATCCGCTTGTCCCAGTAATGGTCCGCCTCCCAGTCGTACTTTTCCTCCCACTCCGCCTTCTGAGCATCGTCGCGAGGAGTATGCGTGACCCAGTTGAACGTCGCAGCGCGCCCCCGACCGTTGTGACACCCCGTACAACCGAAATCATCCAACGGATGAGGCGATTCTCGGTTTACGTAGAGATCCAGGTTTGGATGAGTACGGAAAGGCTGCGGGGCGTCCGCATAGTCCGGGTTGTCAATCCCGAGATGGCAGGTCATGCACCGATCCACCCTCGGCACTTGGATGAAGTTCAGATCTTCGGTCACGTTCTTGACCAAGACCTGCTTGATCTCGATCGACGGGTCTATGAAATCGACAATCGGGAGATTACGAAAAACATTGGGGAAGCTGACTCGGATGGCATCCAACTTGCGAGTGAGGAGATCGATTCGCTCAGTGAGCGACTTCCGCTCCCCTCCGATACGTGTCCGCTCGGCTCGAATCTCACGGAGCTCTTTGTCCGCGCGCTCCAGCTCGTAGTCCAAGGCGATGCGAGTCCCGCGAGCGGCGAAAAATGCTTGTTGCAACGCTTCGAACTCTTCTTGACTCACACCCTTTCCGGCGGGGGCGTGTTCGCGCTCTTCGTAGTAAAACTTCTTGGAGTCGTACACCGATTTGAGCTCACGCTCCTCGATATCAACCAGATACCTCTCGTCCGACATCTCCTTGCGCTTCGCCTCGAGCTCATCGATGGCCTGCTTGTTTTGAAAGAGCGCATCGTCGGCATCCCGCAGCTCTCGCTCGAGCGCTTGCTGCTGGTCCTCATCCAGGGCGGCCTGTGCCTCATCGACCTGAGTACGCGTCGTCTCGCGCTCCATCTGCGCAAACGTGCGTTGGTAGCCCTTCCACTCCCGCGAATAGTCATGCCAGATCATCCACACGGTTGTGATGAAAAGAGCAATGCTAGTGATTGCGAAGACGACGTTCAGCCCACTGATATCGTGCGCGTGTCCGGGAGCTTCTTTACCCACGATTCTCCTACGCTTCCCTTAAATAGGCCCTAGATATTGAAGAAGACTTCGGGGAAAAACACGATGTACTTCAGATTGAACGCCCACCTCAGATACATCTTGATGGGCAAGCTCACCATGAGGAGGACCAGTAACACTCCGACGTAATAGCGGGCCGGCCCCATCTTCTCGTAATACTTGTTGAGGCTCATCCAGCGCAGCCAGCGCGGCGCCTTGTCCAAAGGTCGGGCCAGAACCACCGGAAGTACAAAGACGTAGAAGATGATGACCAACACTCCCCATATCTCGCGGATGAAGGGATTTTCTGGTAGCGGCCGACTCAGCAGCTTCACCCAAAAGAAATCGGAAACGTTTATGTTTAACAGAGGCTCGACTCGATGGAGATCCCAATATTCGTATGGACCAAAAAAATTCCAGTTTGGGCCCCTGAGGAACGTACCGGAGACCACCATCAGCACCCAGAGGGCCAAGAAGCCAAACAAGAAAAGCGCGATCTCGGCTTTCCGCTCGCTCCAAGTGAAGTAGCCGTTTCCTTTTGGGTTGGTGTCGATAAAAGGTATCGCCATCAATCCGATGACGATCAGAGTAGGGTAGACGACCCCAGCCAGCCACGGATCAAAATAGACGAGCATCTCCTGGAGACCCAAAAAGTACCAGGGAGCCTTCGATGGGTTGGGAGAGTCGGCGGGATTCGCCGGCTGCTCGATGGGTGCCAGCAGGAAGATCGACCACACCACGAGGACAATGCTGACGATGACAAGACAGATGAGCTCGGTGTATACCAGGTCCGGCCATACCCAGACCTTCTCCGCCTCTTCCTTCTCGAGGGGCGGCTCTCCCTCGGCAATACGTTTATCGTTCTCGACGCCCTGGTACATCGCATACCACGTGAAGAAGCCCACCAGGAACAACATCGCGGAAATAGGAACGTTGTCGGGCTTGGCGACAATGAGCCAGAAGTTGGGATCGAAGAGGCTGAGAATGAAAAAGACCACCGACGCAACGAGGGCGATGAGGCCCGCCTTCTTGCTCCAAACTTTCGTGTAGTACAAGGAAAGAACGAAGCCGATAATCACCAGAGTAAAGAGTACGGTAGGCCCGGAGATATAATTGATGAAACCCTTGATTACTTCCATGAGTTCAGCCTAAGGCTCTCGATCAGCCTCGTCGGTCAAACGAGGTCCCGAGACCCACATGACCTACATGGGTCCGGATATGCCGCCGTCCTTGCGGACCCGCCAAAAATGAACCGCCATCAAGAAAGCAGCGACTAGGGGCAGGCCAACACAGTGAAGTACGTAGAAACGCAAGAGAGTGCTGTCGCCTACCACCCGACTGCCTAAGAGAATAAAGCGAGCGTCGTTGCCGGCGTGCACCAAGCTTATGTCGCCCAGCTTCAATGCCGCCGACAGCGGCCCTTCGTGTCCGACCAAAGGACTCGCGCGTGCCATGTTGGAGCCCACGGTGATCGCCCAGATGGCCAGCTGATCCCAAGGAAGAAGATAACCGGTGAAGGAGAGGAGCAAGGTGAGAATCAGCAACACGACCCCGATTCCCCAGTTGAACTCGCGGGGTGGCTTGTAGGAGCCGGTCATGAAGACGCGGAACATGTGGAGCCAAACCGTGATCACCATTGCGTGCGCGCCCCAGCGATGTATCTCTCGCATGATGCCGAGAGGCACATGCTCGCGGAGGTCCACGATATCGGCATAGGCGTACTCGACAGTTGGACGGTAGTAAAACATCAGCAATAGTCCGGTGAACGTGAGTACCAGGAACAGAAAGAACGTGATTCCGCCCATGCACCACGTATAGCGGAGCTTGATGCCAGCCTTGCGGGACTTGACGGGATGGAGGTGCAGGAAGACGTTGCTCATCATCACCAAGACCCGGTTACGGTTGCTGACGGGAGCGCCGTGTCGAAAGATGGATTTCCAAATTTGGGAGCTGGTCGTCGTCTCCCATATGTCCGAGAAGAAGGCCTTTACTTTCTGCACTAGAAACCCCTCTTAGAATCCGGGTTCATCCACGTGCAACTGAATGCAAGGGACGAAGTGTGAACCGCTGCGCAGGCCAGGCAAGCCCGCGTCAGCAGCATGTAGGTGCATCTACGCAAGTGTGAGGAACGACTCGGGATCTTCCCACTGCCCGGCCTCCTGCTTGAAAGTACGACTCTTGTCAATGAGAACTTGGCCATCGTCGGCCAGCGAGACTTTCACTCTCCCGAGGGGGCGCGGTGCCGGCCCCTCGAAGTTGATGCCGGACGAGTAAAAGCCGCTCCCGTGGCACGGGCACTTGAACTTGTTCTCCGCTTCGAGCCAGTTCGGAGTGCATCCCAGATGCGTGCAGATAGCCTGAATCGCGTAGATGCCGTCGTCGTTTCGAACGATCCACACCTGATACTTTTCCTTGAATCGCATGTCGACCATCCCGATGGCGAAGTCATCCGGAAAACCGACCTTGAAGGTAGACGGTGCCTCGGTCAGTACGTTCGGGAAGAAGAAGCGGCCCATCGCGATGCCGCCGGTGGCGGCCGCAGCGGCAAAAAAGGCCCAGGCCGTTGCAACCCAATTGATGAAGCCACGACGGCTGATCTCCTTGGACTTCGCCGGTTTACTCTCTTTTTGCTCGTCTGCCATGATCGACCCTACTCTTGCGACGCGGCCTCACTAGGTCCTGCAAGCCAGGCGTTAGGATGCTTGCCCGCTCGGCCTCGGCCCTGGGTGTCCGCGCACCTTGGCTCAAGGCGAGACAAGGGCGCGGAAGCCCCGCGCCAACAACAATTGTATTCGCCTCACGAGAAAGCTGTCAAGGCCTCTCGTTTCCGCGGAAGGCGCTGGTGGAACCTCTACTTTTCAAGTAGTTTATCCAGCTGGGCTAGGGCTTCAAAGGCGGCTTGCCGAACCTTCAGATTCGGGTCCTGCTCCGAGATCTCGGTGAGGCTCGGCTGGAATGAAGGATCCCCGAGGAGCACTGCTCCCTTCATGGCGTTCATCATGGCTTCGCTCCGTTGATCTTCCGTCATATCGGCCACCGAGCTCAGGAACTTCCGATCGAGCATCTGAAAGATACGGTCCCGACCCGAGTCATCACCGAGCTTCGCCAGAGCGATGGCGGCGTTCCAGGCCACATCCATTTCGTAATCTCCGAGAGCGGCTTGGAGCGTGGCGCGTGACTCCTCGGCGCCAAGGGTCCCCAGGCTGTAAACCGCCATCTTTCGGAGGCCGGGGTCGTCGTGTTGCACCAGCTCCAGAAGCGGCTCCACCGCGCGTTCATCACCGAGGGAACCCAAGGCCCAGATCGCGTAGATTCGCGTCTCCGGATCGCCATCGGAGAGTGCTTCGAGAAGCACCGGGACCGCTTGTGGATCCCCCACGTGTCCCAGGGCGAGAGCCAAGTAGCGTCGGACCCTGGGATCATCACGATCGGCCTCGCGAAACGTATCGATCATCTCGGGAACGAGTCGATCGATGTCCGCTTGATCCTGCCGATCGATGTTGTTGAGCTGTTTCGCCAACTCGAAGGCTGCTTGCCAGCGGCGGGTGGTGCCTCCAGATTTAATATCGCGAAGATGATCCAGACTGGATTTCTCTTCGGCCACTAACCAGCCGAAAAACAAGAAAAGCCCGACGCATGCAAAAACGACCATCGCCGGAATCAGGAAGAATTGCAGAAGGTTGCTGCCAAAATTAATGTTTTCGCCCGGTTCCTCGGGTGAGTTCTTACTTGTAGTCGGATCGTCTGTCATTAAGGCATCCGCTCGGTGAAGCCGGCCCAATGGAGGCAACCTATCCTAAATCTTTTCCGTCGGACGATCAAAAACGGCGACTGACGACAACGTTCATGGATGAGAGTCGGCGGGCTCGGTGGGAGCCATGGTGTTGGTAGAAAGTGAGATTTCTTGGTCCTGATACTGAAGCTGATAAAGACGATAGTAAATGCCACGCTGGGACAGCAGATCCTGGTGGGTCCCCACTTCACGGATCCGCCCCTTGTGCAGCACGACGATTCGGTCTGCCCTCTGAACTGTTGAAAGCCGGTGCGCGATGACGATGCTGGTGCGGCCAATCATCAAGCGCTCGAGAGCCTCACGGATCAAGATCTCGGTCTCGGTGTCTACACTGGATGTCGCCTCGTCCAAGATCAGGACCCGCGGGTCGTGGGCCAGGGCACGAGCGAAAGAAATAAGCTGTTTCTGTCCGGCCGAAAGCGATGCCCCTCTCTCGCCAACCGGCTCGTCGAAGCCCTTCGGTAGTTGTGCGATGAACCGATCGAGGTGAACGTTCGCCGCCGCTTCCGCGACCTGCTCGTCGGTGATCTCCCGGCTTCCCAGACGGATGTTCGAAGCGACGGTTCCGGAAAAAAGATGCACGTCCTGCAGCACGATCCCGAACTGCTTTCGCAGCTCGGTCAGATTCCAATCTCGAACATCGACGCCGTCCAGCACAATGCGACCGTCGCTCACGTCGTAGAAGCGAAGGAGAAGACTGGTCAGCGTCGTCTTCCCTGCCCCGGTGTGTCCCACGATGGCGACCCGTTCTCCCGGTTCGATGTGGAGATCGATGTCCCTCAATACCCAATCCTCGTCTTGGTAGGCGAACCGCACGCCTTCGAAATCGATGCGGCCCTCTGGGTGCGCCGGCCGTTGCGTCCGGATTGGGTCAACGATGGTGGGCTCGGTATCGAGCAGTTTGAAGATCCGCTCCGATGAGGCCATTGCCGACTGCAGGATATTGAACTTCTCCGTTAGATCGGCGATGGGTCGGTAGAATTTTTCCGAGTATTGGATGAACGCAACCAGAGCACCCAACGTCAAACCGCCAATCATGATCTGGCCGCCACCGTACCAGATGATCAGCGCGATGGCCGTGGCACCGAGAATCTCCACGATAGGATAGAAGAGAGAATAATAAAGGATGGTCTCTAGGTTCGCATCCATGTGCTGGTGGTTGAGCTCTTTGAACTCGCCGTACTTGCTCGGTTCCTGCCGGAAGAGCTGAACCACTTCCATCCCTGATATGTTCTCCTGATTGAAAGCGTTGATGCGCGCGATTCGCGTCCGTACTTTACGGTAGGTCTCACGAACCCTTCGTTTGAAGATGATGGAGACCGCGAAGAGCGGTGGCAAGACCGCAAAGCTTATCAGGGCGAGCTTCCAGTTGAGTGAGACCAGCACCACCATGATGCCGACCAACATGAAGAGGTCGCCGAATACGGTGACGACACCGGAGGTGAAAAGCTCGTTCAGCGCATCGACATCCGTCGTCACACGGGTTACCAGCCGCCCCACCGGGTTGCGATCGAAAAACGACGGATTGAGCTCTTGCAAGTGGCCAAAGATCTGCCGTCGCATGTCGAACATGATGCGCTGGCCAGTCAGGTTCATCACGTAGATTTGGAGATACGACAAGCCGAACTGGGCGAGTAGAGCCAGCACGTAGAGTCCGGCGACGACGTTCAAGCCGGAGAGGTCTCCCTCCGTGATGTAGTCGTCGATCGCTACCTTGGTGAGGTAGGGTCCGACGAGCTTGAGGGCAGAGATCGCCAGAATCAGGAAGAGCGCCACCACCACCGCGACGCGGTAAGGCTTTAGGTAAGTCAGCAGCCGCGCCATGAGGCGGCTGTCGTAGGCCTTACCTAGAACTTCTTCTTCGTGGTAGTCAGGCATGGGATTAGATTCGTTCTAGTTCGTCCTCTAGAAGTTGCTTGCGGTAAAGACTCGCGTAGATGCCGTCCTGCTCGATGAGGCTCTCGTGGGTGCCGCGCTCGGCGATCCGCCCCTCGTCCAACACGACGATGAGATCCACATCTTTAATAGTGCTGATGCGATGGGAGACAAGGAGCGTTGTGCGGTCCCGGATCACGCCTCGTAGCTGCGTCAGAATCCGCTCTTCGGTCTCCGTATCCACGCTCGAGAGCGCGTCATCCAAAACGAGTACTCGTGGATCTGTGAGAAGCGCCCGGGCGATGGTGGTGCGTTGCTTCTGTCCGCCGGAAAGAGTGATCCCGCGCTCACCCACCATCGTATCGTAACGTTTGGGGAAGTCGGAGATGTCGCCTGCCAGGCCGGCGACCTCGGCTACGCGTGTCACCTCCTCGAACGACGCTTGGTCCCGCCCGAAACTGATGTTGTCTCGCAGGCTCTCTGAGAAAAGAAAACCCTCTTGGGAAACGAACCCGATGGCCCCCCGCAGGCGCGCGAGCGGAAGCTTCCGGACGTCCACTCCATCTACTAGGACCTGCCCCTCGTTTACGTCAAAAAGGCGAGGCACGAGGCTCACCAAGGTGCTCTTACCCGATCCGGTGCGCCCGACCACGGCAACTTTTTTTCCCGGCTCGATGACGAGGTCGATGTCGCTCAGAACGGGCGCGGCGTTGTACCGGAAGTGGACACCCCGAAATTCGATCCGCCCGGTCAAATCCACATCCGTCCTGGCGTCGGGAGCGTCGGTCAGCTCGGGAGTCTCGTCGAGAATGACGGCTAAGCGCTTCATGGACGCTGCTCCGCGTTGATAGATATTCACGACCCAACCAAACGCGATCATCGGCCACGTCAACATCGAGAGATACGCGAAGAAGGCGACGAGCTGCCCGAGCGTGATCTCTTGGCTCATGACCATCCGGCCGCCCCACCACAGGACAAGGGCCGAGCCGATACCGATGAGAACCGCCAGGAGTGGATAGAAGACTCCCCAGATCCTCGCGAGCCCGAGGTTGTGGCGGAGGTAGCGTTCGTTCTCCTTTTCGAACTTCTCTTGCTCGGACTCTTCTTGCGTGTAGGCTTTGACGACCCGAACCCCGGAGAGGTTCTCCTGTACGAGCGCGGTAATGTCGCTCATCTTGGCCTGGATGGCCTCGAACCGTTTGTGGATCAGCGCACCAAACTTTTTCACCGCTATCGAAACGACCGGCATGATCGCGAGCGACACTAGCGTCAGCTCGACGTTGATGGCGAGCATGAACCCGAGTGCGGCGATCGTGATCACGACGGTCTCCACCGGATACATGACTCCGGGCCCTAGGACCATCCGAACTGCGGCAATGTCGTTAGTGGCACGAGACATGAGATCCCCGGTGCGCCAACGGTGAAAGAAGGACAAGCTCATTCGCTGAAGGTGCGCGAAGAAATCATTACGGAGGTCGAACTCGACGTAGCGGGACACGCCGATGATGAGGCGGCGCATCCAAAAGCGGAAGAACCCGTCCACCAGCGCTATTCCGATGATGAGGGCAGAGTAGAAGACGAGCTTCTCTTGAGTCACCGAGACGGTGAGATCGTCGACCGTCATCCGGAGCACCTGGGGTGCGAGTACCGCTGCCACCTTGCCGAAGAATAGGCAGACCATTCCGAGCGCCAGCCGCTTCTTATGGCGACCCAGATACGGAATGAGACGGCGCAGTTCTAGCATCGAATAGAACCTTCCTCAGCAAATTCTTCGAATGAAGAGCCGGTTTCGAAAGGAAAAGTCGGGACCGGCGACCTTTTCAAGACTGGAGCCCGAGGGCCTCTGCAAGTTTTTTACGGCTGAAGGGACTCGTCGTCACGAAACGACCGTCGATGTCGAAGGTCGGAACCTGACGCTTACCACCCGTTGCCCTCATGACGATATCGACGGCTTCCGGATTGCGATCGATATTTATTTCCTGATAAGCGACGTCACGCTCGTCGAGAAATTGCTTTGCCAATCGGCAGTCGGGACACCACGTCGTGGTGTACATCTTGATGTGCAACCGTTTCGAGCTCCTCGACTCAGTATAACGCCCAGCAAATCTAGTGGATTTTTCTGAAGTCGACTAAAACCTTAAAAACCTCCCGGCGGGCACTCTCATCGAGGGCTGTTACGATGTCTCGAAACGGATAAACCTTCGAGACCAATCGCTCGACGGGGATCGCTTTTTCGACCAGAGCCGCGATGGCAGGCTCGAAATCCCCGCAGCGGGATTCCACCAAGCGAAGCTCGTCGACG
Organism: Candidatus Marinacidobacterales bacterium; assembly: GCA_965222425.1. Taxonomy (GTDB): domain Bacteria; phylum Acidobacteriota; class Vicinamibacteria; order Marinacidobacterales; family DATDRI01; genus CBDCNP01. The sequence goes on from CBDCTW010000024.1 coordinate 220,354, forward strand.
ACTATCCGTGAAGTCACCACCCGTGAAGCATGCTCGCTGGTGGACTTAAGGATGATGGTTCCTTTCGGCCTCGTCCACGCCCTCGCCTTCTCGATACCTTCTGGCGATCCGGTGGCCTCTACTACCCACGGATAGACCGCGCGGGCCTCGCCCTCCGCGACGGAGAGCCCTAGCGATCGAAGCAGGGACAACTTTTGCGGGTGCTTACCAGCCACTTCGACATCGGCACCTCGCATTCGAAGCCCGAGCGCGATGAGCGTTCCTAGCCGTCCATCGCCGACAACCAACACTCTGTCGCCGGACGAAATCCCCGTGTCCCCGACCGCGAGCGCCGCGGCCAAGGGCTCGACCCACACTGCCTCTTCGTTGGAAACGGTGTCCGGGACTCGATGCAGGTTGGCAATCGGCGTGGTCAGATATTCGGCGAAAGCGCCACCTCTCCCATCGATGCCCAGAACCTTTCGATTCTCGCAGTGGCGACCGAGAGCCTGAGCACAGAGCGAGCACGTGCCGCAGCAGAAGTTGATCTCGGAGACAACCCGGCTTCCGATCCAACCAGAGTCGGAAGCTTGCTCGACGACACCGACCATCTCGTGGCCCGGCACACCCCGAAAGTCGCGGTAACCGCCGAGGAGCGCATGATCGGTCCCGCAAATCCCCGCCATCCGAACCCGCACCAGGCAGTCCCCGGGTTCCGGGACGGGAGTGGGTATCTCCTTTAAACCGGGTGAGTCATCGACAACGAAGGCGCGCATGAGATCTATCAGTGCGCCCTCACTCCTCGTTCGGGCGCTTGCCGCTTAGCCGACGGGCGGCTGCGCGGCAGCTGAGGGCTCATCTACGCGTGGCTACTTCGAGCTCGCCGATCTTCTCGTCGACCACCGATTGGTAGACGGCGTCACCGATCGACTCCATGATCTCGAGTGCCCGGGGACGCTGGCCCAGCCCTTCGTAGCACCGAGCGATGTTATAGCGGATGTCGATTTCATCGTACGGCGCGACCGGATCGATCCTCTTGGAAGCTTCTTGGAAGGCGGAAAGAGCCTGCCGGTAGCTCCCTTCCTCGAATAATCGTTTGCCTCGCTCAAGGGTGCTTTCGGGTGCGATCAAGTCAGAACCTTCGATCTTCCCGCGGCGATAGAAGAGAGGCGCCAGTCCGTTCGGTACATCGTTCAGCAGAACCTTTTTCACCTCGATGATGTCCTCGCCCTCCAGCCTGGCCGGGCATCCTTCATATACGGGGCCGCCTTTAAATAATGGGCTCCCGAGATCGATCAGACGAAGGCCCCGGCAATCCTCCCCTTCGAAGAAGAACACCGCGCCTGCAGAGATCGCCTGGGTCCCCCTGGGCTCATGGGGCTCAGTGCCCAGCCACACCACCGAAGGCCTTCCCCCTTCGAGCCTCAAGATGAAATCGAAGTTTTGTGGCAAGAGCCTGGAGAAGAAGGTTCGCTGAAGCAGTATCGTCTTTTGTCCCTCGACATCGGTGACGCCGACGTAAAAAACGCCCTGCTGAGGGCTCGCCTGCACGTCGATCTCTGGAGCGATCTCCTTCACCGCCGCCAACAGCCGTCCGGGCAATGCCTTGTCCAGGGCGAGAAAAGCACGGGATTTCGCGGCGCCCGCCCCGCGAAGCCTTGCCAGCTCCTGGAGCGCGTTCAAAACTTGGGTCTCGTTGGTGGCGTCTCTGACAATCTCTCTCAGGGCGAGGTCGATTTTCTTGTATCGGTCGGGGATCGGAACCGGTCCCGCCTCGAGCGCAAGCGCTTCATCGACGAGCGTGGAGAAGGACTTCTCACGTCGACGGGTTCGACGGGTCGTCGTCCCGGGCTCTTTCTCCTCCGGTGGCCCGAGCAACTGCAACACCGCGGTCACTTGCTCTCGGATACGGCTACCGGGAGCTCCGTCAAGCGGGATCCGTACTTGCAACAGACCGCGGCGGGATACAATCCAAATCTCTCCACCGTCAGCCGGTGCGATGCCAGCCGGCAACCGGTCGGCGCGGCCCACCTCGATCTGCATGGTCAGCAGGCGAACGATACGACGCACCGATGTCAGGTCCCGCTCTTCGACGAAAGCGCCCACCGCAAACTCGTGCCCTTGTTTACGCCATTCGATGAGCGCCCCTCCGATAGCGTCCAACTCCTCGCTGCAGCGAGGACACGCATCCACGGGAAAATACAAAACGACCGTCATGCCCTCGTTCAAGTACTCGGACGAAACAAAGGTGCTTCGAGTTGCGGCAATGCGGATGTCGGGAAGCGGCGCCAGCACAACTTCGATTCCCGGAAACTCGGCTTCGAGCTCGAGGGCAAAGCGCTCTCGATCGAAAACAGCGCGAAGCGCGTCTTTATCCGCGAAAGCTCCGATTTTCATTAAGGCCCGCTCGACGTCCGCCTGATCGGCCTCTGGAGCGAAGTAAGCCTCCAGCAAGAGATCGATACGTTGTGCGACGTCGAGGTCCGGGTGGGAGGCCATCCCTAAAAGGGTTTCCGCCGACGGTACGAGGTTCACGGAGCGCCGCAGCGATTTCCGTCCCTCCGCCCATCGTACTTGCTCGACGAGCGCGTTTCCCAACGCTTCAAAATACCGGGCACGGCGTTCCCGATAGGCGGTGCGCGCCTTTTCGATCATGTCTTCGAAAAGCACTCCTTTTTCCGGAGTCTTCTGGATCTCTCTCTCGGGTTCGAAGTACGAGGACTTCGATAGAGCACGACGGGCGGCGGCCTCGGCGCCCGCGGCGTCGTTTTCGCTAAGGAGCCGTACCGCCTCGGAATGTGCCCTTTCGGCCGGACCGATCCCTCCCGACTGAACGAGACCGATCAGGAGCACTAGTGGAGATAGGAGTCGGACTAGCAAGGTTTACCGTCAGGAAGGTTTGAGTGCAGCGAGCTTGTCCGCTGCGGCGCGGAGAGTCTCCTCGCGTTTGCAAAAGGTGAAGCGAACTTTTTGGGCGCCGTCTTCGGGCCGGTGGTAGAAGCTCGAACCGGGAACTGCGGCCACGCCAATCTTCTCGACCAGATGGCGCGAAAAGCTGACGTCATCGCGAAAGCCGAAGCGCGAGATGTCGGTCATGACGTAATACGCCCCGTTCGGCTTGTAACAGGAGAAGCCCGCCTCCTCCAAAGCCGGCAGCAGAACGTCACGACGAGCTCGATAGTCGACCGATAGCTGCCGGTAGTACTCGTCGGAAAACCCCAAAGCGACAACACCGGCCTCCTGGAGGGGCGCCGCCGCACCAACGGTCAGGAAGTCATGCACTTTGCGGATCGCGTCGCTCAACACGGGGGGAGCCAACGCCCACCCGACCCTCCATCCGGTCAGTGAATACGTCTTCGACAAGCTGTTGATGGTCACGGTTCGTTCCCGCATGCCGTCCAAGGACGCAATCGGTATGTGCTCGCCTTCATAAAGGATGTGCTCGTAGATCTCGTCGGTGATGGCCACCACGCCCCATTTCTGACAAAGGGCGGCGATCTGAGTCAGCTCCTCCCGCGCAAAGACCTTGCCGGTCGGGTTGTTGGGCGTATTTATTATGATGGCCCGCGTCCGATCGTTGAAGGCCGCGGCCAGCTCGTCCGGATCGAGTCGCCAGTCCGGCTCGTGGAGCGTCACGTAGCGCGGCACCGCGCCCGAAAGAATGACGTCGGGCCCATAGTTCTCGTAGAAAGGCTCGAAGACCACGACTTCGTCTCCCGGATCCACCACCCCCAACATGGCGGACATCATCGCTTCCGTGGAGCCACAGCAAACGACGAGCTCTTTCTCGGGATCAACGTCCATCCCATAGATACGGCCGTAGTTCTCCGCGATCGCATCCCGAAACGACTTCGCTCCCCAAGTGATGGCGTATTGGTTGACGTCGGCCCGGATGGCGGCAACCGCGGCTTCCTTTATCTCCTTGGGAGCCGGAAAGTCGGGGAATCCCTGCGCTAGGTTGATGCCGCCGTGACGCTGGCAGAGGCGCGTCATCTCACGAATGACGGATTCGGTAAAAGACTCCGCCTTCTTGGATCCGGAGATCGATCGTGCGGTAAACGGATGGGATGACATAAAGCGATGGCCCTCGGGGCACTAAATAACCCTTGGCGAGTTAATCTGCAAGCGCCACGGGGGTGTAATAAATACGCCGGTAGATCATCTCGTTACGGAGAACCAGCTTGACGTAGTTGCGGGTCTCGGTAAACGGAATATCTTCGATGAACTCTTCTGGATCCAGCTCGAGATTCATTCTCGTCCAAGCCCGAACCCGATGCGGCCCCGCATTGTAGCTTGCGAGCGCGTAGTCCACCCTCCCTTTGAAGCGATTCAACACGCTCCGGAAGTAGTGAGTACCGAACCGGATATTCACCTCGGGATTGTAGAGGTCCGAGCTCCGGTAACTCCGCCGCTGCTCGCGAGCGATGATCTTGCCGGTAGCCGGCATGATCTACATTAGCCCTCGCGCTCCGGCTCGCGAACGAATTTTCGGGTTGAACGTGGACTCTTGGCGGATGAGCGCCGCTACCAGATAAGGGTCCAGCTTTTTCTCTTCTGAGTAGCGCTCCACCAAGTCCCAGAATCGCAGGGGGTAGATGATCTGCCAGATTTCCCGCGGCAGCAGATCGCCGGTGGCGGAAATGTGAAAGGGAAACGCGCGCCGCATCGTGAAGATCGCTTGCCCGATGCGACCTTGCTGGAGCCGGATCCATGCCACGGTAGCGAGGAAGGCTGGATCGCCTTCCTCCTCTTGACTACGCTCCGCTTCGAGGGTCGCCTGCTCGTAGAGCCCCATCGCCAGTAGCTGAGAAATACGAGCCTGGCGATCGGTCCGATAGACTCCCAGGGCATCCTTCAGATCGATGCCGACGCGAGCCTGCTCCACGGCTGCGATGGGCGCCAGAACGCCGCCGAGAAGTGTCAAGTGTTCCTCGGCTCGTCGGCCGTAGTACGTGTTCTTGAAACCCACCAAGACTTGCCGATAGAGAGCTACCGCGCGATCGACTTGGCCCGAGCTCTCGTAGGCGCGCGCGCCCCAATAAAGGAATTGCGAAAACTCGTCCGCGGCCGGGTGCTCCCTGGCCACTTTGTCGAATCCTACCGCCGCCTCCTCGTACATTCTCTGCCGATATTGGTCCCACAGGAGCCGCCACTGTGCGAGAACATAGTTTTTCCCACCCGGAAACGCCTTAACCAGCTTGCGGCAATAGTCGAGGGCGGTTGCCGTCTCGTCGTGATCTCCGTGATACGTGGCGAGACTCCATAAAGCTTCTTCCGCCCACGGGCTTTTAGAATCCATGCTGACCACTTCCGAAAGCTTGATCCTGAAAGATTCGCGTCTTCGCCGCCGCCGATCGGCGAGCGCGCGATAGTAAGTCGCCTCCGGCTTGAGGTTCGGCCGTTTCACCTGCAAAAGGATCTTGTCCGCGGCGGTACTTTGACGCCGTTTGTACTGGCAAATCCCGCGGCGCAAATGCACCAGGTCTTTGTCGACGTGGCTCTTGAAACGACTGAGTAGAGATGTGTACGCATTGTAGGCGTCGCGATAACGCTCATGCTCGTAGAGCGTCTCGGCCCGTGCGAAAGCCAGCCGGTAGAGCTCATCGGAGTCTCGCGGGGCGGCTCTCTTCCGGAGGGAGGTGAGCTTTCTTCCCGCGTCCCGGGCGAAAGGGCTGGACGGTATCTCGTAGTAGATCTCTTCAAGCAATTCGGCCGCCTCTTTCTCCTGGCCGAACCCGATGAGCACGTTGGCCAGCTCGAAAAGACCCTCGTCCCTTACGTCCTCCTGCCCGTCCGCCAAGACATCTCTGAACAACCCTGCCGCTTCTTCGCGCCTGCCCTGCCTGACGAGGAGTCGGCCTCTCCGAAGACGGGCGTCATTAATAAGAGCGAAGTCTGGATACCGCATGATGAGTCTATGTAGGAGCTCAATGGCATCTGTCGGTTTCCTCTCATCGAGCACGCCGCTGGCGAAGAAGAGGGCGTGTCCGGACAGCTCCGTCGAATCTACCCAAGGCGAGAGGAAGTGCTCCACCGCCTCGTTCGGTCGCTTCGCGTCGAGCAACACGCGCCCGGCCGCGAACTGGGCTAGACCCCGAACGAGCGGAGGCTGGTCTTCGGAAGCAAGCAGGGAAAGCTGGTCCAGCTTATCGTCCGTTGTGGATGATGAAGCTTCAAGGATGGTGGAAACCTTAACGAGCTCATCCCCCGGGTGTCGAAAAGGCTCCCAAGGCAGGCCGGGAATCCCCGGGCTCGTCCCGGAGCTCTCCGGCTCTGGACCTCTATTGGGCTCACGAACGGCGGGAGAAGCAGCAAGGAGCCGGAGCAATAGACCTAGACTGACGAAGGCAGACAAAGCCACGAGGACTTCCCGAGCAGCCCGGTTCATAGGGTTAGGGCTTCCGATATTAACTATTATAGACAGCTCTGTAAGAGCCTGCAGTGAGCCAGAGTATGGATGTATACGGATATAAAAGGACTAGTTGGGGTGCCCGAGAGCTTCGGCATCTCCATCGCCGAGGATGCGTATGAGCTCTTCATGAAAGTAGTTCGTAGCGTCGCAGATGTCGGACGATACACGCTCGGAATAAAGCTGTCGGCTCCGCTCGATGTCGTCCCTTAACATCTTGTAGATGCCACGCTGCTGGCGACCCTGCTGAACTTTGGCTTCGTTATAGAGCTTAATCTCAGAAACAAGGAGACGCGCGAAACGCTTAGCATCCTCGTGTTGCTTGCGCGTTTCCGGGTCCGTCGAGTCGAGCGAAAGGGGAGACGGAGCGGAAACGGGAGCACTCGAAGGGGCGTTCGGGGCTATCGCTTGAGCCTGGATGTCCTTGACGTTCAACATCACGGTCCCCGACGGTTCCGCCGGAGCCGGTGGCGATAGCACCAGCGGAGCAGGAGGAGAAGGAGGAGTGACCGGTTCTTTGAGAGCGTCCATTCGATTCGATTGAAACTCGCTCGTAGCTCGGTCGGCCGACTTGGCCGCACTCATCAAGTCCAGAAGCCTGCTGGCGTAAAGGACCAGAATCTCGATCGCTTCGACATCGCCAAGCGCCTCTCGTGAGTCACCGCTGTCCGCATAAACGACCGCCCCCACTTTGTCCTGAGGATGAGTGGCATGGCGAAGATGTTGGTGGGAAGAACGGTACCGATCCGAGATAGGAGATGCGCATTATCCCGGTGTGCGCTGCTCTCACCGAAGAACCGCTGGCGGGATTGCATGACGGCGCGAAAGACCGTGTCGGCGTTCGCAGGAACGGAGATCCGTTTGAGGGCATCGTTGCTGAAACTGGGGCTTTGGTCGAATCCCAAGCCGTTCCCACCGATGCAGTTTCCGCCCTTGATCACAAAGAGAGCGACCCGAGGAGCGAACTGCGAGATCTCCTGAACGAGAGTGTTGAGCACTTCCTGGAGCGTTTTTCCGTTTTCCAGTTGTGCCATGGACGCACGGACTTGAGGCAGCCGGCTCGCGCCGCCCCCACCACCGCCGACGGACAGCTCCCCGAGCTCCTGAACGAACGCCAAGACCTTCCCCTCGTCGATGTTCTCCTCGTACTTGGCCATTCGCTCCTGGATGGAGTCCAGCTGACTGATGACGCCATCCTGGATCGTGGAGACCTCCCCACGAAGCTGATTGGCCCAAGTGGAAAGCAGAGAATGAAACAGGGCCAGCGTCTTGGCCCGAAGCTGTTCCTCGTTACTCATCCTTTGATGCCCTGCGCCCGGTCAACATAAAGAGAAGGCAAGCGCGCCTTGAAACCTCGAAGTCCTGTCAGTCGACAGAGTTACGGACGATAAACTGAACCATTATCATACGCGATGCCGGGTAAGTCAAGATGTTTAAAGGCGTTTGGGGAGCTTGGGGCCCCCTCGTCGCCCCGGGCCTCAGTTGCAGCAAACCCTTGGTTGAATGTACAATCTTGAACAGGGAAGTTCCAACTTGGGGGCGCACCGGATTCGACGGGGATAACTGATCCCGCTGCTGCATGCCGAGAGCCACCTCTCGTAAAAAAGGTGGGTAAAAAACACAACTGCTGACCACAAGTTAGCACTAGCCGCATAGGCTACGTCCTCCCAGGCCTCGCCTGCGTGGTTTGGGAAGGGCGTCATCAGAGCAGGCTGGTCCGATTGCCACTCCTCGGGTAATCGGCAAGATTTAGAGGATAGCTTTCGTCGGGTCCTTGCCGGTTCCTAACCGACGGGAGCGAAAAAATCGGAATCGGACAAGCATGTAGAAGCAACGGGTGAAGATCTTCGGACGCGGGTTCGACTCCCGCCGCCTCCACCAATTTTCGCGACGGCGTCGCGAAAATTGCCCGCCGTAGTCACGATAAGCCGGCGTCGACGGACCCTGCTGGTTGGTTGAGCCAGAAATACCGAATCAGCCGGATATGCTAGATTGGACGACGCGTGTCAGAGAACCAATTTACGTGGACCGAGGCGCAAATGCCTGAGTGTCCCTCAGCCCGCTTTCCCATGGCGGCGAGGTGAAGATGAACTACGATCCGGAGCAATGGGAGCCGTTTGAGCGAGAAATTGAGGTGAGCCTCATGAGAATCTACAATCTAGAATGGGTTGAGGAGAGGGCGTGGACGGGTGGAGACAGGCTGTGGCGGGTCAAGGGTAAGTGGTCCCGAGAGGGAAGTGTCTACGCAGAAGCGGCTTCAGGCAGGATCGAACTTGACATGCACTTGCACGCGGCTCCAGAGCAGCTTGACAAAGAGAAGACCAAAGACCGGATCGTCGCGCGCATCTCCCAATGGCTGAAGTCCGTTCCAAAGGAGGCCCGGCTTCCTGAGAAGCGACGACTCGGTATCACTTGGCCACGACCAGCATAAATTCCTCGCGTCTACGGTTCCTTGAAAGCGGGCAGCTCGGGACAATGCTCGGACCATTCCGCAATCTGAAATTAGCAGCCAGGACGTCGTCCAGGTCTACAGGGGCACTGCGGGTTTCTCACCGAACTGTCGCGGGTTTTTCCAGTTGACGCCGTCCATCGAGACGAGGCCGTGGTCCCCGCACGCTTCCCAAGAGATGTGATACGATTCGCTGCCGACGAAAGCGATCGTTTGCCGTAGCTTCCAATTAGGCCAATCGCTCGAAGGTTTCGGAGCTTGTTGTCGGTGTAGTTACCTCTCCACGTCGCAGCGACGAGAGCGAGTTGAGGCCAGAACAGCGTGTTTAGTCCCCGGATCCCAATCGGGGGCCCTCCGTTTGGTAGCTTCGAAAATGGGCTAGGAGACGGAGTCTGTCCGCTAAAGGGCTGGAGAAGGCATTGGAATGGGTCAGTGGCAGGATTGAGGAAGGGGAGCGTTCAGACTCGCTCCTCCCATTTGAATCCGCCGTCCCCGGGATCCTTGCCCTCTTACATGGCGAGCTCCGACAGGAGCTTCAGGCATGGAAAGACAGGCCCGACCCCGGGCGGAGGAACGCCAAGGGAGACCTCCAGCGCTCCTTTGACCTTGCCGCCGACGAATACGTGCGGAGCTATCTCGAACGGGCGTTTCCCGCTGGTGTGCTGCTCTCGGAGGAGAGCGGTGAGAAAAGATTTGGCCAAGGAGAGTCCCAATACCGTTTTGTAGTCGATCCCGTGGACGGCTCGGACAACTACGCTCGGCGACTGCCGCTGGCAGCACTCAACATAGCGGTCCTTCCTGCCGAAGAGTCTCTTTCACCGGAACAGGTCCTCTTCAGCATGGTCGGAGATCTTCTTCGAGACGCACGTCCAATTCTGGCCGCACGAGGAGAGGGTGCGCATCGCGGCAGCACTCGGTTAAAAACCTCCTCGGTTGGCAGTCTTTCCGAAGCCTTCGTTTCCTGCGAACTCAATCATTTCGCACCTCCACCACAGCTCGGAAGGCTGCTGAGCCGGGCGCGGGGCGTGCGGGTTTACGGGTGCTGCTCGCTTGCCTTGAGCCTGGTGGCCTCCGGAGCAATAGACGCGCACGTCGATGTGCGGGATCGGTTGACACTGGAGAGCTTTCTGGCCGCTTCACTTGCCGTGGAAGAGGCTGGAGGTTGTGTCGTGGACCGGAAAGGCAATCGGCTCGGTGCTTTCACGGGGCTCGAGCAACGGACCAGCTTGATCGCAGCGGCAAGCTCTGAACTCGCAAAGGAGATCGCTAATGTCCTCGATTCGTCCGGTTACTGACAGCGCAAGAGTCCATCGCGTCGTACCCACCGTCGTAATGTTAGCGGCCGGCAAGGGTTCCCGTGTTCTGTCGTTGGGCAATGGCCGCCCCAAGCCAACGATTCCTTTGCTCGGCCTGTCCCCCTTGCCGAGCGGATCATCCTCTCCTACCAGGCAGCTGGTATTCAGCGCTTCGTCGTGGTCCTGGGCTACCGATCGGACGAGGTCGGTGAACATGTCCTCGATGTAGCGGCGCGGCGCGGCTGCGAGGTGCAGTGCGTCGTGGCCACCGACTGGGAGCTGGGAAACGGGGCCAGCGCTCTCGCTGCGTTTCGCGTGGTGGATGAGGAGCCCTTTCTGCTGACGATGGCCGACCATTTGATCGACCCCTCGCTGTTGGCGCCAGTTTTAGCCGTCCCTCCCCGCGAGGACGAGATTTGCCTGGCCGTGGATGCGGACAAAGAGAATCTCCTCGACCTCGAGGACGTAATGAAGGTGCACGTCAAAAACGGTCGGGTGGCGCGGATTGGAAAAGACCTGCGGGATTGGGACGTAGCGGACACGGGAGTTTTCTACTGCACGCGGGTCCTTTTCGAGGGTATCCGGCAGGCATCGGCCAAGGGACAGTACGGGCTTGCGGATGCGGTTAGGGAGCTAGCGACTGAGCATCGGGTTCGCGTGATCGATGTCACGGGCAAGAGATGGGTCGATATGGACAACGCCTTGGCGTTCCGCCATGCGAAGCGGTGGATTCTTTCCTCGGTCGTCAAGAACACGGACGATGGCTATGTTTCGGCGTATCTCAATCGTCCTCTCTCCTTACGGCTCTCGAGTCTGTTGGCTAAGGCGCAGATCTCTCCGGACCGCATCACCCTCGCCGCCCTTCTGCTTTCGCTCGGCGGGGCGGCTCTCCTCTCCTTACAGGGTTACATGGCCGGGCTGGCGGGGGGACTCTTGGTACAACTCTCCTCGGTAGTGGACGGTTGTGATGGTGAAGTGGCTCGCCTCAGACAGATCGCCAACCCTAGGGGAGGTTGGCTTGATACGATGCTCGACCGCTATGCGGAGCTTGCGGTGGTGATGGCCATCACGTTTTCTTACGCCTCTTCCCATCCGGGCCCTCTCGTGTGGATGGGGGGTCTCCTTTCCATTTCCGGATACTACATGGCAAGCTACGTGACCAAGGAGTTTGCCCTGCGGCACGGCAAAGCCTACCCGCCCAACTTCCTCAACCGCATTAAACGCCGGGACCTCCGCCTGTTAGGGATTTCGGTGGGAGCCGTATTGGGCATCGCGTTTGAGGCCATGGTTGGCCTTGGCGTGCTCAGCCACCTTTGCGTGGCGGCAATCTTGGTCCAAGGCTGGCGGCAAGGGAGGCCTTACGCCCCTGCTGTATCACCAAAACGACGCGCACTCGACCTGGAAAAGGCGCCGGGCCCCGCGGTCGGCTAGACTGTTCTTCCGGGCCAATTCCCATAAATCGAATTGCCTGGTTGATCTGTCGGCCAAGTACCAGGTGTTTGAAGTTCACCACACCCGGATGATTGGCAAAACAAAGTACGGGACGGCTCTTACGACAGCTGTAGCGCCTCGCAGACGACGTGACTAGGTAGCATCCGCGCTTAGCTAGCGGTGGTCCATGGAGGCAACGATTCGAGATCTACATTTCCACCCGACAAGATAACTCCGATCCTTTTGGCACTTTGGGAAATCTTCTTCTCGAGCAGCGCCGCGACGGGCACGGCGGCGCTCGGCTCGATGACGATCTTCATCGTTTCCCAGATGAGCCGCATGGCGCGCAGGATCGCGGCCTCGGAGACCGTGACGATGTCCGTCACGTGGCGGGCGATGATCGGAAACGTGTGCTCCCCCAAAGAAGTGCGCAGCCCGTCGGCGATGGTCTGAGGATTAGCTTGCGGGACGATGACACTTTCCCGGAGCGATTGTTGGGCATCGTCGGCACCTTCTGGTTCACAGCCGATGACCTTGGTTTTCGATCCCTGTGTTGCAGCCGCCAGACAGGTTCCGCTGAGAAGTCCGCCTCCCCCCACGGGCGCAAGGAGCAGGTCGAGCTCAGAAACATCTTCGAACAACTCGAGCGCACACGTCGCCTGGCCTGCAATCGTTCGCAGGTCATCGTAAGGGTGCACCGGGTTGGCACCGGTTCGCTCTTGAATGGCGGCTGCCGTCGCGTCGTATTCCTCGGAGGTCGGGATCCGATCCTTGGACTCCACCCAGACGATGTTGCCGCCATAGCGCTCGACCGCGGCGACCTTGGACTTGACCGCGATCTTCGGCATGGCGATGTAGGCGCTGACACCCCGGGCGCGCGCCGCCAACGAAACCGCCGCCGCTTGATTACCGGAGGAGCTCGTGACAATCCCACGCTTTGCTTCTTCCGAGGGCAGTGACAGCAAGGCGTTGAAGGCGCCTCGCACCTTGAAGGCACCGCTCTTCTGGAAGTTCTCGCACTTGAAGAAGAGCTGGCTGCCGACGCCGTCGTCGAGCGTTCTACTCGTCAACACGGGTGTCCGATGGATGTGCGGTGCAATCCGTTGATGGGCCGCCTTGATCTCGTCGATACCGATCGCGTCGTCTGACATATCAGTTCCTTATAGTGGTTATCGCACCAACCGATCGTTTGACCGGGGGACATGTGCCCCTTAGGATACCGCAGGCCTCGCTTCGAAAAAGGAGTTTCTGATGAGCACTCTTTCGATAATCCTTCCGCTCGTCGCACTTCTGAGTACTGCGACCCTTGTCCAAGTGGAATCCGGACCAGCCCTATTGGGCGGCTGCATCTTGACCTCTCCTATCGGCGAAGTTCCGGCTGATCTGTATCAAGAAAGCGACGTCGTTGGGACCGACGAGTACAGGCCGTTCACGAAAAAGCTCTCGATCTACGGGATCACGCTCATCGCGCGCGATGATGCCTCCGATGGTTTTATGAAGAGAGTGGCCAAGACCATTCAGGAGGTCTTCCCGCGGGACGAGAGAATGGATCTCGCCCTACAAGAAGAGCTCATCAAGAACCTCTACCGACACAAGACCACCATCCCCTTTCCCAAGGGTAGGGAAATGGACTTCCTCGAGGAAGACAAGGCCGCGTGGGAGCACGTCGAAAGCCAGAACACAATCTGCGACGAACGAGTGGGGGATTTCGAAGGAATCGAAGCTCTGGCAGGCTATGCAAGAAGCCGTCGAAAAAGGTTATTACGATATCTCTTCGTATACGGACATCGATGAGGAAGATGTTCGCGACCGAGTAACCCTTCAGGAATTCGCGTACTGGATCATTTCCACCGCTTGGAATCTTCAGGAACCATACGACCCACAGGGTGAGGAAGAGTGGACGATCAAGAACGCGGCTGACCTGCAGGCCAAGCTTCCAGAACTTTATGAGGTTTACGAGCAAACGGTCGGGAAGGTTATGGTCGCACCGAGTTTATCGACATTGGAGAAGTTTGGTCCGAGAACAAGTGATACTCAAGCTCCAAAGTACAACATCGTCTTCGCGGGATAAGCCAAAGACGCAACCGAGCTCTTTGGGTTCAACATTTCTGACAACAAGAGCCAACAACTGACTTCGTCGTCCAGCTTCGCGGGCTTTCCCGTCTGGTCACCGGCCGGTGACCGCATCGCCTTCCTGGCAGAGAGAGACCAACGCATGGACCTCGTGGTGATGGAGACAAGCAGCGGGGACATATCGGTCCTCATCCCGGACATGAGCAACCCCGCAGATTGGGGACCCGAGGGCAAGCAGATCCTGATCACCAAGGACCTCGACGACGATGGCCGTGGGCTTTTTATCGTCGACGTGACGGCAATCCCGAGATCTACCGGACCGATCTGCAGACCGGAGAGACCACACGGCTGACCAACAACCCGGGGTTAGACGAGTGGCCGTCGTTCTCACCCAACGGCGGGCGCATCGCCTGGGCCTCGGGCAGCGAAGAGGAAAAAGACCTTTGGATCACGCAAGATGACGGATCCGGGAAGAAGCGGATGACCAAGGAAATGCTCTTCGGCGACGCGTTTCCTGAATGGGCGCCCAACCCTCCTGGCGTTGGAGATCAGAACCGTCACGTGGGATTATTTTCCTTGAAACTCCATCCCGACTAGTTCGTCGAAGTAGACCTTCCCGCCCATGACGAGCCCCACCGTGAGCCCCGCAAAAAATCGAGCGAGAACCAAAGGAAGGGAACAAAACCAGAGTCTCTGACGCATGGTCAACTCCTTGTCGAGTCGGCGTCATTATACCGGAGTCACCTATAGAGGGCGTCGGCCCTCTATACGACACGCCGGACAAGAACCAAGCAATGCTCCGAACCTTTGTTTCCAACACCTTGCCGTTACCGACGGGGAACTACACACGGACCGGGATTTGCTCTACTATGGAGATTGCCTCGGGTAAGACACGATGTCCCGCCAGTGTATCACCATGACCGCACTCCTGTTCAGCAGCCTTGTCGCCGCCTATCCGGCATGGGCGGGCGAGAAGGAGTCGGACTTGGTCCAGGCCCAGACAGCCCCTCCCGAAGCGAGCCTCCTCGACGTTGGGATTTTGATCTTCGGTCCTGGGCTTCCCGACGACGCCAGTGGTCTCCGCAAGCTGGAAGCGATGGGAATCTTCGAGGAGGTTAGAAGGTCGGAGGCGCTTTACATTCCCGTCCATCTCGAGCGGACGTTACAGAAAGCGGGGTTTTGGGGCGCGGTGCGTCTCGTTCCCAGTGCCAGTATCGTAGACGTCACCGTCTCGGGCAAGATCTTGTCGTCGAACGGCGGCGAGCTGAAGCTCAAAATTCGGGCTGTGGACTCGCGAGGCAAAGTCTGGCTCGACAAACGATACAAGGGTAAGGCGGACGCAAGCGTCTATCTCCGAAGAGAGAGCACCGACGAGCTCTTTCAAAAACTCTACAACCAAATCGCGAACGACTTGCTGTCGAAGCGCAGGAAGCTCAGCGAAAAGGATGTCCAGGCTATCGAAACGATTTCTCGGCTCCGGTTCGCCGCGGATCTAGCGCCGGTCGCGCTGTCGGATTATCTCGAAACAAAGAAGAAGAATCGCTACTCCGTCGCGCGGTTGCCGGCCCGGGACGATCCCATGATGGCTCGCGTAGAGCGACTTCGACAACGCGATCGCATGTTCATCGACACGCTAGATACCCACTACGCCGATTTCTATGCGCAGATGCAGGAAGCCTACAGTGGCTGGCGTTCGGAGAACCACTGGAAACGTGAGGCACTAAAGAATTCGGCACAAAGCTCAACGGGTGGCGGTGGCTCGATGGGCATCATCTCAATCAGCGGCGTCCTGCCGTGGGAAGGAACAGGCCCCGTGTGCGGTACTCCTGGAGTTTTCGATGGGTTCGAACAGAAGAAACGGTCTGATCAAGTGCAGAGAGAAGCGGAAGCCAAGAAGAAATCCCACATCGAGAAGTTGCGTGAGCTCGGTGCCTCGCTAGCCTCCGACATGGCGCCACTACTCGTCGAGGCGGAAGGGAAAGTCCTCCAACTGACCGGCTCCGTGGAGATCCAGTACGCTAGTTGGCGCGAGCTGTTGCGGGAGATCTTCGCCACCGAGACCGGCTTGCCCGTCATATCGAGCTCCGCGCCCGGCTGTGGTCGCGATAGAACTGAATCGAGGAGGTTCTCATGAAAGCTGATGCGCTCGTACGGTTCTCGGTTTCAGGTTTGTTCGTCGTTGGGGCGCTATCGGGCTGAAGGTGGATACCGGTCTCATGCCGATCATCGTGGTCGACGAGCACACAGCCGAGTTCTGGGAGCAGATCTTCGAGAATATTACCCTTCACCCGACGCTTGCTGTGCGCGACCACGGTGCCATCGCGTGGGCGTTTCGTAAGAATAGCCCCCGGCTTGCCGAAGTTGTGAACCGTTTCGTAGCCGGACACAAGAAGGGAACGCTGATGGGCAACATCATTCTGAAGCGCTATCTGAAAGATACGAAATATGTAAAGAACGCCCTCGCCGACGAGGATCGAGAGCGCTTCGACCAGACCGTGGGTCTCTTCAAGAAGCACGCCGCGCAGTACGGGTTCGACTATCTGATGATGGTGGCGCAGGGCTATCAGGAGTCACGGTTGGATCAGAGCCTCGTCAGCCCGCGCGGCGCGGTCGGCATCATGCAGCTACTGCCCAGCACGGCGGCGGACAAGTCGGTAGGGATCCCAGACATTTACAATGCTGACAACAACATTCACGCCGGCGTCAAATACATGCGCTGGATACGTGAAACGTACTTCAATGACGATTCGGTTGATGAAACGAACAAGGTTTTGTTCTCGTTCGCTTCTTACAACGCAGGACCCAATCGTATTCGTCGACTGCGCGGAAAGACAGCCGAGCGTGGCCTCGACCCCAATAAGTGGTTCCAAAACGTTGAAGTCATCGTCGCCGAGGAGATAGGTCGCGAGACGGTTCAGTACGTGAGCAACATCTATAAGTATTACGCCGCCTACCGGCTTCTCATGGATGAGCTCGAGTTCCGCCAAGAGCGTGGAACCTGAGGACTTACTCGGATCGAAGGGCCTCCGTCGGATCCTGCCTCGCGGCGCGCCGCGCCGGAAGGTAGCTGGCGACGAGGGCCACCACGAAGAGCGTTACCGACACTACGGAGTACGTCAAGAGATCGGTAGGACGCACGTTGAGGAATGATGCTTGCATCAGACGAGTGAGCGCGAGCGCACCTCCCAATCCGAGGACCACGCCGATCGCCGCCACACCGACGCCCAGCCGGAGGATCATGCGACTCACATGGCCGGCGGTGGAACCGAGTGCCATGCGCACACCGATCTCGCCTCGCCGCTGAGTCACGATATAGGAAAGCACTCCATAGACGCCGATCGCACCGAGAATCAGCGCGACCACGGCCGCGATCCCTAACAGCACCATGGTGAAGGCCATGGGTGCTTCAGCCTCGGAGACGAGGCTCCTCATGGTTCGAACGCTCGCGAGCGGAAGATTCGGATCCATCGCCCAAATCTCTTCCCTTACCACAGCGGCCGGTGCTTCCAGGTGGCCCACCCACCTTCAATGCGAAGGCGAGGGACTCGGGAGCGTGCATCGCCTCGTACGCGCCGAGCATGGGGAGGTAGAGAATCTCGGTCGTCTCTTCCATAAGGACTTTTCGTGGGAACGTCGCTCACCACGCCCGCTACCGTATACCAGGGAGGATCCTGCTCGACCCCGGGATAGATGCGTTTGCCAATTGCACTTTCGCCGGGCCAGAAGTGCTCGGCCAGAGTCTTGCTCACCACCACCCTCCGCGTTCGCCTCTCGTGGTCGCTCCGATCGATCGTCCGTCCTGACAGCAGCGAAATACCCATCGCCGCGAAGTATCCGTCCGGGACGGCTCGTTAGACTTTTGGGCCCGAACCGAATGGCGGCTTCGACGCCGGCGAAGACGAGGGCCAGCCCGAGGGCTCCACCGACCGGTGCCAGCATCATGCTCTCGGTCAGGAAATGGCGGACCATCCGTCCTCGTCCGGCGCCCAACGCCATTCGGACCGCCACTTCCCGCCGGCGTCCTTCCACACGCAACCCCCGGTTTCAGTCGGCCGATACCCAAAGGACCGAAGCCTCCGAGACTCAACCGCGCCGGATCGAGCTGTACCGCCAGCCAGAGGTCGGTATCCGGAGTCGGAACGTCAAACTCCCGCGGCATGACTCCGATCACTTCCGTACGAACGACCGTCCAACAGGATCGATCGATTCAGTATCGAGGGACCCGCCCCGTAGCGCCGCCGCCACAAACGGTCACTCATGACGACGGCATTGCCTCCCGGTTGATCCTCTTCCACGCTGATTCCCCGTCCGAGGACCGGTTCCTGAAAGATGTCGAAGAAGCTCGCGGTGACGTTGGCCGCTGCCGCTCGCCGAGGTTCCCCAGCTCCGGTGAGGTTTGAGCGTCGTCGGCTGGTACGCGGCCATCTCATCGAGACGTGCGGTTGTGCTTCTTTGTAATGAGATAGGTTCCAAAAGACAGACCCAACCTCGCGATATCCGCACCGGGGGCGGTATGCCACATGGTTAGCAAGCGATCCGCCTCAGGGTAAGGAAGTGGATTGATGACCACTCCATAAAAGCGGAGCTCTCCGAAGGTCCTTCGGTAGCGAGGATCGCTGTGCTGCTCTTCGAAAAACTCGAGGAGATCCTCCCGATAAGCGTCGTGGAACGCCTTTGGGTAGCTGCGAAGGAGCCACCTCAGAATCCGTTCGCGGGAGGTCATATCGGCTTGGCGTCGCCGAGCAGGTCCAAGGTTCGGGCGTACCGAACGACGCGATCGAGTTGCGTAAGCTCACGTCGAAGCGCTTGGCGACCGGCATCGGTCAGCGCAAAGTATCGTCGGCGCAACTTCTCCCGGCCCGACGTCGCCTTCCGCCGGGCCCCCATCACCAGCCCTTCTTTTTCCAAACGCTGGATGGCGACGTAAAGAGTACCCGAGCCTAGAGTGACGCGGCGGTCGGTACGCCGCTCGACGTCCAGCTTGATGCCATAGCCGTGCCTGGCCTCTTCGGCCAAGGCAAGCAGGATGTGGAACTCAACCGGAGTGAGGTTGGGGCCGGAGCCAGAAGATATGTCGACCATCGACGTAACGATAATCGATATTACTCAAGATTGTCAAATGAGGACTTGGCCGACGCGCTATTATCTTCCGGGAGGAGGTAATTCTTGGAGACATTCGAGGACATCCGCAATCTGGCCATCATCGCCCACGTGGATCATGGAAAGACCACCCTGGTGGACGCCATGCTGCATCAAACTGGCGTCTTTCGGGCCAATCAAGAAGTCCAGGAACGCGTCCTCGACTCCAGCGACATCGAACGGGAGCGCGGCATCACCATCATGGCCAAGAACACGGCCGTCTTCTATCGCGACACGAAGATCAATATCGTCGATACACCCGGACACTCCGACTTCGGAGGAGAGGTAGAGAGGGCCCTCAGTATGGTCGACGGCGCAATGCTTCTCGTTGACGCCAGCGAGGGTCCACTGCCCCAGACTCGCTACGTCTTAGGAAAGGCGCTGAGCGCCAAGCTGCCTTTGCTCCTGGTCGTGAACAAGATCGATCGACAAGACGCCCGTATCCAGGAAGTCGTGAACGAGGTCTTCGATCTATTCATCGACCTCGATGCCAACGAAGCCCAGCTGGAGTTTCCGATCTTGTACACGAATGCCCGCGCCGGTTTGGCGCGCACCGAACCGGACGGAAAGGACTCCGACCTTCGTCTGCTCTTCGAGGCGATTCTCGAGCACTTGCCCCCTCCCTCGGGTGAAGCCACGGCCCCGCTTCAGCTCATGGTCTCGAACCTCGATTACAGCGACTACCTCGGTCGGCTGGCCATTGGCTGCATCACTGAGGGCACACTGCGGGTCGGAGACGACGTGACTGTCGCAAAGGGAAACGATGTTTACAAACCGACGCGGATCGCAAAGCTATTTCTGTTCGCTGGACTGGAACGTGTCCCGTGCGAGGAAGCACGCTTGGGAGATATCGTCTGCCTCGCCGGCGTCGAGGGCATTGCGATCGGCGATACCGTCACCGATCCGGAGCGTCCGTTAGCTCTGCCCCGCCTGAGGATCGATGACCCCACGTTGTCGATGGTCTTCTCCATCAACTCCTCGCCATTCGTAGGTCGGGAAGGCGAGTCCGTGACTTCGCGGAAGCTGAAGGAACGGCTCGACACTGAGCTCCTCACAAACGTTTCGCTTCAGGTCGAAGAGACCGACGTACCGGACGCCTTCAAGGTCTTTGGTCGCGGGGAGCTTCAGCTTGCCGTGTTGGTGGAGACGATGCGCCGAGAAGGCTACGAGCTATCGCTCTCCAATCCCGAGGTCATCACCAAGGAAGTGGGCGGCGCCAAGAAAGAGCCCTTCGAGATCTTGCTGGTCGATGTGGCCGAGGCTTACCAAGGCGTCGTCGTGGAAAAGTTGGGAATTCGAAAAGGACTCCTAACTCACATGGTGAACCATGGATCGGGACGAGTTCGGCTAGAGTTTCGCGTGCCATCACGAGGGCTCATCGGGATCCGGAGCGAGCTTCTCGCCGATACACGGGGCACGGCGGTCATGAATACGCTCTTCGACGGGTACGACGATTGGCAGGGCAATCTGCCGACGCGATTAACCGGAGCGTTAGTCGCGGACCGAGCGGGTAAGGCCACCGCCTACGCGCTTCACAATCTCGAAGATCGCGGCGAGCTCTTCATTGGTCCCGGAACCGAAGTCTATGAGGGCATGATCGTGGGTGAGAACGCTCGGCAGGCCGACCTAGATGTCAACATCACACGAGAGAAGAAGCTCACCAACATCCGACAGTCCACGGCGGATATTGCGGTCCGTCTCACGCCCCATAGGGCGCTCAACCTAGAGCAAGCCATCGAGTTCATTCAGACCGACGAGCTCGTCGAAACGACTCCGCGATCGATACGGCTGCGGAAGAAAGTCCTTGCCGCGAATCAAAGACCAAAGCGCCGTCCACACTAGTAAGAAGGCGAGGCTCCGAACCTCGTCTTCTCCCAAAGCGATGCGTTCGAGCACGCGAAGACGTTTGGACGCTGCGGGTTGGGAAATGTCGAGTGGCTCCACGAGCAAATGAAGACGCTTCAGGTCGGCGAGACCAGCTACGGTGCCATCCTCTCCAAGGGTGGCTATGTGGTGTCGCACCCCGATGAAACGCTGCTGCGCCACCAAACCGTCGCCGAGCTCGAAGAACGGGGTCCGGCGCCCGAGGTCGTTGCGATCGTGGAGCGGATGATGAGGGGTGAGTCCGGCTTCGAGCCTATTCATGATCGCCGTCTCGGAAAACGGGCGCGCATGACCTACGCACCTATTGGGCACGCCGGTTGGTCTCTCGCGGTGATCTCCCCGGAAGACGAGCTCATGGCGGACGTCAACTTCGTCACACGGAGACAGTCGATTCTATTGGTAACGGGCCTGCTGCTACTCGTCGCGGTCGTGATCGGGCTTTCTAGACGAATGACGAAACCGATCAAGGCGCTCGCCGGCAGCGCCGGACGCATCGCGACCGGCGATTTGGATCTCGAGCTGCCGACTTCGCAATCGGAGGATGAGATCGGGGCCTTGACGCGGGCCTTCGGCAACACGCGTGATTCCCTCAAGACCTACATCCGCAATCTGAAAGAGACGACCGAGGCCCTAAGGTGGGAATGACATGGGAGTAGGACCAGCGCGGGGCTCTGTTTAACGCTTAGCGCTCTCACGCCTCACGGACAGGCATAGGGCTCCCTCTCCGACGCCCAAGATTTCTCTTCCCACGACGCGTTCACACACTACGTGCGCTCGTGGAGGGTGCTCCATTTGCCGCCCGCCTTGACCCGCGCCTTGACCGTCGTAAGGTCAAGCGACCGAAGCGGCGGCTTGCCCGTTCGAAGCGGCTAGACTAACATCGCTCGACTCAAGAGCTATGGCGCGGGCAAAGGCTTATCTACCTCCGAGATTCAAAGGCCTAGGGCGATACCTAGCCAGGCTCCTCGTCCCTAACATCCTGGCGGGCCTGACGAGCTTGACGCTAAGTTTGTCGGGCTGCAGCCCCTCTTCGCAGGGCAGCAAGTATTCGCTTATGGACGGCTTCCAGGAAGCCACCAAGGATTTCGAAGGCGGTCGCTATCCTGTTTTCGTCGACGAGGCAAGCGCCTCCGGCCCGGTGGAAATCGGCGGGAGAGAGATGGAGTCGTTGAGGCCTCCGTTCCCATCCACGACGAGTTTCGAGCTCGTGGTGCCTCGCGCAGGCTTCCTCGAGTTCTCGCCGGCACTGGTCATGGCGCAAAGCGTTCGCCGCGCCCGAGTCGAGTATCGAATCATTCTGGTGGGACCGGAGGGGCCAGATGGGGAAGATGGGGAAGAAACGACCACCATCTACCGGGAGACATTCAGAGCCAATGGAGCCAGTCAGTGGCACGAACGCCAGGTCGATTTGTCACCCTGGGAAGGCCAGACCGTCGTCTTGACGCTTTCGACTCAGGCGGTTCCCCCGCGCGAAAACGTGCTGTGGGCGGATCGCATCCAGACTGTGTGGGGAGATCCGGTCGTTGTCGCACGGCCATGGAGGTCATTGACGGATAGCGTCGAACAGCTCCCCACCGATTCCGCCGAGTGGTTGGGGGAACAATTCGACTCCTCCGGCATCCGCCCGGACGACCAAGTCATGACGTTGCGCTTCGCCATCAACCTCCTAATAGGTGGTTTATTGGCGTTGGCAATCCGTGAGCTCTACAGACGTTACTCTTCGACGGTCACCAATCGAGAGCCTTTCGCAAACATGCTCCCGCTCTTCACACTCAGCACGATTGTCGTCATCTCGGTCGTCCAATACTCGCCTGCGCTTGCGTTAGGCCTCATTGGTGCCATGTCCATCGTTAGGTTTCGAACTTCTATCGCGAGTCCCGAGGAGCTCGTGTATCTCCTCCTTTGCGTTGGCCTGGGAGTAGCGTTGGGAGGAAACCATCTGCTGCTCGGAGTCGCGACAGTGGGTGTAGTAACGCCCTTCGTCATATGGTTGAGAGGGTCCGGTGAAGCCAGGACTCCCGACCGCTTGATCCTCACCGTTACTGGAGATTCAAGTCGGTTCTTCTCGAGCGAGGGCCCAAGCGTCATCAACATCGTTCAGCGCATGACCAAAGGCATGACCGTGCACAGGCTCGACTATCAGCCGGAAGAAGTGTTCTTGCGAGCTCAGATCGTGGTCGAGAACCGTACTCAAGCCATGGAGCTGCTAACAACGCTCCGGGGAAGGGTTCGCCAGTGCGAAATTTCGACCCACGATAGGTGATTGAACCTGTATGGGTCTTATTCGCTCCGTCTGCGTCGTGTTGATCTCCGCGGCGTTCCTCCCTGCCGAAACTCCGCGGGTGCTCAATCAGGTCAAAGACACTCGCTTCAACTACAAACGCGGGTTCTATTCTTCAAGTATCACCGTGCTCATCTACTCCAGTACCGAGGGGGCACGCATACGCTACACACTCGACGGAAGCGCCCCTACGCCTACCCACGGACTGGGAGACCGAAACCCCCTGACCGTGGACGTAAACCGAACCACGACGTTGAGAGCGATGGCCTACAAGGAAGGGATGCTTCCCAGCAATGTGGACACTCAAACCTACATCTTCCCAAGGCATGTCCTCGAGCAGCCGGCACGGGTTCCAGGCTATCCGAACCCCAAGCTGCCGAGCGGTATCCGTGAGATGGTGACGCTCGATTACGAAATGGACCCACGAGTCGTGCGCGATCGGCACTACCGGTTTGCGATACTGCGGGGACTCGCATCCATCCCCACTCTCTCGATCGTTATGGACAAAGACGACCTGTTCCGACGAGTCACCTTAACGGGCAGCGCCCGTACCGACGTTCTCGGAAGCGGGGTCTATTGGGGAGGAAGCATGGAGGGGAGCCGTTTCGGAAGTCGGGAAGGGAGCACGCGGCCCGCCTCGGTCGAGCTCTTATACCCTCATCGACCCGCAAAGAACACGCAGGTAGACGCTGCCATCCAGGGGCACAGTTGGCGCCTGGTGAAGCGCGCGTTCCGACTCGCGTTCAAGAAGGAGTACGGTACGGGAAAATTCGAATCTTCCATCTTCAAAGACGCTCCCTTGAATGGCGAGACAGCGGCCGGCGTCTACGATCGTTCGTGCTCCGTTCGGGCAAGAACCGCTCCTGGGCTACCAGTTGGTATCCCAACCGCACCGCCTATACACGCGATCAATGGGCCAGGGATACTCAGATCGCGATGTCAGGGCTAGGCTCGCACGGTACATTCGTGCATCTGTACCTCAACGGACTCTATTGGGGTGTCTACAATGCCTGCGAGCGGCCCGATGCCTGGTTCTTGGCAGCACATGTAGGTGGACCGGTGCGGGACTGGTTCGCGGTCAACGAAGACGGGCCCCTTCATGGAGACCCGACGCGGTGGAATTATCTGAGGCGCGAGCTCAAAGTCAAAGAGATGCGAGAACCCTCCAATTATGAAGAGCTCCAGGCGTACTTGGACATCACACAGTTCGCGGACTACCTGATCCTTTGCTGGTACATGCACGATTGGGATTGGCCCGACTACAACTGGTTCGCCGGGCACCGTGTCAACCCGCCTTCTCCCATGATGTTTTTCGTATGGGATGCGGAGCTCAGTTGGGAGACGGGTACGGCCCCGGCGGCTTGGGTACATCCTCGTTTTCAAGCCGATCAGGACAGCGGTGAGCCCAACATGGTGGGCATATGGCACTCACTTAGAAAGAACAGTGACTTCATGATTTTATTTGCCGATCGCGTCTATCATCACTGCTTTCGCGAGGGAGCCCTGACCGAGGCCAACGCCACGGCGCGCTGGCGGCTTCTCAACGAGTTCGTCGAAGACGCTCTTCTTGCCGAATCGGCCCGCTGGGGAGACGCACGGGAAGAATTGGGAGCAACGAGGCGAACTCGAGAAAATACGTTCTATCCGAAGGTGGAACGAGTCGCGGAGCGTATGCGCGGGAACGTCGAGCGCCTTGTCGAAGCGTTACGGGAAGAGGGCTATTATCCTGCAATCGATCCCCCTGAGCTTACGTATTCGATTTCCCTGACCGGCGGGAAGGTCGTTGAGTTGAGCAATCCTAACAGGCCCAACGGGCCCAACGGCGCCAAAGGGACCATCTATTACACGCTAAACGGCGAGGACCCTCGCTCTCCCGGCGGCGGCGTTTCGCCGAACGCCTTGCGCTGCAGCGCCGGAAAGCAAATTGCGCTGGGGCTTTCTACGACCTTGAAGGCTCGTGTCAAAGCCGCGGGGCCCGAAGGCGAGTGGAGTGCCCTCGCGGAAGCGACGCCCGGCTTCCTGACCGAGGTTGGAGCGAAGCCTTCACTCCCCGCAGGCCCATCTATTGGCCATAGCACCGAATCCATTGCGTCATTAGTTTGACTGGAGTATCATCTCCGCCACAGAAAGAAGACGACGTGCTGGCGAGCCTAACCAACTGGTATAACAACCTGAGCCCCGAAGCGAACATGGTTGTTCGCTGTACGTTTAACATGCTCATCGGTGGCGTGATAGGCATCTACCTCCGGGAGCTCTACAAGCGCTGCAGTACTTCCCTTTCGAATCGGGAGAACTTCGGAAATATTTTTCCCGTGCTCACCGCGGTCACCGTCGTGATCATTTTCGTCGTCAAATCATCGTTAGCGCTGTCTCTGGGGCTGGTAGGAGCACTCTCCATCGTTCGGTTCCGAACCGCCATCAAGACCCCGGAGGAGCTCGTCTACTTGTTTCTCTGTATCGGAGTCGGACTCGCTCTTGGAGCAGAACATCGGCTGTTGACTTTCGTGGCAGTCTTCGTGGTTTCGGCCTTTATCTTGGGTCGCCGCTTTCTCACCCAGAAGGCCCGTCAGCACAATCTGCTCCTTACCGTCACCGGTGATGCAGAGCGTTTTTTCGATAAGTCAGGAAACAACGTGGTGGACATCCTCAAAGAAGCTACCAAGAGTCTCACCATTCAGCGTTTCGACCTAGACGAAGGTCAGGTTCAGTTCCGCGCTAACATTTCCCTACAGAGCTCAGATGAAACCACCGCTCTTATGTCCAACCTCCAGTCGAAGCTTCCAAAGCTACAAGTCTCGTACGTGAATCTGGACTCGCTTCTCTAGCCGAGGCCGGCGTTTCTTTCTCCTTAAGGTTGGTCGAGGAATGCCAGGAGTGTCCTGCGGCGGGACAGGAGACGTACTTGGAAAGCGTGCATTCTTCTTGTCCGGTCGTTACGCGCCGCCACCTGTGCCTCCCGGGGAAGCCCGCTGTCTATCCTCTGCACCGTCTCCCTGACGTCTTGCAAGGTTGCAACTAGCCTTTGCTCCGTCGAAACATTCTCCAATAGATTCTGAAGAATATCCTTATATCGAGAGTAGAGCCTCTCGTCTCTACGGATAATGAAATCGAGCTCCATCTCGCAGGCATATAGCAGAGGATCCTGAAGGACTTCCGCCGCACGCGTTGGGGGCCGCTGTACGTCATCGTAATCCCAGGCTACGAAACCGATCCGACCCCAGTCAGCGTCTTCGACTCGCTTTTCATAGACGTAGAACTCGTTGCGAGAATCTCCGTTCTCAGTCAGGCTATTGAACGCCAGCCATGAGAGGTAGCGATCGAAATCCATTATGCGCGCAAGTTCGTCCTCCAGCTCTTTGCCCTCCATCGTTCGTCCCGCGGCAAGGATGGAACGGACCACCCGCAAGGGATCAGATTGAGGCACCGAGTACTTGACCAAGTATTTAACTCGTCCTCTCAGACCTTTGAAGCGTATGACGGAGACCACTTGCGGCGAGCTACGACGGATGGCGTCCTCAGGCCGTTCGACCAGCAGATAGAGTCCTTGAGGTTTTCCGTTTATGAAGACGCTCGCGTACTGAAAGTAGCTCGGAAAGAGGCCCAGCTCCGCAAGAAGCCGATAGCTGGTGTACATCTCGAAACGATGCGGGTCGAAGAACATGTTCAGCAGCAGGAATTTGCGGAGCCTGATCTCCGTGAACCGTTGTGTTTCAAACAGCTGTACCAGAAAGCTCTTGCGCTTCGATTTCCTAGAAGTGGCCCCTCGAATCCTCAGCGTGGCGGGCATGGCCGGACCCTCCTCGAACGAAATTTCCACGTCTGCTTGGTGTCGGTTGAGGTTCCGGAAAACCTCCACTTCCTCTTCCGGCATATGGAGATCAACTCTCAGGCCTGGTCGATCGATGCGTCGCTCGGTAAAGATCCGCCGGAGCCTCCCTTCTTGCGGAAGCGTGTCGACTCCATTTTCCGAATCAGGGGAGCTAATGACCACGAAGATGCCGGCCGCCACCAAGGCCAGCGGGAAAGAGAGCCAGGGTAAGGCACGTCGAAAAGGCATCGGACTCTCAGAGAAACCGATGGATCAAGGTTTGGGAGCTGCCGTCACTCTGTTACCAAAGAGCCGTCCAATAAACCGAGGCGCAGGCACGCCTGCACGTACTTTGAAGACTTCGTTACATAGGGCTCGAGCGGGTGCAGCAGCGCCCGCAGCTCCTCGCCCGCAGCCTTCGGAATCTTGGCCTCCAGGATCACAAGCTCCGATCCCTTGGTGCCAAATCCTTTCCGGGGGCGACGCAACCCCCTCTGCGAATAGCTCACGATATCCTCGTCAAGTGTGATCCGTACCCGGCTTCCCGGAGCACGGAAGTACTCGCGCCGATACTCTGTTATCAATATGGCTTCTGGACGGGCCAGCAACATTTCTGCGGCGGAGTCGGGCAGAACTCTCTGCAGCTCTTCCAAGATTTCACGATAGGTCAAATCTCCCAGTGGCTGATGCGCGCGCAGCTCCAGGCGTTCTTTGTGAACCATTGAATCGACGCGCCTCTTGATCTCGAAGAAAACTCGCCCGCCCCGATCATCGTCATCATACCAGCGAAGCCTGACCTTCGCCCTTCGCGGCACGCCATCCAGGTTTTCCTGGCAACCGCTCAGTCGAATGTCATCGTAGTAGATCGTGTTGACCATCGAGCTGGGTCCGCTATGTACGATGCGTTGACAATTCACGTCAAGTATCGATCGCACTTTCGCTGCATCGCCGTTGGGGAGGGCGAACTTCACTTCGCGACGGAACAGATCAACCCCCGATACCTCTCGCGGCTCTTCGACCAATTCCAGCTTGCCCGGCGACCGGACCTTCACCTTACCGGCCTTACCGGCTCGCTCAGAAGTCGCCTGGCTACGGCCCGCCTGAACATCCTCGAGATCGACGGAATACACTTCGAATTGCGGGAGCTCTCCGCGAAGCTCCTCGAGAACTTTCGCCGGTTCCTCGGCGGCCTCGATCGTCAGAATGGCACGGAACTCCACTCGGTCACCATCCTGATCGAGCCGCTGAAAGGTAACGGGCTTGATCTTGCTCAACCGCTCAAGACCTGAAAAGGCGTCGGCGGGAAAAAAATGCTTCGCATCGCCGGCGACTTTCAACAACAGGGGCTTCTCGTACGCCGGTCGATTCGCGATCTGCCGAAGGATTACGAACATCGCTACAACCGCCGCGGCGACGACGGCGAGCACCGGCTGACCTGCCCCCAGCGCCAGTCCCATCGAGACGCAAAACAACAGATAGACGATCTCTTCCAGGCTCTTGATGGGACCCCGGAACCGAACGATGGTGAGTGCACCGATGAGACCCAGCGAAAGAGCAAGCGATGCCTGGACGACCGCAATGACGAGGATGGTCGCCATCGTAAAGAGCGGGAACATCCTTGCGAACTCCTCCCGGTCGGAGGCAGCCGTTCCGTAGCGTCTATAGAGCGCCGCGATGAAGAGCCCTAAGAACCCTCCCACGACGAGATTGAATCCGAAAAACCAGAGCGTTCGAACGGCTTCTGGACTCAAACCGATAAACGTGTTCATTTCGCGCTCGTTTCCACTCGATCGGTGCTCGAATCAACTCGGCACGTTCACTCCTTAGCGAAGCGTCACGATCCCGGTGGCAGCTAGCCATGAGGCCCATATGTGAAAGACCGGCATATAACATGGCGATCACCAAAGCCGGGAACGTAATCGTAGCCTAACGGCCGGGCGTCCGAAAGCCTGGGGATGGGTGAGGGGACGAAAGTTACGTTTTGAGTCGGCAAGCCCCCCGGCTCAGCCCCTCGGCATTGGAGCCCGGACATTCTGGATGTCCGCGTCGGTCCCCTATTTCCGCCCTTTTTGTTCTAGAGTAGAAATCCCCCGTGGCAAGATTGACAGCCCCCGACGACAGCGAGTCCGTAGCCGAGTGCCGTCCTAGGAGCCATTCAGAAAATGGGCCCAACCAAGACCAAGAAAGAAGCCATCCACAACGAGGCCTGGAGCTCGACCATCTATATCAGACGGCCCCGGTCGGCCCCCGTCTGCTGGAACGAAATCTCCGATACCTCCGGATCAACGAGCTGCGGGCCGAGTTCCACGGAAAGCCGGTCTCGGAGCACATCGGCCGCCCTATCCGAGAAGTCCTTCCGGCGCTGGCGCCGATCTTGGAGCCCATGCACCGACAGATCCTCGAGACGGGCGAAGCCGAAGTGAATGTCGACGTCCATGGGACAACTCCTGCCCAGCCGGGCGTAGAAAGAGACTGGTTGGCGAGCCATTATCCACTCGTGGCCGAAGACGGAACCGTGCTCGGCACCAGCGTTATGGTACATGAGATCACCGATCGTAAACTGGCGGAACGAAAACTGCGTGAGAGCGAAGAGCGCCTGCGCCTAATGGCCGACACGTTGCCGGCCCTGGTTGCCTACGTGGACTCCGACCAGCGTTACCGCTTTCAAAACGCCGCGTATCGGAAGTGGTTTGGCGTTCCCCGCGAGAAGTCGAGCGAACGCTTCATTAAGGAGATCATCGGAGAGCGGATGTATGAGCGCGTCCAACCGTGCGTGGAAAAGGCTTTGTCAGGCCGAACTGCTTCGCTGGAGGTGGAGACTCCGCGCCCGGGAGGCCAGATGGGCGTGCTGCAGGCAACACTGGTGCCGAACGCCGACGAAGATGGGAAGGTGCTGGGGTTTTACGTGCTCGCCTACGACATCACCGAGCGCAAACAGGCCGAGGAAGCGCTGCGCGAGAGCGCCGCTGCACTTCGGCGCAGCCACGCGCAGATCCAGCTCCTCGCCGGCAAACTGATCGCATCCCAAGAGGAAGAACGAAAGCGCGTCGCTCGTGAGCTCCATGATGACATCAATCAGAAACTGGCCGCCCTCGCTATCACGTTCAGCAAGATGAAACAGGGACTCGACCCGGCAGAGGGCGTGCACGATCAGGTGACGGAGCTTCAGAGACGAACCACCGAGTTGACCGACGACGTGCGACGGCTATCTCACCGGCTCCATCCGGCCATCATGGAGCACGTCGGTTTGGTCGCGGCACTGAAGTCCGATTGCACGCAATTCAGCAACAACGCGGGGATTTCGAGTCAGATGAATGTTCCCGAGGCTTTGGAAGCCTGTCTCTCCGGACGTCGCTCTATGTCTATATCGGGTGACACAGGAGTCACTCCAAAATATCAGTAAACACTCAGGGGCCCGGGAAGCGTGCGTAACACTCACCCAAGCGAACGGCGATCTCCGATTACTCGTCTCCGACACCGGGGTCGGCTTCGACATGCAACAAGAACAGGGTACCAAGGGCCTGGGCTTAATCAGCATGCAAGAGCGGGTGCGCCTCGTGGGTGGTACCTTGCTCTTGGAGTCTCGCCCAGGAACGGGGACCGAGCTAGAAGTGAGAGCGCCAGGGCTGCCAACTGAGGAGCTTGCGTGACGCGCCCTCGAGTCCCGTTGGCGGATGACCACACCATTGTCACCGAGGGTCTGAAGAGCATCCTGGAGCCGGAGTTCGAGCTCGTAGGAACGGTGGAAGACGGCCGCGCCATGCTGCTTGCGGCTGAAGAGCTTCAACCGGATGTCATTATCGCCGACATCACGATGCCGTCCTTGAACGGGCTCGATGCCGTTCGGCAGCTGAAAAAGAAAAACCAGAAAGCCAAAGTCGACTTCTTGACCATGCACTCCGACGCCGACCTCGCGACGGAAGCGTTTCGCGCCGGCGCTTCTGGCTACCTTCTCAAGCAGTCCGCCGGCGAGGAGCTCATCACCGCCGTCCACACCGTTCTGAAGGGCCAGGTGTATCTGACCCCGCTTATTCAGCAGGAGGTGTTGGAAGCCTTCATGAAGGCTGGCAGCGAGGCCAACAAGGCCTCGGTGGAGTTGACGGCACGCCAGCGAGAGGTCCTGCAGCTGGTCGCCGAAGGTCGCACGATGAAGGAGATCGCTACCGCGCTGAACGTCTCGACCCGCACGGGGGAGTCTCACAAGTACGACCTGATGGAAAAACTGGGCCTCCAAACAACCGCAGAGCTGATTCAATACGCCATCAAACGTGGGGTCGTCTCCCTGTAACCGCCCATAAACGCGAACACTCCCTGTTTTTCCTTAATAATTCCCATCAGAATCCCGTAGTTTTACGGGTTGATCTGGCCTCCGCGAGTACGGCAAGAATCATGGCGAGGATCACCCTCAACGAGAGTCTTCCCGCTTGCCGTGGGCAAGCCATCAGGAATCCGGACAGGATGCTCTTTGGTAGAGACGGCGCGTCACACATTCGCACAGATTCAGGCTATCGGAACACTGTTCTAGACGGCTCTTTATCGCAGGGAAGGTAATATAACATCAGGCAGGGTGCCAGGTGACGCGCTCCGCACCCTGCCGCGAGCGTCGCCAAGCGGGCGAACGAGGAGTGAGCGTGCACTAAGGCACCAAATGAGATCTCGTGGCAGCAGAGCTCGCGCATGGACTATAGAGCCCATCGGCCTAGAAGTGCGAAACCTGCCTAAGCCCGTCTCCGGTAAGGGTCTATTCGGAAACGAGCATCCCGTGGAGATGGAAATTGGGGCCGGGAAGGGAGCCTTCCTCGTCGAGGAGACGAAGAACCGACCCGCCGTGAACTTTATCGGCATCGAGCGTGCCAGACGATACTGGGGCCTCGCCAGCGATCGAGTCCGTTGCCACGGGTGCTCGAACGTGCGGTTGATTCTCGTCGACGCCGGCTACTTTCTCGACGAGTTCGTACCCGACGATTTCCTGAACGCCATCTACGTCCACTTCCCCGACCCCTGGCCAAAGAAACGCCATCAAAAGCGGCGCCTGATCCAACCACGGTTCTTGCAAGTCGTGGAACGGGTTCTGACGCCCGAAGGCAGGTTCCAGGTAGTGACCGACCACAAAAACTATTTCGATCACATCGTCGACGTGGTCCGTTCTTCTTCCCTCTTGCAGAGCGAGTACAGGCGTCCCACGACTGCGGCAGCGGGGGAGTTGGTTGGCTCGAGCTTCGGGAAGAAGTATCGCCTCCAGGGAAGAGTTTCCTACGCGATAGCCGGGGTGACGGTCAGCCAACCCTCACGAATGCGGAAGTCAGGCTAGGACCGTTCCAACTCCATTGGCGACGCCCATCGCAGATCTCCGAGGTTGGAACAGCTCTAGGCAGCCGCTTTCGACGATACGCGCCTCTTTTCCAAGATGTGCTCCGGGACCGATTTGAGATCCCAAATCAAACCCAGCTTGGACAACAGAAGCAGTCCGTAGTAGGTCAGGTCGACCTCGTACCAGTAGAATCCCTGGCGAGTCGCGGTTGGGAAATGGTGGTGGTTGTTGTGCCAACCCTCTCCCATCGTCAGCAGGGCCAACAGCCAATTGTTCTTGCTGGTATCCCCAGTCTCGAATCTCTGCCGTCCAAAAACGTGAGACAGTGAATTGATTGTGTAAGTGGCGTGCGCGAGGACCACAGTCGAGATGAAGAAACCCCAGACAAGCATTTGCATCCCATTGGTTCCGAGTTGAGGACTAACCTTGGCAAGGAGGGCGCCCAAGAAGAAGGTCGCCGTTCCCAGCAAGATGGGCATTAACACATCGAACCGATCCAGAAGTCTTAACTCGGGAAACTTCGCCAAGTCCGGGACCAAGCGCGTCTTGGTCGTGTCGTTCCCCCGCGCAAAGACCCAGCCTATGTGACTATACAAGAAACCGTGACGCGTCGGAGAGTGCACGTCCTCGTCCTGATCGGAATACAGATGATGCGTACGGTGGTGAGACGACCACCACAAGGGTCCCTTCTGAGTCGCGGAGCTGCCAAGTAGAGCGAACGCAAATTGGAACCACCGTGAGGTTTTGTAAGTCCGGTGAGAAAGGTAGCGATGGTAGAAGCCGGTGACCGCGAACATCCGCAGCCAGAACAAGGCGAGGGCAACGCCCACTGCGACTGGGCTCCAGCCGACCCAGATGACGCCGAAGACCATCAGATGGACGCCGAGGAAAGGCAAGGTCTTCCACCATTGAATGCGCCTTTTTCCAGACGGAAACTCACGGACCTTCGAACGCCTGTTGTTTACACTTCCGCTCGCGTCTTGCATCCCGAAAATTACTCCTCTCCTCGTCAAGGCGTCCACGAGACGTGGACCCTCCCCTTTATCTCTAGGAAGGACTCCCTGGCCGCAGCGGGTGCGGGTCTTTCACCGACCGTTTGGCACGGTTTGGCACTCCATGGGACCAGACACTAGTCTAGTTTTGTAGATCTTCAAAACTTTGCGGAGTGAGCCATGGAGCGACTCACGACCGGATGTTAGTCTAGCATGAAGTTCCTGGCGAGGACTAGTCTCGCCTCAACCCTTTTCTCAAGAGTAGTTTAGCGCGTCGAGGCCGAAAAAGCGTCTTAGAAAAGACAGTTGGCCAATGTGGAAAGAATCGTGCTGGAGCAGAAACGTGATAGCGGCCATCTAACGTCCTCACCAGCAGCACCAAAGCATCGTTCACGCGCCCCTCCCGCCCGCCTCCGACAACTCCTGCAGGGCCCGAGCCACATAGACCCGCGCCATTTTCTTGCGGTAGTCATGTGTCAGATCGGTGTTGTCGAGCGGCCGGGCCGGCCGGTAAGCCGCGGCCGCCGCTTCCCTAATGAGCCCCGTCGTTAGCTTTTGGCCGACCAGCATCTGTTCGGCCTTCGTGGCTTCGACGGGTGCCGACTCAACAGCCGTCAGGACGATGCGAGCTTTCTCCACCGTCCCGTCCGAGACGGTCTTGAGTGCGGCCGCCACTCCTACGATAGGGAAGTCGATGCTTCCACGGCGTCTCAATTTCAAATAAGTTGCACGGGTTCCGTCGACCGGGGGAACGTGTATCTTGCTCAGAACCTCGTCCGGCCGTTTCGTCGTGTAATCGATACCGTCCTTTTTGTACAGGTCCCCTACCGGGATTCGCCGCTCACCTTCCGGCCCCACCAAAGTGACTTCGGCCTCAAGGGCCATGAAGACCGGAGCGGTATCCGAAGAGGCGATGGCCCAGCATCGCTTGCTGCCGGGAGCCACCCAACAAATGTCGCCGTCTTTCTTCATGCAGAAATGGATGGCTTCGCGCCACTCGAAGTTCTGGTTGTAATAATTGCAGCGGGTGTCGATGCAAAGATTGCCCCCGATGGTCCCCATGTTCCGGAGGATCGGCGAGCTGACAAGGCCAGCGGAGCGAGCTAGAGCCGGGTAACCCGAAAGGAGCATGTCTGATTCGGCGATCTCGGTGAGCGTCAACAACCCCCCGATCTCGATTCCTTTTTTCGGGCTCCCCTTTAGTTCGCGGAGCCCATCGAGTCCTCGAAGGCCGACCAAGACCTTCGGTTCGAACTGT
Organism: Candidatus Marinacidobacterales bacterium; assembly: GCA_965222425.1. Lineage (GTDB taxonomy): Bacteria > Acidobacteriota > Vicinamibacteria > Marinacidobacterales > DATDRI01 > CBDCNP01. The sequence goes on from CBDCTW010000024.1 coordinate 254,663, forward strand.
CGTCGCTTCATGTTGGGGTAGAGATCGGTACCACCGGCAACCGGCATCGCTTCCGGACCGTGGTCGGAAAGCATACGCGCCGCTTCCCGCGCCTCGCTGGGAGCGAGGTACCGAAAAGGGGGAAGTCGCATCATGCCGGCTGTTCCTCCCCCGTGGTGGATACCGGCAAGGGCAGCACCTCGAGCGCTTCCGGAAAACTAAACGTGAGAACCTCGGGTGAGCGTAAACGCCCGTCCATGGCTTGGAGGATCTTGGCGGGTGTTACCGGGACCTCGTCCACTCGAACGCCTACCGCATCGTAGATGGCGTTCACGAGTGCGGGGATGACCGGGAGCAGTGGGCCTTGACCGCACTCTTTGGCACCGTACGGCCCTTGCGGGTCGCGGGTTTCTACAAGAATGGACTCCACCGGCGGCATTTCCAAGAAGGTCGGGCTCTTGTACTCGAGCATCGAGGGACACTTGTGGACTCCCAACCGGAAGACCTGCTCCTCCATCAAAGCCTCACCGAGACCCATGTAGACGCTCCCTTCGATCTGTCCGATCGCGAGAAGTGGATTGATGGCCTTCCCGACGTCGTGCGCGATCCAGATCTTATCGATGGCGATCCATCCTGTTTCCTCATCCACTTGGAGTTCGACGACGCAGGCGGAATAGCTGTAGGTCGGACTCGGCCCGACCCCTGCGCCCTTGTAGCGCGCCGGGGAGCGTGGTGGTTTGTAGCTTCCCGTCGAGCCCAACGTTCCATGCTCCGCCTCCGTCAGCACCACGGCCTCGGCGAAGCTCATCCCTTTCTCCGGATCTTCGGAGTCGAAGACGCGACGGTGAGCCATTCGCAGCCTTTCGGGCGGAACATCAAGCTCTTTGGACGCCTGGTCGAGTATGAGAGGTTTGAGTCGTCGCGCCGCCTGGATCGCAGCATTGCCGGTCATGAGAGTGACGCGGCTGGAGTAGCTCCCGAGATCGACCGGAGTCAGGTCCGTATCCGCGGTCACCACGCGAACGTCCGAAACCTCGACCCCGAGCTCTTCTGCAACCACATAGGCCAGCACCGAGTCCGATCCCTGGCCGATATCGGTAGAGCCACAAAAAGCGGTGACGCCGCCACCGCGGTCCAACTGTAGCTGAACTCCACTGTGCGGAAGGTTGTTCCAGTAGATAGGGAGTCCCGCGCCGCTGATGTAGCTTGAGGCCGCAATCCCGACTCCCCTTCCCTTGCCGAGTTTTCCGTGCTTTGAGGTAAAGCCGGAGCGCTCGTCAACACGATCCAGACATTCCTTCAAACCGACGGTGCGAAGGCGAAGCTGATTCGCCGTTATCGAGTAAGGCTCCACGAGATGCCGACGGCGAAACTCTAGTGGATTGATCCCGAGATCCCCCGCGATCTTGTCCAAGTGACATTCCAGCGCGAACCGTGGCTGCGGCGTGCCGTGTCCACGCTTAGGTCCGCAGGGAGGCTTGTTGGTAAAGACCCGCACGCCTTCGAACTTGTAACGCCCGACCCGGTAGGTCACGGTCTGTAGAGCTCCCGTATAGTACAGGCTGGCCACGCCGTAACTTCCGTATGCACCTCCGTCCAGAAAGGAACGGAAGTGCATCGCCGTGATCTCTCCATCACGTTTCACGCCGGTCTTGATCCACATCTTCACCGGATGCCGTCCGCGGTGGCAATAAAACACCTCTTCGCGCGTCAGGGTCACTTTGACCGGCCGACGCGTTTTCATCGAGAGCTTTCCGACGACAATCTCGTGACTGAACGGATCGCTCTTGCCCCCGAAGCCGCCGCCGTTCGGACACGCGATCACACGAATGTGCGAGGCCGGCATCTCCAGCACCTTCGCCATGGCACGATGAACGTAGTGCGGCGTCTGGGTCGAGGACCACAGGGTCAATTTGTCATCGGGGCCGTAAGCCGCGACCGCGGCATGCTGTTCCATCGGAAGATGTGTATTGCCCTCGAAGAAGAACGTGTCCTCGCGTACATGATCGGCCTCACGGAAACCTTGCTCGACATCACCGAACTCGAGCGCTACCGCCTTGTGGACGTTGCCTTGCGGTCCATAGTCATGAATACGCTCTCCTTCCTCTTCGAGCGCTTCCTCGATCGACATGATCGATGGGAGGACTTCGTACTGCACATCGATGAGTCCCAGGGCCTTATCCGCTGTTTCCTCGTCTATGGCGGCGACCGCGGCAACCGGATCTCCCACGAAACGGACTTTATCCAGGGCCAAGGCATGCTCGTCCTGAGACACGGGCAGGATCCCGAAGGGAATAGGAAGCTCTGAGCCGACTAGCGTGGCGACAACGCCGGAAAGCGCTGCCGCCTTACTCGTGTCGACACTTAAGATGCGCGCGTGCGGATGAGGACTCCTCCTGATCTTGCAGTAGAGCATTCGGGGAAGCGCCAGGTCGTCCGCGAACACAGTTTCCCCGCTGACCTTCGCCATAGCATCGACCTTGGGAAGGGGCTTCCCGATAATGCTGAGCTTCTCTTCACCCGAAGGGACCGCTGGCCCAGAAGCCTTTTTTCGCTTGGGCTGGACGCGGACTTTCGTGGGCATTATTTTCCTTACCCTACTCGTTGAGGCGACTGGCAGCGAGCTCCACCGCCTGAAGGATCTGAATGTAGCCCGTGCACCGGCAGAGGTTCCCGGCCAGTGCTTCTTGAATGTCGGGACAGGTGGGGCTTGGATTCTTATCCAGAAGCGACTTCGCCGCAAGAAGGATCCCCGGAGTACAGTAACCACACTGGGCTGCGCCGACTTCGGCGAAAGCGACTTGGAGCGGATGGTGAGTACCTTGTTCGGTCATGCCTTCCACCGTCACGATCTCGCGACCCTCAAGCTCGATCGGCAGTGTCAGACACGAAAGGACCGGCTCCCCATCTACGAGCACAGTGCACGTTCCGCATTCACCCAGCTCGCATCCGTGTTTGGTACCCGTGAGCCGTAACTCTTCTCGCAAGACCTCGAGGAGCGTCTTGTGGACGGGCGCTGCCACCTCGACCGACTCGCCGTTGACACGCAGATGGAGCAACACCTTTTCTGACATCGATTTACTCTACCATCTCTAACTGAACTAGCTTGCCAGGTGAGCGGAACAATAGGGGCACGACGTCGCGGCGTGCCTGGAACGCCCAGGCTCCCGAACCTATCTGTCTCTTAGCTGGCCCGCCAGCAATCGAACTTCACACCCAGCTCATGTTACAGCGATTGAGGAAGCGGGGCCATCCGGGCGAGGATCGTCCTGGGAACCTAGTCGTCAGAATCGGTCGGCAAATCGCAGAAGCCCTTGAGATCTTCGAATAAATCGGACCGATGAAACCCAACGCGTCTCCATCAGGTGTAGCCGGCGTCCCGATGTTCGGGTAGGAAGAAGCTAGAAAGAGCGCATCGACTCTCAGAAGGGCCTCGCGGGTGAGCACGGCTCGATCCCCTTCCCAATGAAGGTAACCCTTCCGTTCCAGTTGATCGAAGGCAGGCTGAAACTCGTTCTTCACGTCGCGTTGAAACTTCTCTCGGAAGTAGCCGAGGTCTAAGCTTCCCAACTTCATCTGCAGAACAAGCTCCCGTATCAGCCGTTCGGTCTCACCGATTGGCAACGCTCTCTTGAGAGGTAAACTCCCTCCTCCCACTGCCGTAACGTAATCCTCGAGCCGGTCCAGGTTCTGAAAATAAACGCCTCCCACATAAGAAAAAGACGAGACACCGCCCCCCACCATGTCCGCGCTGTGCTAGGCTATCGCGGTAGCTGAACTTACCCGGCTTCGAACCTTTCGTAACTGTGTACCCGCTTGAGACTCTGTAGCCTGCTCTCTCCAGCTCGGCAAAAGCCTTACCAACCCAGGCGCGTTTTTGCTCCCAGCCGGCCATCGCGACCGGTTGTCCCTCAACCCGGGTTTCCTGAGAGTAAAGGGTGTCGTAAGGAAGCTCCATTTGGTAGATGGTGACACTGTCGGGAGAAAGTTCGATGGTCTTGCGGACGCAAACCTCCCAGTTCTTCTCCGTCTCCCCGACCATCCCCGCAATGAGGTCGATATTAACGTTGGGGAAATCCGCTTCCTCGATCCATTCGTAGGCTTGATAGGTCTCTTTGCTTTCGTGAGCACGGCCGTTCTCTCGCAAAATGGCATCGTCGAAGTTCTCGACGCCCAGGCTCATACGCGTCACGCCGATTTTCTTGAGAGCCTGGACCTTGCTGCGGTTCAACGTCCCCGGCTCGCATTCCAAACTGACCTCTTCAGCACCGTCCCAATTCACGGACCCGCGGAGCCTTTCGACGAGGGAGTCAAGCTGCCGGGTGTTCAGGAAGGAAGGCGTCTCGCCGCCGCAGCGGGCGTTGGGAGAACGCAGCGTAGCGACGGTAGAGAGCCACCTCTGCGACAAGAGCGTTCACGTAGTTTTCTACATCGCGGCTATTCTTTTCGGTGTAGACCCGGAAATAGCAAAACTTACACCGCTTGCGGCAAAAGGGAATGTGAAGGTAGAGCCTTAGAGGGACCGTTGGAAGGGGAGCGTGCGCTAAGGCTCCTTCTACGGCGGGGAGATGTTCTTGGGACCAGAAGGAGAAGGGGGGGTAGTTCGCCACGAAATAGCTCCCGACTTCAGTCTGCTGTTCATTATTGGAATCGGAAGTCTGGAGAGGCACTCCGAGAGAGCTCTCGGTGGCGCGCGAGTCCTAGAAGGCCATTCCGGTCCTGTGCTCCGTGCGGTAAGGGGATCCTCTGCATCTTTTCCGCGAACGAGGTCGGAGCTAGCTCCTTTAACGCCTTCCTCGAGTCAATTACGCCTATTCTAGCACGCTGGGTGTCCGTCCCATGAACTCCCGATGGCTCGCGCCGGACGGTTGTCAAGGCAACAAGCAAGAGGACTACCGCGCGCCTGGAACCAGTTCCCACGGAACTTCTTCGTGTTTCCGACAAGGGTTGCGTGAATGCAGACTCTTGCTAGTCCCTCGTGGCACTTCGACTTGACATCGAAACACCTCCAGGACTAAATGGAAACGAAAGAGCAACGCTCCACGAGGTGCGCGCAGATGCCATCGATCGAGGGTTCCGGTTTTCCGCTGGTTTTCAAGATAGCGGAAGGGGCCGCTCCCGCAGCAGGCGAAACCCGGCCGGCCGAGAACACTGTCGTCATTACGACCGAAGTGCGCTCGCTCGAAGGTATGCAAAAGGAGGCCGTCGTCACCTGCGAGCCGGAAGGCACCGCATGGCGCCTCGTTTCCGATGAAGGTCCTTATCTCAACGGGAAAGACATGGCGCTCTTTCCCCTCGCGTTTTTCACCGCTGGGATGCAGTTCTCATTTTTGAGCCAGTTCCTCCAGGGGGCACGTGCGCAGGGCGTCACCCTCGAAGAGGTGTCGCTGGCCCAAGACAACTTTTATTCGATGGAAAGCTCGTTCCTACGAGGGGACGCCACCGGCGGCGCCAAGCCCCCGGTGCTCCGTCTGAAAGTTAAGTCCAGCGCACCCGCTTCGAGAATCGCGGAGCTATCGCGGATGGCGGAGGCTAGCTCACCGGCCCAGAGTCTTATGCGGAGCATGATGCAAAACACGTTCTCCCTGAGGCTGAACGGCCGACCGGTCCCCGTCAGCGACCTCGAGTCCTCGCCGTATCCCAACGAGCAAGATCCGGCTACTCACTTCGAGGGCATCCTGCCGGGCTTACAGAACTTTCTTCCCGACATTATCAAGCGGGTAAAAAAGGCCGAGAAAAGGACCGGAGTCGAAGGCGGCGCCGGCAGCAGCTTGCAAGCAGAGCAGCAACGGACTCTCCATGTTCACGGCGACGCGCGCTGGCTCGGAGACGTGTTGATGGAGAGCGTCGTTCACCTCTACCGGCCCATCGGTAGCAGTTTCCGCTTCGTTTGTGACGAGACCGAGCCTCAGGGAGGCAAGGCGAGCGCCCCTCCGCCCCTCGCGTATCTCAGCGCCGGGATCGGCTTTTGCTACATGACGCAACTCGGGCGCTTCGCGCATATCAAAAAACAAACCCTCGACTCTTATCGCATCGTTCAAAAGAGCGTTTTTCAATTCAGTGGAGACTCGCGGGACGGAAGCCGAGATGCCGCCATTGCACCCGTCGATACGCAGGTGTTCCTCGATGCCCGATTCGCAAAAGATGACGACGGCCCGAAACTCGTCAGCATAAGACAGCAGACTTGTTTTCTCCATGCCGCCATGCGCGGAGAGCACCCGGGTAGAATCTCGGTCGAGCTGAACGGGAAGGAGCTGTAGCCAAAACATTTTCAGTCACCGACTCGGCCCTCGACCTACGACTCTTCTACTTCTTTTGATGCTTTAGATCCACATAGGCCTCGACTACCGGTCCGCCTACAACCGGTGTTCGACCATTCAAGTCCCAGTTCTTCGCGTTTAGGCGACGCTTCTTCTATAATGATCGCTATCTTGACTATAATCTCTGCTCGAACATGGAAAAGAGGATTCTGTTCATCGGCTATTGCTGGGGAGCGGCAGGATCGACATGGTTGTCCCGTCTCCTGAACAGCCATCCCGATGTTCTGTGCCTTCATGCGCCTCAACTACCCCGTTTCGATGCCCACGACTTCGATGACCTTCGCTCCATCCTGATTTCGCATTCAACGACGGCCGCCTGGGACTGTACTACCCGATAGTAGGTTTTACTCATGGAGTGCCGGTGGGCTGGCACGACGGTCTTTAGGGCGCAGCGATGAGTGAGAATCGCATGAAGGAGGCGACATCCCAACGGTTTTGGCAAGCCCCACCACGGATGAGTCCCATTTCCAGACAGGAGAGGGCTCTGGCCGCACAAGGCCAAGCGGCTCTTGGACGTGGTCGTCGCGTCCTTCCTGAGCGTCGCTTTCCTTCCGCTGTTTCCCCTGATCGCCGTTGCCATCAGAATCGAATCTCCGGGCCCCGCGTTTTTCCGCCAACCTCGCCGAGGAAGGGGCGGACGTCATTTCACCCTCCTCAAGTTCCGCTCCATGAGGGCGGATGCTGCGGCGAAGCGCAGCGAGCACTCCGAGATCAATGAAGTTGACGAGCCCCTCTTCAAGATTCGAACCGACCCGCGTACGACTTCCGTCGGGCGAGTGCTGCGGCGGTTCAGTCTCGACGAGATCCCCCAGCTGGTGAATGTCCTGCGGGGAGAGATGAGCTTGGTTGGACCTCGGCCTCTGCCCATCGATGATGTCGAGCCCTTTTGGGACCACCAGAAGAGCTCACAATGGCTCAAAGACCGTGAAACTGTCAGGCCGGGAATCACCGGACTGTGGCAGGTGGGCGGACGGTCAGAGCTTCCTTACGACGAAATGCGACAGCAAGATCGTTACTACATTGAGAACTGGTCCTTGCTGCTGGATTTTCAGATTCTGTTGAGGACGATTCCGGCAGTGCTGTTGAGGAAAGGAGCCTACTGATCGGGACTGTCCTGCCGGAGAGTCTCGTGGTCCTCAAATGACCCGGGTGAACATACTCGGCGTCGGCGTAAGCGCCATCGCGATGCCGGACGCGCTCGAGATCATTGAATCGTAGGTTACTCGGCGCGAGCGTCATTTTGTATGTGTCGCGAATGTTCACGGAATCATGGAGAGCCAGCGTGACGAAGATCTCCGCCGAATCTTCGACTCCGCCGGGCTCGTAGCCCCAGATGGAATGCCCCTGGTATGGCTTAGTCGCTGCTGGGGGTATCCTCACGTAAGGAGAGTTTACGGTCCGGACCTGATACTCTCGATATGCGAGAGGTCGCTTTCAAAGCACTACCGACACTTTCTCTATGGTGGTGACGAAGGCGTGGTGCAGAGACTTCGTGCGAGGCTCGAACAGCTCTTCCCAGCCCTACGCATCGTTGGCATTCACGCACCACGGTTTCGAAGCCTCACGCCAGAGGAAGACGAAAAGGTAGTTCGTGAGATCAACGAGACGAAACCAGATATCGTCTGGGTTGGCCTGAGCACTCCCAAGCAAGAGCATTGGACGGCTGCCCATGTCAATCGGTTGAACGCTTCCGTCCTCATTGGAGTGGGAGCAGCATTCGATTTCCATGCAGGCACAAAAAGACAGGCACCGGTCTGGATGCGCAACGCCGGACTCGAATGGTTCTTCCGATTGCTCAGCGAGCCTCGCCGTTTGTGGCGACGATACCTTCTGAACAATCCGCGATTCGCGTTGTTAGTCCTACTGCAGGCACTTCGATTGAAACGATGCCCTCGACCCGGATGAAGGCCACGACCACTCGTTCCGTTGGCTGGCCTCGCGCTGGCAGCGATCACGACTGCTTGCAGAAGCGACGGGGAAGACAATGTCGTGCACGTTCAAGCCGACCGACGCGCCAATATCGACGCGCTCCAAACAAGATGGCCACCAGAGTAGCTTCACCGTCGTCTTTCAACCTCGAGCTTGATTCTCCAATGACAGCAAACGCTTCACTTCGCCGACGAGAAAGATCGAGCCGGTAACAACCACTTCCCCTTTGTTTCCCGCTCTCCGGCGTGCGCTTGAGAGTGCTTGTGCCGGAGACTCGACCGCCTCGCAAGGAAAGCCGCGCCGGGCGGCAGCACTCGCCACGGTCTTCGGATCTTGGGCTCTCGGATTCGGAGGCTGGGTCACGATCAGGTGCTGCACTTGAGGCAGGAGAGCATCAAGCATCGCGGAGGATCTCTTATCCTTCATCACGCCGTAGACCAGTACTCGATTGGGATGGGGATGGTCTTCGAGATAGCGACCCAACGCAGCGGCCGCCGAAGGGTTGTGTGCGGCATCGATGATGAGAGGGGGTGAACCTTCGATTCTCTCGAGGCGTCCTTCCCAAACGGTGGCAGCGACTCCTGCGGTTACCGCTTCCTTCGTAATCTCGAACCCCAGTTGGCTGGTGAGCTCCGCGAGCCTAACCGCGAGGGCAAGATTCTCGACTTGATGCGCACCGGCCAGTGGCAAGAACACTTCGGGATAGACGGCCCGTGGTGTTTCCAATCGTACCCATTGTCCTTCTTCGACTTCTTTTGTTCGCGAACGCACTTCTCCTTGCACCTCAAACAAGGGAGACCCTTGCCGCGCGGCCTCAGAACGGATAACGGCGAGCGACTCTTCATCCGCGACCGTCGTCACAACTGGCCGGCCCAGTTTGATCGTCGCCGCCTTCTCGGCGGCGATGGTGGCGAGAGATGTACCCAGAAAGCGCTCGTGATCGCAACCGATGTTGGTCACCGCCGTGACGTCGGCGGGGACAATGTTGGTGGCATCCCAGCGCCCTCCCATTCCCACCTCGAGCACCGCGATTTCGACTGCCTTTAGACGAAAGAACTCGAGGGCGCAAGCCGTCGTCAGCTCGAAGAATGTTGGCTCGGTGAGGAGTTTCCGCTCCTGTCTCAACTGCACGGTGACGCGTCTCACTTTTTCGACGACGTCGGCAAGCTCAGCGGGGGCGATGAGCTCACCATTCGCCATCATTCGCTCCTCCAGGCGAACCAGGTGTGGTGAAGTGTAGCGGGCGGAACGATACCCGGCGGCCCGCAAAATGGACTCGACCACTGCGACCGTGGAGCCCTTGCCGTTGGTCCCGGCGACCAGAATCGAGCGCCACGATTTCTCGGGGTGCCCCAAGGCCTCGACGAGCCGGCCGATGTTCTCTAGCCCGAACTGGATACCCAGACGCTCGTGCCCGGTTAGATAGGCTACCGCCGCCGCGTAGTTCATATTCGGGGCAACCCCGCTCAGTTTGTTCAGGGAAAATAGGGTTCCGATGGAGAGCTAGCCGACTCCTCGGGAACGGAATCAGTGAAAAACTGCAGAATCTTGCCCAGACGCTCCTTCAACTGTTTGCGCTCGACGATGAGGTCCAGCATGCCGTGCTCCATCAAATGCTCCGACTGCTGGGAGCCCGGGGGTACCGGCTGACGGATGGTTTGCTCGATGACGCGCGGGCCGGCAAAGCCGATGAGCGCCTTGGGCTCGGCGATGTTCAAGTCACCGAGCATCGCGAAGCTCGCAGTGACGCCACCCGTCGTGGGGTCGGTAAGTATGGAGAAGTACGGAATCGCCGCATCGTCGAGGCGCGCGAGAGCGGCGCTTATCTTCGCCATCTGCATCAACGAAAGGGCGCCTTCCTGCATCCGCGCTCCTCCTGAGCGAGCAATGATGACCAGCGCGGTGCGTTCCTCGAGAGCCCTCTCGACGGCTCTCGTGATCTTCTCTCCGACCACGACGCCCATGCTTCCACCGATAAAGCCGTACTCCATCGCCGCGACGATAACGGGTATGCCGTTGATCGTACCCTTGACTGTCATGATCGCGTCATCGAGTCCGGTCTGCTCCCTCCCAGTTTTCAGACGATCCTGGTAACGCTTGGTGTCTTTGAAACGAAGAGGGTTCGTGGAACGGATTCCGGAATCGAACTCTTCGTAAGATCCCCCGTCCAAGAGCATCGCCAGCCGTTCCGTAGCCGACAGGCCGAAATGGTAATTGCACTTGGGGCACACGTTGGAGTTGCGGACAATCTCCTTCTTGTAAAGGATTTCCGAGCATCCCTTGCACTTGCTCCACAATCCCTCCGGCATCCGGCTCTTTTTCTCCGCCGGCGCCAGGGGCGTTTTTTCTTTCTTGAACCAGATCATGGTAGAAGGTGGCGGATCCTAGCAAGTCTCATTGTCGTCGTCAAACCCGCAGAGACTCCTCGGGATAGATGCCACGTAACTTGTGACGCAGCAAGATCCAAAGGAAGAAAGGACCTCCCGTCAGGGCGGTCACCACACCGACCGGAATCTCGGTAGGTGCCAGGATGGTGCGCGCTACCGTGTCACAAGCCACCACGATCGCGCCGCCGGCGAGCACCGCACAAGGCATCAGCACGCGGTGGTCCGGTCCCAAGACCAGCCGGAGCAAGTGAGGGACCATGAGTCCGACGAAAAGAACTGGTCCGGACAAAGAGATCGCCGAGCCGGTTGCCACCGAAGCGGCGGCAAACGCCAGTTTCCGGGACTGGTCCACGGGAACCCCCAAGCTTCGCGCCGTCTCGTCTCCCAAGGCCATGACGTTCAGTTGCCGCGACAACCCGATGAGAACAGCCAGACCAGCTATCACCAGCGGGGCGACGACTGCCAACCTGCGAAGCTCGACCAAATCCAGCCCTCCCATGACCCATCGAACCATTTGATAAGACTGAGTGAAGTCCGCAGTGTACTGAATCAAGAGGATGAGCGAAGAAAAGAAAAAATGAAGCGTCACACCGGCCAGGAGCAACGTGCTTGGAGCGAGGTAGCCGCCTGTCTTCGCCAATAGATAAACCAACGAGGCGGCCGCCGCCGATCCCGCGAGTGCCGCAACTGTCTGAGCGGAGATCGGGCCAAAAGTGCCGTCCAAACCGAAGCGAATAGCGATTGCTGTTGCAACCGCCGCACCGCCCGAGATTCCAAGCGTGAACGGTGAGGCCAATGGATTCCGAAGCAAAGACTGGAACGCGAGTCCCGAAGCGGAGAGCGCCGCTCCCACCAGCGCCGCAAGTAGCGTTCTGGGAAGCCGCACCGAAAACAAGATGCTGGCGTCTGGATTGAGAGCGGCCGGGATCGAAAAGTCGAAAGCCCGAGAAAGATCGATCTGGGTCGACCCAATGAGTGGGGCACCAACGAGTGCGAGCAGCAGGAGGAGCGCCGATGCCCCGACCGTCGAGGCGAATCGCTTGGCGGTAAGCAGCTGGATCTCGGACCCGTTCTTACTCACTGCGTTTCTCAGGAAGGATGAAAGGAACCGAAGAGGCCGACCCTGTTTCGACCCGTAACGGGGTTTCGTAGACCGACTCCATGAGCTCCCGATCGAGTAGTTCCCGAGGCGCTCCGCTTGCCACCACCCGACCCTCTTTGAGGATGAGCATCCGGGGACAGTAGAGGGAAGCCAGGTTGATATGGTGCGTCACGCCTACGACGGTCTTCGACTGCTCGACCACCAGTCGCTCCAGTATCTCCCACATACGCACCTCGTGTTTGAGATCGAGCGCCGCGGTGGGCTCATCCAAGAGCAGTAGCTGCGAGTCTTGGGCGATGGCTCGTGCAATCAGAACTCGCTGTTTTTCACCACCGGAAAGGCTGTGAAACAGCCGCGAGCCGAACTCAGAAGTCTCGGTAAGCTCGAGAGCCCTTGCCACCACGGCGAGATCCTCTTCGGTCTCGAAGCGAAACGCGCTTTGATGAGGATGCCGGCCCATGAGCACGATCTCGCCCACCGTAAAAGGCAAGCCCACTGTGGTCTGCTGCGGCACGTAGCTCACGATGCTGGCCAATTCTTGGCGAGAGTAGGAATCGAGGGGTCGATCCTCTAATGCGATCTCGCCATGCTTAGGGCTGAGAAGACCGGCGAGAAGTTTGAGAAGAGTCGATTTGCCGGACCCGTTGGGGCCCAGGATCGCCAGCAGATCACCATCCCGAAGCTCGACGTCCAGCTCCGAAATCACATCCGGCCCACCCGGGTAGGAAAAGCCAAGCTTGGACGCACGGATCATGGATGCTCGTCTCTAACTCGCCTCACCGGGATTCCATCCGATTCATCGAGACACCTCAAGTGGTAGCTCGGCCTCCGGATGTAGAATCTCGACGAATCGGCGAAGCGTGTCGATCATGCGGGGACCGGGTATGGTGGCAACGGGATCGGGTATGGCCACGACCCGACCCGTGCGTACCGCGTTCAGTGTGGGCAGCTGGGACCAGATTCCGAGCGTGTCCTCGCCCTCGGCGCTAAAAGTGAGATCGAGGATAACTTCCGGATCGAGAGACACGATCTCTTCCCTGGAAATGCGTGGATAGCGGGAAATCGTGCCGGTAATCACGTTCTCCCCTCCGGCGAGGACGAGCAGTTCGTCGAGGAACGTGTCGGGGCTGGCGGCGGTGAGATCTTGGAGGCTGCCGGCAGCTCGAAGCACCACGATAAGCGTTCTTGGCCGCGGCAGATCGCGAGTTTTCTGCTCCACGGCGGCGAGCTCGGCCCGGATCTGAGCCGCTAGTCGGTCCGCCTGGGTGCTTCTCCCACTCACCTCACCAAGACGGGTAATCGACTCCACAACGTTGGCGACCGTCTCGTTCGGGAGCCGGAGCACCGAGACTCCCAGCGTCCGAAGCTTTCCGGCCGCCGTCTCGAGACTCAATGGCAACACCACGAGATCCGCCTGTAGCGCTAGGATCCGCTCGTAACTGAGATTGAAAGGACCGCCGATGCGCGGTTTCGCTTGCGCCGCTTCTGGATAAAGGCAGTAGTCGGACACCGCGACCACGTGGTCACCGCCACCGATCTCGAACAGGATTTCCGTGAAGTTCGGCGTCGTGGAGACGATGCGATGGGCGAGGGTTGCTTGGTGAGCCCACGCCAGGGACCGATGGAACGTGGTTCCCGGTGAAGGTGGCGGGGAGGTCCAGGCAATGAGCCACGGGGCTAGGACAAAAAGCGCGGAACGCGCGACGCACTGCATCGGTTTCGAGGTTAGATTTGTGGCTCTTGGTCCAAGCCTTCTTCTCCGGTGTGTTCGAGCTCGATCTCGATGCCGAGCATCGTACAGGCTGCGTCGTACATCTGGAGGGCAGCCTTGTGTTTTTCCTGAAACCCCGCAAGGCGCTCTTTCACTTGCTCGAGCTCGATCTTCTCGTCGATCTCCTCGAGCTGACGCTGCGCCACTCGAGGGTTTGCCGGTAAGTGCGTTCTTCTTCGTCGGTAAGCGGCATCTTTACTAGACTCGACTCCATCCCGCGTAACGCGGGTTGACTCGGTACCGGTTCCTATCTCTGGTCGTGTCGGACTAGAAAAGTTCCGCTACGCGCTTCGCCAGCTCGGCGCTTCCCGCCGCTGCTCGCCGACGCAAATAAGCATCCAGGTCCCTCAACATCTCGGAACAGTCTTAATAACGATCATCCGGCTCTTTCTTGAGTGCTCGGGCTACCACCGCTTCCAACTCGATAGGTACCGCAGGGTTGAACGAGGAGGGCGTCAAGCACTAGGCCTCCCTAACTCGTTCCAAAATGCTCATCTCCGAAGTTCCCATGAATAGGCTGCGCCCGGTCAGCATTTCGAAGAAGACAGTGCCCAAGGAGAAAATGTCGGACCGCTTATCCATGGCTCGCCCCCACGCCTGCTCGGGCGACATGTAGAGCAGCTTACCTCGAAGAGAACCGCTGTCCGTTGAGGGAGCCTCGATGGTCGCCTTGGCAATGCCGAAATCTACCAACTTGACCTCCCCCTCATTGGATACCAGGATGTTGGGAGGACTGACGTCCCGATGCACGATTTGAAGCGGCCGTCCCGATTGATCGCAGTGTCGGTGAGCGTACTCGAGTGCGGCGGCGACCTTCGCCATGATCAGCGCGGACAGACTCACGTCCAAAATCATTTCTTTTTCGTGAATCCGGGCCAGAATCGCTCGCAAATCCCTTCCATCAATGTATTCCATCGCGATGTAATAGGTGTCCTCGATCTTACCTAGATCGAAAATCTGAGCGATGTTAGGGTGTGAGAGGCCGGCCACCATCTTCGCCTCATTGATGAACATCTCCACGAAATCCTTGTTGTCGGATAGGTGAGGGAGGATGCGCTTGACGGCGACCATCTTTTCGAAACCCTCCACTCCCCGGCGCTTGGCCCTGAAGACCTCTGCCATGCCCCCGGTTGCAACTCGATCCAAGAGCAAATACTGGCCGTACGCTGCATCATTTTTCTCAGTTTCCGAGCTAACCAGCGGGTCCATGCTGTCGCCCAGCTTGGAATCCTGAAGGAGCGTGGAGTACGCGAGATCGACAAGGGAGTATTGCTCCTTCGGAAGCGGAGCCGTAGATTCAGGCCCGCCGGATGGGCCGAACGATTCCGTCGAATCTGGATTCACCGAGATCGTATCGGGTCTTATGACCGGCACGGGTCGCGACGTGTCCGGAACCGGCGAACCGTTCTGCGACTTGGAATCGATACTTGCAGAGGCCCGTCCCGGCGCGCCGGGACTTTCGGATCTGTCCTCCCGAAGCTCATCGATGATGTCGCCAAAAAGATCGCTCGAGGTCAGCAGGTCTTCTCGTTTCGTTGAGGTATGTCGTCGGACCTTCTCCGTGAGCTTGCCGGTACCCCGCTCGAATTCGCGGGGGGGATTCGGAGACAAGGGACTCTCGTCTTTTTCCTTGGCCATGGACGCGATTCCCGTTCTCCTGAATTGAGTCAGTATACGGGACGGGGTGCTCACCGTCAAAGCCCTGCATCAAATGGACTTGTTGCCCGCGCCCAGGAAAGGGCGCGGGAAACGAATTCGACACAGGAGGCGGGAGAGCCCCGGCCTCCGGTCGCAGCCTAGGCCTTGGTACTAGATTGGAAGAAGATCCCTCGGAGCTAGTGGACCGCCATCGGTACCTGACCGGCTTCCTCGGAAGCTGCGCCGATCTGCGTCTGCTTCCTCTCCTTGAGCTCGAGGACTAGGGCTCTGGTTTTCGCAGGATCCGACAGGTTTGCCTCGATGGCCTTCAACACCTCGATGTCGTTACTGCTCTGTTCCTTGAGAGCTTGTAGCATCCTGTTGAAGTAGCCCGGAAAATCCTCGAGAAAGTCGCGGAAGCGGATGTCGAAGTTGACATCACCACCGGTGACGCGTTCGAGACTCAGCTTCACCCGGTACAGCGGCCCCGCTATCTGATTGCTCAGATAGACGCCGATGATCTCCACCAGCACCATCCCGAAGAGGAGGACGAAACTTATGGCGACCGCGAACAGCACGGGAACGCTCAGCAGCGGCACCATTCCGCTCCGCGGAACCAAGTGATAGAACTGTAGAATGTGTCCCTCGTAGAAGTAGTAGAGGAAGATCGAGAAGAAGAGGGAGTTGGCAGCCCAGATGCCCAAAAGGAGCCCGATCAAACGGTACTGGAACCCCTTGTCTACAATGAGCCGTCGTCGTCTATTGGGACGCCGTCCCTGAGGGCTCGGCTCGGCTTCGCTAGTCATAGGAACCTCCACCTATAGCCTGTAGTCGTTGTGGAATACGGGCGGTCAAAGCGACCACCCGCGAGCAGCTTAATTGCGGTTCCGCCAGCTCGGATTAAGAAACACTCGGATCTGTAATGAGAGGGATAACGAAACTAGTGCACCACGGGGGATGTCCCGGCCGCTGTTGAATTTGGTCGGGTAGCGGCGGCACCTGTGAATACTCTTAGGCAGCAAACTCATCGCTGTCAAGAGATTTCTGTTTGCTTCTAAGCGCGTGAACGAGAGCGCCCATATGGCGATAGCCTTTGATACGCCGGAACTTTTTCTGCGCGGTGACGACGCCAAGAGCGGTCCATCGGCGAACCATGGAAGGACTCTTCCAACGCTTGACGTTTCTCGATACTCTGCGAATGGTTCCGTTGAGATTCTCAATGGCGTTCGTCGTGGCAAGAGACTGGCGAAGTAAGGCGGGCGGCGCGAGCTTCACGACCGTGAGTGTTTCTTCCATCCCTTCACGAAGGCTTCCGGCAGCTTCGTCGTAGCCGTTTCGCTCGAGCCACGACACCAATGCCTGAAGTCGCTTGCGCGCCTTGTCGGCACTCTTGCACTTGTAGGCTTCCTTCATCGTCTGGAGCACGTAGGCGTGACGAGACTTGGGAAGGTACGAGCGAAGATTTCGGAGTTTATGGATCTGGCACCTTTGGATGACCGCGAGGTCCCCCAAAACGTCGACGAGTGCCTTGCGGATGCCTTTGCCTCCGTCCACTACGCAGAGAATCGACTCATCGACGCGCAAGCCTCGCTCGAGAAGGTCCTGCAACATCGCGGTGCACATCCGAGAGTTCTCCGTCGAGCCCAGCCATATACCCGGGGGCACCTTCGTTCCATCTATTGTGATACCTAGAGTTACGACGACGGTCTGTCCGGCCACCTCAAGGCCATCCAGCATCAGTGCCGCAAGCTCGAACTCCTCTAGCCGCCGAGACAGGTATTCCTCGAGCTTCTTAGTCGTCTGGCTCACGAGGTGACGGCTGGCGGCACTCTTACTCGTGCCACGAGACTTCAACTTGGCCGCGGGTTTGTCCAGACTCGATTCGTAATTTCGGGTCGATACGCCCACCAAGATCTGATTCAACACTCGCTCTGGAAGCGGGTCTTCTTCGCGGAAGGCTTCGAAGTGTGGAAGCGACGCCTCCGCGCCCGACTTCGAGCGAACTCGAGGTCGCGACACTTGGATGCGACGACCACCGAAGCTCAGCTCTCCGTTCGTGCTCCCCCAGTGGTTATGAGTTCGCTCCTTCTCGTGCTTGCCCTTGAGCCCCGCGATCTCCTCGGCGTCCTCTCCGAGCAGTAGGTGCAGAGCTGTCAGTCCTTGCTCGTACACCCATTCCGTCAGATCCGCCTTCGTGGCCGCGATCCCAGCTATCATCGGTAGCAGTATCTGACCGACTTGGCCAACTACCTTGCCCGTAGGCGAGTGCGTTTGCTTTCTTACTGGCTTCTTTGATTTCCTAGGCATTGGTGGCTCCTTGTCCCCCTCTGGAGACGGTTTATTGGCAGACCTATTCTTAGGCCGGCCAAGGAGCCGCCGCTACCCCAAATTCAACATCCGGCGGGACATCCCCGCACCACGGGTGAGGGACGGCAGCAAGAGGCCCCGGGACGGACGGGCACGGCCGAGCCGCGAGGCTCGCCACCGTTAAGATTTTATGTGCTCTGGGCTTCCCCCCCGCCCGAGGGCGGGAGGAACGGTCAGCCCGGTGAGCCTCCCGGCATATAGAAGCGGGTCCCGCCGCTGAGGGACTGCATCTCGTGGATCAAATCATCGAGCCCCGTCCCCGGATGGGAGAAGTCTACGTCCGCGGTATTGACGACCAAAAGCGGGGTCGCTGAGTAGTGGAAGAAAAAGTAGTCGTAAGCCTTTACTAACTCACGGAGGTAGGTCTCGCCTGGGCCGGGGTCGGCTCGGCGAGATTTTGACTTCTGGGACTTCAGCCGCTTCATGAGAACCTCGGCCGGTGCCTGAAGGTAAATCACCAATTCGGGCGGAGGAACTTCCCCCTCCAACACGCGGTAGATCTTTTCGTAGAGCATCAGCTCCGTGTCGTCGAGATTGAGATATGCGAAGACCTTGTCCTTTGCGAAGATGAAGTCGCAGGCGGTCACCTGACGAAAAAGCTCGCGTTGAGCCAACTCTGAGAGTTGGCGGTAGCGGCTAAGGAGAAAGAACATCTGAGTCTGGAAGGCCGCGCCCGGCTTTTCGTGATAGAAATCGCGAAGAAAGGGATTCTCGCAGGACTCCAGAACGATGGAGGCTTCTAGGTGAGCCGCCAAGCGTTCGACGACGGCGGTCTTCCCAACGCCCGGAGGCCCCTCTACCGAAACGTAGCGCAGGTTCATCGCGAGCTCACCGTAGGAAGAATAGGGGGTGGAGCGATGCGCACCACGGATGCCGTGTCGAAACACCGACGGAGCAGCTCCTTGGCGGACGCACCTAAGGTGGGGTGGACCCAATCCGGAGCGATCTCCGCCAAGGGAACCAGTACGAATTTCCTCAGGTACAGTCGCGGGTGCGGTAGGGTGAGCTCGGGAGTCTCAACCGCCTCCTCCCCCGCCATCAGGAGGTCCAGATCGATGGTGCGCGGATAGTGATAGCCGTTACGGGTCCTTTGCCTACCTTGACGCGTTTCGATCTCTTGACAGATGGAAAGTAAATCCCGTGGTGCGAATGGGCTAATCACTCTGGCGACCGCGTTCGTGAACCAGGGCTGGGACGGGGCGTCCACGGGCTCGGTGTGGTAAAGGCTTGAGACCTGGTCTATCGCGATCGATTTTTCCCCCAGCCGCTGCAATACCAAAGAGATTTGCGCAGCAGGGTCGTCCAGGTTCGAGCCCAGACCTATGAATCCGTCCTGGGAAGACACGCAGGATTATAGGCTTGGCGGCGACGGGGATCAATGCGGGTCAATCTTTTGACAGCAGTAAGGCGCCCGACTAACATTCCACTGGCGTCTGGCGATGTCAATAGCAGCAACCTGGATGACTGACGCCAAACACGCGTAGCGAGGCGCCTGTCTAGCTCGATAGCGGCAATTGCGCTAACCGACGCCGGACACGGACCACTGCGTTCTACAGAGGTGCACTGCCATGAAATTCGAAACGCTGAACGAGCTCTTCTTTGCAGCTATGGAGACACACCGGAAGCCCGACGTGATTCGATACAAGTCCGGAGGCACCTGGCGCTCGGTATCTTGGACCGAAATGCTGGAACGGGCTCGCGACTTGGCTCTAGGATTTCATGAGCTCGGCGTGAAGCGGGGTGACCGAGTCGTGATCCTCTCGGAAAACCGGCTCGAGTGGTTCCTCGTCGACAAGGCACTTCACATCCTGGGTGCGGCTAACGTCCCTATCTACTCGAGCCTCACTGCTCCCCAAATGTCCTACATCGTGCGCAACTCAGAGTCGAAGGTCCTGATCGCCTCCTCACCCGAGCAACAAGCGAAAGTGGCCGAGGTCCGCGAGGAGCTCAGCGATGTGGAACACGTGATTCGAATCGATCCTCCGGGTGACAGCGGGCTGGATAGCTTGGCGCTCGACGAGCTCTTCGCCCGTGGGGCCGAAAAGGCGGCCAAGGAGCCCGATCTCCATCGTCGGTTGGCTGCGGAGGTAACCCCGCAAGACTTGGCGAGCATCATTTACACCTCTGGGACGACAGGAAATCCCAAGGGAGTCATGCTGACGCATGCCAATTTCGCTTCGAACGTAAAGGCCTCCATGGAGGTCCTGCCGATTACCAAGGACGATGTCGCACTATCCGCGCTCCCCTATAGCCACGTCTTCGAAAGAATGGTTGCCCACTATCTCTATCCGTGCGCCGGCACCAGCATCGCCATAGCCGAAAGCGTCGACAAGGTCGTGGACAACTTGGCGGAGATCCGACCCACGGTGATGACCTTCGTCCCTCGCTTTTACGAAAAGATGTACACCCGTGTGCAGGAGGCGGTATCCCAGGGAAGTCCCCTGAAACAAAAGATCTTCCGGTGGGCGGTTTCTGTGGGACAGGAGCACGGCGGCTACCGCCTGGGAGGCAACAAGCCGCCCTTTCTTTCGGATCTCAAGTACAAGATCGCAACCGCCTTGGCCTTCAAAAAGCTTCAGCAGCGGGTTGGTGGCCGTTTGAGGTTCTTCATTTCAGGGGGCGCGCCACTGTCCAAGGAGATCGCGGAGTTCTTCTGGGCGGCCGGTATCACGATTCTGGAGGGTTACGGCCTTTCTGAGACGTCGCCGGTCATTGCCGTCAACCGGCCCGGTGCCATCCGATTCGGCACAGTCGGCCAAATCGCTCCGGGAGTTGAGGTCAAGATCGCCGATGATGAAGAGATCCTGGCCCGCGGGCCCAACATCATGAAGGGCTACTACAAGAACGAAGCAGCTACACGGGAAGCCATCGACCCCGACGGCTGGTTCCACACCGGAGACGTTGGTCACCTGGATGCGGATGGTTTTCTCGTTATCACCGATCGCAAGAAAGATCTCATCGTCACCGCGGGAGGGAAGAAGATCGCGCCACAGCCGATCGAGAACCAGCTGAAGGCCAACCCCTACATCGCCGAGATCGTCGTCATCGGCAACACACGCCGCTTCCCGGCCGCTCTCGTCGTGCCTGATTTCGAACGGCTCCATAAATGGACACGCAAACAAGGTATCAAGTCCTTCAACAAACAGGAGCTGGTGCGTAACCAAAACTTAATCGACTTCATCCAAAAGCAGATCGATGAAATGACCCCCCACTTGGCTCAGTTCGAGAGAATCAAGAAGGTGTGTTTGCTCCCCAAGCCATTCACTCTCGCAGGCGGAGAGCTTACCCCCACGCTCAAGGTCAAGAGAAGGGTCGTGGAGAGTCGCTACAAGAACCTGATCGATCAACTATACGCATCATGAAGCGAGAGTACGAAGCGGTCATCGGACTCGAGATCCACGCCCAGCTACAGACCGCAACGAAGCTCTTTTGTGGCTGCCCCACCCGCTTCGGAGATCCTCCTAACACTCACGTATGTCCGGTCTGCCTAGGTCTCCCCGGCGCCCTGCCGGTATTGAACCGCAAGGCCGTGGATCTGGCGCTCCGGATGGTGCTCGCGGTGGGTTGTCAGGTCAACGAGAAGTCCGTCTTCGCAAGGAAAAATTACTTCTATCCTGACCTACCCAAGGGCTACCAGATCTCTCAATACGACCGACCCTTGGCGGTGCACGGAAAGCTCAACATCGAGGAGGATGATCAAAAAAGGACGATTCGGATAGCCCGAATCCATCTCGAGGAAGACGCTGGAAAACTCCTGCACGAGGGTTTCGAAGATGCCGCGAAGCAGAGTGGCGTCGACTACAACCGCAGTGGGGTACCGCTCATAGAGGTCGTCAGCGAGCCCGACATAAAGAGCTCTAAACAAGCGGTCGCCTATGCACAAAACATCAAAACGATCCTCGAGTATACCGAGGTCTCCAACGCCAACATGGAAAAAGGCAATCTGCGTTGTGATTTGAACGTCTCGGTGCGACCGATCGGTGAACAACAATTGGGAACCAAAGTAGAGGTGAAAAACCTCAACTCGTTTCGCTTCTTGGCACGGGCGCTCGAATACGAGCTCGAACGTCAAGTGGAAACGCTCGAAGCAGGCGATACCGTGATTCAGGAAACCAGACTCTACGATACGGTAAGCGGCCAAACCCGGTCCATGCGAAGCAAAGAAGAGGCCCACGATTACCGCTATTTCCCCGAGCCCGATCTGCCTCCGCTACGGGTCGGAAGCGCATGGGTAGAGCGTGTTCGCGCCAATCTACCGGAGCTTCCAGAATCCAAGAAGATCCGGTTCATCGAGCAATACGGGATTCCTGCCTACGATGCAGGCGTCCTGACCACATCGCGGACGGTGGCGGACTACTTCGAGGCTACTACTGCCGCGGCGGGGAACGCCAAGGCAGCCAGTAACTGGATCATGTCGGCATCGCTTCGCAAGATGAACGAGACCGGAGTGGGACTCGACGTCTCGCCGGTGGGACCGGAAGCCCTTGGTGAAATGATACGACTCATCGACGACGGGACGATTAGCGGCAAGATCGGCAAGGAACTCTTCGAGAAGATGTACTCAACCGAGGAACGGCCGCGCGCGCTCATCGAAAAGGAGGAGTTGACTCAAATTACCGATCGCTCGGCCATCGAAGAGGTAGCCCGTACCGTGCTTGCCGAGAACGCAAAACAGGTCGAGCAGTATCGTGGAGGCAAAACGAAAGTCCTCGGATGGCTAGTGGGACAAGTAATGAAGGCCACGAGGGGCAAAGCCAATCCCAATCTCGTGGGCGAGGTTCTTAAAGTCCTGTTAAAGTAAACTCGCGGGGGAGCGAGACGGCGGGCGATGATCCAAACGTACCACGTCTATAAGCAATACAACCGGGAATCCGCCGCCCTCAGCAACGTCACTCTCAAAGTCGACAAAGGCGAGTTCGTTTTCCTGACCGGCCCCAGCGGTGCGGGCAAGACCACTTTTCTGAAGCTTATCTTCCGAGAAGAGTCACCGACCCAAGGTCAGATTTTGGTGAACGGCCACAACGTATCGGCCATTCTGGAGTCCAAGATCCCCTTCTTGCGCCGTAGCATTGGAGTGGTGTTCCAGGACTTCAAGCTTCTGAAGAGGAAGACGGTCTTCGAGAACGTAGCGTTCGTCCTGAAGGTGATGGGAGTCCCCAAAAGCGAAAGAAAACGTCGCGCCTTCCAAATCCTCAAACAGGTCGGGCTTCATCACAAGATGCACGCTTTTCCATTACAGCTCTCGGGCGGTGAGCAGCAGCGGGTTGCGGTCGCGCGCTCTCTCATCAACGAGCCGGTCCTCTTGCTCGCCGACGAGCCCACTGGCAACCTCGACCCCGAGCTGGCTTATGAGATCATGCAGCTCTTCAAGGAGATCAATAATCGGGGGACGACGGTTCTCGTGGCCACCCACGACCGGGAGCTGATTACCCGCTTGGGTAAACGAGTCATTCTGCTAGAAAACGGCAGGGTGCTGGGCAGCTAAGACTATAGTTAATCCGCAAGATAGGCCTTGATGCGAGCGACAACTAGATCCAGCGCCACTTGGTTCTCCGCACCCTCTGGAATTATGAGATCCGCATAACGTCTGGAGGGCTCAACAAACTCCAGGTGCATCGGGCGGACCGACTCCAGATATTGCTGCGTAACCATTTCCAAATTTCGCCCGCGATCCAAGACGTCGCGGCGAAGCCGGCGAAGCAGTCGGACGTCGGCGTCAGTGTCGATATAGATCTTGATGTCCAGCAGCCGTCTTAGACGTTCCTCATCCAAGACGAGGATGCCTTCTAGGACCATGATGTGCTTGGGCTGCACCAGCCCTCCGGTTTCCTTTCTCGCGTGGGTCGCGTAGTCGTACGTCAGTTTGGGTACCGGCCTGCAGTTTTTCAACTCGCCGAGGTGGTGAAGAAGTAGCTCGTGGTCGAAGGCCCGTGGATGGTCGTAGTTGATCTTGGCTCGCTCCTCAAGGGATAGCTCCTGGTGGTCGTTATAGTAGGCATCCTGGGAGATGAGCACCGTGTTCTCCGAACCGACCCCCTCGATCATTGCCGCGGCGAAACTGGTCTTGCCGGAGCCGGTACCACCGGCGATGCCGATCAAAACTGACTTATCCATGACGCCATGAGTCTGCTGTCAAACCAGGGCAGGGTCAAATCGTAAATGGTGGCGCGCCCGCATGGAGTATAATGGGCGCGCCCGATGCATCTCTTGCACGCGATCGGCTATTGCTTCGGGGAGGCCTTCGCCGAATTGTGGCGGAACCGCCTGGTCAATTTGGTTTCGATCGGCACGATTGCCGTTTCCCTCGTCATTCTCGGCATCTTCGCCGGCCTCTCCACCAATCTCAGCGCCCTCTTGGAGGGTTGGTCCAATCGCGTGCAGGTCACCGCCTATCTGACGGATGATGCCCGCCCCACCGACCGAGAAGAGCTGGAGTCCCTGCTCGCGTCTCTGGACGAGGTCGAGTCCTTCGAGTACGTCTCCAAGGAGCAAGCCGTCGAGCGATTCCGCTCCTACTTCCCCGAGCTCGAAGGTCTCCCCGGCATGCTGGAGTCGAACCCGTTGCCGGCGTCCGTCGAGATACAAATCGCCGATGGGCATCGCGCACCTGAGGACGTACACCGATTTGCCGATGCGCTCAAAGACGGGGCCGGTGTCGAAAGCGTTGACTATGACCTGCTGTGGATCGAACGCTTGACCGCCATCATCGACCTCGTACGGGTCGTGGGCTTCTTCATCGGCGGGGCGATGGTGGTCGCGGCGATCTTCACCATATTCAACGTCGTCAAGCTCACCGTCTACGGCCGTCAAGACGAGATCGGTATCATGCGCTTAGTGGGCGCGACGCACGCCTACATTCGGGGACCGTTCCTGGTCGAGGGAATGCTGCAGGGAGGTCTAGGGGGTGCGTTGGCGCTCGGCCTTCTCTACTTGACACATCAGTTCTTGCTCCGAGAGGTGCTCTCCTCTTCGCGATTGGTGCTCGGCGCGGTTGGGCTCACATTTTTGTCGCCCCAAGCCTTGGCGATGATCGTTTTAGGAGGGATGACGGTGGGGCTCTTGGGGAGCATGTTGTCGGTTCGGCGCTTTCTGCGGAGCCCCGTGTAGACGCAGCTCGCGCCGCTACTCTAACCGGACGCAGTCACGCGTCCGCCAAAATAGGATGTTACTAAAACCGGGCTTGGCCAGGCGGCCCCAAACTGCGTGGTTGCCTTTGGGGCCGCCAAACTAGGTGGTTGCTTTAACCGAAGGTGGCCAGGCGGTCCTTAGCACCCCTCAGGGCACCCAAACTATGTGTTTGCCGAAAGCGGAAGTGGTCAGGGGCTTCTGCCGAGCGCCCTGCAGGCCGCCAAAATGTCGCGTTGCCACATCCGGGCTTGGCCAGGCGGCGGTCAGGGGCTGGTTCCTGAGGAGCTCCGTCTGAGTCCAAGTGGCCGCCACAAGAGGGCGCCTGACCCGGCCTAGTGAGGGGCACCCAAAATACGGGTTGCATTAATGCGACGTGGCCAGGGGCCCCTCAGGCTAAAAGCGGTAGGTCTTCCCTTGCTGGATAAGCTCGATGCGCCGCACGTCTATTGCCCGAAGCTGACGTGCGATGCGACTGCGGTGAGATGGCTTCACGTGAGTGATCAGGATGTGGGTACGGCGCTTGAACTTGCGCAAGTCTGTGTTTGTCCACTCGGTCTGGCCCACTTTGCTCATCTAATTTGGCCCACCCTAAGTTATTGATTAATAAAGACGAGCTGTAAGAAAGCCCCTTTCCTTATTCCGCGGCCGGAACGAAGTGCAGGCCGCGGCTAGTGAAACCCAACGAACTCATGCCTTTATGGTCTTTTTCTCGCTCTTCAGGGTGCGCCGGAACCGATAGGATTCGGTGCCGGTTTCGAGTATGTGCGCCTGGTCCGTGACTCGGTCGAGCAGTGCCTTGCACAGGCGGACGTTCGTGAACACCTGGGTCCACTCCGAGAAGGGCAGGTTGGTGGTGATCACGAGCGCCGCCCTTTCGCATCGTTCCGAAACCACTTGGAACAGAAGCTCGGCGCCGACATCGGCGAGTGGGACGTAGCCGAGCTCGTCGATGCACAACAACTCGTAGCGGGCGTAGCGACGGATCACTCGCGAGAGTTCGTGCTCCTCCCTAGCTTCAACGAGTTCGTTGACGAGTCTCGAGGCCGTCGTGAAGCGAACGCGGCGACGTTGCTGGCACGCCGCTACACACAATGCCGTGGCCAGATGAGTCTTGCCTGTGCCGGCATCGCCGAGAAACAGAACCGGCCGTGCATGGTCGATGTAGTCGCCTTCGGCCAGTTCTCGTATCCGACGGGCGGAGACCTTCGGCGATTGCGAGAAGTCGAACTCCTCGAGCGTCTTCGCTCTCGGTAGTTGTGCTTCCTTCAGTCGTCTTTGAACCGCGCGGTGTTCACGCTCCTCGACTTCGGCGCTGAGCAGCACGTCGAGGTAGCGGACATAGCTGTGCTCGTCGCGCTGCGCTTGTTCGGCAATCTTCTGGAACTGCGTTGCCACGCTCGGCATGCGAAGCGTCTTGCAATGCTGACGGATGCTCTGGAGCTCGATGCTCTTCGCGTTCACGAGTTCACCTCGCCGATCAGCGCGTTGTAATGGCCAACACCTGGCAAGGAACGTTCGTACTTCGTGAGCTCTCCGAGCTCCACATCGCCAAGAGCCTGCGCCTGCTCACGTCGAAGAACTGATGATTCGACGAGGTGACGGATCGCCTCAGCATCCGTACAGCCGAGTTCGAGCGCTTGACTCACCGCCTCACGCAGCTTGTCGTAGCCGTGCTCGCGGCCGAGCTGCACGAGCTCGACCATCTGGCGGGTTCCTTCGAGCTTCCCGTGACGTCGATTCAGCTTGGACCACAACTCGTCGTAGCTCGTGGGCCACCGACCTTTCTCCCGCCATTGAGCGAGCGGCGTCGAGCCGGCCAACGCTCCAGGCTTCCTGACCAGAACATCCAAGTAGTGCTCGAGTTCATAAATCGACTGGCTGCGGCCGTAGCAGCGCTCGTGGCGTGCCACGACGTGGCCCTCGTGCCAGATCTCAACTTCCAACGGCAGTAGCTTGGCCACAACTCGCCGGTCCCGTTTCAACGGAGTCGAGTACCAGTTCGTGCCGACTCGAACGCAGCCTTTCTTGTTCACCTTTGCAAATCGTCGCTCCTCGATATCGAACCCCTCGACGGTCAATGGCAACAGATGCTCCCGTTCAAGCTCCATCGCTGTTCCGACAGCATGCTCCTTGCCGCTAATGTGGCGCGTCGCATCCTTGAGACAGCACGAGAGCAGATACTCGTTCAGCTCATCCCAGTTCGAAAACTCCGGTACCGGCGTCAGATAGTTGCGCCGGAAGTAGCCGACTTCGCTTTCCACCCCGCCCTTCTCGTTGCCTCGACTCGGATTACAAAACTCCGAGTCGAATCCCCAATGGGAGCGAAACGCCACGAATCGCTCCGTCTGCTCTCGTTGATAACCACGCAGAATCTTAGTGACCGCGAGTGACAGGTTGTCGTAGCGCATGCGGCGGAACACGCCACCAAAGAACTCGAACGCATGCTCCTGCGCTTCGAAAAATGCTTGTTGCGTCGGACGCGGATAGCCGCGATGCAACGCGCCTCCTCCCGCCATGCTTCGGACTACGAGCGTGTGGACCTTCTCGAGCTCACCTCCGATCCGCGCGTACGCCTCGTACCAGTCCACTTGCCCTTCATCGCCCCACGCGTAGCTCTGCGGAACAAAAATCTCTGTGTCCTTCAGGCCGAGCTCGCTCTTCCGACGAGCGACGTAGCGACGTACCGTTGATTCGCCAATCTCATGCTCCGGATGCTCGGCGCGCAACCGGGACCAAATACGACGAGCCGTATGGCGTTGCTTCCGAGGCGCTCGCTTGTCCTCCTTCAGGACCGCGTCGATGAACTCGCGTACTTCCTCAAGCTTCGGACTCGCACGCTCCGCGACTTTACGCTCCGGCGGTACCGCGCTCTCCAGCGCCTGACGCACCATCCGACGGTGTACTCCGAACTCCTTCGCCACTCCCTTTATCGTTCCTACTCCGTGCTCGTACTCGCCACGGATCTGCTCGAACAATCGCACTTTCGCACCCCTTTTCAACCGACCCTCCTCTCCGGGTTCTTCCCCGGCTCAGGGTATCGGTCTCGATGGGGTGGGCCAAATCAAATGAGCGAAATGGGCCAATTCAGACTAGCGAACACACAAGTCCTCCCGCAGAAGCTCTGGTGTCATACGACCGCTCACTTCCGCTCTCTCCTTATGCTCGTTGGGGAATGAGACTTCCGTGATGAGGGGATGTCCCGCCGGATGTTGAATTTGGGGTAGCTGCGGCTCCTTGGCCGGCCTAAGAATAGGTCTGCCAATAAACCGTCTCCAGAGGGGGACAAGGAGCCACCAATGCCTAGGAAATCAAAGAAGCCAGTAAGAAAGCAAACGCACTCGCCTACGGGCAAGGTAGTTGGCCAAGTCGGTCAGATACTGCTACCGATGATAGCTGGGATCGCGGCCACGAAGGCGGATCTGACGGAATGGGTGTACGAGCAAGGACTGACAGCTCTGCACCTACTGCTCAGAGAGGACGCCGAGGAGATCGCGGGGCTCAAGGGCAAGCACGAGAAGGAGCGAACTCATAACCACTGGGGGAGCACGAACGGAGAGCTGAGCTTCGGTGGTCGTCGCATCCAAGTGTCGCGACCTCGAGTTCGCTCGAAGTCGGGCGCGGAGGCGTCGCTTCCACACTTCGAAGCCTTCCGCGAAGAAGACCCGCTTCCAGAGCGAGTGTTGAATCAGATCTTGGTGGGCGTATCGACCCGAAATTACGAATCGAGTCTGGACAAACCCGCGGCCAAGTTGAAGTCTCGTGGCACGAGTAAGAGTGCCGCCAGCCGTCACCTCGTGAGCCAGACGACTAAGAAGCTCGAGGAATACCTGTCTCGGCGGCTAGAGGAGTTCGAGCTTGCGGCACTGATGCTGGATGGCCTTGAGGTGGCCGGACAGACCGTCGTCGTAACTCTAGGTATCACAATAGATGGAACGAAGGTGCCCCTGGGTATATGGCTGGGCTCGACGGAGAACTCTCGGGTGTGCACCGCGATGTTGCAGGACCTTCTCGAGCGAGGCTTGCGCGTCGATGAGTCGATTCTCTGCGTAGTGGACGGAGGCAAAGGCATCCGCAAGGCACTCGTCGACGTTTTGGGGGACCTCGCGGTCATCCAAAGGTGCCAAATCCATAAACTCCGAAATCTTCGCTCGTACCTTCCCAAGTCTCGTCACGCCTACGTGCTCCAGACGATGAAGGAAGCCTACAAGTGCAAGAGTGCCGACAAGGCGCGCAAGCGACTTCAGGCATTGGTGTCGTGGCTCGAGCGAAACGGTTACGACGAAGCTGCCGGAAGCCTTCGTGAAGGGATGGAAGAAACACTCACGGTCGTGAAGCTCGCGCCGCCCGCCTTACTTCGCCAGTCTCTTGCCACGACGAACGCCATTGAGAATCTCAACGGAACCATTCGCAGAGTATCGAGAAACGTCAAGCGTTGGAAGAGTCCTTCCATGGTTCGCCGATGGACCGCTCTTGGCGTCGTCACCGCGCAGAAAAAGTTCCGGCGTATCAAAGGCTATCGCCATATGGGCGCTCTCGTTCACGCGCTTAGAAGCAAACAGAAATCTCTTGACAGCGATGAGTTTGCTGCCTAAGAGTATTCACAGGTGCCGCCGCTACCCGACCAAATTCAACAGCGGCCGGGACATCCCCATATTGGGCGTGGAAGAGCCGATGGCGTAGACCTAGACGACCAGGCATCGCTCCCGAAATACGAAGTGTGCAGGAGCGCGTAGTACGGGAAAGCCGCACGCTGCGTGCGATGTGGCGGGGGCTGGAAACGGACTTACGGTGCGGCTAGTGAGCCACTCCCACAGGAAACGGGGAGAAACAGATAGGCCGCGCCTACGGAGCACCGCGCCAGCCCTCGACCCTACCGAGTTCGGGGTTCATCGTCGGATGGTGCGTCAGGCCCTTGAAAGCGCGGTGCCTTCGGAGCGAAAGAGCGCGGTGCGAGAGTCCAAAGCTGGAACAGGTTATTTCTCCCTCGTGATGATGCTACGATCATCTCGTTATGCCGGTGCTTCCGCAATCAAGTGTTGGTGGCTGCCGCGTAACCTACTCGCGGGCTAGAGTTTGAGCCCGATTTCGAGAGACGCAGTTCTTTCGGCGATGCAGGCTGGGCTGACCACGCGGTGTCTGGCGTTCCGGTACATCTTCGTGTACACGCCGACATCATTATGTGCGATGGCGTTCGTCGGCACACGCAGACCAACTGACTCAACTATTCAAACGCCTCTAGCAGCGTAGCAACACTTGATGGCAGAAGCCAACGAACTTCATCCGCCAGCATCACATTCCGCCGACCGTGCGCGGAATCGGCGACGCCCTCGGGATCAAGAGTTTCAGCGTCTTCGATCTGCTTCAGGCGCTGGAACGAAAGAGCTACATCAGCGAGCGACGAAAAGCGCGGTCCTTTGTCATCCTCGACTGCAAGGCCGATCACAACCTGCCTGCAGATGGCGAACGTCACGGCCTGTGGAAAACAAGAGGTAAAGAATGGGCCACATTCGCCTGCAAAGCCTGCCACGAACACGCAAGTGGATTCAGGTCCTTGACCTGATCGGCGGTGGTGCGGGCACCCCTGAAGTTGCGGCAGCCACGATGGATGCCTCGCAGGGGGGCCTGGCCAAAGCCGCCAAGGACCCTGGACTCGTCCACACCGTCTGGCTTCTGACCCAAGTTCCTTTGGCTGCACGTGGAGAGAACTTTGTCGCCGACCTTCGGAGACTCGGTCTCGAGGTCTCCGACTCCCCGGGTCTCTTGGAGGTCGTCGGGGCCTTCACGGGCGCGGTCGATACTCACCTTGGGCACCGTGGTGGTCGCACTGATCTCGCCGAGATGTCCCAGATGGCGGCGGCGGAGACTCTGACGGCACTGGCGGCACCTCAAACCACCAATCTCTTCGGAACCACGCCGGCCGATGTGCAACGGGCCTTCAGGAGCTTCTCCACCACCAAGCAGTTCAGCACGCTTGCCAAGGAGTTCTTCTCGCGTCTCTCCAAGAAGTATCTGACCTACTTTCTCAGCCGTGAGCTCTCGAACTACGTCAGCGGTGATGGCCGGTTCAAGAGCATCAACGAGCACGCAGAGTTCAACGAAGCCCTCGACCTGCACTGTCGCCAGGCAGCCCGTATTATCGAAGAATTCTCTGGCGGTTGGTTCTCCAAGACCCACTTCGAGGAAGGGATCACTCCAGACAAGGCCGCCGGGTTCGTCCATGTCGCCCTGAAGAAGCTCCGGGCGGAGCTCGCAAAGGGGGGACACGCCGATGAGCGTTGAGCGCGTCATCCTCTGTGGGAGCTTGGCTGCTACGGGTGGCGGCTCGAAGAAGGGGACGGTCCGACTTCACCTGTGGGGCAAGCACGCAAATGTCAACCTCAAGATCAGCGACATCAGTGAGAGGATGGTGGCCAACATCCCTCCCGTCCTGGTCGACCTTCTGGAGGTTGCCACCTACGTCTACTGCGCCGATCAGGTGACGACGCGGGGCGCGGGGAATGCGCAAAACTACGGCGCGAAGTGGAGGCGCCGGTTCAAGTTTCACATTCCTGTACGGGAGCCTGACGTGTGGTCCTCCAGTCCGGTTCTCACGGCGCTCCAGGGGACGCTTGGGTTCCTGTCGGATGATGAGTACGAGTTCACCTTCAAGCAACTGACGGACCCGCCTGCTGTTGCGCAGTACCTGGACTTCGGTTCCGGCGGGGCCACTGGCGTCAGACCGGATGAGGTCATCCTATTTTCGGGAGGAATCGACTCGCTCGGCGGAGCCGTGCGGGAAGCGGCTGTCCGCAAGAAGGCAGTAGCGCTCGTCAGCCATCGATCTTCACCGAAGATCGCCAGGCGGCAGAAGGACCTCTTGGCGGACCTGGGGACACATTGCTCCACGCGGCTCTTTCACATTCCGGTCTGGATTAACAAGAACAAGGCGCTTGGAAGAGAGTTCACCCAACGAACGCGATCCTTTCTCTACGCCTCTTTGGCGGCCGTGGTGGCGCGGATCTTTGACCTCTGGGGCATCCGCTTTTACGAGAACGGTGTTGTCAGCGTGAACCTCCCGATTGCTGCTCAAGTCGTAGGCGGCCGGGCGACGCGCACTACGCACCCTCAGGTTCTCAACGGCTTCTCGGAGCTCTTCACGGCCCTCTTTCAGAAGCCGTTCACCGTGGACAATCCATTCCTCTGGATGACCAAGGCCCAAGTCGTACGCTCCATCCGGGACGCAGGATGCGGCGACCTTATCAAGTATGCCGTAAGCTGCACCCATGTCTGGGCAATGACAACGCTGAAGACCCACTGCGGTGTTAGCTCACAGTGCATCGATCGGCGGATTGCGACCTTGTCTGCCGGTTGCCCCGACCAAGAAGATCCGGAGGAGATGTACGACGTCGATCTTCTGAGGGGGAAAACGTCAGCGGGGAGACAGCCGGACGACGTTGGAGTCCTACGTTCGCACGGCCCAGCGGGTCAAGGATATGTCGGATGTGGTCTTCTTCTCGGAGTTCGGCGAGGTACACCGCGTTACGCAGCGCATTAAAGGTATGACCGTCGACCAGGCCGCCTCTGGCATCCTGGACCTTTACAAACGACACGCAACGGAAGTCTGTGATGTCATCACCAAGGGAATCGAGAAACACGCGCAGGATATCACCGATGGCAAAGTCCCGAGCACCTGCTTATTGATCCTTGCCTTACCCGACGAGTACAAGCGGCCAGCCACGTATGAAGAGGCAAGCCCTAGCCCCGTGCTGAGCCTCGACGAAATCAAGGATGGAGAGACCAACCGAGGATTGCTGGCGCGAATCGTGGGCAGTGGCCGGTTCGACGGCGTGAACAAGAAGCTTGGAGCGCGGGAGCTCTTCTTCATCTACCATCTCTTCAAATCGACGCGGACCCACGACTTCGCCGGCGAGCGCATGACGGTCATCACCGAAGAAGAAGCTGCCAAGGCACTGCTCCAGTGGCGCGACAACGGCTACCTGCAATTCTCGGGAAAGGACGAGGATAAGCCAGCCTACCGCGTCCAGAAGATGTGGGGCGAGTTCGTCCGCCAGATGGAGAAGGAAAGGAATCTCAAGAAGCTCTTCACCAACGCCCACAAGGACCTGAATGGACAGAGGCTCTACGGGCTGTGCCTCCGGCCCAAAGAAAAGCAGATTCTGGTCTCAAACATCTCTGCTCTCTTCCAAAAGGCGACCGACTAAACCAGACGGACTCTCGTACCGGGAGTTGTTGGCCCGCCCATTGAGGCGGGTCTTTTCAGCTCCATGTCTCGTGCTTAAGGTGTGAAAAGTTCACACCCCCCACCTTTGGCCGGGCCTTATCCTACAGGCACTTCCGTTGGGTCGTTGCCCATTCTTCACAGGGTTCAATGAAGGCTCGGTGAGAACGAAACTGGGTGCATGGAACGTGATGGGAGCGGTGATCCCCGCAACGGCCTGTCCCCACGCGAGGGCTTCATCTCTCCTTTGGTCCTTGGAGGCGAATGACGTGATGGACGAAGGAGGTGAGGACGCCATGATCAGCAAAACGGAAGCGAAGGACCTGATTCAGAATCGGACCGCAGGTGCAGTCGCAATGCCAAATACCCAAAAGTTCACGCGCCGCCCCATTGAGGCTCTCGCCCCGTGGGCACGTAATGCCCGCACCCATTCGAAGAAGCAGATCCGGCAGATGGCGGACAGTATTCGCAAGTTTGGATTCACTAACCCGGTGCTGATCGACGAGGCAGGAACGATCCTGGCCGGTCACGGTCGCGTGGCTGCGGCAAAGCTGCTCGGCATGACGGAGGTACCTTGTCTACAGATCGAGTACATGAGCGAGGACGAGAAGCGCGCCTACGTCCTTGCCGACAACAAACTTGCGCTGAGTGCGGGCTGGGACGAGGACCTGCTGGCCGCAGAGCTTGGTGCACTTGCTTCCGCGGATCTTGACTTCGATGTTGGGGTCACTGGCTTCTCGATCGCTGAGATTGACGGAATCTTGGAGACGGTGAATCCGGAGGAATCTGGCGACCCGGGGGACGATGTCATCCCGGACGACGCACCCTCCCGTGTCGGTCCGGGTGATGTCTGGCAGCTCGGGGCACATCGTTTGGTCTGCGGCGATGCGCTCGATCCGAACGTGATGGCCACGCTCATGAGGGACGAACAGGCACGGATGGTATTCACCGACCCTCCTTATAACGTGCCGATCGACGGGCACGTCGGCGGCTCAGGCAAAACCAAACACCGCGAATTTGCAATGGCTTCCGGCGAGATGAGCAGCGAGGAGTTTACGGGTTTTCTTCAGCGTGCCTTCGAGCGACTGGCCGAGCATAGTGTCGACGGCTCGATCCCGTCCTGTGCCAAAACTCGGCCCTTTTGAAATAGGCCATAAATCAGCAGCTTAGTGTCTGTGTTTGCGCCGGGGCCAAGGGCCGTGCGCTTTACAATCGTCTAGCCCGAGGGTGTTATCTTCAGCTCCATGATGACGTACCACGTGCAATTCCTACTGCTCGTTCTAGCTGGCTGGGTCAACCGCCAGCAGCAGGATGTGATCGACTACCTGCAAGAGGAGAACCGTGTGCTCCGAGCCGGACTTCGGGGCAAGCGTCTCAGGCTCTCGGACGACGACCGGCGCAGGAGTCCGCGGTCGCTTTGCTGTTTGGGCTTATCGCCTCTGGCCAGATTCAACTACGACGCATCGACGGCTACCAACGTCTGAGCGAGGTTCTCGAACACGCGGAGGTTGCCGCCTGATATGATACTCTGATGACCGGAGTGGAGGGTGCCGTTCTTTTTTCCACGGACCTCGGGACACATCCCTTCACGAGGCGCCGATGCCCTCTACCTTCACATGGCTCGATAACAGCGAGAGCGACCGCCGGCGCGCGCTAGAGGTCATCGACCTTTTTGCTCAGCCAGGCACGCTGGATGAGCTGGGCATCGGGACGATCCGTGATGTGCTCGCGGATCAGATGTTTCCCGGAACGAGCACGATCCAAACGCGCGCGCGCTACTTTCTCTTCATCCCGTGGATTTACCTGGATCTCGAGCGTCGACGAGTGCCATCCGCGAAGATCTCCGAGCTTGCTCGCCAAGAAGAGATTCGGCTGGCTCGGAGTCTCGCAGAGAACGAAGCGGATGCCAGCGGTGTGATTGGAAAAGAGGCGGGACATCACCTGAAGCGGCTTCCGTCCGCGATCTACTGGAGTGGGCTCCAGCGATGGGGCCTCCGACAATCTTGGGCATCACAAGACAGCTACCATCGTTCGCTCGATCGCCTCTACGCAGACCAACGCGCGTGGCGCGAAGCGGGTCATGATCGCGAGGGTCAATCGGCTCCACCAGGCATTTGGCATCCTCACATCCCAGACCCGCCCAGTGATTTCCCCGACGCTGTCAACTTTGCGCTCGGCAGGGAGGAAGTCGAATACTTGCAGGATCGTATCCGCGCGCAGGCGCGAGGATCGCTTCTCGCTCATCTCATAGACGAGGGCGCCGTGGGGCCGCGTGTGGCATTTCCATGGTTACATCCCGTCTGTGCCGAGCTTCCGCCGCGACTACGCGAGTTGCTTGGTCACGCTCGCAACTTCGCGGAGGCGCACCACGGAGCTGCATTTCTCTACAATTTATGCTCGCCGAGAAATTTCCCTTGCCGGAGCGCGTGGAACAGTATCGGGAGATGCTCGCCGGGTGGGCCGCGTTGGTTTCGGAGCGTAGTGAAGTTTTGCGTGGGTGGGATCGAGAGAAGTTTTGGGACTTGGTCCAGATGGAGAACGGCCGCCCGATCCCGCCCGCGCACCGGCAATTCGTAGACGATTGGTTTGAGCTATTGCAGGCCGCCTCCCAGCCCGGAGCACTTGTTGAGAGCGAAACGGCCCGGCAGTTGATTGAGGTGAGGGAGCGTGCACTCAAGCGCGGGCGAGCCCGCCTTGCGCATCGCGAATACCTAGAGCGCTGGGGCGGCACTTCTGGTGCGGGGCTGCTCAACTACCGATGGAGTACGGTGCAGACGATAGTTTCGGACATACTCGACGGGCTTGGAGCGGCGGCGCCACATGCTACAACCGAGTAGTCGCCGTCTCCTGCTCGACGGGCTTCGGCCATCCGGAGGGTACCGGCTCGACCGGGCGGTGGGCACTTCGTACACCCTCGATCTCTTGGCTCTCCTGACCGCACCTTTGGCGTTTACTTTCTTTGATTGGGAGGATGAGAAAGGGCGACCGATGGCAGACCCCTTGGCACTGCTCGCGGCAGTCCGCCGCCATGCGCAGCGCATCCATTTTTTCTGTCAGGCTGGACGGGTGAAGGTTCCGGCTCCGGGGCAGACGCTGCTCGCGTACCTTGAGGATTCAGTCTTCGAAGTCGAGGCGCCGCACAAGGGTGGTGTCTTCCATCCGAAGGTCTGGCTGCTACGCTACGTCGCCACCGACGACGGGGAGCTGCCTTGGTGCACAACTCCGATAGAGGCCGAGAGCTCGCTTGGCCCCGACTCCCATCATTCGATCATCTCGCTATCAGGCATCCCGAGCGCCGTCATGGTGTTGAGAATCTTGCACCCGATCCTTCGCACGGGCTTGCAAACGCGAATCCCTCCCCGTCATATTGTCCCGTGGCTGAGATTACCACTCTCCGTGAGGCGATCTGACCTGACCCAAAGGACGGCTCCATGGTTGTTTGATGGGTCGCCTCTGCCTTGCTCGTGACCGAAGAAAACTTCAGACGGATTCTGGGCTTCGAATCACTCCCCATCTTAGAAGCCAAGCTCGAGGAGCTCGCCCTGGACAAAAACTTTGTTCGTGAGGAGAGATCAACTAGAATAGCGATGACTGGAGCCGCCATCTACCTTCAACTGGCTCCGGAACATCTCCTGGGAGGACAGCACGGTGATCTGCTTCGGCCGCAGGAGGTACAAAGGAGGTTTCGATGGTTCGACAAAATAGTCAGGTTGATGTGTGTGTGATTTTGCTATTGTCGTTGCTGGTCACCGCGTGTGGCGACGACAACGACAGTCCCACGGGGCCCAGCCAGAGCACCCCCACCGGATCCAGCTCGATGGGTCTCGGGTTGTCGTTCAACGGTCTCCAGCGTCTGGGTTCTGATTTCGTCTACGAGGGCTGGATCCTGGTGGACGGCAGTCCCGTCTCGACGGGCACTTTCAGGGTCCGTGCCGATGGCAGCTTGAGTCAACGCGACTTTCCCGTCGATGAGGTGCCTTGGTGCACAACTCGCGATCTCGGTCCACAATTGTCCTGTACTCGCGGATACGAGGTTCCCCATGAGCATTTTCAAACGCACTCAGCGGAAGTATGTGAAGAAGGCCTATCGCGTGAGGAATTGGCGTGAATATGAGTCGGGTCTACGCAACCGCGGGAGCCTGACCGTCTGGATCTCGCTCACCGCCGGCAAGCTTGTGAACTGGGACGCGCCCCGGCCAAGGAGGAGGAAACCGGGCCGTCAACGCAAGTACTCGAACCACGCCATCGAGACGGCTGTCACCCTGGGCATGGTGTTTCATCTGTCATCTAGGCAGAGCGAGGGATTGCTGCGGTCGTTGTTCGCTCTGATGAAGCTAGACAATGATGTGCCCGATCACACCACGATCTCGAGGCGCAAGCCGAAGCTGGGTAAGGTCCCCTTCTACCAAGACAAGCAGAAGACGCCGTTGCACATCTTGATCGACAGCAGCGGTCTCGCTGTCCACGCCGGCCAGCTGCGCAGAGCACAAAAGAGCAGGGACTATCGCAAGCTCCATCTGTGTGTCGACGAGCAGAGTGGCGAAGTCGTCGCCGGCGAGCTGACGAGCAAAAGAGCCCGCGATTCATCGCGGGTTGCATCGCTTGTCGGACAGATCGACAGTCCCATCTCATCGGCCAGAGCTGACACCGCATACGACGCCGGCGGCGTCTATGAGGCAATCGAGAATCACAGCGCTCATCGCTCGCCGAGGGTGCTGATACCGCCGCGCAAGGGCGCCCTGCTCGCATCGGGGCCGGCGAGCAGCCGACAGCGCAATCGCAACATTGCAGCACAAGCTCGGCTCGGCAAACGAAAGTGGCACACAGAATCGGGCTACAGCAAACGGAGCAAAGTCGAGACAACGTTCCATCGCTACAAGGCTATCGTGGGCTCAGCGATGCGAGCGAGAGGGTTGGCGGCACAGAGAGTCGAGGCAAGGATCGGGTGCAAGATTCTCAACACCATGACGGCGCTCGGGATGCCTGATAGCAAGATGATCGGATGATGGGAGTCGGGGCCAAGCGAGCTCTCGGCCTCTATCGGAGTTGTGCACCAAGGCACCAAAGCGGGACCTTTGATTGGTTAGCAGGGCGAAGCAAAGGCCGGGAGCCTGCTCAAGGTTGCTGTAGCGTGCTCCCGGAGACCTCCATCTGGCTCAGGAACTGCTTAACCGCTTGCTGGTTAGGCTCCATCTCGAGCGACCGGTTGAAGGCTGCCTTCGCTGCATCGATCTTGCCGGAATAGAACTCTGCTTCCCCGAGAGCGTTCAGCAGGCCAATCGACTCTCCGCCGATGCCGATCGCCTCGCCGTAAGTGGTAGCTGCCTGCTCATACCGCTCCTGTCGGAAGAGTGCCGGACCCAGCATGGTGGTCGCTTCGAAGTCCTTGGGCTCTCTCTCCAAGGCTTGCCGAGCCGTTTTCTCACCGGACGCCGGATCACCGGAATAGATTTCTGCTCTTGCCTTGCCCAGGCGCGCCGACTGAAGTGTCGGATCGTAGTCCAGAGCCGCTTGGAATCGCGTGGTGGCTTTTTCGTAGTCACCCGCCAAAAGGTACTTATGGGCATCGAGGAGGATCTTATCCTCCCTCCGAAGCTCTTCAACACCCATCGTGCTGAGGCGCCCCATCGGCTGGGCAGTGGGATGGATTTGAAAGTCGATCCGTGCCATGTCGCTAAAGCCGGTGGTCGCTTCCGAAAGCTCGACTTCCAGCGTGTAGTCCCCGGGTGCAAGAAAGGGACCGGCAAGAATCTTGAGGATGTCGACCGAGCCGTCGGCGGCAGCGATGTCGGGCCGGTAGCGGTTCGTTTCGTCAAGCACCGTCTGGTCTGCCGTTCGAAGGAGGAACCGCGCTTGGATCTCGAGTGTATCCGTATCCACTTTGTCCTGCGGATAATAAACCTGGAAAAATGCCAAGACCCGCTGCGTGAGTCCGAAAACTTGATCGGGCTTCGGATAGATCACCAGTCGGCCAAAGGTATGCGCGAACGGTGCGTCTAATGGTACGCCCTGTAAGGAGTCCGCCTTGAAGCCCGCAAACACGCTGCTCACGCTCATCGTGTCGCTAGGAAACGCCGGGACGGAAAGCGTGCGGTTGAGCGTCGCGATCTGTCGCACTACGAAGTCCCTGGCGATCAGCTGCAGGTTGTAGCGACCGGGAAGCAACGAAAGTTTCCGCTGATAAAGAAAAGGGAATTTCTGCGCCTGTTCCCAGTCAGATTCTTCTATCTTGAGCTCGGCCGTGTCCCGGAACTCTTCGACGATCTGCCCGTCGGGTGTCGTCACCGTCCCGAAGAGATCGATGCGGCCCCGCATACTATCTTTGTACTGATTCACGTGAAGATCTTCGGCCTTGATCTCGAGTGCGATGTGGATATCGGTGAAATCGCCACGACCGCGAAAATAGTCCGTCTCGAGCTCGACCGAGAGATCCCTGCCGAAGGAAACCTCGGCACTGACCCGTGACGCGATGTCGCGATTGAGGTGCTCGAACGTGTACCCGGGTTGAGTAATCAGCATGAGCACTTCTTCGGAGGCGTGACCCGTGTAGCCCGGTCCAATCCCCACCGCGGCGTCCATGATCTCGACGTCGAACTCCTGCCGCCATTGGTACGGGATTTTGTGGCCAAAGCCGACTTGTGCCGCGATCGCCTTATCGCCGACGAGCTGTTTCATACCATCGAAGACATGGCTATAGAGCCGATACTCGCCGACTCCGTTTCGCTTGAAAAACATGAAGCGAGGAGCCGTGGGCACTCCGCGGATTTCGAGTCCTTGATACTGCCAGACCTCGAGGGGGACGAGACGCTGGGTGTTCGGGTAACGCATGATGTCGCGAGGGGGCCCGACCGCGATGTACATCTGACCCCGCTCGGTGCGCCATCCTTGACGCGCCTCGCGAAACTTCTGATTCGCTTCCTGCATCCTCTTGTAGTGCTCGTCCTTGAACTCGTTGGCCAAGGTCTCCGGAATCGGATCCCGAACCTCCCAGAAATTCTCGATGAAGATGTCTCGTTCCCGGTCGGCCCTCAACTCGAGGAACTTCTCCCGCTTCCTTGGAGAGCATGATGTAGACCGCGTCCTTATTGAGGAACGTCTTATACTTCTGTTCGAGCTCTTCGGTCTCGTCGGCCGCCGCCGGTATGGCCTGCAAAAGACTCGCGGCGAGAATTCCCACCGCCATTAGAGCGGATGCCAGCCCGTAGGGGCGTCGATGATCAATATCGAGTCGGTCGGAAAGGGGTGTTTTCATGGCAGGTACAACGCCTCCAGTTCTACGTAGGTCCCTAAAACACAGGATAGCACGCGATCGGGCCTCCATCAAACCGAGGGTCTGCTCGCGCGGGCGCTCCGGGTCGGATTTGCGTTTAGGGCTATCTATTGGTAAAAAAGGATCTTACACGATGAAGCTCTTCCGTTTCGCCCGTTCCACTAGGAGTGGCCCGTCCGCCCTAGGTAAAAGCCGGTCCGTTCAGGTGGGCAATGACCGCCTTCTCTTTTTCTTCGTCCTGTTACTTTTGTCGCTCGCGATCGCGCCGATCCCGGTTTTAGGGTTCGCCCAGCGACAAATGGAGCAGGTAACGGTGGTGGGCCCCCGTGGTCGCCAGGCTATTCCTATTAGTGAGCTCGCCGGGGTCGCGATGGTCCCCTAGACGACCTAAACCGGTTCGTCGGAAGCTCGATCCACACCCATCCCGACGGCGCCTCGGCAACCTTCATTGTAGGCAACCGGTCGGCAAAGATTTCTTCCGGCCGTTCGCTCGTGCCAGTCGAAAGCAAGCTCATCCTGCTCTCCGCGCCGATCACCGTTCGGGCGGGACGATGGTTCGTGCCGCTCGATTTCCTCGAGAAGGTTCTCCCGGAAGTTACTCGACAGAAGATCACTTACGAAGAGGACTCTCGCCTGCTCGTGCTCGGGGAGGGCTTCCCAGAGCTCAGTGTTCGCAGTTTCCCCTATCCGGCCTACACGCGGATCGTGCTCGAAGCCACTTCTGAAGTCGACTTTCAAGTAACTCAAGCAGGAGACCAAGTCCGTGTCACCATGCCGGTCGGCTATCTGGAGTCCGACTTCTCGCGCGAGGAGCTTCAGGACGGTGTCGTGGATAGCATGTCGCTTGGCCGACGGGGGGATGGCTATTTGCTTCTCGTGAATCTCGGTGACAGGTTCGGAACGCTCAAGGCGTTTAAGCTGGATAGTCCTTCGCGGATGGTGCTCGATCTTTTCCGGAGCCGCGTTCCTACCAGTCCTGAGATCATTTCTCCGCCCGCTCCAGGGCCCGGGTTGCCAACGGATAACACGGGTATTCTCGCGCCGCCCCCACGCCCGACCGTTTCTGACCGTACTCCGCGGCCCGGTGTCTTGACCACGATAACTCTCGATCCCGGCCACGGCGGCTCTGAGACCGGCGCTACTGGCCGAAACGGTTTGCAGGAAAAAGACGTAGCGCTCGCGGTGGCGAGGCGACTCCACCGATTGTTAGAGGATCGCTTGGGAGTTCGTGTTTTGTTGACCAGAGACTCTGATTCGTTTCTTTCTCTGGACGACAGAACAGCTCTCGCCAACAACAACAAATCCGACCTATTCCTCAGCATCCACGCCAACGCGTCGCCCCGACAGACGGCGCGCGGTAGCGAAGTCTACTACCTCTCTTATCAGGCGAGCGATGAAGACTCTCGCCGACTTGCCGCCACCGAGAATGCCGGCTTCCAGTACACCATCGCTCGCGGCGATACCGACCTCGAGTTCATCCTTTGGGACATGGCGCAGGCCGCCCACTTGAACGAATCGGCGACCTTGGCCGAGTTTCTGCAAGACGAGTTGCAAGCCAATCGTGCCGACAACAAGAACCGAGGTATCAAGCAGGCACCGTTTCGCGTTCTCATGGGTGCCACCATGCCATCGGCGCTGATCGAGGTCGGATTCATTACCCATCCCGAAGAAGAAAGACGACTCGGTTCTGCCGAGTACCAGGATCAACTCGCGCATGCCATCTTTCGCGGCGTCGTGAAATACAAAGAGCGCTACGAGCGTACGGTAAGTGTCGGCGGCTCGTCTTCCGGACAGAGACCTTAGGTGACCAAGAAAGGTCTCATCGCCGCAGTATCGATCGCGGTTTTCCTGATCGCGACGATCGTCACGTTGACTTTGTGGCTCTTCGACGAGCCCGGCCCGGAATCCCAGGCGGCCCAAGTGCTAAACGACCAGCGCTTGCAGGTTGCTCTCTCCCCCGAAGGCGCTGAAAGCCCTGCCAGGAACGAAGAGCCGGATGTCTCTGCTGAGCGACGCATTCGGGTCACGCTCTACCTTGTTTCCCGGTCAGGAAAAACGCTCGCGCTCGAGGACAGGGAAATCGCATTGGCGGACTCGGTGCAGGAGCAGGCCAAGCAAGTGGTCCGTGAGCTTCTCGCGGGGTCTCGCCGAGGCTTGGCTTCCCCGCTTCCGCGAGGAGTGGAGCTGCGGGAGCTTTTCATTACTCCTCAGGGTTTGGCCTTCGTAGATTTCTCGCAGGAGCTTATCTCGAATCACGTGGGAGGCACATCTGCCGAAGAGCTCACCGTGTACAGTCTCTCCAACACTTTGATTGCGAACTTTCCAGCTGTGAAAAGCGTTCAGTTCTTGGTGGAGGGTCGCGAAGTGACCACCTTGGCAGGTCACCTCGATCTCACGATTCCCTATGGGCGAGGACCACGCCGGTTGGACCAGGATCAACCGTCCGGTCCCTGAAGCAAAAGACGAGAGCATGAAGCGGGTGGACGGCCGGCGCGCCGACGAGATGCGCCCCATCTCCATCAGTCCACATTACCTCCGCCACGTCGAGGGATCGGTACTCATTCAAGTCGGTGAGACCAAGGTCATCTGCTCGGCGACCATCGAATCGAAGGTACCGGCCTTCCTCAAGGGATCGGGGAAGGGTTGGATCACGGCCGAGTACGGCATGATCCCCCGTTCTTCCGCCAAGCGGATCCCTCGTGAGTCGAGCCGTGGAAGAGTTTCCGGGCGCACTCAGGAGATTCAGCGTCTCATCGGACGCTCGCTACGAGCAGTCGTAGACTTGAAACTCCTGGGCGAAAGAACGATCTGGATCGACTGCGACGTGATCCAAGCGGACGGCGGAACCCGCACCGCTTCCATTTCCGGCGCGTTCGTCGCTTTGTCCCTCGCACTGAGCAAGGCGGTCGAGCAGGGCTCGCTCAAGGTCTTCCCGGCTCGTGACTTCGTTGCCGCTACCAGTGTCGGGGTGGTCGAAGGAGAGCCGCTCCTCGATCTCAACTACCCCGAGGACTCGAGCGCCGAAGTCGACATGAACGTCGTCAAGACTGGTAACGGTCGTTTCGTCGAGCTCCAGGGCACCGCCGAGTCTGAGCCTTTTGATCAGGACCGGCTTTCGGAGCTTTTGAAGGTTGCCCAAAAGGGGATCGACGGAATCGTCCAGCACCAGAGCGAGGTGCTAGGGCCCTTGAGCTTCCTTCCCTCGACCGCCGAAAGTTGAAACTCCTCCTCGCCACTCGAAATCCAGGGAAGGTCCGAGAACAAGGGGCGGCACTCGCCGTTTGTGGAGTGGAAGTCGTCAAATTGGACGATTGGCCCGACCTCGCCTCACCCGAAGAACCAGGTCCTACCTTTGTAGACAACGCGGTCGCCAAGGCGATGTATTACCACCGAGCCACGGGCTTGGCCGCGCTCGGCGAGGATTCTGGGCTCCAGGTCGAAGCACTCGGCGGCGAACCGGGCATCCACTCGGCTCGTTGGATGGGAGAAGAAACATCCTACGACGTCAAGAATGCCAAGCTCATCGAAGCGCTCGCCGGTCTCCCCGCGTCGAAGCGCAAGGCTCGCTTCGTCAGCACCGCCGCCATCGCGGATCGGGGGACGATCCTCTTCAAGACCGTGGAGACGGTTGAGGGTCTCATCGCCGAGGTCCCCCGCGGGAACGGTGGCTTTGGGTACGACCCTATCTTCTACTATCCGCCCATCCGTAAGTGCTTCGCCGAGCTCACCCTCGAGGAAAAGCGTCTCTATGACCATCGTGGCAAAGCCATGGTTCGCGTTTGTGAGTTCCTTGACCGATCGCGGGAATCGGCTCTATAATAGTTGGTTTGCGCGGGGCGTAGCGCAGCCTGGTTAGCGCGCCTGCCTTGGGAGCAGGAGGTCGGCAGTTCAAATCTGCCCGCCCCGACCACGTACTCCGCGCGGGCGCCCAGGCAAAAAGGCAGCAGGAGAGGAGGCCCGCGGAGCGCTTCTTGCGCCTGTAGCTCAGCTGGACAGAGCAGCGGCCT
This sequence comes from Candidatus Marinacidobacterales bacterium, assembly GCA_965222425.1. Taxonomy (GTDB): domain Bacteria; phylum Acidobacteriota; class Vicinamibacteria; order Marinacidobacterales; family DATDRI01; genus CBDCNP01. Next base: position 298,779 of record CBDCTW010000024.1, read on the forward strand.
TCTAAGCCGCGGGTCAGAGGTTCGAGTCCTCTCAGGCGTGCCAGTATTTGATGGGTCGACCGAAGAGTGATGCGCTGGTCGGTCGAACTCAGTCCTCTCCCTGAGGGAGAGGACTGAGGTGAGGGTGGTTTTAAACGTGTGGTGAGTGTAGCTCAGTTGGTAGAGCGCCGGATTGTGGTTCCGGTGGCCGCGGGTTCGAGCCCCGTCACTCACCCCAATCTCAGTTAGTCGCTCGGCCCCGCCGCCTGGCTAGCTCCAGATTGGCAAAAACGTATTTGGGCGAGCGGGCGACTGCTCAAGGTGTGTTTGTCCACTCGGTCTGGCCCACTTTGCTCATCTAATTTGGCCCACCCTAAGTTATTGATTAATAAAGACGAGCTGTAAGAAAGCCCCTTTCCTTATTCCGCGGCCGGAACGAAGTGCAGGCCGCGGCTAGTGAAACCCAACGAACTCATGCCTTTATGGTCTTTTTCTCGCTCTTCAGGGTGCGCCGGAACCGATAGGATTCGGTGCCGGTTTCGAGTATGTGCGCCTGGTCCGTGACTCGGTCGAGCAGTGCCTTGCACAGGCGGACGTTCGTGAACACCTGGGTCCACTCCGAGAAGGGCAGGTTGGTGGTGATCACGAGCGCCGCCCTTTCGCATCGTTCCGAAACCACTTGGAACAGAAGCTCGGCGCCGACATCGGCGAGTGGGACGTAGCCGAGCTCGTCGATGCACAACAACTCGTAGCGGGCGTAGCGACGGATCACTCGCGAGAGTTCGTGCTCCTCCCTAGCTTCAACGAGTTCGTTGACGAGTCTCGAGGCCGTCGTGAAGCGAACGCGGCGACGTTGCTGGCACGCCGCTACACACAATGCCGTGGCCAGATGAGTCTTGCCTGTGCCGGCATCGCCGAGAAACAGAACCGGCCGTGCATGGTCGATGTAGTCGCCTTCGGCCAGTTCTCGTATCCGACGGGCGGAGACCTTCGGCGATTGCGAGAAGTCGAACTCCTCGAGCGTCTTCGCTCTCGGTAGTTGTGCTTCCTTCAGTCGTCTTTGAACCGCGCGGTGTTCACGCTCCTCGACTTCGGCGCTGAGCAGCACGTCGAGGTAGCGGACATAGCTGTGCTCGTCGCGCTGCGCTTGTTCGGCAATCTTCTGGAACTGCGTTGCCACGCTCGGCATGCGAAGCGTCTTGCAATGCTGACGGATGCTCTGGAGCTCGATGCTCTTCGCGTTCACGAGTTCACCTCGCCGATCAGCGCGTTGTAATGGCCAACACCTGGCAAGGAACGTTCGTACTTCGTGAGCTCTCCGAGCTCCACATCGCCAAGAGCCTGCGCCTGCTCACGTCGAAGAACTGATGATTCGACGAGGTGACGGATCGCCTCAGCATCCGTACAGCCGAGTTCGAGCGCTTGACTCACCGCCTCACGCAGCTTGTCGTAGCCGTGCTCGCGGCCGAGCTGCACGAGCTCGACCATCTGGCGGGTTCCTTCGAGCTTCCCGTGACGTCGATTCAGCTTGGACCACAACTCGTCGTAGCTCGTGGGCCACCGACCTTTCTCCCGCCATTGAGCGAGCGGCGTCGAGCCGGCCAACGCTCCAGGCTTCCTGACCAGAACATCCAAGTAGTGCTCGAGTTCATAAATCGACTGGCTGCGGCCGTAGCAGCGCTCGTGGCGTGCCACGACGTGGCCCTCGTGCCAGATCTCAACTTCCAACGGCAGTAGCTTGGCCACAACTCGCCGGTCCCGTTTCAACGGAGTCGAGTACCAGTTCGTGCCGACTCGAACGCAGCCTTTCTTGTTCACCTTTGCAAATCGTCGCTCCTCGATATCGAACCCCTCGACGGTCAATGGCAACAGATGCTCCCGTTCAAGCTCCATCGCTGTTCCGACAGCATGCTCCTTGCCGCTAATGTGGCGCGTCGCATCCTTGAGACAGCACGAGAGCAGATACTCGTTCAGCTCATCCCAGTTCGAAAACTCCGGTACCGGCGTCAGATAGTTGCGCCGGAAGTAGCCGACTTCGCTTTCCACCCCGCCCTTCTCGTTGCCTCGACTCGGATTACAAAACTCCGAGTCGAATCCCCAATGGGAGCGAAACGCCACGAATCGCTCCGTCTGCTCTCGTTGATAACCACGCAGAATCTTAGTGACCGCGAGTGACAGGTTGTCGTAGCGCATGCGGCGGAACACGCCACCAAAGAACTCGAACGCATGCTCCTGCGCTTCGAAAAATGCTTGTTGCGTCGGACGCGGATAGCCGCGATGCAACGCGCCTCCTCCCGCCATGCTTCGGACTACGAGCGTGTGGACCTTCTCGAGCTCACCTCCGATCCGCGCGTACGCCTCGTACCAGTCCACTTGCCCTTCATCGCCCCACGCGTAGCTCTGCGGAACAAAAATCTCTGTGTCCTTCAGGCCGAGCTCGCTCTTCCGACGAGCGACGTAGCGACGTACCGTTGATTCGCCAATCTCATGCTCCGGATGCTCGGCGCGCAACCGGGACCAGATACGACGAGCCGTATGGCGTTGCTTCCGAGGCGCTCGCTTGTCCTCCTTCAGGACCGCGTCGATGAACTCGCGTACTTCCTCAAGCTTCGGACTCGCACGCTCCGCGACTTTACGCTCCGGCGGTACCGCGCTCTCCAGCGCCTGACGCACCATCCGACGGTGTACTCCGAACTCCTTCGCCACTCCCTTTATCGTTCCTACTCCGTGCTCGTACTCGCCACGGATCTGCTCGAACAATCGCACTTTCGCACCCCTTTTCAACCGACCCTCCTCTCCGGGTTCTTCCCCGGCTCAGGGTATCGGTCTCGATGGGGTGGGCCAAATCAAATGAGCGAAATGGGCCAATTCAGACTAGCGAACACACAAGGCTGAGCTCGGGCCAATCTCCCGGCCCAATCGTCCGAATTGGGGCTCCTTTTTTGTAGCTCACGGGCTCCCGCAACAAAAGCAGCACTGCTCACGACACGACTAGTCGCAGTGGTTCCTAGCCCCCTGTCCATTCTCGTCGCCGCAGTAGCGTTGCTCATGTCCTTCTTTTTCTGGGTGGCAGGATGCAACCTGGGGGCAAGCATGAAGGGTCACGCCCTCCGCGAGGTACTCCCTCCACCCCGCTGGGTCGTGACCGGCCGGGAAGCAGTAGCCCCACTTCGAACAGAGTTTTGGGTCTCTACCGTGGGCAGTCGGGGCTCGCCGCTTGTACTCGTCTTCGCCGTGACTGTGGCCCTCCTTCTCTGGATCCAGCCCTACTTCCTTGAAAGGCTTTGAAGGCTCCTTTTTTTCCTTGACCTCGCCGGGACTAGCGGCACGGACCAGCGGGGTGCAGAACAACAGTGACAGGGTTACAACACCGAGGGTTTTCATTGGCTCCCCCTCCTCTAGATGCTCCTAACCTCTAGCGGCCGGGGAAACTGAAGGGCTGCAAATGGATTATCTTTTATTCTGAGACTAAACCGAAAGATTTGCAAGCAGCGTCTTGGTAGCACACGTTGTAAATGGCAGAGTTGACAGGCAGGGTCGGCCTAAGTTATTGAACGGACTAGGTGCGCCCGTAGCTCAGCTGGATAGAGCGCCAGACTTCGAATCTGTAGGTCGTAGGTTCGAATCCTACCGGGCGCGCCAATTTTTCTTGAGGCACGCCTCCGCAGGATTACCGCAACGCCTAGCAGGTTTCCCAAACGCCAGTCGCAGAATTAGCGGGCGAGGTATAACCAGAAGTTGTGGATCGCGTAGCTGAGAAAGGCGGCGTATCCTTCCAAGTAGTGAAAACAAGAAACCGGTTTTAGCGAACCGGAGGAAGGAAACGCCACCGATGCTGAGGATACAAGATCCACCGACCGTCACCGGTCACTCGGACGTGGACGCGCCAGCAGGTCCTTGCTCACCGCCGGTAACTGGGTTAGGACCGTTTCCTCAAAGAGTCACTACCAGCGTCACCTTGAAGAGGGTGTCGAGCTTCTTTCGACGGACGGGAACAGTGCCGATAGGCAGGGAAGGTCCCTCTGACGGGGGTACAGGGAAGAGGTCGAGCTCCTCCAGGGCGGGAAAGTTCCTGTAGAGCAGCTGCAGGCTCACTCTCAGAGCCAGGATGCTCGTCAGGTTGGAGGTCAGGCTGTTCGTCCAGTCGAATTGATAGTCTTCCAGGTTCTTCAGATTGGTGAGAAACGTGAAGTCGTTGTCGTACTGACTGTTGCTGCCAAATTGGTTCATGTAGTCGAGGGAGAACCGAAGTGCGGGGAATCTCCCGTCTAACAACGGATCTTCGATCTCCTCCTCTCGGTTCGTATAAGTAATGGAGTAGTCGGTCAGGAAATGGGAATCCTCACGATCCCACCAGGGGTTACCGAGACCTCCGTACACAGTCGTCATGTTCTCGATTCCAGCGTTGAGATCGCGCATCCATCCGGCGCCGGTGATCCAGTAGAATTTCTTGTTGACATCCCGACGGTACGACCCCCTGACGCGGTACCTATCGGTGTCGATATCTGCCGTCTCGTCCTCGACCACTGCGAACTCGCCCGAGCCGGAAACGGCGGCCAACCGGTCGTCGGTGGTCCGGGTGCGAAGTCCGCTGAATCTGAACTCGAGCGTGGCGTTCTCCCAGTTCCGGGTAAGCTGGTCGTCGAAGGTGCAGGTCGATGTGTGTGAGTTCCCCCCGGTGACGACGAGCCCTAGGTCGGCGACGTTAGACCAACCGATTTTCTTCTTCTCCTCCTCTTCTTGGCCAAGCGCTTCTTCCCATGAAGTTAGCGTCAGAATAGTGGATACAATCGTGGTAAATACCTTCGCTTTCACCTTGTCCTCCCGAATTCCGCTCCCGCTAGATATCAATAGCTTCTGTTTTCGTGAGAAGATTCCGGGCGATTATAGCCGGGTGGTCACACCCGGGTGTATTGTCTCGGCAAGACTGAGGCTGGCACGAGCTCTCTCCTCCGACTCTTCATGACACACGTGTCGTCGCGCCTGTCGAACCGCCTAGTGAAGATCTAGACGTTGCCGCCGATCTCACGTTACGACTGCCGTAACTGGCACAATCTTCAAGAGCCCATAGGAGTGGCTGCGACCCGATATTGAGCCGAAGCGCTTCTCAGCCCGGGGCTCAAGTGCTAACTGGTAGTATAAAAGAAGGTTCACAGATCTGGGGATGTCCCGCCGGATGTTGAATTTGGGGTAGCGGCGGCTCCTTGGCCGGCCTAAGAATAGGTCTGCCAATAAACCGTCTCCAGAGGGGGACAAGGAGCCACCAATGCCTAGGAAATCAAAGAAGCCAGTAAGAAAGCAAACGCACTCGCCTACGGGCAAGGTAGTTGGCCAAGTCGGTCAGATACTGCTACCGATGATAGCTGGGATCGCGGCCACGAAGGCGGATCTGACGGAATGGGTGTACGAGCAAGGACTGACAGCTCTGCACCTACTGCTCAGAGAGGACGCCGAGGAGATCGCGGGGCTCAAGGGCAAGCACGAGAAGGAGCGAACTCATAACCACTGGGGGAGCACGAACGGAGAGCTGAGCTTCGGTGGTCGTCGCATCCAAGTGTCGCGACCTCGAGTTCGCTCGAAGTCGGGCGCGGAGGCGTCGCTTCCACACTTCGAAGCCTTCCGCGAAGAAGACCCGCTTCCAGAGCGAGTGTTGAATCAGATCTTGGTGGGCGTATCGACCCGAAATTACGAATCGAGTCTGGACAAACCCGCGGCCAAGTTGAAGTCTCGTGGCACGAGTAAGAGTGCCGCCAGCCGTCACCTCGTGAGCCAGACGACTAAGAAGCTCGAGGAATACCTGTCTCGGCGGCTAGAGGAGTTCGAGCTTGCGGCACTGATGCTGGATGGCCTTGAGGTGGCCGGACAGACCGTCGTCGTAACTCTAGGTATTACAATAGATGGAACGAAGGTGCCCCTGGGTATATGGCTGGGCTCGACGGAAAACTCCCGGGTGTGCACCGCGATGTTGCAGGACCTTCTCGAGCGAGGCTTGCGCGTCGATGAGTCGATTCTCTGCGTAGTGGACGGAGGCAAAGGCATCCGCAAGGCACTCGTCGACGTTTTGGGGGACCTCGCGGTCATCCAAAGGTGCCAGATCCATAAACTCCGAAATCTTCGCTCGTACCTTCCCAAGTCTCGTCACGCCTACGTGCTCCAGACGATGAAGGAAGCCTACAAGTGCAAGAGTGCCGACAAGGCGCGCAAGCGACTTCAGGCATTGGTGTCGTGGCTCGAGCGAAACGGCTACGACGAAGCTGCCGGAAGCCTTCGTGAAGGGATGGAAGAAACACTCACGGTCGTGAAGCTCGCGCCGCCCGCCTTACTTCGCCAGTCTCTTGCCACGACGAACGCCATTGAGAATCTCAACGGAACCATTCGCAGAGTATCGAGAAACGTCAAGCGTTGGAAGAGTCCTTCCATGGTTCGCCGATGGACCGCTCTTGGCGTCGTCACCGCGCAGAAAAAGTTCCGGCGTATCAAAGGCTATCGCCATATGGGCGCTCTCGTTCACGCGCTTAGAAGCAAACAGAAATCTCTTGACAGCGATGAGTTTGCTGCCTAAGAGTATTCACAGGTGCCGCCGCTACCCGACCAAATTCAACAGCGGCCGGGACATCCCCGACAGATCTCGATGGCTAAGGCAAGAAAGGCGGGGGAGGAAGGAGTTACCGATTCGCAATCGCTGCCAAGCGACGGAGACGACGCAAAGTGTATCGTTGACTCTCACTTCAAAATACCCTATAGAAGACTCCCGTTTGTTCTCTAAGCAATGAAGGTCGTACCTCTCGAGGAGGAAATCGTGCTCAAGAACCAATCGAAACGTATTCCTGCAGGCGCGCTTGTCTTTGCAGCGCTGGCGATCACGGTGACGGCGCCCTCGGCCGCCATGGCTCCAGGTTTCCTGACCTATCAGACGGTCCACAGCCCAGGCTTGGAAGATAACCTTTTGGGGGATTCGCCGAATCGACAGGTCATGGTCTACTTGCCTCCCCGCTACACCAGCTCCCAAAAGCGTTACCCGGTCGTTTATCTTCTACACGGGTTTAACGGAACCAATACCTCGTGGCGAGATGGGAGCTATCAGGGCTTCAATATTCAAACAGCCATGAACCAGCTGATCGGCGAGGGCAAGATCCAAGAGATGATGGTGGTCATGCCAGACGGTCGCAATGCCTATGGCGGCTCCTATTTCGTCAACTCGCCCGTGATCGGCAATTGGGAGGACTTTGTTGCCCGCGACTTAGTCAAGTACATCGACGACACGTATAGAACGCTCCCCGACGCAAGCAGCCGGGCTGTTGTCGGCCAGTCGATGGGTGGATACTCCGCGCTCTACATTGCGATCAAGAACGCGGACGTCTTTAGCGCCGTTTACGGGCTCAGTGCCTGTTGTTTGGATATGGTGAAAGACGTCGAAGCCGGCAATCCCGAGTGGATTCCGACCATCCAGGCCAAAGACAGGAAAGGCCTGGTCCAGAGTCATTTGACCACGCCCAGCCACGGAAACTATCCACACGCGCTCACCGCATTGGCGGCAGGCTTGTCTCCCAACCCCGACAAACCTCCCCTTTTCGTCGATTACCCTTTCGAGATCGTGAACGGCAAGGTCCGGCGTAACGAAAGCGCTTACAATAAATGGTTAGAGAATTTTCCGGTCCACATGGTCGACAAATATCGCTCCAACCTTCTCAAACTGAAAGGGATCCGTTTTGCTACCGGTATGTCCGACCACTTACAGCACATCCCGGCGGGCAACCGGGCCTTTTCGCAGGCGCTGACCAAGGCCGGAATTCCGCACGAGTTCGAGTTGGATAGCGCCACCCATGGTGAGCTCGTGCGTGAGTGGATGGAGACCAGAGTCTTACCTTACTTCTCCCTGATCCTGACGCACCAGAGGGCGGTGTGGGAGGCGCCGGAGTCCTAACCAGCTCTGAATCGCTCAAAGAGTCCTATCGCCTAGCCGAACCGCCGTTTCTTCCGCCGCGGCTAGAACTCGGAGCGCGTTTTCGCCGAGAACCTTTCGCAAGTCCGCTTCGGAATAACCGCGCCGGGCAAGCTCCACGGTGAGGTTGGGATAGTCTCCCACATCCTTCATCCCTTCCGGAAAAGTAGGTGCGCCGTCGAAGTCCGAGCCGGGGCCGACGTGATCAATCCCGGCCACCTCGACGACGTGATCGATGTGATCGGCGAGGCGCGCGAGCGGTGTCTCGGAGCCTCCCAGATTCCAAACCCAGTTCTTTACGAACTTCCAGCCGGTGCTCTTGTCGGGGTCCAGATACATCGTGAAAAAATTGATCATCACCACGCCGTCATTGTTCGCCAAGGCTCGGAGCATGTCGTCGGAAAGGTTTCGAGGATGATCCGCGATCGCCCGCACCGAGGAGTGAGATGCCATCACCGGAGCACGGGTGACCTCCATGACGTCCCAACAAGTCTCGTCGGCAACGTGCGAGATGTCCACGATCATCCCCAGACGATTCATCTCACGGACGACCTCGCGACCGAAATCGGACAACCCGCCGTGGTGGGGGACGTCGGGATCGTCGATATCGCCGGACGAGTCCGCCCAACCGTGGCTGAAGCTATGGGTGAGCGTCATGTACCAGACTCCCCTTTCATAGAAGAGCTGCAGGTTCGCCGGGTCGTCCTCGATGACGTGCCCGCCTTCAAGTCCCATGAGCGCGGCAAGCTTGCCATCGGAAACGATTCTTCGCACGTCTTCAGTAAAAACTGCCATCTCGGCGGCGTCGGCGTGACGATCCACTTGCTCTTGGAGCGTGTCGATAATGTCCAGCGCCCGCTGCCGCGCTTTCCCAGGTTCGCCAGGATCGTAGAAATCGGGACTCACCCAAATCGAAAAGAAAGGTGCATCGAGGCCGCCCTTGCGAATCCGGGCCAGGTCGGTGCTCGTGCGAAGGCTATCGCCTTCGGGCCGCCGAGGGAGCGACGGAAAAGCGAAGTAGAACCAGGGGGTGCGATCGCTCTCTTCATCGCCATCCATCCTGAGATCGAAACCGAAGTCGATCATCATTAACGGCAGATCATTGTGTCCGTCGACGAGGATGGCTTCCTCGTGAATCTGGAGAGCACGCGCCGGCTCGGTCTGCAGTTTTCCCCCCGCGGCTGCCGCAAGCAGCAAAACCGCTAAGCCGAAGGGGCTGAAAAGAGGGCGCTTCATGGGCGGATTCTAGCACCTAGTTGCACTCGTGGTCCGCTTCCTGGCAGAATACCGAGGAGGGCATACATGAAAGTACCGAGCAAACCAGCCGTTGATATCGACGCGCTCCGTGAGGCGATCCAAGAGGAGTACGAAACGGTCGCGTGTGAGCCTCAAAAGGGATTTCACTTCCATACCGGCCGCTCTCACACCCAGCGCGTTGGGTACAACGAGGAGTGGCTAGAAGGTGTTCCCGAGGATCCATCGCGTCGTTCGCGGGAACGGGAAATCCGTTCAGCTTGGGCGAGCTTCGGCCGGGAGAGCGGGTCGTAGACGTCGGATGCGGAGCCGGCATCGACATTACGGAAGGCATGGTAAAGAAGGCTCAGACGGGCGCCGGTGAGGCCGGAGTCAAGAACACCGAGTTCCAGCAAGGCTATGGAGAGAAACTACCCGTCGAGGATGGTTGGGCGGATGTCGTGATCTCGAACGGTGTGCTCAACCTGATGCCCGACAAGCGGACGGCTCTCTCCGAAATGGCGCGGGTCCTCAAACCAGAAGGACGATTACAGATCGCCGACATCGTTGTCCAGAGAGCGGTTCCCGAAGATGCTAAGGAGAGCATCGATCTCTGGACTGGGTGAATCGCCGGCGCTCTGCTGGAAGTAGAGCTCGAAGCCACGGTCGTGGCAGCCGGATTCAAAGACTTCGAGATTACGTGGCGGGCCCCAATCTATAAGGACGCGCCGCAGCGCTCGAGCGCGGAGAGCTTCGGTACACTAGGCGTCAACTTTAGAGCCAAAAAGGCCAACGAGCGCCGCTGACGAATCCCGGAGTATGAAGCATCTGGACGGCGCCACTGTTGAAGTCGTCCGCAGCTATCTCTTCTCCGCCGCCAATGAGATGCGGCGCACTCTCATACGCACCGCTTTCAACCCCGTTATCTACGAGATCCTGGATTTCGGAATTTCCATTTATGATCGCCAGCTAGAGCCCATCGCCGAGGCTCCCAGCATGCTAACGTTTCTGGGCAGCAACGACTACGCGATCCGCAAAGGTGTCGAGTACATCGGTGAGGAGAACCTTGATGCGGGCGACATCGTCATCCTCAACTACCCCTACTGGAACTCCGCTCACGCTTCGGACGTCACACTCTTCGCGCCGGTGTTCGCCCCCGGCGCAAATCGGCCCTTCGCCTACACCTGCATCCGCGCGCATTGGATGGACCTCGGCGCGAAGGATGCCGGCTACGTCCTCGATTCCACCGACATGCATCAAGAAGGGCTCATCTTTCCAGGAACCAAGGTCTACAAAAAAGGTAAGTCCGATCCGCAAATCATCGATATCATCCGTTTCAACTCGCGCATGCCGGACCTGGTGTTGGGAGACCTCCACGCTCAGGTCGCGTCCACACGCACCGGCGAGCGAAGACTAGTCGAGATCCTGGAGAAATTCGGCCGAGAAACTCTCGACACCACGGTAACCCAAATACTGGATCACGGAGAACAACTCTCTCTCAACGCTCTAAAGGAGCTTCCGCGAGGCACCTGGAGTGCCGAGGGCTTTCTCGACGATGACGGCGTGACGGACGAGATGATACCCATACGGGTCACCGTCACTATCGACGGGGAGCGCTTCAAGGTGGATTTCACGGAGTCTTCAGGAGCGGTTGCGGGGCCGGTGAACGTTCCCTTTGGAGCGACCGTGACGCTCTGCAGGGCGCTCTTCAAAGCGCTGACCACTCCTCACTCACCGGCCAACGCCGGGAACTTCCGGCCCCTCGAGGTTGTCGCTCCCCCCGGAAATCTCTTCCATGCCGTCTACCCCGCGGCGACGTTCACACTGTGGACTGTAACCGTCGCCATGGAGCTGGTCGCAAAAGCACTGGCTCAGGGGATGCCCGACCGGGTTCCCGCTTCCTCCGGCGGCGACGTCGTCGGTTTCATGATGGTGGGGATTCACCCGGACACCAAGCAGTTCTTCGCGGTAAGCAACAACGACCCTATCGGTTGGGGTGCGACGATCGACCATGATGGCTCGAATGGCCTCAGCCACCCACTCCAGAGCGTGGTGCGCAATACGCCGGTTGAGGTTCTGGAGACCAAGACCGGGATGTTTATCGAGCGTTTCGAGCTCAGGAAGGACAGCGGCGGAGCCGGCAGGTTCCGGGGCGGACTCGGCATCGGGCTGGAAGTCCGTTTCATCTCCGACGGCGAGTTTCTATCGGTGACCAAAAAGTCCAAGACCCGCCCTTGGGCGCTTGCGGGAGGCACCGAGCCAGAGCCCCACGGGATGATCTTGTTTCCCGGGATGTCGCGTGAAAAGAGAGTGGGAACCTACCGTCTCCGGGTCTCTGTCGGAGACCGCATCCGCAGCATCACTGCAGGTGGTGGAGGATTCGGCAAACCCACCGAACGAGATCCGAAACGAGTTTTGAACGACATCCTCGATGGCTACGTGTCCCAGAAGGCAGCCCGCGAAGTCTACAAGGTTGTGGTCAGCGAAGGGCAGGTGGACCACAAGGCGACCGGGAGTTTACGGAGCGGGAGAACGTCTCGCACGGAATAGCACTACGTTACTGTCCTCGCGTGAACCAGGTTCCGCCGTTTCCGTCGAAGCTCTCCCCTTCTCCCCAGATGACGTGATTCGCACCTTCTCCGTCCACCGCCATCTCTAGATAGTCCCCAAATCTGCTGCCCACCTCCGGGGAGGTCTCCCGCGTTGTAGGCGATCATGATCCTGCCGCCGACATCGATCGCAAGAGTGGCCGACGGACCGAGAAACCCGAAGTAACAGCCCTTCGCCCAAGGAAAATCGGCCATTTCCCGCGAGGTATCCACGTGATGGGTACTCCAAGAGCCTCCTTCGTCCGTTGACTTGAGCACGTTGATATGGGAGTCGCCCTCGTACCTCTGACTGTAGTCCACCGCGGCGAGGTAGACCTCTCCATTCGGAGCCACCGCTCCTCCGGTATGAAACCAGTATCGAGAATCCCGGCTTGTGCGGTGGGGTCTCTTGAAAGTTCGGCCGTAGTTATGGGACGCGACGACGTAGCTGTCGCTCGAGTTGAATCCAGTGTAGACGTCGCGGCCGTCGTCGGAGATTACCAACCATGGCTTATCGGACCAGCGCGGCCCGTTTTTTCCTCTTATCGGCTTGGGTTTGGTCCAACTGACACCGAGGTCCGAGGATTTTTGGAAAACCACTCCGAGGCGCAAGCCTTGAAGATAGGCCGCATAGATCGTTCCGTCCAAAGCAACTTCGATCTGTGGATCGTGCTGGGAGCCCGGTACGGGCGCGGGGTACACGCCGTCGTCCCAAGTGCGGCCACTATCACTCGAGCGGTGAAACACGATGGCGGGATCGGCGCATCCGTCGCAAGCCGGCACGTCGTATCGTGTCGTGAGTTGATAAATGTACGACGCGCCCGGATCGGCGGCGATGGCAGGCTCCCAGTCGACGTGCTTGCTCCAAAGCCGTTCCGAGTCCCACCCCGGAGCCCCGAGAGATTTCACTGGTGTGGCGAGGATGTCGATGGGTGCGGAATAGCCGGGCGTTCCTCTACTAACATGCTCTTCCGCTCGTGTCGGGGAGTTGGGTGGCCGAACATTTCTTCGGCTCACGACCACCCCGGCGCCCACCGCGACCAAGCACAAGAGAGCCCCGGATGCTCCGAGAGACCGCCTTGTCATCCGTGCGGACACCATCTCTTTATTGTAGGCATCTATTGAACTTACGTCTATGACATGACCGGAAGTGACCCCGATCGTAGGGCAACACCCCGTCGACTTTTGTTACTTTGTTACGGGAGTTTCCCCACAGGCTCGTAGCCGTTTACCCTCTCTTGTTTGCAATGTGGACCCATGCGTTTTTCCTCTAACCCACGCGAGAGAAATCAGTTCTGGGAACCGGCGAAGTCCCCCAAGGGGCGGGCACAATTTTTGCCCTAAGCATCATTTGAGGCGTCGTATCCCCAGCCTCGTGCCTCCAGAAGACAAGAAACCATGAGCGATTTTGGAGCAACTGACCCGAAGACGGGCCGCCACGGCATCGTGGCCGCAGTCGGCGGCCGCTATCACATTCAGGCAAAGGTAGGCACCGGTGCCTTCGCCGACATCTACGAGACTCACGACGCCGTCTTGGACCGCACGGTAGCCATCAAGCAGTTTCGTCTCGACCGCTTCGCCTATCCCAACAAGATAGAAGACCTCAAGAAGCGGATCTTGAGAGAGGCACAGGTGGCAGCCCAGCTACACCACTCCAATATTGTGACCACCCACGACATCATCTTGACCGACGAGCGGTGCGTCATCGTCATGGAGTTCGTAGATGGAGTGACCCTGGAGGCGATACTCGAGAAGCATGGTCGCCTTGGCCTTCGTGACACCATCACGATCTTGTCTCAAGTGGCGGACGCTCTAAGCCACGCACACCAGCACAAGGTTATTCACCGTGATGTGAAGCCCGCCAACGTGATGGTTTCGCGCTCGGGGGACGTAAAGGTGACGGATTTTGGAATCGCTAAAACCGAGACCGCCACGAACCTCACCGCGAGCGGAAGCATCCTTGGAACGCTCGATTACATGTCGCCCGAGCAAGCGCAGGCCGGCCACGTGGACGATCGATCGGACGTCTTCTCACTCGGCTGCATCCTTTACGAATGTCTGTCGGGCAGGAAACCGTTCGGGGGCGACAGCTTGACCGGCGTGGCTACTCCAAATCCTCAACGAGGAGCCCGAACCTCTCGACTGCGAGAAGCTAGGATTGCCGGTAGCGGTTCAGGCGGTCTTGAAAAACGCTCTGGCCAAGGACCCTCTCAAACGATTCGCTCCTGACGCGAGTTTGGACTGGCTCTACGGTCGATCCCCGCGATCGAGTCCGCCGAGCCGACCAAGGTCTTCCTCGATGCGCAGAGCATGGAAGAATCCGAGAGAAAGCTCTCGACCCAGGAAACGATACCGACCATCGACGACTCGGTGGCCGACAGCCTCATGAAAGTGGCACGGCGGACCACCTCAATCGAGCTGCACCTTCGGGTGCTGCTCAGGGAAGATCGTCGGCTGCGCCTCATTTCCCCGCCGTTGCTCCATTTTCGCAACGTGAACATGACCCCGGAAGAGGCCTTCGTTCTTTCGCGAATCGAGGGCACGGTGACGCCGCGAGACGTCTTCAAGGTGAGCGCGCTTTCAGAAGAAGACACCGCACGAATCATGCTGGGTCTGCTGCGCGCTGGAATCATCGAGCTCGATGGGGAGCCGAGCCGCCAAGAAATCGAGCAGCTCTTCGAGCTCTTTCAGCAACAAGACGATTGGCAGGTGCTGGGCGTGGACCCGCGAGCGGAGCCTACCGAAATCAAGAAAGCATTTCAAAAGAAAACCTTCCAATTTCACCCGGACCGTTATTCCGGAGTCGACGACCCCGAGTTTCACAAAAAGCTATCTTTCATTTTCACTCGAGTAAGCGAGGCCTTTGCAACGCTTTCGAACCAAATTCACGCAAACGAAGAGAGCGCACCTGCTGAGAAGACAGCGGCCACTTCGAACGAGGTCAAAGACGGCGCGCGAGCGAGGTCTGTCTTCGAGAGCGCCGGGGACGCGTTCGGGGCTCAGGATTATTGGCAAGCGGTCGTGCTATGCTGGGAGGCTATCGATCTCGCCAACGATCAAGCCGAGTATTACCACCTGCTCGCTCTGGCTCTTGCCCAGAATCGTAAATGGCGACTAGAGGCCGAGCAGAACCTCAAGATGGCGACGGTTCTCGACCCGGACAACCCCGAGTACTTGAGCTCTCTTGGGACGCTTTACGAACGCGAAGGTCTCCGATTGCGAGCCCGGATGATGTTCGAGAACGCGACCGCGGTGAACGGGTCCTTCTCGATGACGGACGAAGCACTGGCCTCTTTCTTGTTCGAAGGCCGACCGGCATCGGCCTCGGAAAATCGAGTTTGAGTTAGAACGATAAACGAAGCCGGGCCCCTAACCCTGGCAGAGTTGAAAGAGGAGAGGGAGCCCGGCAGGAAGACGGTCCTCGATCTCATTAGCGAGTTTGGAGCTTAACGACACCAAACTTCGCTCGGTGGCAGCCTACCACCAGAGGACGAGGGGCGTTGGGCAGAGCCCAAAACCTTCTACGAGCTTATGTGTCTCGAGAAGGGCTCCCTCTCCCTCAGGAGACTCCCCGCTTCTCCGCGGGAGAGGTCGTCTGTAAGCCCGCGGCTCTCATCGCCGCGACTCCCCTCTCTGCCGGTACTTGCGGACGTCCCTCCTCTCGAGTATCCTTGTCGATGCTCCTAGGATGGACTTCGGTTCGAATCCTACCGCGCGTATGGTTTCCAGCGCATGGGCGCCTGGCTTCGTGGAGGGGAGCACCCGGCCGTTTGGCGCCCCGGCAGGATCTGAAGAGCGCCTGTAGCTCAGCTGGATAGAGCGTCTGCCTCCGGAGCAGAAGGTCGGAGGTTCGAATCCTCTCAGGCGCACCAGTAATGAATCGAGCGACGAGGCGAGCCTAGTGACCTCGTCGCTCGGTTACACCCTCTCCTCTCAGGAGAGGGTGAGGGGTGAGGGTGGTCTCACGCCGAAGAGAGATGGGCCGTTAGCTCAATTGGCAGAGCAACTGACTCTTAATCAGTAGGTTGGAGGTTCGATTCCTCCACGGCTCACCAACAGAATCAGTCAGCGTCCCTATTACCTGCGGGTTGGCATGGAACGCCGTCCCGCTCAGGATGTGCGGATTCCGCAGCGAAACCTCGCCTTGCCATGAGGGTTTTTACGCAGGGTGGAGTGGAGCTGGGGGTCGCTGAACGAGCCTTCGACGGCTCGCAACACGTCGAGCTCGCCGCTGCGCTAGCGCCTTAGTTCCTGCCGCGCCCTTTCATCACGTCGCGGAACGTCTGGGCGAGAGAGCCAAAACTTTCGCTCTGCGCGCGGTCCTGACCCTCGGCATAGTCGCGCGCTTCGCTCTTCTCTCGAGCTTCGGAGACGGCTTTCGCGCTCAGGCGGATCCGTCCACGCCCGGCGTCGATATCGAGCACAATCACCTCCACATCACTTCCGACAGGAAAAGCCTTTCGAAGGTCCTGGCCACGGTCGAGGCCGGTCTCTTCGACCGGAAGCAATCCCGTCGTCCCGGGTTTGAGAAATACGAAGACGCCGTAGCTTTCCTGGCGCTCGACCTTACCGACGAGCCGAGCGCCGACTTCGATCTTTTGCGAGGCTTGCGCATGGGCGCTCTTTGCACGGACAGAGCCTTCCTCGACGACGGCCACCCCCATGCGTTTGCGCTCCGAGTCGATCGTCAGGATCTCGACCGCACCTCGTTTCCCGGCGACACGCTCGCTTTCCATCCATCGGCTTTGCCCGTCGGCGGGAACGTGGAGACGTGCGCCAAGGCTTCGATGCCCGGCGCTATCTCGATGAACGCACCGAAATCAGCGAGGCGTACGACGCAGCCGCTCATCACTTGAGCGACGCGATAGGTCGCTGACGCCGCCAGCCACGGATCGGCTTGAAGCTGCTTCAAGCCGAGCGAGATCCTCTCTTGCTCCTCGTCAACGCGCAGGACTTGCACCGTGATCTCGTCGCCCGGTTGGACGACGGTCGAGGGGTCGTTCACACGTGACCAGCTCATCTCCGAGACGTGAAGCAATCCTTGAACGCGTCCACCGAGATCGACGAACGCGCCGTAATCGCGCACCGATACGATCCGCCCCGGAAGAACGGCGTCGGGAACGATGAGTTTGCGGACCTCCTCGGCGCGTTCCCGCTCCTCCTCTTCGAGGAGCGATCGCCGCGATACGACGACGTCCTTGCCGTCACGCTTTATCTCGACGATACGGAAAGTGTAGACCTTGCCTTCGTGAACCAACGGATCTTCGGTAAAGCGCGTATCGATTTGGGAGATGGGACAAAACGCGCGCTGGCCGGAGAAGCGAACTTCGTAGCCGCCTTTGATGGCTTTCTCGACGCGCCCTTCGACCGGGAGCCCAGAGCGATACGCGTCGTCCAGAGCTTCGCGCGTCGCGGCTTGCCGTGCGAGCTTGTGCGAGAGCTTGATGCTGCCGGAAGTGGAGACGACGACGGCTTTGACCGTATCGCCAACCTGCACCGAGTCTTTCCTTGCGGGCCCTTCCGGCCCTTCCGGTTCGGCGAGCTCTTCGAGATCGATGGTCGCCTCGCCTTTGCCGCCCACGTCCACGAAAGCCACGTCGGGACCCAGGGCAACGATCGTCCCTTCGACCGTATCACCTTCTTGCAAGAACTTCGGCTGGAGAGACTCGTCGAGCATGGCGGCAAAGTCTTCTTCCTCCTCTTCTTCCTTCGGGGCGTTTTCGTCGTTCTCGTCGGGTTCGTTCGGCGCGGACATCGTAGGGCTCCTTTCGGATGACAAAACATCATAATCCCAAGAGAGCGTCGTTTCCACGCTCGAGGTCTTCGGCTGCGCGAGCGTTGCGAGCGGTCGACATCGGAGCCATCTCGCATTACGATTTCGCCAGCCCTATCGTGTCGCGGTCTCCTCGGTCCGTTGGGTGCTCCAGCAGCTATGTGACACTTTTCCGTGTGGCACCGCGCCCAAATATCTCATCTTTGCGTGACGACTACGCCGCCCGGTGCTTGGGCGCCGCCGACGTTGGCCCTCGAACCCATCAGGACTAATGATGATAAGGGACAGCCAGAAACATAAAGTTCGGCTACGAAGAGTACCCCTGGTTTCATTGCCGTCACCTCCTCACCCTCTCGCCGGCTGCTTGCGAAGACCGCCTTACGAAGTGCTGTACCATATCCCTTGGGGGACCACCAAGGGCCCTAAACCACTCCAAATTTAGGTGCTTCCATCGCCCTGTGGAAATTCCTGTGGAAAACTTCAGCGACGGACGATATGGCTGGCCAAGTGCCTGCCTGGCTTGAACTTCTCTGGATAGCGCAGGGTTAGGATATGTGGAAAAAATGGGCTCCGAGCATTCGCTTCTCAGGCGAATTCGCATCTCGGTCGAATAAAAGTGGGGGACCCTGACAGGGTCTTGTTGTGGGAATCCTTGTTCGGGTGAGCTAATTGATCTCGATTGGAGTCGGGACTTTGGTGACGGCGCAAGAGCGACAAATCGACTCGCCCTCGGACCCAGGTTTATCCCAGGTTCTTTCTCGATGCGCTTT
The DNA here is from genome assembly GCA_965222425.1 of Candidatus Marinacidobacterales bacterium. GTDB lineage: Bacteria > Acidobacteriota > Vicinamibacteria > Marinacidobacterales > DATDRI01 > CBDCNP01. The sequence goes on from CBDCTW010000024.1 coordinate 317,064, forward strand.
GCGGATGCGATCGAAATTCTGGCTCGCCCAGGCTTCGCGGACGCTTAGTTGAGGGCTCCCGGCTCCCTCGACCACCGGCCCGCCGTCGATCTCCAGGGTGAACCCCTGACAGCAAGGCATGGTGTGCTTGCCGTCCCAGGTCACCACCATCCGGCGAAAGGAATCCATACATTGGAACTCTTCGGCGGCCAGCTGGCGCCAGTGCGCGGCCTTCCAATGATGCTCCGAGCCAGCCGGGAAATAGCATTCGCTGATGGACATCCAGTCGACGCCCATCTTGCCCTTCCAGAACTCTTCCATGCGCCCACTATCCACGGCTTGTGCGTTCAAGTGAGTCCGCACGACAGAGGCGCGGATCCGGCAGTCCGGTGCTGCCTTGCCGTTTGCGCGTGTCTCGACCGCCCGGCGGACCGAGTTCAGCAGAACGTCCCACTCCCCGCCCACCCTCTGGCGGCGGTAGCCCTCTTCATCACAGGCATCCACAGAGAACATCAGATCGGTAATCCCCGCTTCGACGATCTCGCCGAATAGATCCGGGTTCTTACGCCCGAGGCCGTTCCCGTTGGTGTTCACCATGATGTCGGGAAACTCGAGCTCGGCGGCGCGCGCTACGAAGTCGGCGATCTCGGGGTGTAACGATGGCTCACCGCGGTAGTTCAGCTTGATGGAGCTCACTCCGATATCGGCGCACTGACGGAGCACGTCGTTGTATAGGTGCGGATCCATGTAGCCACGCATATAGGTGTGATCTTCGAATCCCTGGGTCCGGATGTGCTCATGAGTCCAGATTTGGCAAAAACCCTGTGGGTCCTCTTCGGAGCTGCCACACCGAAGGTCACAGACCGCTACCGACTCCAGGTCCACGTGAACGGGGTGGTCGGATGCGTCGAGCTCCTCACCCCGACGATCCCATTCCCGGCGGTACTGCTCGTAGCGCTGGCTGCGGGCGGGAGCTTCTCCCAGGAGCCTAAACGTAGGGTCTTTACTCATAGCAACATCCGGCCGGCGGCCAGCATCGCACCAGTCTATCGGTTTTCACCCCCTCATGCTAGCATGATGGCTCGCCAGTGCCCTCCCTTGCAGGGATAACCCGCACGGGAGGCTTCCCTTCGAATTTTGTGTGGGAAGCCACCGAAAACGGCACACCCCACCCAGGAAATCACCGCCAGGCACACCGTTCCCCCGGGGAAAGCCCGAGACGGGAGAGTCCAAGACGTGCTAGCAAACAACGAAGTTTTCTATACTAATGAGATGAAGAAGAAACTCCTTTCAGTTCTGGTTCTCTTGAACCTATCTGCTGCCCCCGGTAGCCGGAGGCAATGAACAGACGATTCGCTTTACCGTGAACCAGGCGATCGAGGTCGCCCTCGCCCTCAACCCTCGGGTCTTCACACGAGCAGATCACCGAGTTCGATCAGCGGGTCCGACAAGCCCGGAGCGGGGCTTTGCCCCAGGTCGAAGCCCTCGTCTCGATCGTTGCGAACCGCGACCCTGGACTCCTCAACAGTCCTTTCTTCTCCCAACTTCTCGAAGGACCCGACCCGATCCGCTTCCCCCCGAGGCGACGGAGCCGCTGCGAGCCGGGTGACGCTCGACCTGCCCGACCGCGAAGATCGTCAGTGGAAGAATTCCCTTCTCACGATGGAGGAAACCCAACAGGCGCTCAGCGAGATCGATGGTGCCGACATCAAGGTCGACAACCCTCAGGAGGGAGTACACACGGGCAAGCCGGTAACGATCCGGATCTCGGGAAACGACTTTCTGCTTTTGGAACGGCTGGCGCGCGAGGTTCAGGACACGATCCGCGATGTGGTACGGCTGTCGCCGGAGGCGCGTGCTTCACTCGACGATCTTGCCGATCTTACCGTTCCCGATGAGGACGGGATGCCCATTCCCATTCGCACCGTGGCAAGCATCGAGCCAGGCGTGGGCCCAGCTTCGATTCGCCGCGTCGATCTCAAAAGGGTGGTCACCGTGGATAGCGATGTCGTCCGCGCTTCGGGCCGTACCGAAAACTCGGTGAGACAGGAGGTCGGGGACCGCCTGCAGACGATGAATTGGCCGGTGGGCTACCGTTGGGAGTTCGCAGGATCGGATGAGAAAGAACAGGAGTCTCGCGCCTTCCTGCAGAAGGCTTTCGTGATTGCGGTCTTGCTCATCATGCTCGTTCTCGTCACTCAGTTCGACAGCTTGGCGTTGCCGCTGACCATCATGGTGTCGGTTGTCTTGTCACTCATTGGAGTGCTCTGGGGGCTCATCGTCACCGCGACTCCCTTTGGAATCATCATGACCGGCATCGGCGTCATCTCGTTGCTGGCGTGGTGGTGAACAACGCCATCGTGCTTTGCGACTTCATCCGTCAGCTCGAGAATCGGGGACTCCCGAGGACCCAGGCGGTCATAGAGGCCGGCGTCATCCGCCTCCGGCCGGTGCTCCTAACCGCGGTGACCGGTGCTGGGACTCATCCCCCTGACCGTCGGTTTGAACGTCGACTTCTTCGAGTGGACGATCACCACCGGCGGCGAGTCCTCTCAATGGTGGAGCTCGATGGGGGTGGCCGTCATTTTCAGTCTGACGGTAGCGACCGCGTTGACCCTGATCGTCGTGCCCGTCACGTACCACACCTTGGAAGAGCTTTCGGGTTCGCTACAACGAGTAACCGCCAGGCTGCAAAGCTTCGGCAAGCGGCCTGAAAGAGACGACCCACCTGACAGAGAGGATCGACCCGACCGAGAGGACCGTGAGTTGGCTCCTCCAGAGCTGCGACCGCCGGCGGGTCGCGATTGATGGCCCCCGGTGCGCCGGCTATAATTCACTCCTCCGATAACCCGGGCTCATGGTTAAGGCGAGAGAAAGCCTCGTCGGTCGGGTCGGAGCGCCGCGTGCGGCCTCGAATGGCCGCCGGCCATCTGCGAAGTCACTCGTCAATCTTTGAAAGGCGTTAGAGGCTGCTCTTTTTCCTAGAGTGGCCCAGGTGGCCCGAGATGGCCTCTCAAGAGACGGCGAGATGGCGAAGGGAGATCGAAATACGGAGGGGTGCAAGAGTGGCTTATCTGGCGAGCCCGGAAAGCTCGTGTACGGGCAACCGTACCGTGGGTTCGAATCCCACCCCCTCCGCCATGCGCACTGCACTTTTTGCGCTCTGGGAGTATTGAAAGGACGTTGAGCTGCCCTGCGGTTCAGGTCCTGCGCGAGACGAGCCTGTGAACCCCGTCAGACCCGGAAGGGAGCAGCGGTAAGCAGGTCCTCGACTGTGCCGCAGGCGCGCCTGGACCGCAGGGCTCGATAGCGCGCCCCGTAAAAGCAAGCGAAAACAGATGTCCTACCAAGTGCTAGCTCTCAAATGGCGACCTAAAGTTTTCGAAGAAGTCGTTGGCCAAGATACGGTCACCCGGACGCTTCGCAACGCCATCAAGCAGGACCGCGCGGCGCACGCCTTCCTTTTCTCCGGTGTTCGCGGCGTGGGCAAGACGACGACCGCCAGAATTCTCGCCAAAGCACTGAACTGCGCCACCGGGCCCACCGTCACCCCCTGTGGTGAGTGCCCGGCTTGTGTGGAGATCACCTCCAGCACGAGTCTCGACGTCTTGGAGATCGACGGCGCCTCCAACAATGGCGTCGAACAAGTCCGGGAGATCATCGAAGGCTCCCGGTACGCGCCATCGCGTGACCGCTTCAAGATCTACATCATCGATGAAGTGCACATGCTGTCGACTGCCGCCTTCAACGCCTTGCTGAAGACGCTCGAGGAACCGCCACCCCGGGTGAAATTTATCTTCGCCACCACCGAGTATCACAAGATTCCGGACACGATTCTATCTCGGTGTCAGCAATTCGAGTTCCGCACCGTGCCCATCGCAATCATCGCCGATCAGCTGCGAAGTATTGCCCAGCATGAGGGGATAGAGATCGAAGACGCTGCGGTTTCTCAAATTGCTCGGGCGGCGGAAGGGAGCCTGCGGGATGCTCTGTCCGCGCTCGATCAAGTTCTCGCCGCGGTGGGAACGAAGATCGTAGAGAAAGATGTAGCCGAGCTGTTGGGGCTCATCGATCACGAGGTCCTGGCCAACGCCGCTCGTGCCATCATGGACCGCCAGACCGGTGCTATCCTTTCAATTGTCGACGAACTGGTTCGCGGGGGGCGAGATCTCAGGAGTTTCGCGCGCGGGCTCATTCAATACTTCCGTGACCTTTTGGTCGTTCGTGTCGCCCCCGATTCGCCAGAGCTCGTCGAGCTCGCCGGGGATCGGCAAGAGCTCGACGAGCTCTCCAGTCGACTTTCCGAAGATGATTTGATTCGTAGCATCGATCTGCTCACGCAAGTAGAAGGTGCACTCCGCTGGGCTCCCGAGCCTCGCTTTCACCTGGAAGTAGCGCTCTTGAAGTTGTCGCAACTTCGAGAGCTGGTTTCTTTCGAGGACTTGCTGGCCCGCTTTGAAGCGCTGGCATCCGGTCGCGGCCCTTCTCAGGGAACGGGTGGTGCTCCGCGGGCGGCTCCGAGGCCGGCACCGAAAGAGGCCCCCGCACGGGCATCATCTAGAGGGACGCCGACCAGGCGGCCCAAGGTTTCCAAGGTTCAGTCGAAGTCTCCTGGCTCACCCTCAACGGTTCCCGAAGCGGCAACGCCGGAGGCTCCGAAGAAAGCCGTTCCATCGTCGACCCCTGGCCCGACAAAGCCTGCAGGGCCGGCAGGGCCTGCAGGGCCTGTAGAAGATGAACCGCACGAGCTCGTCGACCGCATTATGGAGCGCATCCGTTCCGTCAACCCCAAGCTCTCTGCGCTGCTGTCCCATCACAACGGCGTGAGCCTAGACGACGATTGCCTCCACATCGGCTTCGACGTGGACCAGAAGTTTTTCCAGGAACAGCTCGAGAGCGAGGACCTGCGACAACTGCTCGAGGAAACAGCGTCCGCATGCGCAGGGCGACCGCTCCGCGTCGAGATTGCTCTATCCGATCGGAAGAAGGAGTCCCCGCCGGACCCACCTCCACCATCTCAGCAAGGACTTCGAGAGAAGGTGCTCCAGGAGCCGCTGGTCCGCTCTTTCTTGGAGACATTCCAAGGGGAGATCGAAGAGATCAAACCGCTCGGCGCCGCGTCTTCCGAAACAGAGGGAAACGACCGGCGGTCCGATCGACCCAACAAGAGGTAAGACCGATGTTCAAGAACATGGATCAAATACTCAAACAGGCACAGGCCATGCAAGAGAAGTTCAAGCAGCAGCTCGGTGAGATGACAGTAGAAGGAAGTTCGGGCGGCGGCATGGTCACGGTTCAGATGGACGGCAACAAAGTCGTCACCCGCCTCACCATCGACCCGGAGGTGGTCAATAAGGACGACGTGGAGATGTTGCAGGACCTTATTACTGCCGCCGTCAACGAGACCGCGCGCAAGGTCGATGAAGAGTCGCAGCGCCAGCTCGGCAACATGGCGGGCGGACTCAACATCCCGGGCCTCTCCTAGACACGGAGCAAAGTGAAAGACTATCCGGAGCCCGTGTCGAGATTGATCGCGGAGCTGAAGCGCCTTCCGGGCGTGGGGTTGAAGTCCGCGCAGCGAATCGCTTTCTACCTTCTCCGGAGTAATAAGGCAGAGTCACACGCTCTATCGCAGGCCATCCGCGACCTCAAGGATAAGATCACGACTTGCCAGATCTGCAACAACGTCACCGACGTGAACCCGTGTAACTTCTGCACCAGCCCCGATCGGAGCTCCAAACTGCTCTGCGTGGTCGAGGAGGCCCCCAACGTCCTCGCCATCGAGAAGACGCATGAGTTCAAGGGGCGCTACCACGTACTGATGGGAGCCCTGTCACCCCTCCAAGGCGTGGGTCCGGAACAACTCAAGATCTCTGGGCTCCTCGACCGGCTACGGTCCGGAGAGACCGAGGAGGTGATCCTGGCCACCAATCCCAACGTCGAGGGCGAGGCCACCGCCATCTACCTCTCGAAGCTCATCAAGCCGCTCGGCGTCCGGGTGACCCGAATCGCCATGGGAATCCCGGTGGGCAGTGAGTTAGACTACGTGGACGAGGTCACGATTTTGAAGGCTCTGGAGGGACGTCGCGACTACTGATGAGGTTTGGCCTTTTTTTTCGGGTCTACGCGGATTCGTGTGGGTTGAAGACGGCATTTCTGGGTAATGGCGGAAGGAATGCCGCCACGATCTTCAGCTTGAGATATTCCTCGTCGCGATAGCCGTAGGCGCGTCGTTGCAGCACACGGATTTTGTTGTTGACCCCTTCAACTAGGAGGCGCAGACGTTCCATCTCGGCCACCGCCTTGTCCGGCATATCCCGGCACAGCTTGCCCACATGCGTCGCAAAACGCTAGGTGTAGCGCGAGTTGTTCGCCAGCCAGTCCAGGTGTTCTACATGCAAACCGCCGCACCCAGGACAGTTGACGCGCCAACGCTCGTATTCCAGAGAGATCCGCCAGCCTGCCAACGACAGGTCGCGGACCCGGCACACTTGCTTGTCATAGCGCCCCCGGCACCGTTGCCCACAGTAAGAGCAAACAGCTGTTTTTTTCGCCTCTTGAGCTGGATGACGTGGGCGTATCGGTCATCGAATACACCCTTCAATCCGGCACCAGCCACGAAACCTGGCAGCGCAAACAGCGAGCGGATCGACTGGGAATTTTTCACTCGGTTAGCCTATCCGAAAAATGGACCACTTTTCAGCACCTGATGAAGTCTGGATACCTTTTCCACACAATGAGTTACACTGTTTTCCGTCAGGACTTACCCACACGAATCCGCGTAGACCCTTTTTTTCTAGGGGTTAGCGGAACGGCGCTTGCACTCCGTCGGACTTTCCTGTATCAATACCTAACGCCCGCAATTGCATCCCCACTAAGAGTGCCTAGGCCGTACGGAGGATAACAAAGTCATGGCGACCGCTGATGTGGTCGTGTATGACGAGGAGTTCAACCAGATAAAGACCATCATTAGTAAGCTCCGAGTCGACGCCAACGCAAAACTTGTTTTCCTGGTTGACAAGAACGGTCAACAGATCGCCGCCCATGGCGACGTCGAGAACCTGGACACTACCTCCCTGGCCTCTCTGGCCGCGGGTAACGTCGCGGCCACCGACGCCCTCGCCAAGCTCATTGGTGAGAAGGAGTTCTCGATCCTCTTCCACGAGGGTGAGCGGGACAATATCCACATCTCAATAGTTGGGCTTCGGGTCATTCTGGTGATCATATTCGATGAACGTTCGTCCCTTGGCTTAGTCAGACTTCGCGTAAAGAAGGCTTCCAAGGAGCTAAACGACATCTTCGACCGGATCATGCATAAAGTCGAAACGGAAAAAAGTACATACGGCGCCGGCGTCGACTCACCGTTTGCGGAAATCACGGACGAGGATATCGATAGCCTCTTTAGCGAATAATCGGAAGCTGGGAACGAACGGATGACCTTCATCAACTATGCCTCGCGGGAGATCAACTGCAAGATCGTCTACTACGGGCCGGGGCTATGCGGAAAGACCACCAACCTGCAGTTCATCTACGATAAGACGAATCCCAGCGCCAAGGGCAAGCTCATTTCTCTTGCCACCGGGACTGACCGGACCTTGTTTTTCGATTTTCTCCCACTCGAGCTCGGAAACGTCCGCGGCTTCAAGACCCGCTTTCATTTGTACACGGTTCCGGGACAGGTATTCTACGACGCATCGCGGAAGCTCATCCTCCAGGGTGTGGACGGTGTCATCTTCGTCGCCGACTCCCAGCGCGAGCGCATGGATGCCAATATCGAAAGCCTTCAGAATCTCGACGCCAATCTCAAAATGCAAGGCTACGAACTTCAGGGCATTCCCTACGTCCTCCAGCTCAACAAACGGGATCTGCCGAGCGCGCTTCCCGTCGAGGAGATGAAGCAAGCGCTCGGCGCCAAGGAAGAGCCGGTCTTGAAGGCCATCGCTAAATCCCAGAACGGGGTGGGTGTTTTCGATACCTTGAAAGCGGTGGCCAAGCTGGTGCTGCAGGACCTGACGAAATCAGGGACTTAGGGATTCGGAGCCGCGAACCGACGGGTGAAAGTCACGTGCTATACTTCAGTACCCATTGACCCTGTTCCCCGGTAGCTCAATGGTGGAGCGACGGACTGTTAATCCGTAGGCTGTTGGTTCGAGTCCAACCCGGGGAGCCAAACCCGCGCAAAGACTTAGCAATATTCACTGCCTTGACCGTCTCCAGCTTCTCAACGAGCCCCTCGTCCCATCGTTTCGAAGTCGCGAAGGCGGACCGGCAGACGCTTCGCCCCCCACGATCCCGGCCGTCCCTCGAAGACGCCGGCGCACCGAGTACCGCAGAATCGGCAGTGGCCGTCGTCGGTCAGGTTCCAATCGCTCAAAACGTACCAATCGCGACCGATGAGCTTCTCTCCGCAATGATGGCAGTACGTACTCCCTCCTTCTTCGTCATGGACGTTGCCGGTATACGCGTAGCGAACACCGTTCTTGAGTGCAATGCGCCGTGCGCGGGAGAGCGTCCTTCCCGGGGTGGAGGGCTTGTCGAGCATCTTCCAGTCCGGATGGAAAGCGGTGAAGTGCATGGGCACGTCCGAGCCTAGATGCTCGACGACCCACTGGGTCATCTCCTCGATCTCTACCTCGGAATCGTTCTCGCCGGGTATGAGCAGATTCGTGATCTCGAACCAGACCGCGGTCTCGTGCTTGAGGTAGATGAGCGTGTCCAGAATGGGCTGCAGTTGGCTGGCACAAATTTGCTTGTAAAACCTCTCGGTGAAGCCCTTTAAGTCAACGTTCGCCGCATCCATGTAGGAATAGAACTCCCGTCGCGGCTCCTCGCAGATGTACCCCGCTGTCACCGCCACCGGGCGGATGCCCACCTCGCGGCAGGCTTGGGCTATGTCAATGGCGTACTCCAGGAAGATTACTGGGTCATTGTAAGTGAAGGCCACACTCTCACAACCGAGCTCGGATGCCGCACGGGCGATGACCGCGGGCGAAGCCTGGTCGGCAAGAGTGTCCACTTCGCGGGATTTACTGATGCTCCAGTTCTGGCAAAAGCGACAAGCAAGATTGCAGCCGGCCGTGCCAAAGGACAAGACCGCGGTGCCGGGCAGGAAATGATCGAGAGGTTTCTTTTCAATGGGGTCGACACAAAAGCCGCTCGAACGGCCGTAGGTGGTCAGGACGATCTGGTCGCTCTGGCGGGCCCGGACGAAGCACATGCCCCGCTGGCCTTCGTGTAGCTTGCAAAGCCGCGGGCACACATCGCACTGAACGCGGCCATCTTCAAGCGCGTGCCAGTAGCGAGTGGGTACGGTCTCCGCCAACCCGGTCATCATTAACGCCCAAGCTCCCTTGCGTTAGGTAATTGTATCAGGGGGCAAAGCTCCGTGTATATTAGGCCCGATGACCCCGGATTCCGCCGAGGATTTGATCCCTGGAGAACTTCTACCTGTTCGTGAAACGGGCGCTCGAAGAGAGGCGACGGGAGCTGCAAGGAGCGGGTAGCGACAGACCACGTTGGTAGGTGGCGAGTCTCAATCTGTAAGGCCCGGTTTGCATCCTCGCCGGCTTTCCTCTAGCATCACGGCCTTGTTGTAAACGCCGTGGAGGGCACCGCGTGCACGAAAAGGATCAGTCATTATTGGTTTGTCGTTCTTGTCAAGTGCTGACGCGGTCGAGCCTGAGTTTGTGGAACCACACTGAATCATCAGACGATGAGGAGATTCCGAAATGAGGAAACACCCCTGCACCGAAAGTCCAAGGGACTTTACCACAATTCTGTTTTGCCTGATGGTGGTTGCTCTAGCCATCGCTTGTGCCGGAGGCGGCGACTCGGGAGAGGAAGTCGCTGAACCCGGAACCACGGAGGAGCTCGCCGCCCAGGAGGAAAGCTCTGGCGCCCCGCGGGTGTTCTTCATCGAGCCGTCCGACGGCGCTACGGTAACGTCACCGGTGACGTTCACGTTCGGCCATGAGAATTACTCCATCGAGCCCAAGGGTGAAGTTCACGTAGGCGCCGGACACCATCACATCGGCCTCAACACCGACTGCCTCCCGCCCGGCGAGGCCATTCCGGGAGCGGCTCCGTGGGTCCATTTCGGTGATGGCTCCGCAACGATCGACATGCAACTGCCTCCAGGTGAGCACAAGCTGACGATTCAAATTGGCGACGGCGAGCACGTGACGTCGGACGAGCCTGGCCTCTGCCAGAGCATTACCATTACGGTCGAAGAAGAGTAGACAGAGGCTCTGTCTGCCTGTCGGAAAACACGGGACTGAAGTTAGGCTTCACGGCAATGTAGCGGAGAGTTTCGCCTGTAAATACCTCCACTTCGACCCGCCCGAGCCGGCGGAGTCTCCAGACAACTGCAGTGTAAGGGCGCGATTCGGTAGCGGGAGGATGAGCCTAAATCGGACGTGGAATTTCCCAGACGAACAAACCGACAAGGAAGTAGGTCAGGCAGCCACCGACCACGAACAGCAGCCAACCCCACCAAGGGACGTGAATCAGCTCCTTCTTCTGAGCCATTCGTAGCCTCCGTGAGTCGGACGTAAGTTGGTCAACCCGAGTGTTGGCCTCTTCCAATTAAGAAGAGAACGAAATTAACTTAATTGTACTGCCTGGCTGTCTCTTTGGGAAATTTGACTAAGACTCGAGAAGGGTCGGCAGTTGGGCAATGGACTCGAGGGTCCAGTCGGGCTGGCCGCCGATGGAACCCGGGTCGTCGAAGGCGTACTTGCCCGTCTTCACCAGAATCGTCTTCAGACCCGCCGCGTGCCCGCCCAAGATATTGGGCTTCGGAGAAGCGACTCGCGCATCTTCGCCTCCGACATCAACTGATTCATGAGACGGTTGTAGTTGGCGAGTCCAGTCGGATCGGAGTTTCGTTTTAGGATCTCCTGGTAGGCTTCGGTTATGATGGGCGAAAAATCAGGCATCAGTTAGACCTCCGGCTCGCGCGTAGAAGCCTATCTATTCTTGCGGCGGGCTTTCGTTTTCTTCTTGCGGAGTCGCGACTTGGATTTCTTCCGCGTAGAAGAGCGAGCCTTCACCGAAGTCTTTGTGCTAGGACGGCTCGATCGGGGTTCTTGATCGCGTACTCTTGGCTTCGAAGGAGAGTCTCCCGCATCATGGCCTCGGTCATGCCTTGGTTCATAAGCCGGTCGAAATTTTCCTGGTCACCCGAATCGGTCGGCCGCCTCAGTGTGCGCATGTACGCTAGATCGATGATTCGTCCGAAATCTGGCATCACTCACCTCTTATGAGAGCACTCGGTACTGGCGTGAGACTCAGCAGACTATCCATCCTTCACCGCGGGGGTCAACAATAAGAGCTTACCGATCGCGCCACCGTGAGAACGATCACACTCTTTGACAGGAGTTTTCACATGGAACATATTGGAGCTTGATTTGGGGGGCACTTTTCAGGATGATCGAATATGACGTATCGATGGGTGTCGCTTCTAACCATACTGCCGCTCTGTTCTCTACTCGCCTGTCAGGCCTGCCAAAGTTGTCAAGTTGGCAAAGACGCCACGCCGGCAGATTTCGACGGGCTACTAACAAGCCTCGATAATCTCTCCTCTCAAGAACGCCAAGCACAGATCGCGGACTACATCGCCGCTTTCGGTCCGACTCCGCTCGTCGAAGGCGAGGACGCGATCTTCGTTGCCCAGGGCGAGCCGTCCGAGCCTCCACGTATCGTCGGAGATCTCAACGGCTGGGGAAGAAACGACGAGGGTCCCATCGAATCGGCAGGATCGATGGCTCCCATCGAAGGAACCGATTGGTACCACCTACGAAAAGATTTTCAGCAGGATGCACGCATCAAATACGCGATCGTCTATGGCGATCGGAGCACGTCGATCCCCATAATCCCGCTACGACCCTTGGCTTCCAGGGTCCGGTGTCGGAGTTGGCGATGCCAGCTTACGAACGGCCCCCCGAGTTTCTAGAGGATCCGTCGGTGCCGAAGGGTCTGGTCAGGGAGAGTGTTTTCAAAAGCCGAATCCTCAACAACGAACGCAAGGTTTTCGTTTACCTGCCCAACGGCTATGACGAGAGCGAGCGCCGCTACCCGAGTCTCTGCATTGGAGACGGAGGCGGGTACGTGGAACGTGGCATTCCCCGGCTCTTGGACTACGCCATCGCAAACGGTATTTGCCGTCCACTCATCGCCGTCCTCGTCGACCCGGTCGTCCGCCGCGAAGAGTACCGGATGCACGAAGGGTATCGTCGCTTCGTAACCGAGGAGCTGGTGCCGTTCATCGACAAGAATTACCGGATCCTGACCGAGCCGAAAGAAAGAACGGTCATGGGAAGCTCACGAGGTGGGCTGGCGGCCACCGATCTGGCTTATTCGCATCCCTAGATTTTAGGGAACGCGGCTGCCCTGTCCCCCGCGACGAGACCCACGAACTTCAATGAAATAATCGCCTCGAACCCTCCCAAGCCGGTTCGGTTCTTCCTGATCGTGGGTCACTACGACGTGCGCTGGGCAGGGACGGGCTAGCCATCCGAGACGCATTGACCAAGGCGGGATACGACTTCGCCTATTTGGAAATACCCGAAGGACGCAGCATCGATGCATGGCGGGCGCGGGTGGACGACGTCGTTGCCGATTTTTTTCCGCCCGAGGATTGAGCGGCGGGCCTAGCCGCCGTCGAACATGCCGCCGATACCGCCCAGCTTACCGAGGACCGAGCCCTCTCCCTTGGTGCGCCCTCCGGTCTGAGGGGCGGCTTCCCAGATGCGGCCTGCCAGCCGGCTGAAGGGAAGAGACTGCAACCACACCTTGCCGGGACCGCTGAGCTTGGCGAAGAAGAATCCTTCGCCGCCAAAGATGGCGGATTTCACACCACCCACAAACTGCACGTCGTAGTTCACGCTGGCTTCGAGGCCCACGATACAACCGGTATCGACGCGAAGGGTCTGCCCGGCTTGGAGTTCACGAAGGACGATGGTTCCTCCCGCGTGCAGAAAAGCCATCCCATCCCCTTCAAGCTTTTGCATGATGAAGCCCTCGCCGCCGAATAGCCCGACACCGATCTTCTTCTGGAAATCGATGCCGACCGACACGCCTTTCGCCGCACAGAGAAACGCGTCCTTTTGGCAGATGAGCTTCCCTCCCATCTCCGACAAGTTGACGGGAACGATCTTCCCCGGGTGGGGAGCGGCGAAGGCGACGCACTGTTTCCCCGAGCCCTGATTGTGGAAGACGGTCATGAAAAGACTCTCGCCGGTCAGGATGCGCTTCCCCGCTCCGAGAAGCTGATCCATGAACCCTCCGGTCGATCGGCCATCCCCGAAGATCGTCTCCATTTGGATCCCGTCGCTCATGTACATCATTCCACCGGCCTCGGCGACCGCGCTCTCGCCGGGATCGAGCGCGACCTCGACGAACTGCATTTCCTCGCCAAAAATCTTGAAGTCTACCTCGTGCATGACCTGGGGCGCTCCTGGAATTGCCGGCCGGGGTGGGACCGCGGGAGCCCCGAGGCCGGCGACTGGGCTCGCCGGCTTCCAAGTCGACATGCCCTGGGTGAAGACCAGCGTCTGGGCGTTGTACCGTCCGGAACGGACGCCTTCGACGACATCGGCTTTGCTCATGGGTCCCACGCTCTGACCGTTCTCGACAACGTACCAAACCTTTGTATCCGACATGACCTTCTCACCTTTCTCTCGAGCTACGGTCCCACGTGAGTAAACGAAAGAGTGAGCCAGTAGGTTCGATGAGTATACCGCTCGCCGCTCAGAGGAGGAATCACCGTGATATAATGCTGCTTCTTCGAACCTGGCGTTAGTGCGGTTTTTGGGAAGGACGTGCCCCGAATGCACAAGAAGAGCAAATATCTCCATGGACCCGAGATCAGCCCGCGACCCATCGACCCGAAATGGTCGGTGGCGCAGCTCGTCGACGATAGCTTCAACGCCTACAACGCCGGACGCCTTCGCGAGTCTTGCCAGCTTTTCGTCGACCGCATCCTCGAAGAGGATGTCACGGTAGGGCTCTCCGTCTCCGGGGCGCTCACCCCGGCCGGTCTCGGACAGAGCGCTCTCATTCCGCTCATGGAGGCCGGTTTCGTCGATTGGATCATCTCTACCGGTGCCAATCTCTATCACGACACCCACTTCGCGCTCGGATACGATATGCATCGCGGCACACCGTTCGTCGACGACGTCAATGTCTTTGCCGACAAGGTCGTCCGCATCTACGACATCTTCTTCAAGTTCGAGGACCTCGTATCTCTGGACAAGTACTACCAGCGTCTAGTGTGCGGCAAGGAGTTCCAGAAGGAGATGTCGACCGCGGAGTTTCATTACCTTTGCGGGAAGTACGTCGGCGAACGGGAAAGGGCGCTGGGATTGGAGAACCGTTCTTTTCTCGCCGCCGCACATCGCTTGGGGGTTCCGATTTACACGTCCTCACCAGGGGACAGTGCCATCGGTATGAACGTTGCCTCCATGGCGCTCAATGACAACAAGCTCAAGCTCGACATCTGTGCCGACGTCAACGAAACGACCGCCATCGTGTTCGACGCCAAGTTCAACGGCCGCAAGGCAGCCGCGGTCATGCTCGGAGGCGGATCTCCGAAGAACTTCCTTCTCCAGACCGAACCGCAAATCCAAGAGATCCTCGGTTTCGACGAGAAGGGCTTCGACTATTTCATGCAGTTCACCGACGCGCGTCCAGACACTGGAGGCCTTTCGGGCGCCACTCCCGGCGAGGCAGTCAGTTGGGGAAAGGTCGACCCCGACATGCTGCCGCACGCCATCGTCACGTATGTCGATTCCACGATCGCCCTCCCGCTTCTTACTACCTACGCGCTGGAACGGCACAAACCGAGAAAGCTGAAGCGCCTCTACGATCGCCGCATGGATATCCTCGACGCCCTAACCAAGGAATACCAGAAGCGGGTCCCCGAGATTCAGCCTCTTTAAATAGGCCCGGGAGCCCCGACTTGCCTTCCCCTGATGGGGAGGCTTACATTGTTGGGTAATGTTCCCGCTTCCCTTCAAAGTCGGGGCGGTGCTACTCCTCGCCGCAGCGAGCAGCTCTGCCGTCTCTAACGAACAGGAACGTGCCCCCCGCATCGGGAACATCGAGATCATTTCCAGCAACGTTTTTCACGAGGCCGAAAACGACGATGGGTTCTGGGTCTACCGTTTCGCCAACAAATTTCACGTGCAGACCCGGAAAGACATCATTCTTCAAGAGTTGCTCTTCGTTTCGGGAGACACGCTCGACCCCAAGATCCTTGCCGAGACCGAGCGCAATCTCAGGAGTCTCATTTTCATAAGAGACGCTAAGATCGAGACAACCCCCGGGGATAACGGCACCGTCGACATTCGAGTCCAGACGTTCGATGCCTGGAGCACCGTCCCGGAGCTTTCGTTCGCGAAAGTTGGAAACGAGTTCATTTGGGGAGTGGGAGCCTCTGAAAGGAACCTCCTCGGCCGGGGCAAGCAACTCGAGTTTACATTCCGTCGGGGGCTGCAGCGAGATAGCACGAACCTGTTCTATCGAGATCCGCGTGTGGGTGGATCGCGGGTGGCGGCGACGATAGGATACTCCGATCTCTCCGACGGTGGACGAGGCCAATTGTCGCTCCTGAAGCCTTTCCACTCCCTTCAAACGAAATGGGCCTTCAGCTTTCGCCTGCTGGGCTTCGATCAGCTCGCTCCTCTTTACTTCAATGGCGAACGGGTGATCGACCTGCGACACGTTGGACGGTTCGGGGAAATCGATGTAGCTCGGGCTGTGCGGCGGACGAGCACGAGCGCGGTGAGGCTCCACCTCGGCTATCGGAAACAAGAGGACCAAGTCGAAGGCGTGTTCCGAGACTTTGGGGTCTTACAAATAGGCATCAGCACCGAGCAACACCGCTTCTTGAAGCTTACGCACGTGAATCGGTTCGAGGTCGCCGAGGACTTCAACCTCGGCAACCAAGCGGCGGCATTCTTCGGTGCCTCGACACCGGCGCTCGGAGGAGAGCCCGGAACCACGTACTTTTTCTTCCTCTCGGAGCAAATCGGTGCCGACCTCGGTATCGAGCATTTCATTCGTGGTCGTGCCACTTGGCGAGCCCGACATCGCCGGGGAGAATGGGAGAACACTCTAGCGGTGTTCCGTTTGGACTATGTGAACAAAATGGCCCCCCGCCGAACGTTTCTCGCGCTGGCGCGATTGCTCTACGGAAGCAATCTCAATCCGGAAGTCCAACTGACACTGGGCGCGCAAAACGGGCTGCGCGGTTATCCAGTCTTTCAGTTCGCGGGCGATCGTTCGCTTCTTTTCAGCGCTGAGCAACGCTTCTTCATCGCGGATGACGTCTTTCGCCTCGCGTCGTTCGCCCTCGGCGTATTCGCCGATGTCGGCTACGCTTGGCCGCAACCGGTCAAGATATCGCTCGGCGATCTCAAGGCGGACGTGGGTGTCGCTTTGCTCATCGGGAGAAACCGTTTGTCCGCGACGCGGCCCGGCGTCCGCTTCGATCTGGCCTACGCCCTCCATCCTGTTGCCGGCAGGAGCCGTTGGCTTTTCTCGGTTGGATCTAAAATCGGCCTCTGAAGATGGCGCTTCCTTCCCTTAATCCCTCTCCCTCTTTGCGGTAGACTACGGCCGTTAAAATACGCTGTGCCAAAGAAAGAAGTGGCCAGACGGCGGGTGAGGGCGTTAGAGAAGTTGGAACGACACTAGTTTTTTTCCAGCACCACCAGAAACTGACGGTCCACGAGGTGCTCCTCACCTACCATATCGAGGCCCGCGTCCGTCGCAAGTCGTTTGACTTCGGACGACGGGAGGAACGCATCAAGCCCATCGCCCCGAATACCGATCACGCCCATACGCCCGCTCTGGTTCAGTCGTTTACTGCACTCGACAAGGGTGCGTTCCAATTCTTCCGGGTCTTGTTTCGCCATCGTGATGTGAGCGGAAAGTACGGCATCCAAGCCGGTAGGCGGCTCGGCCAAGATTTCTATTGAGGGTATCTCACGAGCGATGTCTTTCGAGACACGACCCGGAGGTACGATGGCGAAGACATGACCGTCGCTCCCGACGCGATGGAGCAGCTGTTCGAGAAAATAAGTATCGGACGGCATCCACTCCGCCGCGCGCATACCGGGCGCGACGCCGATGGCGTCTAGAACCGCCTCCGGCTTCTGCCAACGATCTCTTCTCTCCTTGGCTCCTTGTTGGTAAAGGTAGAGCCCAACCAGAGTCACTACCGCCAAGATGACGGGCAGGAAGGCCAACGCCATGTAATGGCGCGGCGGGGCGCCTGACCACTTTGATTCATGCACTCTCGTATTTTGCCCTCGCTTCGGGGGTCAGTTCGCGTCGGTGCTGTCGTTGATGCTGGTGACGTAAACCACTTCGCCGCCCACCACCGTATAGAGCACTTCGGTATCCAAAATCTCGCGGGGCAGGATAGTCAGAATATCCTTGGACAAGACGGTGATGTCCGCGAGTTTGCCAACCTCCAAGGAGCCCTTATCTTGATCTTGGAAAGCGGCATAGGCCGCATCGAGCGTGTAGGACCGGAGCGCCTGTTCGCGGCTCATCCTTTGGCCAGGAAGCCAACCTTCCTCGGGTTGCCCATGCTTATCCTGGCGAGTAAAGGACGCATAGAGGGACTCTAGTGCCGAAATATTCTCAACCGGAGCGTCGGTGCCGTTGGCGATCTTGGCTCTCGAAAGGAGAAGCTTCTGCCACACGTAGGCACCTTCCGCAGTCCGCTCCTCGCCGATTCGATCGGTCGCCCACGGCATGTCTGAGGTGGCATGAACGCCTTGCATCGAAGCAATGACGCCTAGTTGTGCGAAACGGGGGATCTCGATCTCATCCAGGATCTGCGCATGTTCGATTCGAAACCTCGGATCGTTGGCGGTCGCGTTGTCGTCGAAGGCTCTTTCGAACGCATTCAGCACTTCGCGGTTTGCCCGATCACCGATGGCGTGTACATTGAGCTGGTAGCCCGCACTGAGCGCCCGATCTGCAATGTTGTAGACGTCCTCTTCGTTCAGAAGGGTGAGACCCCTCCAATCGGGACGATCGGAATAGGGTTCGAGAAGCGCCGCACCTCGTGAGCCGAGCGCACCGTCGGCGATGAGCTTCACGGAACGGATCGTGAGCCACGGCGAGATTTCCGGCTTATGAGAGAAGAACTGCTTCAGAAGATCTGGATCGCTGCCATCCAACATGACGTAGAGACGCAGTTTGAGATCACCTCGGGTCAGAGCATCGCGGTATAGCTCGATGTCGCGCGCGCCCACGCCTGCGTCGTGAACGCTGGTGATGCCCGCTCGTAAGGCTGCGGTCTGCGCCCGCTGGAACGCCTTGCGGCGATCTTCGTCACTCGGATCCGGGATGCTATTGGTGATCAGATCCGTGGCGAGATCGATGAAGACGCCAGTCGGGTTCCCTTCCTCGTCACGAATGATCTCGCCCCCCTCGGGATCGGGCGTTTCCCGACCGACGCCGGCCAGCTCCATCGCCTTGGAATTGGCCCAGCCCACGTGCATATCGATGCGCGTCAGGTAGACCGGCCGCTCTGGAACCACTCGGTCGAGGACAGCGGCGGCAGGAAATTCTTTTTCTCGCCAGTCGTTTTGATCCCAACCGTGCCCTCGGATCCAAACGACTTCATCATCTTCGTCTTCTTCGTCTCCCCCGTCTTTTTTGTTTTTTTTTACGGGGGCGGCGGCGACGTCCTTCAACTTGCGTGCGATCTCGCTCGAGCTTCGAGTGCCTACGAGATCCAATCGCAGCTGGGCGAATCCGAGACCCATGAAGTGCGCGTGGGAATCAATGAACCCCGGGACGGCCAGCGCGCCGTTGAGATCGAGGACCCTTGTTTCCTGCCCCACCAAGCCGTTTATCTCGGCGGTCGTGCCTATCGTGGTGATACGCCCACCGGTCACGGCAAGCGCCTCCGCGACCGGACGTTCCGCGGACAGGGTGACGATCTTCCCGCCGCGGAGCACGAGATCTGCTTTCGGTCCAGACGGAAGGCAGGCAGCAGCCAATACTAGAGAGGTATAGCATAGAAGCGCGCGCATTCTCTTCTCTTGAGAGTCCTCCTCGACCGTCGCCTATGCCGCCTATGAATGAGCGGTCAAGACCTCCCCTAGTGCGTCGAGAAATCGTCGATCGTCCTCGGGTAACCCGACCGAGACACGCAAGAATGTGGGTTTGTCCCAGGACTTGCCATCGGTGACGTAGACATTTTTCTCGAGCAATGCTTTCTTCACCGGAGCTGCCTTCCGTCCAAGATCCACCATCACGAAAGGCGCCACGTGAGGATAGCTCTCGAGGCCGAGCGCCTTGGTGCCCGCCCGGATCAAATGGACCCCTTCGGTGATCGTCCGGACGTAGCGGCCGAGATGCTCCTGATCCTGTAAGGCTGCGGGTACCGCCGCAGCGGCTGCCGCATTGATGCTGAGATCCAGCATCCAGTACGTCTGGAGCTTCTTGATACGTGCTTCGGGAGCGACGGCGTATCCTACCCGCAATCCCGCGAGCCCATAAGCCTTCGAGAAGGTTCTCAGGGCGATGACCGGGGCGCCGTCTCGAACCAGATCGATCCCGGTCTTTCCCGGTGGGAGAAACACGTTGTAGGCCTCGTCGACGACGAGGACGGCCTTCTTAGGAAGCGCCGAACCGGTGGGATTATTTGGATTCGCAATGTAAACGAAGCGCGTCTCGTCGTTGTAGGCCTTCTTCAGCGCGTCGCCATCCATCGCACCTTGGGGCGCGAGAGGAACCTTGACCACCTTCGCACCCATCGATTTCGCCACCTTGGCCGACCAACCGTAGGCGGGATCGTGGAGAAGCATGCTTCCACCGTCTCCCAGAAGCGTCCATGGCAGAATATTGAGGAACTCTGTGGAACCACAACCGATCAACACTTCCTTCGGGGACATATGGTGGTGCTCCGCGATCACATCGGTGAGCGGCGCGATGTTGTTGTAGCGATTGGATCCGTAGAAGTCGTGCTTCACCACCGCATCGATCGCCTTTCGGGAAGGACCGATTGGGTTCTCGTTGAAATTCAAGCGCACTGGCCCCCTGGGGATAACAACCGCAACTCGCAAGCCTAACGCCGATTCCGCTTCGCTGCAAGGTTCTCCGCGCGCGGGACCCTTGCTTCTGATTAAGGTTGACTCCCCCGACCGCAACCGGATACCATGCCCTGGGGCGAGCAAACTCAAATCCTTTTTCACCTTGGCTCTGATAACGAATCGGCAAGTGTGGCCCGCGGAGGGAACGAATGGCTGGAAGGGGTAAGGACAAGACGGCGGCTGGTATTTTGGGAATCTTGCTGGGCGGATTATGAGTCCACCAGTTCTACCTCGGCTCGATGGGCACAGGACTCATCTTGATTGCCGCAACCGTGGTTACTTGCGGAATCGGTGGCGCGGTCCTCGGGCTGATCGATGGCATCATCCTTTTGACGATGAGCGAGGATGACTTCAACAAACGCTACAACGACCGCACACCAGAGTCTGTCGAGTTCGTGTTCATGAAGCCGAAAGAGGCGTCTGGCTAGCTCGATAGCGGCAACCTCTTGAGTGACGCCAAGCACGGTTAGCGCGTGTCGTCTATTGGGAAGAACGTGCCCCCGATTGGGGCGACGGCTTGGCGTACCAGTCGGCGACGACGCGCTCGGCCGGCTTGCCGCGCGGCGTCCAAACGTCACCTCTCGGACCGGCGTTCGTGGGGTCGGAAAACCATTTCCACCAATAGAAACCGTAGAACCATGTTCGGGACCAATAGGTCTCGAACGTAATCCGGTGGAGAAGTGCCTGTCGTTCCAGATCGGGTTTACTGCCTTCGTAATTGCCCGTTCTCGCCGCGCGAACGGAAGGAAAGCCGACTTCGGTAAAGATCACCGGCTTGCCGACGCGGAGCGCAACGGCTTCTATGCGGTCCGCTACTCTCGCTGCCGCAGCGCGTAGATTCATTTCGTCGGTCTCTGGACTCTTCGTTAGCGGGTAGTAGTTATCGAGTCCGACGATATCGACCGCATCCCAAAAAGTGAGCTTCTCGAATTCCTCGTACCAATTCGCGGCGTAGGTGAGAGGACCATGATAGACGCGCCTCACTTTCGCGATGAGCTCGCGGAACTTCTCCGGCCGCTTGAGCGCCGCGTGAGTAATCTCAGTGCCCACGCAAAAGAGATCCACCCGCAACTCTTCCGCCAGGAGCGCGTACGATAAGATCCAGCTTTCGTAGCTTTCGAACCAAAGCATCCCATTCCTGGTTGGTCTCGAAATCGATATCGCTCGGCCAGTCCTGGTAGCTGAGCCAAATCTGCGGTTTTAGCATGACCCGGAGTCCCAACCGCCTCGCGTCCGCGGTGGCCACCCGGATCGACTCGTCGCTCTCCGTACTGATCGAGCTTCCGGCGCGACGGATCTCCGTTCGGTGATCCGGTGAAGAGAAGCCGTACGGCACGAGCGCTACGGCGTTGGCCGTCAGGTTTCGCAATCCCTCGAAGGATTCCAACGAGCGGGTAGTCGGATACCCACTGTCGCGACTGTTCGTATAGGCGTAGTTGAAACCCTTGTGAAAGGCTTTGGCGCTGGAATAAGAGGCACGCGAGAGCTCTGCTTCTTCTGCGAAACCCTCAGCGCAACGCGTGGCATCTCGTTCCAGCAGCCGTCGCCATGCCTGTTTTTGTTTCTCTAGCCGGTGTTCGCCAGCCCCAATGTAGTACTGACGGAATTCCTCGCTCGTCATATGTGTTTGCAGAAAAGAGACCCAGCTCCCCGCGTAGGCTCGATAGACCGCCTCGGGAAAGCCCAACGACTGACGATTATACGTCGCCGCGAGCCGCCGAGCTCGGGAGGAAAACCGAGGTAGGCGAATCGAACTGCCTCCTTCTCGAAAGGCAGGCCAGCCAACATCCGCGAGTACCCGGCCCGCACATACCGCTCGACCGGACCTCCTCTCAAACGGTCCAGGAGCAAACCCACTTCTTCGGCACCGTCCAGGCCATCAGTTTCGGCGAAGTAGATCATGTGGACCGTTGTCGTGTTCGAGTGGACATGGGACCGAGCCACCGAATCGACCAACCGGCCCTTGGTCTCGTGGCTCGGATAGAGATAGAAACGGATCGAGACCTCCGACAGATCGCCCAATTCCTGCGCCACCCTGTCGATCCATTCCTTGAGTGTGTTCAGGATCGCCTGGTGCTTCGACTCCGCGAAGCTCGCTTCGGGATAGTAGAGCTCCAGGCGCTCGGTAGCGGTCCGCCGAAGTTTCTTTGACCACGCTTCGTGCTCCGCCAAAATGTCGACGTCGGAGGCCCAATCGATGCGGCCCTCGAGAATCGAATAGTCCAGCCGCCCGAACCAAAAGCCTCGCCGTGATAAAGGCGATTCGTGGGATGCTCCAGCAACGAGAACCACTAGACGCTCCGGGTTCCACGGTGAAAGGGTCAGAAGTCGAAGAACGTGCTCGGTCTTTTCGTAGGATCGTCCACCAAAAGAGAAGCCTTGCTTCGAAAAACGAACCGGTGTTTCCTCAACGATCTCACGGACCCATCGGTTTGCATCGGGACGACCTATTAAGATGATGGCCGTTTCTCTGCGATCGGACGAAGTAAGGTCGCGGTCCGCCATCACTTTGGCTGGACGGCCCCAAGACTGATAACGCACGGCGAACCGCTCGGCTTCGGCGCGATGGTGGTCTATCCACTCCGTGGCGGCCGTCCCGTAAACGATGAGAAGGGGTGCACCCTCGCGAAGAGAACCGTCACGGCCAGGAACGAGGACCAGGCTCGGGTCACAAAGTTACTATAGCCCACCGCTCGGTTTTCCCTCTCCCCCTTGGGGGGACCGCGGGCGTCAAGAAAAGCCGTGCATTTATCAATGGGGGACAGACGCCGGGGGAGGGGGTAGCTACTGAGGCCTAGGAATCAAGTGATGCCCGAAGATCAAGCTTAGGATCAGGATGGCGCAGAGCACGAAGTGCGGAGCGTTCAAACGCGGATACATCCACAACCAAAAGCGACCCTTGGGCTCGCGGTCGTTCATGCGCAGCCGGGCATAGAAGATCCTCTGGATCGCAATGAGGTTCGTGAAGATCGCGAGAATCCAGAGCGTAATGTGAAGATTGAAGGCGAGCGCACCAATAATGATGGTGACCGTCCGCTCCGCCCGTTCCATGAAACCAACTTTGCAATTGTCGATGACGGTCTCCGCCCGGGCACGCACATAAGGTGTCGTCGCCACTCCCACAACCGCCAAAGACCAAAGCGTGAAGTAGAGAAGACGATGCGTGTGGATGTGTCGGTTGGTGTAAACCAGAATCGCAAACAGCATGATGAGATCCGTGTAGCGATCGACCACCGAATCTAGGAAGCCTCCGAAGAGTGTGCTTCCTCTCGAGATGCGCGCCACCGCGCCATCGAGCAGATCGAAGGCGCCGGCGGCAATCAGAACCAGGCCAGCCAGTCTTTGGTTTCCCTCGAAAACTGGGATAAAGGCCAAAGAGACCACCACCGGCCCCGCCAAGGTCACCGCGTTGGCGGGGATACCGACGCGGATGATGCCGCGAGCGATGGCGTCCCTGGCCCAGCCGAAGGCGCCCGCCACGGCCCTCGAAAGGGCAACCGCGATCGCCCGGAGAAAGGGAATGAGCCCGGGCGGCGGCGGATGTGGCTGATCTAGAGTGACTTTGGCTTCCATGGGGACTCCTTCCTAGCTGGCTAGGGGAGGAAAATGTATCACACTTTCGCGCCACGGCCCCCTGGCCATCCTCTCCACTGAGTCCACCCGGCCGTTTGGCCGCATGCTAAGATCTAACCGTTCAATGAACGACCGGTTTCCTCTTATCATCATTAATCCAGCCGCCGGCGGCGGTGCGGCAGGACGCTCCTGGGTGAGGGCCGCCGCCACGGTTCGATCCCATTTCGGTCCCTACGAGTGTATCTTTACACAGGGTGAAGGCGACGCGACCCGCATCGCGGAGGAGCAATCGCGAGCTGGACGCCGA
Source organism: Candidatus Marinacidobacterales bacterium (assembly GCA_965222425.1). Lineage (GTDB taxonomy): Bacteria > Acidobacteriota > Vicinamibacteria > Marinacidobacterales > DATDRI01 > CBDCNP01. The sequence goes on from CBDCTW010000024.1 coordinate 341,043, forward strand.
CTGCTGATCACGTTCGGGGGTGACGGCACCATCAGCGAAGTCGCCAGTGGTATCTTACGCTCGGGCGCTGAGGTCGAGCTCGGCTTCTTGCCGCAAGGAACGGGAGCCGACTTCCTGAGAACGATCGGCACACCGAAACGTTTGGCCGACGCGGCTCGGGCTCTTCGTTCCGGGCAGCCCAGCCGCATCGACGCGGGTAGAGTCGAATATACCGACGCCCAAGGGAAGAACGTATCCCGGTACTTCATCAACTCGTCTTCCTTCGGGCTAAGTGGGGAAGTTGCCGCACGAATGAACCAGGCGAATCGCTCCGCCGGGATGACCAGCGCCCTCGGTGGCAAGCTGGCCTACGCGACCCACACCGTCAAGGCCGCGTTCGCTTTCGACGCACCGGAAGTCTGGATCCAGACCGATGAGCACGAGAAGCGACGACTGCCGATCACTCAAGTTTCGATCAACAACGGAAGATTCTTCGGCGGCGGCATGAAGATCGCGCCCGAGGCCAGGCTGGTGGACGGGCTTCTCGACCTTATCGTGATTCGAAAGGTCTCTTTCGCCCGCATCCTCGCCGACGGTCCACGTATCTACACCGGAACCCACGTCTCACTTCCGGAAGTAGATCACTCTCAGGTGAAGTCGGTCAAAGCGTGGACGGTGGATGAGGAGGTCGAAGTCGGCGTCGAAGTGGACGGTGAAACGCCGGGTACACTGCCGGCGCGATTCGAAGTCCTCCCGGCCGCTCTGACGGTTCGCGTCCCCGTGTCATAGCCTTTCCATCCCCCTGGCAACGCACCGAGAATGGTCAAACGGTGGGACCCAACCCACAGTTCAAACCGCTGTTTTAGCGCGCAGGTCCCAGTGACTGAAAATGAGTGAGACGTGAGTTGACGGGGACCGCATCCACGCACAACATCGCGCCATCAGAAGACCAGCATCATAAGCACAGGGAAGATGGCATCACTACCAGATCGTTTTCAATTCTCGATAGCTCAGCAGTCCCTTATCTCTGGTGACCAGCGGCTCCGATGGTAAGAGCCGTCGCTGCGATGATCCGGTCGGCGGGATCCGGAGGCATCGGGGCCGGCAGGAAGGCCGACTTCACTGCAATCGCGTTGTCGACTGGTACAAATTCGAACTGGGGCAAGGCCTCGCATTTCGAGAGCCAGTCGCGGAATTCCATTCTTAGCTGAAGCCGGCCTTTCAAAACAAGGAGGGCCGCCTCCCAGACACTGATCGACGAAATCAAGGCTAGCCTCTCCGCCGCCGCCTTCACTACGGTCTCGTTCCCTTTTCGTGAGAGTTTCCGCGGATCGCTCACAAACCAGATTCACGCGTGAGTGTCGAGGACGATCACTTGGAGGATTCCCAATCCTCCAGCGCCACCGGCTCAGTGGGACTTTCATACTTCAACACTGAATGGCGTAGCTCGAGCATAACCCTTGCCGGATCCTCAGAGTAAGGCACCACCTTCAGAACCGGCCTCCCCGGTTCGGTGATGACCAGACTCTTTCCGGTTTTTTGTACCTGACGGAAGTAATGACAGGGCCCTGGCTTTGAATTCCGACTTGGAGATCGACTGTTTCATATCAAACGGAAATCGCCTCCGCTTGAGACAAAGACAGATGGCCCACCAAGGTTACCGGAATGCACCGGCACCGAGAAAATGCTCCTTGAGGTAGGCGACCGTCTCGTAGAGGGTGTCGCCTGGATCGCGAGAACGGAATCCCAGTGTGCGCTCGGCCTTCGATGCGTCGAGGTACCAAAAGTAACAACTCATCTCCACGCTGACACGATCGACCGGCGGTGCTTTCCCCCAATGTCGGTACAAAGCGTCGACGGCTTGGCTGGTCCATTCGATCACCGGAGCCGGTGCGCGAAGCCGAGGCGCGGCTATTTTCGTGAGGCGTTCTAATCTACCGAAGAGTTTCGCGAACTCCCAGTTTGGCCCGCCTAGCAGGTATCGCTCCCCCGGCGCGCCGCGTTTCATCGCTTCGAGAAAAGCAGGCGCGACGTCCCGAACGTTCACGAAATTCAAGCCGCCCGGCGGCATGGCGGGAATCTCCCGGGCGAGGAACTTGAGGATGTCTTCGGTCGAAGACAAGCGCTCGTCTCCCGGGCCGAGCAAGAGACTCGGGTTCAAGATCACGAGCTCCGGGCCTCCCGCGCTTTCTTGTCGGGCCACCTGCTCCTGATAGAGCTTGCTGGTGTAATAGGGCCAGCGCGAGATGATGTCGAGGGGCGTGGGCCAGGTTTCGTCGGGGATCTTCTCGCCGTCCTCGGTGACCGCAATCGTTCCGCTCGACGAGGCCAGCACGATGCGCTCGACCCCGGCGCGACATGCTTCGCGACAAAGAAAACGGGTTCCGTCGACATGCAATTCGTACATCTCTCGCTGATCGTCGGGATTGCGGGAGACCTTCCCTGCGAGGTGATAGATTTGCTGGGTGCCCTTAACCGCCCGACCGACCACTTCAGGCGAGGTGATCGAGCCTTCGACCAGCTCGACGCCTTTCTTAGAGAGTTTCTCGGGTGGGGAGGTGCTGAGGACGCGAAGCTCGTCCTCGCCGCGTTCCAGAAGAAGCTCGACGAGACGACTTCCTAGGAAGCCCGTCGCGCCGGTGATGAGAACCTTGGGCATGGTGACTCGCGGCTAAGACTTACTGCGACCGCCCGTCACGGGAACCGCGTCCCGAACCGAGCGCTCGGAGGTGCGATATTTTTGACGTATGGCGTCGACCTCTTCTTCGATGCGCGTCTCGCGGCCGTCGCGAAGGTCTTCGACCACGCACTCGACCAATCGAGTCACCGCCCGCTCGGCGTCCGAGCGGGCAAAACCCTCTCCAACCCGCTGAAGCAACTCGGGCGGAAGGTAGGGTCCGATCACGGCGCTCACATCGCGTGATTTCAGATACCAACCTCCCGGCGGCAAGGCTTCGTGGGTACTGAGATACATCGGCAGCACGCCAACCTTGGTCCGCAAGACAAGGTGACCAAGGCCACGCTGGAAACGCTGCATGCGGCCGCTTCGAGAGCGCGTACCCTCGGGGAAAAGAAGCAGGTTGTACCCTTGTTCGACGATATTGAACGCCCACTGGAGTGATTTCCGAAGGGATCCCTTTCGCTCCATGGGGGCCAGGTTCGTGAAGTTCTCGAAGAAGGCTCGCTTCAGACGGTTATCGAAGAAGTAATCGGCGGCGGCCAATACGACGAGATTCTTTCCCGCGTCGCCGAGCGCCATTTTCACGAGTCCCATGTCCAAATGTGATGAGTGATTCGCCACGACGATGAAATGCTTGTGCTTGGGTACGTGCCCTCGGCCGCGAAATTCCGGGTGCAGCACTTCATGGTAGAACCATTTCTGAGCCGCGGTCAGGCCCTGACGCCCGAGGTTGGCGATCAGAGGAGGAACAGCAATTTCCTTTTCCTCCTTTTTCTCCGCGACCGCGCGTGCAGCAACCTTTCGGTCGGCGCTCACCGGCTTCCGTTTGAGATAGTCCGCGAGCTCTCGAATGTCGTTCAGGCCCGCCAGGACATCCGGCGAGGGCACGTCGCCGGTGGTGCTTTCTAGGGCCGTCGCAAGCTCGTTGTACATCAGGCTGTCGAACCCCAGCTCATCGAGCCGGCTATCGAGATGTACTTCGGCGCGCGGTTTTTCGCAAATGGTCGCCACCACATCGAGGAGCCAGTTCGAATCGAGCTCGGGTGCTTCGCTGGCAGGCGCTAGCCGCGCGTCGCTCTCTCGTTTGAGCTCTTGTATCAACGCGACGACCTCTCGACGCTTGATCTTTCGCGTCGACGTGCGGGGCAGCTCTTTGTCGGTGAACTGGAGGATCTTGACTCTCTTGTAAAGAGGCAGTCGGCTGGACGCGCTCTGGAAATGCCGTTCTATTTCGGCGCGAAGCTCCTCTTCACTCATCGACTCGTTGTCCTCGACATTAGGCACCACCAGGCAAGCCACCCGCTCGGCCACGCCGTCAGGAAAACCCACCACCGCAAGCTCTTTGATCCATTTCGGATCGGCGTAGACTTCTTCGAGCTCGTCGGGGTACACGTTCTTGCCGTTCCCGTCGACGATCATCTCCTTCAAGCGGCCGACGATATAGAGATTGCCATCCTCGTCTATTCGACCGAGGTCCCCGGTGTGGAGCCACCCATCGCGCAGCACTTCCTTGGTCGCCCGCTCGTTTCCGTAGTAACCCACCATGATGTTCGGTCCGCGGGCGAGGACTTCACCCACGCCCCGGGCGTCCGGACTGTCGATACGGATGTCGATTCCCGGCAAAGGTTGCCCAACGCTGCCAGGAATGGGATGGCCGGTAGGCGTCGTGACGGTGAGCACCGGAGCCGCTTCGGTCATGCCGTAGCCTTCGTTGAGATTGAATCCCAGACCACGAAACGTCTTGAGCGTCGATTCGGAAAGTGCCGAGCCACCGCTGATGAGGTAGCGGATCCTTCCCCCGAAACCCAGGTGAACCGGCGAGAAAAGGAGCGGGCCCAAATTGAAAGGAGTCTCGCCGCGCAACAAGTAGTTTCCGTCGATGAGCGCGGTAGCGATGTCTTCGAGCTTTGTCGAGCGTTCGGAGAGACGGCTCAGCACGCGTCGCTTCAGGAGATCCCAAAGAGCCGGAACGCCCACGATGCAGGTGACGTGTCCCTTCGAAAGCGTCCTGATCATCGTGTCACCGGTAAGCTCGGTCAAATACGTGATCTGTGCACCGCGACTGAGGGGGAGGAGAAAGCCAGTCGCGAACTCGAACGAATGGTGAAGCGGCAGCACGCTCAGCATCCCGTCTTCGTTGTTGATGTCGTAGACGGTTAGTAACTTGGCAACCAGGCTCGTGAAGTTCCGGTGCGTCAGCATGACGCCTTTGGGGTTCCCGGTGGTGCCCGACGTGAAGATGATGGATGCCAGCGCCTTGGGACCCACCGTCGCCGGAAGCGCGGCGAGTCTCTCGCGCTCGACGGCTTCGTCACCCAGAGTGAAGATCTCTTGGAACGGCCATACTGGAGTCTTGACGCCGGCCTCCGCGATCTGGCGATCGAGCTCCACGTGCTTCTCCTTGAGCCCATCGCTAATGACCAACCCTGTCGCCTCACCGAGACGTAGCAGGTTGACGATCTCTTCGGTGGTCGCCTCCTTCTCGATCGGGATGCAGGTGGCGCCCGCTTTCAAGATACCGAAATAGCTCATGCCCCACTCCGGGGAATTCTCGGCGACCAGACCAATGCGCTCGCCCTCTCTCACGCCCTGGCCTACGAAATACGCAGCCGCCCGGTGCACGCACTCTCTCAGGTCGCCATAGGTGTAACGCTCCTCGCGCCCCTTCCTCTCGATGCGCATGGCGATGCGGCCGGCGTGGTTCTTGGTCGCCGCATCGAAGAGCTCGAGCAAACTGCCGTAGGTGTAGACCCGTCGCGGCTTCGCCTTTTCCGCTTCATCCAGCCGCGGGAAGATCCACTTCTCGAGGCCGGGAAGATGGACCTTCAGCCAATAGTCGTACCAATTGAGCGAGGCGATACCCCAGGGAAGGAGCTCTTGTTCCTCGGCGGGCATTCTCTCGAAAATCGCACGGGTGTTATCCGCTCGGAACGTACAGTCGTTGTCAACGATGAAGGGGCGGAACGTATGGTAATGCTCTTCACCCTGACTCGTGAAACTCTCGAAGCGGTTCACCGCGTCCCGGACCTGCTCGACCACGCCGCCGAAAGGACCGAGCTGCTGGGGTGGCAGTTGATCCAGAAGCTCTTGAATCTTCCGCGTACCGCGATGCAACATGGGCATCGAGATCCGCTCGAATCGGTCCGGGCTCACGGCCTGCGCTTCCATGCGCGCCGCGATCTCGTTGAGAAGACGGGAGCCTGTCTCCTTTTCTTTGAAGTGCTTTCTCTTGTAGAGCCCGAGCAAGACGACGAGGCGGCCCAGGCGTGCGGGATTCGTATCTCCCGAACATACTTGGTGCACCAGCGCCGGCTCTTCTACCGCGACCTGCGCGGTCACCGCGAGTACGACAGCCGCTGCATGGTCCACGGGGATGATGTCCAGCGTGATATTTTTTTCGACCGGAAAGAGATTCTGGCCTTTCAAGGCCATCCGGACAAGCGGTGCGGTGGTAGTGAACCCCTCGTTCCATCCTGGGAAGGGGAACGCAACCGCGCTCTCGACGATAGCGGGGCGCACGATGGTGCGGGCGATATCGGTCTCCGCTGCTACCAGTTGCTCTCCCAGACTCTTGGTGTAGGTATAGATGTTGGGCCAGCCCCACCAATTCGCCTTTTCGATTCCGAGATCGGTCAACCGAGAGCGGATCCAGTTCTTTCGCTCGCGCGCCACGGCGAGACGAAGCGCTTTTTCGTCATCTGGATCCCGACCCTCTTCCTGGAAACGCTTCTTAGCCGCCTCTTGGAAGCGATCGACCAGCGAATTATCCTGCGCCTCGTCCCTTACCCGGGCCGCGAGACGCTTGCAGTCTTGAATCTCCTGCTCGACGGAAAAGTGAGGTACCTCAGGCTCTCCTTTTCTCGGGAAGTAGCCGACCAGAGGATCGTTCTCCCAGATCTGGCCGGATCGGTTTCCGGCCACGAAACAGGTGCTCACGTGAACGAGTGCCGGTCGCTTCATCCGCTTGGCGAAGGCAATGATATTGAGAGTCCCGGTGACGTTGGTTTTGAGTGCGGCTTCGAGAGGCGGATTGAAAGTTACGCGACCCGAGCTATTCACCAGGACGTCGATATCGGAGGCGATGCGTGCGGCTTGTTCTTCCGAGTAGCCCAGGTTCTTCTCGGTAATGTCACCACCAACGATCACGAGCTTCTTGCGAAGAAAGGCCTCGAGCCCAGAGGCGTATCGCGCTCGGAGCGGATCGAACGCCGGCGACGGGAGAATCGTCTCCCAGAAACGGCTTTCGCTTTCCGCATCGGAGGCGGCACGCACCATCAAGTAGACCCGCCCGATCTGGGGAAAGCGATCGAGCAACATGCTCAGAACGACCTTGCCGAGAAAACCGGTCCCTCCGAGAAGGAAGATACACCGGCCCGCGAAGATCTCGCTTGGCTTTAAGTCGGACAAGGTCTTCTCCACTTACTCGACTTCCGGGATCACGATCGGTGGCAAGTGCAACATCGAGATCTCGGACGAAGGCCCGGTAAAGCTGCGGGCCATCGCGATCGCTTCGGCGATCGATTCCGCCCGTTCCCAACCTAGCAGGGAAGGTACGTGCTGGGTCTCCGCACCCGCAACGATGATCTTGCCGACGTGACGGCGGCCGTTCTCTCCCCAATACCACATGAAGAAAGGATGGGCTCCATGGTAGGCATTGCCCTGCCGATACATCTGGATATAGCTCGGGTTCTTGGCAAACTCTTCTTCATATTTGTCGCGAAGCACGAATGCATCTCTGGTCTCGGGTAGCACTCGGTTGAAGAACTCGATGTAGCTCGGATGAAACTTGGCATCGAACTCGTCGTAACACGGATGCGCCAAGATCAGGACGCCACCCTTCTTCAACAAAGGCTTCCGACGATACATGTTGAAGAAATAGCCCGGGCCCAAGACCTGGACGAGGATCGGGTTCAAAATCGAGTTCACATTGTAGGGAGAGATATAGGGAATACCGACGATCAAGATGTCGGCCTGTCCTTTGACGCGGACCGCATACTGTTCGAACGACTTCTCGAGCGTACGTTCGTGGACCGGTTCCGTCTTGCCGGCATTGCAGGCAATCATCTGGAAGTGAGCCGGTATGGCATGCATGAAGGCCCGCTTGGCGGCGCGCGGCATCTTCTCGAGCAACCAACGAGTGGCTCGCAACTTGAGACGATCGGCTTCGGTGAAATCGTCTTCGTTCTTCCCGAGGAAATCCAGTTGGTCGAAATACATCCGGTTATTGAGCACGGTCTCGATGTGGAAGACGTTGAGGGTTTTATCGACCAGCTTTCCCATGCGGTCGCACTTTTTCGCCAAGGCGGACCGCGGCGGATCCATGTAGCCGTCGGAGTCGATGATCGTCTGAGGCTCGTGATGGGGGGTGAGGCTTTCGTAGTCACAAAGCCCGACCGTCACCGATTTATGGCCGCCGTCCATGGGAACCAAATTGATGTTGATGTAAATGACGAGATCGCTCTCACATGCTCGCCGACTGATTCGGAGAATCTCGCCGTGCTTCGTTTTTCCGAGATTGACCAAGCCGTCTGGGTCCTCGGCATCGTGGCAGTAATAGCGATCGGGATAGAACTCTTTATGGATCTTCGAGCCCACCATCCTCCGCATCTCGGATTTCGTCATCTTTCGATGCAGCGAGTTAGCGATGACCAAATGGATGTCGTCAACGCCATGGTCGGAGAGCATCTCTAACACCACTTCTAAAACGGTCTGTCGCACGTCGGGCGGAAGCATGGGTGGGAGAGGGAGACTGATGTCGTCGAGCGCCACCGTGATTTTCATGCCCGTCCGAAGTTGTGCATAAAGCGGATCACATCCGAGCGGATGGTTCAGCGCGTACCGAACGGCGGCTCGCGGATTGGGGAGCCCTTGGATCGGCGGCTTGGGATAAATGACTCGTGTACCGACCGGCAAATCCACTTCCAAGAAATCCTCTCCAAAGTGGAGGACGCGAGGCGCCGAGTCAGTGTCGATCATGACTGTCGCCGGGTCCAGCTTGCGACGTAAGAGCGGACTCATGAAATCGGTTCCTTTCGTCTGTTCCTGTTTGTCCCTACTTGAGAGAAAGAATCGGCCAGTCGTGCCGGAGCGCCGTACTCCGTAGCCTGAGATCGGGATTGGTCGCGGTCGGATGTCCCACGATGGAGAGCATGGGAAGATCGCTCATGCTGTCGGCGTAACAGAAGCAGTCGCTCAGGGAAATGCTCTCGCGCTCGGCGTAGGTCCGGATCCAGGACGCCTTCGTTGCGCTCGCCATGACCGGTGGTACCAAGCGACCGGTGGCAACGTCGTCCACGAACTCCAATCGGTTGGCCACGTACTCCTCGATGCCTAGGTGCCTAAGCAAGGGCTGGATACTGATATCGAGCGCACCGGTGACCACGACCTGGCGCAAGCCCAAGCTTCGAGATTTGTCCAATAGTTCCACCGTTCCCGGATAGATCGACGGCTTGATCACTTCATCGAACAGATCCTGAGAGAGGAATCGGAGCCGGTCCTCAGACTGGTTACGATACCACTTGAAGAAGAGATCGTTGAAGACCTTCCGGCTGTAGACATCTGTGGCGAGAAACAGCGGGATGCCGAGAAGCGTCGCGGCGGTCCGCCCCATGCTCCGGAGAATCCCTTGGTCGTTGCGGGCATAAAAGCCGAACGTGTGGACCAAGTTCGTGCTGAGGAGCGTCCCGTCCAAATCGTAGAAAGCAGCAGCCGGCAAAGTCTCTATTCCTGACTATTTGGGAAGGGGAACGCGACATCGCTCCCCCATCGAATCCACGATAATCCTTGGATCATACGCGGTTGCTTCTAAACTCTCAACTCCGCCACCTGGCCACGTTCCTTATGGCAACCACGCGATTTGGCGGCCCTTTGGCGGCCATCTGTTCGTGTTTTCTTCACCTCCCGACGGATCGACAAGGATTTCGTTGACTGGGGCGGGGCTTGGATCTAGGATGGGTGCTCTATGTTTCATCGTCGCGCCACCATCACCGCCATGGGCCGTTTCCTGCCGGAAAGGGTCCTCACGAATGCCGACCTCGAAAAGATGGTCGATACTTCCAGTGAATGGATCATCGCAAGGACCGGGATCCGGGAGCGTCACATCGTCGACGGGATGGCCACGTCGGACCTAGCCACACGCGCAGCCCAAGATCTGTTGTCCCGACGAGGGCTGACTCCGGACGACATCGATCTCATCATCGTGGCGACCGTGACGCCGGACATGTTCTTTCCCGCGACCGCCTGCTTGGTTCAGGACAAGTTGGGTGCGAGCCGCGCCTGGGGATTCGATCTTTCCGCCGCTTGTTGCGGTTTCGTTTACGCGCTCACGACGGGTGCCCACTTCGTGGCCGGTGGCTCCCACGACCGTGTCTTAGTCATTGGTGCGGATGTCATGAGCAGTATCGTCGATTACGAGGATCGTACGACGTGCGTGCTCTTCGGCGATGGTGCCGGTGCCGTCCTGCTGGAGCCCGCCGAGGACGATTCGGCCGGCCTCATGGATTTCAACCACCACATTGACGGAAGCGGCGGCTTCTTTCTGTACATGCCTGGAGGCGGAAGCATGAACCCGGCCTCAGACAAGACGGTGGCCGAAAAACTCCACTACGTGCACCAATCTGGCCCCCAAATCTTCAAGTATGCGGTCCGGCAGACCTGCGAAGCCGCGTCGTCCCTGCTCAAGAAGCACGGCCTCACTGTCTCGGATATTTCCCTGCTCGTCTCACACCAGGCGAACGCCCGGATCTTGGACGCGGCGGCCGAGCGGCTAGGCCTTCCGCCGGAGAAGGTCATCAGGAACATCGACAAGTACGGTAATACCACCGCCGCAACGATTCCCCTCGCGCTCACCGACGCTCAGGAACAGGGGCTCCTCAAACCGGGCGAGCTCATCCTGATAGTTTCCGTCGGCGCCGGGTTGACGGTGGGCTCGTGTCTGTTCCGCTGGACCGCTCTGAAATCGGCCTAATTGCAATTGAGCGGAAGGGGCGGATCCAGCCCAACCCCGCCCGGAGGTTTCCAATAGAAAAGTACGCGTGTATTGGTGCCTGCCTCGTCGTCTCGACTCTCATCGCCTGCCAACAATCGCCAGCTAATTTAGCGCCCAACACTCGAGAAGACTTTCAATTCAGTGAGGACTGGAAGTCCCGTCAGGCCCTGGTTCCCGTGGCCTTGGGACGTGAACCCGCCGACGTCGTCGTAAAAGGTGGTCAAGTCTTCATCGCGCAGACCGGTGAGTTGAAAGACGGATGGATCATCGCGACCAAGGGAAAACGGATCGCCTGTCTAGGACCCCAGGACGAGACACCGAAGGCTGCCGCCGACCAAAATATGCTCGATGCGCTGGTGGGGCCGGAGACCAAGGTCCTAGACGCATCGGGGCAAACACTCGTTCCCGGTTTCGGCCATAGCCACGACCATATCGAATCGAGCCGATTGACTCCCGACCGTTTCGCGCAGGTCGCTTTGCCACTCGGAACGACCTGGTTGGTCGAAGGGGATCACGAGACCGGAAATGTTCTGGGTGAGGCGGGGGTGACGTTCTGGCTCGACATGCAGCCGAAACATTTCAAGGTGTTCCCGGCGGTCACTTCGGCCGTTCCTCCCACCGACGACATCATGGAGCCGACCGGTGGTTGGATCGGATACGAGTCGGCGCGTCGGCTTTTCGCGCACGACCCGCGCGTCCGCAGCGTCGGCGAGGTGATGTACGAGCCGGGCATTCAAGATCCGGAGAGCCCCGGGTATCAACGCCTACACCAGGTGCTCCAAGCGGGATGGGACGCGAGGCAAGCCATTCAGGGTCACACCGGCGGGAACGACTACCGCAACATTTCCTCTTTTCGAAGCCTCGCCGTCCGTTCGAACCATAACCCGCACGGTCCCATCGAAGGCACGAATGACCATATCGTCCGGGTCGCGCGCCTCGGGCTCTGGACGGACAACCCGCCGAACCGAGCCGAGTTCGGGGCGCTCGTCGTCGAAGGAGGCAAGCTCATCGATGGGGTCGAACCTGCGCAAGATCCCCCTCCCTACACGCTCGATACCGTCTCGCTGGCCCGCAAGGTAACATCCGAAGACTTCTGGATCCGCGCTCCCGAGAGTAAGACGAAGGTCACGGCCTGGCTATGGAGACCTCATGACTTCCGAGAGAGACCAGACACCGTGGAGCTCCCAGTCGAAGACGGTATTGTTCAATACGGAACCGACCTCGGGGTTTACAAGATGGCGGCCATCGCGCGACACGAAAGCCTCGGACCGGAGCCGGCCGCGGAGATCCAGATGGGGGCGATGTTTACAGCGACCAGCCCAAGCCATCCGTGTTCAGCCGTCGCCACGACCGTCCAACACGACGCGCACCAGCTCACTATCGACGGGAGCTGCGACGAGGCGATGGCGATGGCCGCCAATCGACTGGTGGAGATCGGTGGAGGCTTCGTCGTTGTCGCCGACGGGAAGACCCAGGCCGAGGTGCGTCTCCCGGTGACCGGACTTATGAGCAACGCGGAGCCGGAAACCCTGCTTCGGGAGCTCGCAACGATGCGCGCCGCTTCTGACGCACTCGAGTGGGCGGGTTTCGATGACGACGGACATCAGGTTCACGCGACGGACGCCATGACCTTCTGGTTTCTCACGCCGGCACCCTGGCTGTGGAATCTGACCACGAGGGGGCTCTTCGATTTGATCACAGGCGAGAAGCTGCCCGTAGTCTGGTAGGTAACGACGAATTCCGCGGCTTTCACCAGCAAATGGAGGAGACCGAGGCTCGCTGGCCGACCGACGTCGAAACCGCTTATCGATTCAGCCGGGTGTCGCCCAAGTCCGATCGGGGGTCTTGGGAGCCAATTGCGGAAGCTCCCAAGCCGTCCTGCTGGCCCAACGGCACGCGGAGGTCAAGGCGATCGTTCTGCTTTCCGGCTCACTCACCGCGGAAGCCGACGAGATCTATGGGGAGATTGCGGACCGCGCGACCTTCTGCCTTTACAGTGAGCAAGAGGGGTACGGCACGCCCGGCTCGATGAAGAGAACATTCGACCGCTCTAAGAATGCCGCCAGCGAGCTTCTCGTCTACAAGGGCTCGCGGCACGGTGCCGAGCTCTTCAAGGAAGACCCCTCTCTGCCAAGGAACCTGGTCGATTGGTTCGACGCGCGCCTGCGAGCGCCCCAAGACTAGAACAAGAGTCGCGGCGGCTTGCGGATCTTGACTAGAATGCGCTGATGGCCGAGCACACAAATCGCCTCGCCGACGAGACCAGTCCCTACCTTCTCCAGCATGCGCATAACCCGGTTGCCTGGTATCCGTGGGGCCCGGAGGCCTTGGAGAAATCCAAGAAAGAAGACAAACCCATCTTACTCTCCATCGGCTACTCCGCCTGCCACTGGTGCCACGTGATGGAAAGAGAGTCCTTCGAGAGCGAAGACATCGCCGCTCTAATGAACGAGCACTTCGTCTCCATCAAAGTGGATCGAGAAGAGCGCCCGGACATCGACGAGATCTACATGAACGCCGTACAGATCATGACCGGCTCGGGTGGATGGCCGCTGACGGTTTTCTTGACTCCCGATCTCAAACCCTTCTATGGCGGGACTTACTTTCCGCCTGACAATCGGTTCGGCCGCCCCGGCTTTGCGACCGTGCTCAACGAAGTCGCTCAGATCTATCGCGAACATCGAGGCCAGGTAGAAACGACCGCCGGGGAGCTCACCCAGCACCTCAAGACGTCGACGCAAACGAGTGCAACTCCGGAGATACTCTCAACGGATCTCTTGCGCGACGCGATTCGCGAGCTCGCCGGGCGTTTCGATCCTCGCGACGGCGGGTTCACACCCGCGCCCAAGTTTCCCCCGTCGGGCGCGATCTCGTTGCTGCTTCGCTTCCATCACGCCCACGACGATGATGATGCACTCCAAATGGCGGAGCTCACGCTCCAAAAGATGGCAGCGGGTGGGATGTACGACCAATTGGGAGGAGGCTTTCACCGTTATTCTACGGACGCCAGGTGGTTGGTTCCTCACTTCGAAAAGATGCTCTATGACAACGCCCTTCTGGTTTCTGCCTATCTCGAGGCCTACCAGGTGACCGGCAAAGCGGAGCACGCACGCGTGGCGACAGAGACTCTCGAATACGTGCTTCGCGAGATGCAGGGACCGGAGGGAGGCTACTACTCCAGCCAGGACGCGGATAGTGAAGGTGTCGAAGGCAAGTTCTTCGTCTGGAGCAAAGAAGAAGTCGACGCTCTCCTCGGAGATCGAGCCGACACCTTCTGCAAATATTACGACGTCACCGAAGGGGGCAACTGGGAAGAAACGAACATTCTCAATCGGCTCAACCGCCTCCTATCCGAGCCTCAGGATATCGACCCCAGCTCGAATGAGCTTTCGGAAGCGCGACGCATCCTTTTCGAGGCGCGCGAAAAACGGGTGAAGCCTGGCCTCGACGACAAGGTCCTCACGAGCTGGAACGGCTTGATGATCATTGCCATGGCCCGGGGATTCCGGATCCTCGGCGAGCAGAAGTTTCTCGACTCGGCGGCGAATGACGCGCGCTTTGCACGGGAAACGCTCGTCAAGGATGGCCGCCTGCTGGCGACTTACCGAGAGGGACGGGCGAAGCTTCCCGCGTATCTCGATGACTATGCGTTCCTTATGGGGGGCTTCATCGAGCTTTACGAATCGGATTTCGATATAGGCTGGCTCGACGAAGCGACGTGGCTAGCCAAAGAGATGGTGCGGCTCTTCTGGGACGAAGACCAGGGTGGGTTTTTCTTCACCGGCTCCGATCATGAATCGCTCATCATGCGCTCGAAGTCCGGTTTCGACGGTGCCATTCCCGCTGGCAATGCGGTGGCAGCATCATATTTGTTCAAGCTCGCGACCTACACCGGGCAATCTGATTTCGAGGCGCGGGGCCAGGAGACGATTCACGCGTTTCACGCTCAAATGAGACGCTCTCCTTCCGGCTTCGCGCAGATGCTCTCCGCGCTGGACTATTACCTCGGCGCGAAACGCGAGATCGCGGTCGTGGGTTCGGCCGGCGCGGCGACGACCAAAGACGCGCTGGCAAAGATCTGGAGACTCTTCACTCCCAACGAAGTTGTGGCGCTTCTCGACCCTTCATGGCCCCATCGCGACGAGGTGGCGCAGAAGGTCCCTTTGCTCGCCGGGAAGACCCCCGCCAACGAACAGCCTCGCTTCTACGTGTGCGAGAATTACGCCTGCCAGGCGCCGACCGAGAACCTCGAGGACGTTCTCCAAACCCTACGCTCCCAGCCTTGAGGTAGCCTTTGCACACCGTGCTAGCATAGAGGCATGAAGATTCTCATCGGTCTCGCAACAGCGCTAGTCGTCTTGGGCACCACAGAGGGCATGAAGCTCGACCTAGAGGCCCCGCACATGGCCTTCCTTCCCATTTCCGACCCGCGGTCCCGCATCAAGTTAACCGTCACGGTGAGGGTCACCGCCGAGCTCGAGGGTGAAACAGACGACCCGGAGAAATACTACTGCCTCGACGAGGAGTGGGATTGGGGCGACGACAGAAACCCTTCGCTCCACGAGGTGGACTGCGATCCCTTTGAACCGGGTATGGAGATTGCTCGACGTTTCAGCAGCTCCAACCAGTATAAGTATCCGGGAACCTACACCATCCGTTTGCGACTCAAGAACGGCAGGAAGACCGTTATCTCCGGCACGGCAAAGGTGCAAGTTAGAGGGGGGTAGCACTCCCTAGCGATCGACGACACTCGGCGAGTCACCGCACCGGGACGAGGAACCATCCTTGCGGGAAGTCCAGCCAGACGCCATTCGTGAATACGGCGCCATCCGTTTCCGGTCTGATTATCATTACTCGCTTTTCGAATACTACCGAAGTGCAAAGATCCTGAGCCAGCTCGAAGGCGCCGGTATTCGTACGTCCGGCGCGGTTCTCGATGCCGGCTGTGGCGGAGGTGGTGTGGCCGTCTCCTTCGCCGAAGAATCCAAGTTTGCGGTCGGGTTGGACCTCGTCGACCGGTTCAGCGACGCGGGGGTACGTCTTGCAAAGGAACATGGGGTCGCCAACGTTTGCTTTGTACAAGGCGACGGAACTGCCCTTCCCTTCGAGGACGGCTACTTCGATGTCGTGCTCTCACATTCTGTCATAGAGCACGTGGAGTCCCCGGAATCCTACCTAAGTGAGTGTTTCCGCGTTTTGCGACCCGGGGGAATTCTCTTTCTTTCGACTCCCCCCTACTACTCCTCCTCGGGCTCACATCTGGCGAGGCTCAAGGTTCCGATTCCGTATCAGCTTCTCCTCCCACGAAGCTGGGCCTTCCGCCTCAACTTCTACCTAGCCGACAAGCACCCCTCTTGGTTGGAACAGCAGGGGGAGTCGAATTCCTGCTGCATGATGGCTGAACGCGGAGAGAAAAAGGAGGATGATCTTCTTCAGAAGGTCACCGTCTCCGCGCTGCACCGATGGCTAAAGGGGACTGGGTTTCGAACGGTAAAAGAAACACGCCAATTGAGCGGCTTCTTCGCTCGACGCGTGCCCCGTTTCCTGCGCCAGTTCTTGGAGCGAAACCGCCTCACTGAGAGCGTGATCTACAACAATCTCGAGTACATTTTAATGAAACTCGAATCCGAAACCGGGCAACCGGCCTCGCAAGCTTTGGAGAAAGACAGCTGGGTACGGGCATAACGGGCCGATCGAAGCTCCGGATGGCCGATTCCCCCTCGCCTCTGGAGTGTCCCCGCCCCTTTCTCAAGTGGGCAGGAGGCAAAGCCACGCTGATCCAAGAGATCGCCAAGCGTGTACCACCAACCGAAACCTTCACGCGATATGTGGAGCCTTTCGTGGGCGGAGGTGCCTTCTTTTTTTGGATTCGCCACGAGCTTCCCCTTCTTGCCTGTCGTATCGCAGATCGCAATCCACTCTTAACGAACACCTATGTCGTCGTCCGAGACGCCGTGGATGAATTGCTCCCCGCCCTACAGGTTCATGCGCAAAAACACTCGTCCGAGCACTACTATGAGGTTCGTCAGAGCAATCCCACCGACCCGGTCGAGCAGGCCGCCCTCTTCATCTACCTCAACCGCACCTGTTACAACGGTCTCTGGCGCGTGAACCGGCGGGGTGAGTTCAACGTACCTTTGGGAAGGTACGAGAACCCCAAGATCGTCGACGGAAAGAACCTTCGACTCGTTTCTCAGGCGCTTCGAGACGTCGAGATCTTGTGCGTGGACTTCGAAGAGGCGGTGAGTGACTGCGGTCCAAGCGATCTGATCTACTTCGATCCACCTTACCTGCCTCTTTCCACGACCAGCCGCTTCACCGCCTATACGTCGGAAGGATTCGGCCGCGAAGAGCAAGAACGGCTAGCGCGGGTGTTCCAGACTTTGAGGAAGAAGGGCGCGTTCGTCATCTTGTCGAACAGCGACGCGGAGATCGTACGCCACCTTTATCGAGTACTCCGTCCGAAACCGACGTTGGATCGCGTTCGTGTCCCCCGCTCGATCAACTCGAAGGCGGGAGGCCGCGGCGCCATCGATGAGCTTTTGATCTACCACCGGGGTCAAGAAAGAGTGTGAGAATATGAAGTTATTGTGGCTGACCGCATGGTTGGTGACGGCAGCGTTGGCGCCTTTTCAGGAAGAGCCAAATCGCGTGGAGCTGGCCGACATGGTTTCTGCGGCCTGACCGATCAGCTCTCCCACCACACGTGGCGGCCACGTCGCACCGAGCTCGCGCCCGGTCGGTCGCGGTTTCCGCAGCCCCGAGGCCGACTTCAAAGGTTCACACTTCCTTTCTTTTCCACTTGCCGCGTCGAAAAAGGATAATTCCAACGAGCGCGGAAAGCGAGTACGACACCGCGATGGAAACGAAGACGCCTGCCGGCCCCACGTCTAGCGGCTTAGCAAGGATATAGGCCAACGGGATCTGAAATAGCCAGAAACAAAAGAAGTTTATCCACGTCGGCGTCGCAGTGTCTCCTGCTCCGTTGAATGCCTGCATCATAACCATACCCCAAGCGTAGAACACGTATCCATAACTGATGATGCGCAGGCTCCGGATTCCCACCGATAACACTTCAGGGTCGGTGGTGAAGAAGCGAATGATCTCGTGTGCAAAGAGCAGGAACACCACCGTGACCACGGCCATAAACATCATGCTCCACATCCCGGTCAACCACACAGCGCGCTCCGCCCGCTCGGGCTTTCGGGCCCCCAAGTTCTGTCCCACCAGCGTTGCGGCGGCGTTGCTCAAGCCCCACGACGGAAGAATGACGAAGATGACGATGCGTATGGAGATCACGTAGCCGGCGAGTACGACACTTCCGAATGTGGCGAGTATACGGATGAGCCCGACGTAACTCGCGGTGGCGATCAGCATCTGACCAACGCCGCCGGCCGACAAGCGAAGCAGTCGATCGATGACCGTCCAGTCGACGGCAACATCTTCACGGGTCATTTGCAGACGCTTACTTTTCCGGAAACGCCAGAACTGGTAGAGCACTCCCGTGCCGCGGCCGATCGTCGTCGCCACTGCGGCTCCCATGAGACCGAGCTCCGGGAAAGGGCCGAGACCGAAGATCAGGCAAGGGTCCAAGACAAGATTGATCGCGTTCGCGACCCACAAAGCCCGCATCGCGGTCGTGGCGTCGCCCACACCCCGGTAGATCGCGTTGTTCAGAAAGAGAAGAAGGATGGTTCCCATTCCGGCGTACATCACCCGGGTGTACGTGGTGCCCATCTCCACCGTCTCCGGCGAGGCACCCATCAACCAGAGAAGCTGCGGTGCGAAAATGGCACCCGCAATGCCGAAGACCACCGCGGTCACGATTCCGACGACGATTGCTTGGACCCCGGCTCGTGCGGCGCGCCACCATTGCAGTCGTCGCCATACTGAGTCCCACCGCAACGGCGTAGATGAGTTGGAGCATGGACTCAGTGAGCCCTACTGCAGCTAGAGCGTGGGATCCGAGACGCGCGACGAAGAACGCATCGCAAACGGCGAAGACCGACTCCCCCGCCATCTCCAAGACCATGGGGACGGCGAGAAGCCCCACCCCGCGGTTCAGGCTCCCCTGGGTGAAGTCCCTCTCCGTCCCCCGGAGGGACTCCCGCACAAAAGCCCAAAACCCAGGTTCCTCCACCTCATCCGATTCCAATTCACTCTGCTCCAAGGAAATGTTCTGTCGCTCGAAAAAAGCTACAAATCGCACCCGCTAACGAACACCAGCAGTTTCAAGGAAAGGGAAGTCGCGGTGGGCGAGAGCGGAAGACTAGCCCCGGTTTGGCCGCGTCGAGATACTCGGGCAGGTTGCCCGAGTATCAGTTGGAGGTGTGCATACGAGCCGGATTGTACCGCAAACTTCGCCGAGCCATCAAGAAGGCCCGACCCTTTTAAGCCCGTCTCGAGGACGGCTAGTGCTTTTCTTCTTTCGCCCGCCGCGCGGTCTCCAATCGGGCCTGCGCCCGCTCCGACGCCTCCCGAGCCTCGCGTATCTTATCTACATCGTAGGCGACGCCGAACTCTTCCAAGCGCGCGTCTGCACGCTCGCGAGACGATTCCGCCCTTTGGAGATCGATGTCTTCAGCGCGCTCGGCGTTGTTCACTAGCAAAGTGACTTGGTAGGGAAGAACCTCGGCGAAGCCCCAGGTCACGCTCACCAGGCCCTCCTTTGTACCGACGCGGTAACGGACGGTGCCGGCCTTCAGCTGAGTCAGGAACGGTGTGTGCCCGGGAAGCACGCCGAAGTACCCCTCTTTGCCTGGCGCTTCGACCTCGTCAACGGCCTCGCGGAAGGTGGCTCCCTCGGGAGTCACGATTTCCAATTCGATTTTGTCGGGCATGATCTACGCGGCCGACGCCATTTCTTTGGCCCGCTCGAGTACCTCGTCGATGTCACCCACCATGTAGAAGGCCTGCTCCGGGATGTCGTCCATTTCGCCTTCCACAATACGCTTGAATCCTTCGACCGAATCCTTGAACGGCACGTACTTCCCTTCGCGACCGGTGAACTGCTCGGCCACGAAGAAAGGCTGAGAGAAAAAGCGCTGGATTTTCCGTGCCCGGCTCACCGTGACCTTGTCTTCCTCGCTGAGCTCGTCGATGCCGAGAATGGCAATGATGTCCTGAAGGTCCTTGTAGCGCTGCAGAATCTCCTTCACCGATCGGGCCACGCGGTAGTGCTCGTCGCCGATGATACGCGGATCGAGGATTCGAGAAGTGGATGCTAGAGGATCCACCGCGGGGTAGATCCCGAGCTCGGCGATCTGCCGCGAGAGGTTGGTCGTGGCGTCCAAGTGAGAAAACGTGGTCGCCACGCCCGGGTCGGTGTAGTCGTCCGCAGGAACATAGATGGCCTGAATCGATGTGACGGAGCCTTTGGTCGTCGATGTAATGCGCTCCTCGAGCTCACCCATCTCCGAGGCCAATGTCGGCTGATATCCGACCGCGGAGGGCATGCGTCCCAGTAGCGCCGACACCTCCATCCCCGCCAACGTGTAGCGGTAGATGTTGTCGATAAAGAGCAGGACGTCTTGCCCTTCCTGGTCGCGGAAGTGCTCGGCCACGGTGAGACCGGTGAGTCCGACACGCAGACGAACTCCGGGCGGCTCGTTCATTTGGCCGTAGACGAGCGCCGTTTTCTTGATGACGCCCGACTCCTTCATCTCGAGCCAGAGGTCGTTGCCTTCTCTCGTCCGCTCACCGACACCAGAGAACACGGAATAGCCACCGTGTTTGGTGGCGATGTTGTGAATGAGCTCCATGATGATGACCGTCTTACCGACACCGGCTCCGCCGAAGAGACCCACCTTGCCGCCACGCAGGTAGGGCTCGAGCAGATCGATGACCTTGATACCGGTCTCGAACATCTCGAGCTCGGTGCTCTGCTCGACAAAGGTCGGTGCAGGACGGTGAATGGGCAGCTTTTCTTTGGTCTCGATGGGCCCCAGGTTGTCGACCGGCTCGCCGAGGACGTTCATGACCCTTCCCAGACACTCTTTTCCGACCGGCACCACGATGGGCTGACCGGTGTCCAGGGCCTTCATTCCTCGCACCACGCCGTCGGTGGGCTTCATCGCAACCGTACGGACACGGTTTTCACCCAGGTGCAGCTCGACCTCGACCACGATATCCACCGGCACCGAGGCAAGTTTTTCCTCGTCCACGATGCGTATGGCGTTGTAGATAGCGGGCAGTTGGCCACTTTGGAACTCGATGTCCACGACGTTTCCAATTACCTGCACCACGCGACCGACGTTCGCGTGCTTCCAGATGGTCATCCTCTTCTGCTCCTCTCCTAACTCACTTCAGGGCTTCGACGCCACTCACCACCTCGAGGATTTCATTGGTGATGGATGCTTGTCGGACCCGGTTCATAGTTAGCGTCAAATGATCGATCAACTCGCTTGCGTTCTTGGTGGCGCTGTCCATGGCGGTCATTCGTGCGGCATGTTCGGCCGCCGCGGATTCTAACAGAGCACGCCAGACCTGATACTCCACGTGGGTGGGCAGAAGATCGGCGAGGATCTCTTTCGCGGTCGGCTCGTAGATATAGTCGAACTGCTCCTCGGGCCGCTCGAAGCGTAGTTTCTCTAGCGGAAGGAGCCGTTCTGCTACGACGTCCTGCTGCATGACGTTCTTGAATTGGTTATAGATGATGTAGACGGCGTCAAGTGAGCCTTCCATGTATCGTTCCATGATCGGCCCGGCCACTTCCCTGCAATGTTCATAAGTGAGATCTCGGAAGATGTCGACGTACTCACTTCGAATTGTGAAGTCCCTGCGCCGGAAAAAATCCCGGGCCTTTCTGCCGACTACCTGGAGCTCTAGTGCCTCAGCGTTTTCCTTCTCAAGAAAGGACATGGCTTCCTTCAAGATGTTCGCGTTGAAGGCGCCGGCGAGACCTTTGTCTGCGGTGATCACCACGACCTCAACCCGCTGGGGCTCACGCACCACCAGCAAGGGATGCGCTTCGGGGTCGGCGCGAGTTGCCAAGCTGTTTAAGACTTCCAGCATCTTTAGAGCGAAGGGCCGCGCGGAAAGAATGCGGTCTTGCGCTCGGCGCAGCTTGGCCGCGGAGACCATCTTCATGGCCTTGGTGATCTGCTGGGTGTTCTTGATGCTTCGCACGCGGCGGCGAAGATCTAAGAGATTCGGCATTTTCGGTCCGTGCTTTCTTAGCTAGGCTTGGCTAGGCTGCCGATTCCTCTTTGGACGATTTGATTCCTTCTTTGAAGTTCGTGATCGCTTGGGAGAGCTCTTTCGTCAGGTCGTCGTCCAGTTTTTTCTTTTCAGCGATAGCAGCCAGAGTTCCAGGATGCCGATCATCGAGAAACTTGTAGAGCCCCACTTCGAAAGCTCGGCACTCCGACACCGCGACGTCATCCAGGAAACCGCTGTTGGCGGCAAAGATGATCACGATCTGCTTTTCCACCACCAGCGGTTGGTACTGATCCTGTTTCAGGATCTCCACCAAGCGCTCACCCTTGGCCAGCTGTGTCTGCGTGGTCTTATCGAGATCGGACCCGAACTGCGCAAAGGCGGCCATCTCCCGGTACTGGGCCAGATCGAGCCGCATCGTTCCCGCTACCTGTCGCATCGCCCGGATCTGCGCCGAGCCTCCTACGCGGCTGACGGAGTTACCGACGTTGACCGCCGGGCGAACGCCGGAATGGAAGAGGTCGGACTCTAGATAGATTTGTCCGTCGGTGATGGAGATAACGTTGGTCGGCACGTAGGCCGAGATATCACCGGCCTGCGTCTCAATGAATGGGAAGACGGTCAGCGAGCCCGCACCCAGGTCGTCGCTCAGCTTTGCGGCCCGCTCGAGTAGCCGCGAGTGGAGATAGAAAACGTCACCCGGATAGGCCTCACGTCCTGGAGGACGCCGTAGCAACAGTGAGATCTCGCGATAGGCGGCAGCGTGTTTCGATAGATCGTCGTAAATGATTAGTGCATGTCCGCCATTAAAGAGAAAGTGCTCACCCATAGCGCAACCGGCGTAGGGTGCGATGTATTGGAGCGGTGCCGGCTCGGAGGCCGATGCCACCACGATGATGGTGTGCTCCATGGCGCCGTGCTGTTCGAGCGTCTTGACCACCTGAGCCACGGTGGATTGCTTCTGGCCCATCGCAACGTAGATACAAATGACGCCTGTTCCCTTCTGGTTGATGATCGCGTCCACTGCGATGGCGGTCTTTCCGGTCTGTCGGTCGCCAATGATGAGCTCCCGCTGTCCACGACCGATCGGGATCATCGCGTCGATGGCCTTGATGCCGGTTTGTAGCGGCTCCTTCACCGGCTGGCGCTCCACGACGCCGGCGGCAGCGCGCTCGACGGGATTGAACTCCTTGGTCAGGATCGGTCCCTTGCCGTCTATCGGTCGACCGAGCGCGTCGACGACGCGACCGACCATGCCGTCTCCAACCGGCACCTGGAGAATCCGCCCGGTCCGCTTCGCGGTGTCCCCTTCCTTGATGTGGGTGGTTTCGCCGAAGAGCACCAAGCTGACCGACTCCTCTTCGAGGTTCAGCGCCAAACCGAAGACCTCGTGAGGCAGCTCGACCAGCTCCCCATACATCACGCGCTCGAGTCCGTAGACGCGCGCTATCCCGTCGCCGACCGACACGACCGTGCCGACCTCAGAGACATCGACACCGGCCTCGTACTCTCCGATCTGCTCTCTAAGGACCTTTGTTATCTCGTCTGCTTTGATCTCCATGTACTCCTACCCTCGTTAAGAAAGAGGACTCTCGTCCTCTTGGTGCTTTGAAGAACTTCCAAACTCAATACGTCGAGAGGAGACGCTCCTTGAGTCGCGCCAACTGTGTCGTCACGCTCGAGTCGTAAATCAGGTTACCGATCCTGATGATGAGTCCTCCCACGAGCTCTGGGTCGGTACGAAACTCGGCGCGTACGGTCTTCCCGCTGATCTCGCTGAGCTTCCCGATCAGTGCCTTCTCTTCTTTTTTGGAGAGCGTGTAGGATGTCACCACTTCCGCCTTCTCGACCTTCTCGTGCTCGTCCACCTGTCGGCGATAAGCTGTCCGCACCATGGGAAGGACCGGCATCCGCTCTTTGGCGGCCATGACTCGAAGAAGATTCATCATGGTAGGGCTCAATTTTTTCTTGCCGAATAGCTGCTCCACGATAGCGACGCGTTTCGACGATACGACGGCCGGACTTCCCAGCGCGCGATCGAGTTCGGGGTTGGCCTCGAGCAAAGTGGCGATGTCGCGGAGCTCACGATCGATCCGCTCCAGGTCTTCCTTTTTTTCGAGCACTACCTGGAACAGGGCCTTCGCGTAGCGGTTGGCGACTACTAGCGCTTCCCGGGAGATCTTCACCGAACCTCTCCTAGTTTCTCCAGACCTTTTTCGAAGAGCGCACGACGGTCGTTGTCGCTGATCTGCTCGCCGATCTTCCTGCTCGCCATCTCCACCGATAGCTCTGCCGCGCGCGCCGTCAACTTCCGGCGCGCCAACTCTAGCTCGTCGGCAAGCTCCCTCTTGGCGCGCTCCGCAAGTCGTGCCGCTTCGGCCTTCGCGGCCTCCAGGATCCGTTGACGCTCCGCGTCGGCTTCGGCTAACCCTTTCTTTCGCGCCTCCTCGATCTCCTGGTCCAGCCCCTCTAGACGAGCTTTCGCCTCCTTGCGCTCGGCCTCCGCCCGCTCCCGCTTCCCGACAGCTTCCGCCAGGTCTTGCCGGGTCTGCTCGGTTTTCGCGTCGAGGTAGTTGCCGAGCGGCTTCTTCAACAGATACACCAAAGCACCAGCCAGAATCGCGAAGTTAATCACGCGGAAGAGAAGATCGAGTCCGTGCCCGCCTTCCCCGGATGCAGCCTCAACCACTCCCGCTCCGCCAATAAGAAAGGCAAGAAAGCCGAAAACGCCGAGGACGAGGAACCCAAGTTTCAAGCCACTTTCCTCCCGAGGATGCGAGAGGCGATCTCCGCAGCCAACCGATTCGATTCGGACTCGAGGGACCTGAGCGCTGCTTCGCCCTGCTGTCGAAGCTCCTCTCGCGCTCGCGCCATGTCCTGGAGCGTCTTCTCACGCTCGGCGCCGAAGTGCCGATCCGCTTCTGTCTGACCAGCCGACCGAGCCTTCTCGAGAACCTGATAGCCTTCCTCGCGTTCGCGGGTCATGCCGTCGCGGTGGGTGGCAAGGATCTCCTCGACCTCCTTCATAGTTTCGGCACGTATGTTCTCCGCCGCGTCGATCCGTGCTTGGCGCTCTTCCATCGCGCCGGCAAGAGGCTTGAAGAAAAATCTGCCGAGCACCAGGACGAGGGTAAAAACGAGTGCTGTGATGATGAGGGCAGAAAAATCGACGCTGATCAATCTAGCTCCTAGCTAGCCGCTTCGTAACACTCGTGAGATTGTACGGTACGCCCGTACAAAGCCCTTAAAGATAACACGCGGGAAGGGCTCCGTCAACGCACCAGGCCTTTAATGGGCAACAACTTACCGACGTCCTGCCGCGACCCATAGCAGCACCCAACGCCAACTGGACGCCCAGCATTGATCTACGAGACGCCTGGCTAGTTGCAGAGCCCAAGAGGGGCCGAGCCCGAAAGGGGCTGGCCGATCACGATTCGAGGCTCAAACCACGACGATCTTCGCCGCGTCCTCCGACACGACGCGGCCGATCCTGGCCGCCGCGGTCTTCTTGGCGGTGAGCGCTTGGCGGAAGGAGCCGTCTTTCGCCTCAGGAACGGCAATGAACAGTCCCCCCGAGGTCTGCGGATCCAGTAGTAAGTCCAACAGATGGCGATCGACCTGGCCGGCGATCTCGAGGACGTCCTCGACGTAGGTGCGATTCGTCTCCAGCCCTCCCGTCACATGGCCCTTCTTCTGATGGTGGATCGCCTCAGGAAGTAGCGGCACCGATCCGGACTCTATCTCGAGAGTCGCGGAGCTCGCCCGCGCCATTTCCGCGGCATGGCCAAGCAGTCCAAAACCGGTGATGTCGGTCGCAGACGAAACCCCGATCTCCTGCATCACCTCGGAGGCGGCTCGGTTGAGGGTAACGAGGTTCCGATGAAGAGCGGCACGCGCTTCGTCGCTCAGCTTCCGTTTCTTGAGAGCGGTAGAGAGAACGCCGGTACCAATAGGCTTGGTGAGATAGAGCAGATCGCCCGTCCGTGCACCACGATTCCTCACCAGCGCATCCCGCTTCACCCTGCCCGTTACCGCATAACCCAGTTTGATCTCGGGATCCTGCACGGTATGGCCACCGAGGAGTACCGCCCCCGCGTCGTGGAGCTTATCGTGTCCGCCTCGGAGCATCTCGGAGAGAATGGAAAAATCCACGCCCGATTTTGGAAAGCCGACGATGGAGAGCGCCGTCATGGGAGTCGCGGCCATAGCGTAGAGATCGGACAGCGAGTTGGCGGCCGTCGCCGCACCGTAGATGTAAGGGTC
>CBDCTW010000025.1:0-61317 GCA_965222425.1 Candidatus Marinacidobacterales bacterium
GATGCTGGATGGCCTTGAGGTGGCCGGACAGACCGTCGTCGTAACTCTAGGTATCACAATAGATGGAACGAAGGTGCCCCTGGGTATATGGCTGGGCTCGACGGAGAACTCTCGGGTGTGCACCGCGATGTTGCAGGACTTTCTCGAGCGAGGCTTGCGCGTCGATGAGTCGATTCTCTGCGTAGTGGACGGAGGCAAAGGCATCCGCAAGGCACTCGTCGACGTTTTGGGGGAACTCGCGGTCATCCAAAGGTGCCAGATCCATAAACTCCGAAATCTTCGCTCGTACCTTCCCAAGTCTCGTCACGCCTACATGCTCCAGACGATGAAGGAAGCCTACAAGTGCAAGAGTGCCGACAAGGCGCGCAAGCGACTTCAGGCATTGGTGTCGTGGCTCGAGCGAAACGGCTACGACGAAGCTGCCGGAAGCCTTCGTGAAGGGATGGAAGAAACACTCACGGTCGTGAAGCTCGCGCCGCCCGCCTTACTTCGCCAGTCTCTTGCCACGACGAACGCCATTGAGAATCTCAACGGAACCATTCGCAGAGTATCGAGAAACGTCAAGCGTTGGAAGAGTCCTTCCATGGTTCGCCGATGGACCGCTCTTGGCGTCGTCACCGCGCAGAAAAAGTTCCGGCGTATCAAAGGCTATCGCCATATGGGCGCTCTCGTTCACGCGCTTAGAAGCAAACAGAAATCTCTTGACAGCGATGAGTTTGCTGCCTAAGAGTATTCACAGGTGCCGCCGCTACCCGACCAAATTCAACAGCGGCCGGGACATCCCCCCCCTGGCAGAAGCCCACTCATGTCACCTTACGTTGACAACCTTTCGCGGGGGCCGGATAATGGTTTTAAGTGTCGTGTGATCGCACAAAACATATGCCCCAGAAGAGCCTAAACAAGAAGAGCCTAAACAAATTGTCGCGCTTCCGTTTCTCCGCACCTGTGGTTCCCTTGTGGGCCTTCTGGGCCTCCTGGGTACTGCTCGCTGTTCCCGCCCAGGCCCAGGTGGACGGTACGGCCGAGGCCTACTACCTGTATTGTCTCGGACGGATGAGCGAGATGGGAATGAACACGAGTGGGGCCAAGCAATACTACAGGCAGGCCATCGAACGCGATCCCAATGCCGCGTTCCTTCATCTCGCGCTCGCCAGCGTGTACTCGAAAGCCAACGACGCGCAGAAAGCGATCTCGAGCGCTACCCGTGCGGTACAGCTTGATTCCGAGCTCGCGGCGGCCCACCGGTTGCTTGCAAACGTTTACTTCCGGCTAGGTCGCAATAGGGACCAAGGAGGGTTGACCGAGCTAGCGATCAACGAGTTCAAAGAGACGCTTCGCCTCGAACCGCTCGACGGAGAAAGTCGGCTGGGTCTCGCGCAACTCTATCTTATGCGCGGGCAGATGGAAGAGGCATCAGAGCAACTCGAGCGACAGATCGAGAACGACCCCCACTCTTCCTATGCGCTTTACCTCTTGGCCCAGGTTCGACGCGAGCAAGGCGACGTCAAGGAAGCCGCCGACCTTCTCCAACAATCGATCGAGTCCGAGCCCCGACACCAGCGAGCTCGTCTCCTCTTGGCCACGCTCTACGAGGAGCTCGGGGAGTTCGATCACGCAGCGGCCGTCTACCGGGAGGCCCTCGATATGGCCCCCAGGGATCCCAAGATGCTGCAGCAGCTAGCCACATCGCTGGCGCAAGCCGGACGCATGGAAGAAGCGGCGGTTGAGTTCGAGCGCGTTCTGGAGATGGAGCCGGAGCGGGCTGAGGCGCTCTTCGGGCTGGCTCTGGTACGACGGGATTTGAGACAACCCGATCGAGCCGAGGCGCTTCTCGATGGGTTGCTCCGCCTCAACCCCCAACACATTTCAGGCCGCTTCGCACTGGCCGGGGTATACGAGGACAAGCGGGAGTATCGTTCGGCGATCGAGGAGTTGAAGAACCTCTTGTCGCTACCGCAAGACTCCTATCCGGTCGGACGGCGCACCGAGTTCCTGGTCCACCTCGGGTTCGGTCATCAAAGCCTCGAGGAGAGCCCGGAGGCGGTCGCCGCATTCGACAAGGCACGCGATCTCATGACAGAGGATCCCCGCTTCGAGGCATACGTCGTTCAGGCATATTTGGCGGCGGATGATCCGGCGTCGGCGGCCGAAGCGAGCAGGCAAGCACTCGCCCGATTTCCCGGGGACTCGCGCCTACAGATTCTGAAGGCGCAGGTCCTTTATGAAGAGGGTCGCGAGGAGCAAGGTTTGAAGCTGCTTCTCGATCTTCAGGGAGCCTCACCCGACGATGAAATGTTGACCGGCGCCGTTGCCAACTACCTCCACAGTGCGCAGCGGTTCGAAGAGGCGGAAAGTTACTTGGAGAACGTGATCGACCGCATGCCGGAGAACGAGCGTCTCTTGTTTCAGCTCGGTGCGGTACTGGAACGGCAAGGCAAAGTCGATGCGGCGGAGACGGCTTTCACTGGAGTCTTGGCCTTGAGTCCGGAGAGCGCGGGCGCCCTGAACTATCTCGGGTACATGCTTGCCGACCGAGCGGTTCGGCTCGAGGAGTCGCTCGAATACATTCAGCAGGCCGTGGCCCTCGACCCCTATAACGGCGCCTATCTCGACAGCCTAGGGTGGGTCTACTTCCGGCTCGGTCGGCTCGAGCTCGCGGAGGAGAACCTTCTCAAGGCAATCGAGCGCTTGCGTACTACAGGCGTGGTTTACGATCACCTCGGCGACCTTTATTATCGCAAGGGTGATCGCGACGAGGCCGTTCGCTTCTGGCGCAAGGCGATGGAGCAAGAGGACGACGAGCTGGAGAAAGACCAGGTCGTTCAGAAGATTGAAAAAGCCCGTTTCGGTAAAGACCTTCCCTAGGACCGGTCGAAAACCTTCCATCGTTTCATCCATGGTCCCCGAAATTCGCGAGGCGACGCATCGCAAAAACCTGATCGGGCCAGCCGCTGTTCGCTTGGTTGTGTTTCTCAGCCTGCTAACGACCGGGGGGTGCAGCCGCCGACCGGTGAGTCGGGTGAGCGCCGTTCCCGCGGTGCCTCTTTCGGCCGAGGAAACCGGCCGAGTCCTCGAGCTACTCGAACAACAAGGCGAATCGGTGCAGCGGTACCAGGCGGTCGTTCGAGTGCGAGGCAAGGGCCCGGAAGGCAAATTCCGCGCGACGGAGCTCATTATTTTCGAGCGGCCGGATCGGGTTCGCGTCGAGCTCCTGGCAACCTTCGGCGGGAGCCGGTGGATCGCGGTAGCCAGCGCCGGTGAGATTACGGTCTTGTTTCCGCGAAGCCGCGAATACCTCGAAGAGTCTGCGGTCGAGGACGTGGTGGGAGCGCTTCTCGGGATCCGGCTGAGCCCGCTCGAGGTCATGAGCATTCTCGCCGGCACCGGTTTGCCGGTTACTGCGCCGAGTCTCATTCGGGCCGAACGCCACGGTGAGAAGGTTCGCCTCTTGCTGGAGGAAGGTTGTGTCGAGCTTGCGAGCGACCAGGTCCGAGAGGCGCAACGCGCGGGCTATCGCGTCATCTACCCGACCGAGTGGAAACGGAAGGGAAGGGCCGCCCCCGACCGGATCGAGATCGTGAGCGACACCATCGAGGTATCGCTAACCGTGGACGACTTGGACATCAATATTCGTCTCGATCCAGAAGCATTCGTTGTCACCATTCCCGAGGGAGGGGATCGCCTCGGCCTGGCCCAAATAGCAGGCCAAGCCGTTTTTGTGAGGCCGAGTCAGTGAAAGCCCGCGCCTACGCCAAGGTGAACCTCGGTCTCGAGGTGTTATTCCGTCGCGAGGATGGCTACCACGAGCTGCGGACGATCCTTCAGACCGTGGACCTCTGCGATCACCTGAGTTTCGAATCGCGGTCGAGTGGGATTGAGCTCGACCTGCCCGACCTGAGCTTACCTACCGGATCCGAGAACCTCGTTGTGCGGGCGGCCGAGCTACTCGCCGAGCGAGTGGATCGCACAGTGGGAGTAAGGATAGAGCTCGACAAGCGCATCCCGGTTGGCCGGGGGCTGGGGGGAGGAAGCTCGGACGCGGCGGTGACTCTTTTGGCGCTCAACGAGCTTTGGCAAGCGGGCTTGTCCTATCGAGGCCTGTCGGGCCTGAGCGCCGAGCTCGGCATGGACGTGCCCTTTTTTCTATTCGGAGGAACCGCCCTCGGTGTGGGTCGTGGTGACGAGATATTCCCACTGGCCCACCAGGTGGATGTGCCGATCGTACTGATTCTACCCGACTTCGCTATTTCGACCGCCGCTGCGTATCGGAATTTGATATTGACAAAGCGGAAGTCGAGCCTTAAACTCCACTCCTTTGCGTCGTCCAGTTTTGGCGGGGGGAACGGGCTTCTCGACCTGACGAACGATCTGGAAGCCGCAACCAGGGAGCATCTCTCCTCTATCAGTGGATACAAGCAGATCCTTCTTGAGCTCGGCGCTGTCGCCTCTTTGATGTCCGGCAGCGGCTCGGCTGTCTTTGGGATATTTGATGACGAAGTGGTG
Organism: Candidatus Marinacidobacterales bacterium; assembly: GCA_965222425.1. Classification (GTDB taxonomy): domain Bacteria; phylum Acidobacteriota; class Vicinamibacteria; order Marinacidobacterales; family DATDRI01; genus CBDCNP01. The sequence goes on from CBDCTW010000025.1 coordinate 4,504, forward strand.
TCTCGATCCGCGGTTCAATCATTGAACGGACGAGGAATTCGCGCCATTGCGACTCGCACGCTAGCTGGAAGCACGTATCGGGAGAGACTACTGGAGCATTAGTCACGGCGCTCCGGCGATGCCTGAAGGAGGGAGGCTCCTATGGAAATCACCGAGGTTCGGGTTTTCCCCGTGGAGGACGAGAAGCTCAAGGCCTTTGTCTCCATCATACTAGACAACTGTTTCGTCATTAGTGATATCAAAATCATTCATGGTCCAAAAGGACTGTTCATATCGATGCCTAGCAAGAAACGGAAAGATGGCACTTTTAGAGATATTGCCCACCCGCTGAACAGCGATACTCGTCGGATGATGGAAGAGAAAGTACTCGACCGCTACCAGGCCGAAGTTGCCGGAGCGTCGAGCATGGCGTCTCGCGTGCTCCCGGAGGGGGAGAATTCAGCGGAAACAGTGGGGGGCGAAGAGGCGGAGGCGGGGAAGACCTAGGGGTCAGGCTAGGAGAGCGGTACAATGGTGACGCCCCCCGGCGGTTGGGGCCTTTCTAGGTTTATGAGTCAGGATGGGGCGTGGCCAAGCGGTAAGGCACCGGTCTTTGGAACCGGCATTCGAAGGTTCGAATCCTTCCGCCCCAGCCACTATCGCCGTCTGGGTATGTTGGTCGCAGATCTTGCTGGGCGTCCATTGGGCGTTGATTGCCGCTATCTAACCCGGCAGGACGCCGATACTGGCAACGAGATATTTTGGCGGCCAGCACGGGTTGAGATTCTGAGGACACTAAGGCGCACGGCTCGTTCCGCTCGCGAAGGTGAGGAATTTGGCTTCGCGAGCCCTAAATTCGTTGGGCTCACACGCTTCAGCGGTTGAACGTACGATAGACATAAATGACACCGGTCCGGCTGCCGGACGGGCGCCTGGCTAGGCCGATATTGGCAACGAGGTATTTTGGCGCCCAGCACGATCTAAGAGGCGCCTGGCTAAGTTGAGATAGGCACGACGTGTTTTGGCGCCCGTCAGGCTCTATGAGGCGCCTTGGCATCGGGTGGGGATGTAATCACATGGGCAGACCGTTGAAAATTTTCAGTGGCAGCTGTAATCCGGCGCTCGCGGCGAGTATCGCCGAGAGCCTCGGTGTGCCTCTCGGCAAGGCCGACCTAGGAAGGTTCTCCGACGACGAGGTCTCTTTCCAGATCCTCGAGAACATACGAGGGGCCGACGTCTTCGTGGTCCAACCGACGCCGCCGCCGGTCAACGAGAACCTGATGGAGCTCCTCATTATGATCGACGCCTTCAAACGAGCGTCTGCCAGCCGTATCACCGCGGTCATGCCGTACTATGGCTACGGACGACAGGACCGGAAAGACAAACCAAGGGTGCCCATTTCGGCAAAGCTGGTGGCCGATCTGCTGTCGACGGCGGGCACCAGCCGCGCGATTACGATGGACCTCCACGTAGGTCAAATCCAGGGGTTCTTCAACGTGCCGGTGGATCACCTTTTCGCGGCATCGGTCATGTTGGAGTACGTTTCTTCACTGGACCTGAAGAAGTTGGTCATCGTCTCTCCGGACGCCGGCGGCGTGGAACGGGCTCGCGCCTATGCGAAGCGATTGAAAGTTCCCCTGGCGGTAATGGACAAGAGGCGAAGCGAGGCGTCGAACGAGATAGAGAAGATATATGTCATTGGTGAAGTCGACGGGGCGACCGCCCTCATCGTCGACGACATCGTGGATTCTGCGGGAACGCTGGTGAAGGCCTCCGACGCACTGCTGGATGCCGGCGCGGCGCGGGTACTCGCTTGCTGTACCCATCCGGTGCTCTCCGGGAAGGCGGTTGAGAGAGTGTCGGAGTCGAACATAGAAGAGCTCATCGTCTCCGATTCCATTCCCCTCTCGCTGGAGAAGAAGAACCAATCGAAGATAAAAGTACTTTCTGTCGCTTCGCTTCTGGGGAAAGCGATCCGAAGCGTTCACGACGAGGCTTCGGTCAGCTCCCTATTCGTTTAGTGCCCGTTAGTAGACTTGCAGACGCTGGTCCCTGACGGGGGTGGGTCTTAATTGACCGACCGGTTTCGTCGTGGCATGGTGGTTGTTTGGGATTCCTCAGAGGCGTCTGGCGCCGCCGCAGATTGCCACCTTGGGTGATTGACGCCGAGAACGAAAGGAGAGGCTGGTACACATGGAAAAGATGGTCGTTGAGGTCGAACCGAGGGCCTCTTTTGGCAAGGGAGCGAACCGGAAGCTTCGTGCCAAAGGCTTGATCCCCGCGATCGTGTACGGGGAAAAGAAGAGTTCCATTCCGGTGGCGATCGACCCCAAGGTGTTGGTCCGAATCCTGCGCTCCGAAGCGGGTGCGAACACGATTTTCGACCTGCAGGTAAAGGGTACTGCAGGGACCGAGAACGTGATGGTGAAGGACTACCAGCTCGAGCCCATCGAGCACCAGTTTCTGCACGCCGACTTGATCCGGGTGGCCATGGACCACGCGTTGACCCTGTCTGTTCAGATCGAGCTCACCGGGATCCCGGTTGGTGTCAAGAACGAAGGCGGAATGTTGGACTTCGTCAGTCGGTCCGTCGAGGTCTCTTGCTTGCCCTCCGACATCCCGGAGAGGATCAAGGCCGATGTGTCCCACCTCGAGTTAGGCAAGCTGATACGCGCCGGTGGGCTGGAGCTTCCCGAGCGGGTGACGTTGCTTAGTGATCCCGGGCTGGTTATCGCCCACGTCGAGGCACCGAAGGTTGAAGAGGAGCCCGAGGCGGAAGTGGTAGCCGAAGGAGAGGCGGAAGCCGCGGAGCCGGAGGTCATCAGGAAGGGCAAGCCGGAGTCGGAAGGCAAAGGCTCCGAGGAGGGCTCATCCGAATAGGCTCAGCCGTGCCGTTTCGCTTCGCTCAACTGAGGCATGCGCTTGCGGCTGTTAGTTGGGTTAGGTAATCCGGGTCCCCGATACGCTGGGACGCGACATAACCTTGGTTTCGCTGCGGTGGATCGAATCGCTCGCGAATCCGACGCCGATTGGGGCCGAGGTTCGCCGAGCAATCTCATCGCCGAAGGCACTTTCGAGGGGCAGTCGATCGTCCTCGCAAAGCCGCTGACCTATATGAACCTGAGCGGTAGAGCCGTGGTAGAGTTGACGCGGGACCCGGACATCGCCGCCGAGGATTTGTTGGTGTTCCTGGACGATGTTGCCTTGCCGTTGGGAACGCTTCGGATCCGGCCGCGTGGAAGTGATGGCGGTCACCGAGGGCTTGCTTCCGTGCTGGAGGCTCTCCACACCGAGGAAGTACCTCGGGTCAGGCTGGGCATCGGTCCCGACGAGGGATCGCCAGGAGGATCGAAGTCCGAGGACCGTGACCTCGCCGAGTTCGTGTTGGAACTGTTTTCGGCTCAAGAGCAAGAGGTTGTCGAGAAGCTCTTGGGGCGAACCGTTGACGCGGCCCGTGCGTTGTTCCGGGATGGCATAGAGCGGGCGATGTCTTTGTACAACCGAGCCCCGGAAGGTTGACAGGGGAGTGACTCCTTGCTCTCTCCGTAGAGAGAGGGCTTGATATCCGTAGGGAGGGTAAGTAAGAACGATGAGAGGATACGAATTGATGTACATCCTCGAGCCCAATCCGGACGACGAGGCCACCAAGGCGCTCATCGGCCAGATCGAGGAATTTATCGGTAAACAGGGCGTCAGCATCGAGGGGACCGATCCATGGGGTAAGCGCAGGTTGGCCTACCGGATCGGCCGGCACACCGAGGGCTACTATGTCCTGAGCCGGATAAAGGCGGAGGCGGAAGCGATCTCGGAGTTGGAACGGCGACTTCGCGTCACCGACGGAGTGCTACGGTTCCTCACCGTCCGCGTGGACAAAGAACAGGGAAAGATCGAGCGTCGTAAGGCGCGTAAAGCGGCTCGGGAGCTCGCGCGGCAAGAGCGGCGAAGAAGGAAAGCGGCGGCGGCCGGCGAACAGGGGGCGGCTCCACAAGCTGACTCGGCCGAGTTGGCCAAGTCAACCGAGTCCGCCAAGACAACGGCGGAGGTCGAATAATGCGGCCCAGAAAGAAAAGCGCAAGTAGTGGCAGTAACGGCGATACTGGTGGTCGCCGAGGCAAACGGTTCTATTATCGAAGGCTAAAAGTATGTAAGTTCTGCGCCGAGAAGATCGACTACATCGATTGGAAAGACGACAAGCTTCTCGCTTCCTTTATCCCCGAGCGGGCGAAGATATTGCCGCGCCGCATCTCGGGTACTTGTCCCCCGCACCAACGGAAGTTGAAGACGGCAATTCAAAGGGCTCGTAACATCGCCCTGTTGCCGTTCACTTCCTAGAGACCGCGGATCGGAGAGGAAGAAACCATGCAGCTCATACTGTGCGAAAACGTCGACAAACTCGGCAAGAAGGGAGATGTCGTCGAGGTGCGCTCGGGGTTCGCCCGCAATTTTCTGATGCCCCAGAACTTGGCGATGGAAGTCAACGACACCAACCTCCGGCGGATGGAAAAAGACAAGAAGCTCTTGGCGGTTCAGCACGTCAAGGAGAGGGAAGAAAGCGAGGCCTTGGCATCGCAGATCTCCGGAATGCAGCTTTCCTTTCGTCGAAAGGTCCATGGCGAGGAGCTCTATGGATCGGTTTCCGCGGCCGATGTTGCAAAAGCACTGGCGGTGAAGGGATACGCCGTGGAAAGGCGGAGGATCCAGCTCGACGAGCCCATCAAGAGCCTGGGCGTGTTCCCGGTCACCGCTCGGCTTCATCCCGAGGTGTCCACAACCGTCACGGTGACCGTGGAGAAGGAGGAAGAGTAGACCTTGCCTGAGGAGGTTGCCCTCGAGAAGGCACTCCCGCACAGTTTAGAGGCGGAACGGACAGTCTTGGGTGCCATCCTCATAGACAACGAGAGCTTCCACCACGCCTCCGAGGTCCTCCGACAGGACGACTTCTATCGGCGGGCCCACCAGAGGATCTATGCCCGCATGGAAGCCCTGTCCGTGCGAGGACAGGGGATCGATCTCGTCACCCTCAAAGAAGAGCTGTCCCGAGTGGGGGAGCTGGAGTCGTCAGGAGGCGTGGCCTATCTGACGTCGTTGGTGGATGGTGTGCCCCGCGCAACCAACGTTCCCTACTACTCGAGAATCGTCAAGGAAAAATCCGTCTTGCGGAGCCTCATCAGCTCAGCGAACCGCATCATCCAATCTTGTTTCGATGAGCCCGAGGACACGTCGACGGTTCTCGACCAAGCGGAGCGGTCTATTTTCGAGATTGCCGAGGGGGCGATCCGGACCGGTTTCGAGCCGTTAGGCGAGATCGTTCGCGGTAGCTTCAAGTCCATCGACGAGCTGTCCGAGCGTGGGGACATGGTCACCGGTGTCCCAACCGGCTTCGTGGAGTTCGAACAGATGACGTCCGGTCTCCAGCGCTCAGACCTCATCATCGTGGCCGCGAGGCCGGCGATGGGAAAGACCAGCTTCTGCTTGAACATCGCCCAGCACGCCGGGCTCACGGGGTCGCATACGGTCGGTGTGTTCAGCTTGGAGATGTCCAAAGAGCAGCTGGTGATGAGGATGCTGTGCTCCGAAGCAAGAGTGGACATGCATCGTCTACGCTCGGGGTTCACTTCCGAAAAAGACTGGGCGAAGCTCATCCAGGCGGTTTCCCGGCTCTCCTCGGCCCGTGTCTTCATCGACGATTCCCCCTCTTTGAGCGTGCTCGAGATGCGGGCCAAGGCGCGGCGACTCAAGCTCGAGCATGGTCTGGATCTTCTGATCGTCGACTACCTTCAGCTCATGCAAGGGCGAGGGCGGTTCGAGAACCGTACCCAGGAGATCAGTGGAATCAGCCGGGCGCTCAAGGGCTTGGCGAAAGAGCTGAACATTCCGGTTGTGGCTCTCTCGCAACTCTCCCGCGCCCCCGAGAGTCGCGGGGAGCACCGTCCACAGCTTTCGGACCTCCGGGAGTCGGGTGCGCTCGAGCAAGACGCCGACGTCGTCGTATTTATTTACCGGGAGGAGCAGTACGACTCGACTCCAGAGAACAAGGGGTTGGCCGAGCTCATCATCGGTAAGCAGCGAAACGGGCCGACGGGCACGGTCCGGGTTGCCTTCATCAAAGAATATACTCGGTTCGAGAACTTGGAGTGGCGACAAGACCCCATCTGAACCACGGCCTTCCTCCAACATTCCCCGTACATTCCCGGTTTTCTCCCCACCGATGGGCCAACCGTCCCGAGACCGGTGCATGTTATAATCACGCTACTGGGCGCATTCACCAAGTCTCAAGGCGAGAACCAGATCGAAGTTCCGTTCCCAGTGTCTCTAGCAGGGTGCTTAGGAATTCACGGCACCCTGCGCGAGCGGAGCGAGCCCGGCCCGGATGGGCCGACGACGGGAAGCCGAGCAGAGCCGTCAGCTGTCCCGCAGCCGCTTGTCGGCGAAGGGACGGCGGTGGGGGTGGGGCCCCGCGGCCGTGATGAAAGAGCGAGGCGCAAAGCGCGCGAACGAGGAGTGAGCGTGCATTGAAGCACTAATGGGCATCCGCTTTCTAAGATGACGTCTTAAATATGCGCAGGGTCAAGACCGCCTTTGTTTGCCAGGAATGCGGGGTGAGCTCCGCGAAGTGGCTAGGTCGTTGCCCTGACTGCGGTGCGTGGAACAGCCTCATCGAGGAGCTCGAGACACCCCAGCAATCGGGTCCTCGGCTCCAGAGCCTATCGGCTGGTCGCGGCCCTCGTCCCTACCTAGGAGTGAGCTCGGACGCGGCATCGCGCCTCGCTACTGGTATCGAAGAGTTCGACCGAGTTCTCGGCGGCGGGGTGGTCGCAGGATCCTTGGTCCTTTTGGGAGGCGATCCTGGCATCGGCAAGTCTACGCTGTTGTTGCAGGTGGCTGCGCGCCTGGCGGCGTCCACGCCCGACGAGCGTCCGGTCCTCTATATCAGTGGCGAGGAGTCGGAGCAGCAGATCAAGCTTCGCGGGGAGCGGCTTGGTGTCAAGGGCGAGTCCCTCCTGCTTTTCAGTGAGACCAATCTGGACACTATCATCTCGGAGCTCAAGCGCCATGAGCCGGCGCTCGTCGTTTTGGATTCGGTCCAAACAGTCTACTCCCCGAGATTCTCGTCCGCGCCAGGGAGTGTGAGCCAGGTCCGGGAAGCGGCCGTCGAGCTCCTCTACTTCGCAAAGTCCACTGGCACGCCGGTTTTTCTGATCGGGCATGTCACCAAAGAAGGGAATTTGGCGGGCCCCAAGGCTCTCGAGCACATCGTGGACACCGTGCTCTACTTCGAGGGCGAGCGTCACTATTCTCACCGGCTCGTCCGAGCGACAAAGAACCGCTACGGTGCAGCGGGCGAGTTGGGAGTCTTCGAGATGACGGGCTCCGGGTTGGAGCCGGTTGAAAATCCCTCGGGGTTATTCCTCTCCGAGCGTCCCGAAAAAGCGCCCGGGTCGGTGGTGGTCTGCAGCCTGGAGGGGACGCGACCGCTGCTGGTCGAGATTCAGGCTTTGGTTTCCCGCTCCAGTTTCGGGTATCCGCGTCGCGTGACGCTTGGGATCGATAGCAATCGAGTGGCTTTGCTTCTGGCAGTGCTGGAGAAGAGGATCGGACTGCAACTTTCCGCTGAAGATGTGTACGTGAATGTGGCCGGCGGGCTGGTTGTCGACGAACCGGTGGCCGACCTGGGACTGGTGGCGGCGGTGGCGTCCAGCTTCAAGGGGCGACCGGTCGACTCGCAGACCGTGCTGCTGGGAGAAGTGGGGTTGGCCGGAGAGGTGAGGGCCGCACAGCAGGTCGCACTGAGAGTGAAGGAGGCGGCGCGTTTAGGGTTCAACAAAATCATACTTCCGACTGGCAACTTACCCTTGCCGGGTGAGGCGGGCGCTGATCTGGACGTCAAGCTCGAAGGAGTCCGGAACGTCGGCGAGGCTCTGGAGGCGGTTTTCTAGGTCAGCGAGAGAATTCATATGTCCATATTTATAATTAGAGCCGTTCTACTAGCAGCAATCATATGTACGTCTATCGTCTATGCCCCCCTACCTTGGGGGCGACTTGCAAATGCCGTGCTCGGAGCTGTGTTGGGCGCCGCGATCATCTCGCTCGAGCTTCGGATTCGAACCGTCGCCGCGCGTCAAGTGGCGGGAGGCTTCATCGGGGCAGTCCTCGGAATCATCCTGGCGCTGCTGGTGGGCATCCCTTTGGCCAAGATCCCGATGGAAGACAGTGCCCAAGCCTTCTGGCAATCACTGGTGTTGCTTTTCCTCGCCTACCTAGGGTTGCTCTTGGGCCTGAAGAAAACCGAATGGTTCGATCCGCTGTCGGTAGTGGCCTATGTCCGTGGCACCACGACGGTCCGCAGTTGCAAGATCCTCGATACCAGTGTGATCATCGACGGGCGGGTGGCTGATATCTGCGAGACCGGGTTCATGGATGACACGATGGTGATCCCGCAGTTCGTGCTCAAGGAGCTCCAACAGGTCGCCGATTCCGCCGATTCGCTCAAGAGAAACCGCGGCCGCCGCGGTCTGGACATATTGCAGAAGATCCGCAAGATGAGTGGAATCGACGTCAATATTTCGGAGGTCGACTTTCCGGACGTCAAAGAAGTCGACCTGAAGCTCATTGAGCTGGCTAAGGTTCAAAACGCAAAGATCGTGACCAACGATTTCAACCTCAATAAAGTGGCGCAGCTGCAGGGAGTCCAGGTGCTCAACATCAACGAGCTCGCGAACGCACTGAGGCCAGTGGTGCTTCCCGGCGAGTTCATGCGCGTGTTCATCTTGAAGGAAGGTAAGGAGTACAACCAGGGCGTCGCGTACTTAGATGATGGAACCATGGTGGTGGTCGATAACGCCCGCAAACACATCGGGGAGAACGTGGACGTTACCGTGACCAGTGTGCTTCAAACTACCGCGGGCAAGATGATCTTCGGGAAGGCAATCGAGTCCCACAATTCCGCGGTGGCGGGCGAAAAAGAGTAAAGTGGTTCTCGAGAGTTAAAGACTGTCCCGGCCATGCTGGCCACGCTCCGAACCATTCTGATTTCGATTCCCCTGGTGAGCATCTACACCATCGTGTGTGGAGCGATCTCGATTCTCTTGGGGATGATCTTCCGAAGTGGAGAGCCTTCCCATTGGCTGGCTCGTACCTGGTCGTGGCTCATCTTGACGACTTGCGGAGTCAGAGTTTCTCTGAGTGGGCTCGAGAACTTGGAAAAGGATCGGCACTACATTTTCGCTGCCAATCATCAGAGCATCTACGACATCCCGATCCTTTTTGCCTCGCTCCCGTTCTCGTTTCGCATCTTGTACAAAGAGTCACTCAATCGCGTGCCGTTCATGGGCTGGCACCTATACTGCTGTGGCCATATTTCCGTCGATCGCTCTAATTCCGTGCGTGCGCGCCAGAGTCTGGAGCGGGCGGCGAATCAGATCCGACAAGGCACCCCGGTTGTGATTTTCCCTGAGGGAACCCGTAGTGAAAACGGCTCGATCGGTCGTTTCAAGAAGGGGTCGTTCTTACTCGCCATCAAGTCGGGTGTGGCGGTGGTGCCGGTCACGATTTCCGAAAGCTGGCGGATCATGAAGAAGGGCGAAGTGACGGTGCACCCGGGCACTGTCAAAGTCCATATGGAAAGACCCATCTCGGTCCACGAGCTCCGGGAAGACTTGGCAATCGAACTAGCTAAAGAGGTACGAGAGATTGTCGCGAGCCACTACAGCCCTGAGCCCGAGCGGAGGTAGGGTCCTCGCGAGCATTGATGGATGCCCACGGCCGGGTAACATGCACATTCATGTATCCGAGACGCTCGTCAACCGGCTCCAGCTCGCCACCGCCCAATTCACCGACGTCGACCTCTCCCGCGCCCGGTCCGAGCTCGAAGCGGAGCTCGATCGCGTGTGCACGAGACTCCGCGAGCAGTTCACAGGAGCGATCTGGCTCGAGATCCCCGGTGTCGCGGAGACGCGGGCGCTCTACAAAGCGATCGGGCTCGACCCGACCAAGGTCAGACCTTCGTCCGAGGCACTGCTGCGTCGTGTACTTAGGGGGCAATCGCTGTATAAAGTGAACCTGCTGGTGGACACGGTGAACCTGTGCTCACTCGAGTTTCAGCTCTCATATGGCGTCTACGATTTAGAGGCCTTGTCGTTACCGATAGAGGCTCGCCTCGGTCGATCAGGGGAGAGCTATCCGGGAATTCGCAAGGGGCCGGTGCACCTCGACGGACGGATCTGTTTGGCAGATCAAGAAGGACCGTTCGGCAACCCCACCTCGGACTCCTTGCGGGCGGCTATATCCGAAAACACGAAGGAGACACTGATCGTCATATTCGCACCCCATGGGATGAAGAGGGCCGACTTGGGCAAACGGCTCGAGCAAACGATTGAGCGAGTCTCCCGGTTCACGGGTGCACGGTCGGTAGGGGCGGGAGAGTAATCTCATGGGGCGCGGCGATACCGTAACCACCGTAGCGATCGTCGCGGCGGGTGGTTCCGGCACGCGCCTCAATGCGTCTCAGCCAAAGCAGTTTCTGGAGTTGGCCGGAAAGCCCTTGCTTGCGCATACCGTGGCTCGTTTCGTGAGATCGCCGGATGTCGACAGAATCGTTCTCATACTTCCGAGCAGCGGATTCGATCGGTACGCGCGGCTCATGGCGCCATGGTTCGAGGACGGGGCGCCCCTGGATACCGTTCCGGGCGGTGAGTCGAGGCAAGACTCGGTATGGAATGGCCTCTCTAGTCTGGAATCTTCCTTTGAAGGATGGGTGGTCGTTCATGATGGTGCGCGTCCCTTGGTCACGGAAGCATTGATCCGCGACGTGGTGGACGCCGGAAAACGGTTCGGAGGAGCCTTGGCCGGCCTTCCTGTCGAAGAGACGTTGAAGGAAGTGGACGCCGAAGCGGCGGTGCTAGGGACTATCGATCGGGCTCGTTACTATCGTGCCCAAACACCGCAGTGCTTTCGTCATCGGATCTTGCGAGATGCGTTTGAGCGAGCGCGCGCGGACGGTTTCTTGGGGACGGATGAGGCCCAGTTGGTCGAGCGAACCGGCGCGAACGTCCATATGGTGCCGGGCTCGGTCAAGAACCTCAAGGTCACGACACGAGAGCACTTAGAGCTCGCGGAGTACTACCTGAAGCTCGAGGAGCGGTCATGACTTTCCGTGCCTTCCGTATAGGATTAGGGGTGGATGCTCATCGGCTCGCTGCCAACCGGAAGCTGGTTCTGGGTGGGGTCGAGATTCCGTACGATCACGGTCTGGTGGGGCATTCGGATGGCGATGTCCTTCTGCACGCACTCGCGGATGCGCTTCTCGGCGCGGTCGCGGCGCCCGACCTCGGATCACTTTTTCCTTCCGGCGACCCGCGTTGGAAATTGGCGTCGAGCCGTCTGTTCGTGGAGAAGGGAGTCCAAATTGTGGGGGAGAAGGGCTACCGTGTGGTCCAGGTCGACACGGTGATCGTCGCGGAGAAGCCTCGTCTGTCGGAGCATTTCGACGTCATGCGCGGGGAGATGGCGGATATGCTGGGTATTCCGCTGGACGCCGTGGGAATCAAAGCCAAAACCTTGGATGGGATGGGTTTCACGGGCCGCCAGGAGGGCATCTTCGCCCAGGCGATCGTGATGGTGCAGCACAAGGAGCCGTCTTGAGCACCCTGACCGGTATTCACGCCGTGCGCGAAGCGCTCCGGGGATCCCCGGAGCGCGTTCGCAAAGTGGTCATCTCGGAAGGTCGTTTGGATGCCCGCGCCCAGGAGATCCTCGATCTGGCGCGCGCCGGAGGAGTACCCGTTTACCGCGGGCACCCCCGCGTCCTCAAGCGGTTGGCGTCCGGTGGGCACCATCAGGGAGTTGTCGCCGAAATGACGGCTTTGCGGTGGTGGGGCCTGGACGAGGTGCTGGCAGGTGTCCCTGAACCAGCACTTCTGTTGGCGCTCGACCGGCTCGAGGACCCGCGCAATCTTGGAGCGGTGGCCCGAACCGCGGACGGGGCAGGGGTCTTCGGGATTCTGGTTCCCCAGAGGGGTAGCGCTCCCCCGTCTAGAGCCGCGGTTGCGGCCTCGGCTGGGGCGCTCCTCCATACTCGGCTCGCTCGGGTGACCAATCTGACGAGTGCCCTGAAAAAACTCAAGGAAAAAGGCATCTGGGTGGTGGGTATGGCTCCCGACGGAGCCATACCCTGGTACCAGTTCGACTACACCGTGCCGCTGGTTCTGGTGTTGGGTTCCGAGGGGAAGGGGCTTCGCCCGCTAGTCTCGAAGACATGCGACGAGCTCGTTTCCCTGCCCCAGCGGGGGAACGTGGGCTCGCTCAATCTGTCGGTGGCGGCCGGGGTGGTACTTTACGAGGCCCTTCGTCAAAGGGCCTCTTGAGCCGGCGTCCTGCCGCGCTATATAGAAGCACCCTACGCTTACTGGACGCCCTCTACGCGCCGCGTTTTGGGCGCGTAATCTGCGCAGAAGTACGCGGGACGAGACCTTTTCCTATTGCAGCACGGCGAACTGTATGCTAGGCTGGCAAGTTTGCTAGCTGGTGTAGCTCAGTGGTAGAGCAGCTGATTTGTAATCAGCGGGTCGGGGGTTCAAATCCCTTCGCCAGCTCCACAGTTCGAGGCACGATAGAGTGAAGATCCCCGACCCAACATTGGTAGCCCAGGGCCCGATTTACTTGCTACAGGGGAAGGGCGGAGAGGTAGCGAAGCGGTCAAACGCTGCAGACTGTAAATCTGCCGGCCTCAGGCCTTCGGAGGTTCGAATCCTCCCCTCTCCACCAGAAGCTCCCCCAGGTGAGGGATGCCGAGCCTGCCGAGGTTATCGAGTTCGCGCAAGGGCCGGTAGGAGAGGGCCATTGGGCGGGAGTAGCTCAGTTGGTAGAGCATCAGCCTTCCAAGCTGAGGGTCGCGGGTCCGAGCCCCGTCTCCCGCTCCATTATCGGAGACGCCGGGTGTTCGATGGGAGGCTCCTGCCGAGCCTGCTATTGGAGTTTTTTGATTTGAGGAAGCCGCAGAAACTGACTGGCGAGGTCGTTTCCGGGGCTTTCCGCTGCCGAACCAAGGCCGGGCCCAGCGGTGTCCGGGCTTCGAGTCGCGCGGGGACTTGGGAGCAAGGAAATCGGGCCCACGTGGCTCAGTGGTAGAGCACTTCCTTGGTAAGGAAGGGGTCACCGGTTCAATCCCGGTCGTGGGCTCCATAACGTTTTCATAGGACTGACACTTAGTACACTTGCTGGGAATCTGCGGGGCTAAGGCGCCTCCCAGGCTCTGCTGGACGACAAATCGTCGAGCCAGGCGTCGGTCGTGACCACCCGGGCATGAGCCGGGCGAAAGCGAGAAGCGTACGCTGGCGAGTTCCGAGGAGAGAAACCCTGGTACGAACCAGGTCTGCAAAGTGAAGAACACTCATCAACCCGTACTCATTGGGGAATAGTTATGGCGAAGGAAAAATTTGATCGAAGTAAGCCGCATGTAAACGTGGGGACGATCGGCCATGTGGACCACGGCAAGACGACGTTGACGGCGGCGATAACGAAAATCCTGCACAGCATGGACGACAAGGTGTCGTTCCGGAGCTTCGACTCGATCGACAACGCACCGGAGGAGCGAGAGCGGGGGATCACGATCGCGACGGCGCACGTGGAGTACACGACGGAGAACCGTCACTACGCTCACGTAGACTGCCCGGGTCACGCGGACTATGTGAAGAACATGATTACGGGAGCAGCGCAAATGGACGGTGCGATCCTGGTGGTATCGGCGGCGGACGGCCCGATGCCGCAGACGCGGGAGCACATTTTGTTGGCTCGTCAGGTAGGAGTGCCGTACATCGTGGTGTACTTGAACAAGACGGATGCGGTGGACGATCCGGAGCTACTGGACTTGGTGGAGCTTGAGGTGCGGGAGCTATTGTCGCAGTACGATTTCCCTGGAGACGACATTCCGATCGTGCGGGGTAGTGCTCTGAAGGCCTTGGAGGGAAGTGGGGATTCGAAGGCGGAGGAGAGCACGTCGATCATGGAACTGATGGCGGCTCTGGACGACTACGTACCGCTTCCGGAGCGAGACATCGACAAGCCCTTCCTGATGCCGATCGAAGATGTGTTTTCGATCTCTGGCCGCGGGACGGTTGTGACGGGTCGTGTGGACCGGGGCAAGGTGAAGGTGGGAGAAGATATCGAGATTGTCGGTGTCCAGGAGACGCGCAAGCGAGTGGTGACGGGTGTAGAGATGTTCAAGAAGCTCCTGGACGAAGGGCTGGCGGGAGACAACATTGGTGTTTTGCTTCGCGGTACGGAGAAGGACGACGTGGAGCGGGGCATGGTGTTGGCGAAGCCTGGCTCGATCACACCTCACACGAAGTTCAAGGGTGAAGTTTACGTTCTGACGAAGGAAGAGGGAGGACGTCACACGCCGTTTTTCACGGGATATCGTCCGCAGTTTTATTTTCGGACGACGGACGTGACGGGAGTGGCGACGTTGTCGAGTGGAGTGGAGATGGTGATGCCGGGTGATAACACGAACCTGGAGATCGATCTGATCACACCGATCGCAATGGAGAAGGGACTGCGGTTCGCAATTCGCGAGGGCGGTCGCACGGTGGGTGCCGGCACTATTACCGATATCGTCGAGTAGGCGAAGTCATGGCGCGGGATATCGTGACTCTAGCTTGTGCCGAGTGCAAGAGGCGAAACTACTCCACCACTCGGAACAAGAGGAAGACCACCGAGCGTTTGGAGTTCAGGAAGTACTGTCGCTTCTGCCGGACACATACGTCACATCGGGAAACGAAATAGGTGGGGAGGCGGCCTGGTATCACTGTGAGGGAAAGCCGTAGGCCAGTAGCTCAATTGGTAGAGCACCGGTCTCCAAAACCGGGGGCTGGGGGTTCGAGTCCCTCCTGGCCTGCCACTCGAAGGGGCAACACGCGTTGAGCAAGATCGGAGACTACTTCATCCGGGCGCGGACCTTCATCTCCGAAGTTCGTAACGAGTTAAAGAAGGTCACGTGGCCGCCTCGGAAGGAAGTCTACGGGGCGACGGTGGTGGTTGTTTTGACGGTGTTTTTCTTCGGCTTTTACCTGTACGGGTTGGACCTGGTCATGTCATACGCCGCGGCGGCCGTAACCCGACTGGTAGGCGGCGTTCAGTAATCTTATGGGGACCGAAACCGTAATGGCTAAACAGTGGTACATCGTCCACACCTACTCTGGATTCGAGAAGAAAGTGGCGGACAGCCTGAAACAGAGAGTTCAGGCCTTCGGGCTGGGGAACCAAATCGGTGAGGTTCTGATACCGACCGAGGATGTCGTCGAGATGAAGGGTGGGAAGAAGGTCGTTAGCCCCAAGCGGTTCTTCCCCGGATACGTGTTGGTGAAGATGGACATGAACGACAACACCTGGCACGTGGTCAAGAACACTCCGAAAGTCACCGGCTTTGTGGGGACGGGGCAAAAACCATCCCCGCTGACTCAAGAAGAGGTGGATCAAGTCATCCAGCAGGTAACGGTTGCGGCGGAAAAGCCTAAACCCAAGTACACCTTCGAGGCGGGTGAGCCGGTGCGAATCATCGACGGTCCCTTCAGTAACTTCTCTGGCGTGGTCGATGAAGTGAACCTGGACCGAAATACGTTGAAGGTCATGGTTACGATTTTCGGGCGCTCGACTCCGGTTGAACTTGACTTTCTCCAAGTAGAAAAAACATGAGCAGTAATCGGTAAACAGTGAAACCGTGGATTGGCGTCAATGCGCGGCGGTGCCACTAGGGGACGTGGTCAGACGCCACTGATGAACTGATGAACTGATGACTGACAACTAGCAGGGTATGAAAAAGGTACTGGGGTTAATCAAACTTCACATACCGGCGGGTAAGGCAACGCCGGCACCTCCGGTTGGACCGGCGCTCGGCCAGCACGGCGTCAACATCATGGATTTCTGCAAGGCGTTCAACGCCAAGACGAACAAGCAGGAGGGGTTGATCATTCCAGTCGTGGTCACAGTTTATCAGGATCGCTCCTACAGCTTCATCACCAAGACGCCGCCGGCTTCTGTGCTGTTGAAGCGCGCGGTCGGGATCGCAAAGGGCTCGGGCGAGCCGAATCGCGACAAGGTTGGCAAAGTGACGCTGCAGCAGGTCGAAGAGATCGCGAAGACCAAGATGCCGGACCTCAACGCGAGCGACATCGAGGCGGCCAAGAAGATCGTGATGGGAACCGCCCGCAGCATGGGCATCGAAGTAGAGAACTAACGGGCCGTGAGCGGGTCGAAGAGACACGCGGACATTAAGTAAAAACAAGAGACGAGATGGCAGGCAAAGGCTACACCAAAGCAAAAGAGGCGGTCGGCGACAAACGCGACTTCACGCCCGAAGAAGCGATCGAGCTCATCAAGAAGATCAAGTACGCCAAGTTCGACGAGACGGTCGAGGTGGCGATGCGACTCGGTGTCGATCCCAAGCACGCGGATCAAATGGTGCGAGGCACCGTGGTTCTGCCGCACGGACTCGGTAAGACCCGCCGAGTCTTGGCTATCGCCTCCGGCGAAAAGGTCAGGGAAGCCGAAGATGCGGGAGCCGATCTGGTGGGTGGCGAAGACATGGTCGAGAAAATCTCCGGTGGCTTCATGGATTTCGAAGCGGTGGTCGCGACGCCGGACATGATGCGCAGCGTCGGCAAGCTGGGCAGAATCCTAGGGCCGCGGGGGCTGATGCCCAACCCCAAGACTGGTACGGTCACGTTCGATATCGGCAAGGCGGTAAAGGAAATCAAGGCCGGTAAAGTCGAGTTTCGTGTCGACAAGACCGCCATCGTTCATTCGCCGGTAGGGAAATTGTCATTCTCCAATGACAGCCTGTTGGAGAATCTGCGGGTCCTCGTCGACAGCGTGATGAGAGCCAAGCCGTCCGCAGCCAAAGGCAAGTACGTCAAGAGCATTTCTATTTCTTCGACGATGGGGCCCGGACTGCGAATCGATCCGCAGGCGATCGGAATCAAGTAGTCACAGCGAGTAGAGGGTGTAGCCAGGAGGATTTGGTGAATCGAACCGAGAAACAAACAGCGGTCGAGCAACTAAGTAGGGACTTCGAAGCCTTCTCGGGCATATTCGCTATGGACTTTCGTGGGTTGAAAGTGGACCAGGCCACCGAGCTCCGTAGAAAGATTAGGGAGTCGGGCTCGAAATACCGCGTGGTCAAGAACACCCTGGCTCTTCGTTCCCTCAAGGGAACTTCGATGGAGCCAATCCATGTTCACCTGAATGGGATGACGGCATTGGCTTACACCGAGGTCGATCCGGTGGCGCTGGCGAAGGTCCTAAACGATTTTGCGAAGGATGTGCCGGTACTGACGTTCAAGGGTGGGATGATCTTCGGCAAGGAAGTTACACCGGAAGAGTGCAAACAACTCGCATCCTTGCCCAGCCGGGAAGACCTTTTGGCAAAGTTACTCTCGGTGCTGCAGGCGCCCATGCAGAATCTCTTGGGAGTGCTAGAGGCTCCCGCCCGCGACCTCATTTTGGTTTTGAAGGCCGCGGGGAATAAGTCGAAGGAGTAAGTAATAGAGAGGGTCCGATAGGGACTCCAAACGAAGGAGCGATTCATGGCAGACGTTACGCAACAGGACGTAGTTAGTTACATCAAGGGGATTTCGGTCCTGGAATTGGCCGAGCTGGTGAAGACACTTGAGGACGAGCTTGGAGTGAAGGCTGCCGTTGCCA
This sequence comes from Candidatus Marinacidobacterales bacterium, assembly GCA_965222425.1. Taxonomy (GTDB): domain Bacteria; phylum Acidobacteriota; class Vicinamibacteria; order Marinacidobacterales; family DATDRI01; genus CBDCNP01. Next base: position 22,177 of record CBDCTW010000025.1, read on the forward strand.
TGCCTATGGCCGTGGCGGCTCCTGGCGGCCCGGCGGTCGAGGAGAAGACTGACTTCGACGTCGTGCTGACCGCCGTTGGCGACAAGAAGATCAATGTCATCAAAGCTGTTCGCGAGGTGACCAGTCTCGGTCTCAAGGAAGCCAAGGACGTCGTGGAGGGTGTCCCCAACACGGTCAAGGAAGGCGTTCCGAAGGAAGAAGCTGAGGCGATCAAGAAGAAGTTTGCGGACGCGGGAGCGACCGTCGAGCTCAAGTAGCTTCGTATTTCTGGGGCCGCCCCCTACGGGGTGCGATGCCGCGTGCGGTGGCCCTTTTGTTTTGAATCAGCTCGAGCCTCTGGCTCGGCGGCCAATAGGAGTTTACGGGCACGATGCAGACAATGACTGCCAATCCATACCGGCAGAGGATCGATTTTTCGAAGATTCGAACCTCCATTCCGATCCCGAATCTCATGGAGATCCAGAAAAAGTCCTACGAGCGATTCCTGCAGATGACCCTGCTTCCCTCGGAAAGGGAAGATTCCGGTTTGCAGGCGGTTTTTAAGTCCGTCTTCCCCATCAAGGACTTCCGTGAGAACTGTGAGCTTCAGTTCATCGAGTACTCGATAGGTGTCTGGGAGTGCAAGTGCGGAAAGCTCGAGGGACTACAGCATCTGCGGCGGGCCTGCACCGCCTGCGGCACCAGCATTCGTACAAAACCACTCGGTGACCGAGAGGTCCCTTGCCCGTCCTGCGGAAAGCCCAACGAGAATCGTGGGGAAGTCTGCGACACCTGCGGAGACACCGTCGGGCTCAAGCTCAAGTACGACGTGGAGGAGTGTCAAGAGCGGGGCATGACCTACTCGGTTCCGCTCAAGGTCACAATCCGCCTGACCGTCTACGACAAAGATCCCGAGTCCGGTGTACGGTCGATCCGAGACATCAAGGAGCAGGAAGTCTACTTCGGCGACATCCCTTTGATGACCGACAATGGAACCTTCATCATCAACGGCACCGAGAGAGTGATCGTCTCGCAGCTGCATCGATCACCTGGTGTCTTCTTCCATGAAGTAGACAAGGGATCCTTTCTTGCTCAGATCATCCCGTACCGCGGGTCGTGGGTAGAGTTCGAGTTCGATCACAAGAATCTGCTCTACGTCCGTATCGATCGAAAACGGAAATTTCCGGCCACCGTCTTCCTCAGGGCACTCGGTCTTCGCTCCAATGAAGACATCTTGCGTGAAGACATCTTGCGAATGTTCTACGACGTGAATCGCGTCAACCTTCGGGATGGCAAGGTTCACCTTGAGGTTTCACCGTCTCTAGTAGGTCGGCGACTCTCGAAGAACATTACCCCGCCGGACAAGAAGAAAGACGTCATCGTAGCGGCCGGCAAACGGATAACCCACGCCGCTCTGGAGAAAATCCAGGGCGCCGGCATCACCGAAATCGAGGTCGGCGAAGCAGATCTCGAAAGTGTCTTCTCCGTTGCCGATGTCGTCGATAGTGAATCGGGTGAAGTGTTGACCGAGTCGAACGACGAGGTCACACCGGAAGTGCTCGCGCAGCTTGCCGAGTACAACCGGCCTTCTATCGACGTGTTCCTCCCGGCCCAAGTGGACGTCGGTCCCATCATTTCTCTGACACTCAAGAAGGATACTCTCAAAAGCTCGGAGGAAGCGCTTATCGAGATCTATCGCCGACTCCGGCCGGGAGACCCTCCGACGCTCGAGAGCTCCCGTTCGCTCTTCAAGGGAATGTTCTTCAACCCGCAGAAATACGACTTCTCACGGGTGGGACGGCTCAAACTCAACACCAAGCTTGGTATGGAGGGCAGCCTCGACCAGCGACTGCTCGAGCCAGCCGATTTCTTCGAGGTCATCAAGTATCTCCTCAGGCTCCAGAAAAACGTTGGGACGGTGGACGATATCGACCACCTGGGTAACCGCCGCGTGCGATCGGTCGGTGAGCTCTTGGAGAACCAGTTCCGCATCGGTCTGGTACGGATGGAACGAGCCATCAAAGAGAAGATGAGCGTCTACCAGGAGATGGCCACCGCCATGCCTCATGACCTCATCAACGCCAAACCGGTCATGGCCGCGGTCAGGGAGTTTTTCGGATCCTCCCAGCTGTCACAGTTTATGGATCAGACGAACCCGCTTTCGGAGGTCACGCATAAGCGACGCCTGTCGGCATTGGGCCCGGGTGGACTCTCGAGAGAGCGCGCAGGGTTCGAGGTTCGCGACGTTCACCCAACCCATTACGGGCGGATCTGTCCCATCGAGACCCCAGAAGGTCCGAACATCGGTTTGATCAGCTCGCTTTCCTGCTACGCCCGCATCAATGAGTACGGTTTCATCGAAAGTCCTTACAAGATGGTCAAGGACGGCTACGTACAGGATTATTTAAGGGTGACGGTCAGCCGAGACACACCGTTCAAAGTCGGCGAGATCGTCGAGCAGTCGGCTTTCGATAAGGAGAACGACAAGGTTTCGCGCCAGGGGAAACAGGTGGCGGAAGCCGAACCCCATGCTTTCTACCTCTCCGCTTGGGAAGAAGATCAGTATGTGATCGCCCAGGCCAACGCCAAGGTCGATGACCGTGGCCGTCTGGCATCGGATCGGGTCAACTGTCGCCAAGCGGGCAACTTCGTTCTTGCTCCTCGCGAGCAGGTCAATTGCATCGACGTCTCGCCCAAGCAATTGGTCTCTGTGGCCGCGTCTCTGATTCCGTTCCTCGAGAACGACGACGCGAACCGCGCTTTGATGGGCTCCAACATGCAGCGCCAGGCCGTTCCTCTGCTGCGGGCCGAGGCGCCGTACGTGGGGACGGGGATGGAATATGTTACCGCCCGCGACAGTGGAGCGGTGGTTGTCTGTCGACGCAGCGGGGTCATCGACTCGGTGGACTCTCGGCGCATCATCGTTCGCATCGAGGGGGATGGAACGAGCAAGCGGGCCAAGGAGATCGGCGCCGACATCTACAACCTCACCAAGTTCAAACGTTCGAACCAGAACACCTGCATGAACCAACGTCCGATCATCAAGGTCGGCGACAAGGTGGAAAAAGGTCAGATCATTGCGGACGGACCCTGCACCGAGCAGGGTGAGTTGGCTCTGGGGCGGAACATTCTGGCGGCCTTCATGCCTTGGCGCGGCTACAACTTCGAGGATGCGATTTTGGTCTCCGAGAAGCTGGTCAAGGCGGAAGCCTACACCTCGATCCACATCGAGGAGTTCGACACCGAATCCCGCGACACCAAGCTCGGACCGGAGGAGATCACTCGCGACATCCCTAATGTCTCGGAAGGCTTCCTGTCCAACTTGGACGAATCGGGCATCATCCGTATCGGCGCCTATGTGAAACCCAGCGACATCCTCGTGGGCAAGGTCACTCCTAAGGGCGAAACCCAGCTCACGCCAGAAGAGAAACTACTGCGCGCCATCTTCGGTGAGAAGGCGGGTGACGTCAGGGATGCTTCCCTCACTTGTCCGCCGGGCATCGAAGGGATCGTCGTGGACGTCAAGATCTTCTCACGTAAAGGCGTGGAGAAGGACGAGCGGGCGAAGGCGATCGAGGTCGAAGAGCTGGGCTTGCTCGAGAAGAACCTTAACGACGAGACCCGCATTCTCAAAGAGGAGAGAAACAAGAGGGTGATCGGGCGACTCTCCGGCAGTATCTTGGCGGAGGATCTGGTCAACCCTCGAACCGGCGAAAATCTCCTCAAGAAGAAGACCAAGCTGACCAAAGACGTCCTGCGTGGGCTGAGGCCGGCTTACTTGGGTCTGTTGGAGACCGATATCTCCGTCGAGGTTCTGGACGAGATTCAGGAGATCGAAGATAAGACCGAGCGACAAATCGAGGTTCTCAGGGCACTCTTCGACGAGCGGATGAATCGGCTTCAGAAAGGTGACGAGCTACCTCCCGGCGTTATCAAGATGGTCAAGGTCTACGTGGCCATGAAGCGTAAGCTGTCGGTGGGCGACAAAATGGCGGGACGACACGGCAACAAGGGTGTCATCGCGAAGATCGTTCCGGAAGAGGATATGCCCTACCTTCCCGACGGGACTCCGGTGGAAATCATCCTCAATCCGCTCGGCGTGCCTTCGCGAATGAACGTCGGGCAGATCTTGGAGACTCATCTCGGCTGGGCTGGCAAGATACTCGGAAAACACTTCGCCACTCCTGTTTTTGACGGCGCTTCCGAAGCTCAGATCAAGGAATTCATTACCGAAGCGAATGAAGTAGAGTCGTCCAACGGTGCCTTGAAACCCAACGTTCTCGAGGGCGGAAAGACCGTGCTCTGCGATGGCCAAACCGGCGAGCCCTTCGAGCAGAAGGTTACCATCGGGTACATCTACATGCTCAAGCTGTCACATCTCGTGGACGACAAGATGCACGCACGCAGCATCGGGCCTTACAGCCTTATCACCCAGCAGCCTTTGGGCGGTAAGGCCCAGTTTGGCGGCCAACGGTTCGGCGAAATGGAGGTTTGGGCCCTGGAGGCGTACGGTGCCGCGCATACCTTGCAGGAGCTGCTCACCGCCAAATCCGATGACGTGTACGGTCGAGCCAAGATCTACGAGGCGATCGTCAAGGGCGACACTTCGTTTGCTCCAGGGCTCCCCGAATCGTTCAACGTTCTCATTCGGGAGCTGCAGAGTCTCTGTTTGGATGTCGAGTTACTGAAGACGAAAGATTGAAGCCATGTATTGCCAGGTATTGAAAGGCAGGACGGGATGATAAACTCTTGAAAGCTTTTGCTGCTCCTCGCGACACAGGAAACTTGGTCGTCGACTTCGACGCCATCAAAATCAGTCTGGCTTCCCCGGAGAAGATCCGCGCTTGGTCACACGGAGAAGTGACCAAACCGGAGACCATCAACTACCGCACCTTCAAGCCGGAGCGGGATGGTCTGTTTTGCGCGAAGATCTTCGGCCCGGTGACCGACTGGGAGTGCTTGTGCGGTAAGTACAAACGCATGAAGCACCGTGGTGTCATCTGTGACAAGTGCGGTGTAGAAGTCACGCAGTCCAAGGTTCGGCGGGAACGTCTAGCTCAGATTGAGCTGGCTTGCCCCGTCTCGCATGTTTGGTTCTTCAAAGGTCTACCGAGTCGTATCGGACACCTGCTCGATATGTCTCTGCGCGACCTGGAGCGGGTTCTCTACTTCGAATCCTACGTGGTCATCGATCCAGGCGACACGCCTCTCAAAGAGAAAGCACTGCTGACCGAAGAGCGTTACCGTTCTCATCGAGAGGAATACAGGAGCAAGTTCAACGCCCGGATGGGAGCGGAAGCGATCAAAGAACTGCTTCGCCGGGTGGACGTCGAGGAGCTATCGCAGGAACTCCGTGCGCTGATGAAGACCGAGACGTCGCTGCAGAAAAAGCTCAAGTGTGCCAAGCGGCTAAAAGTGGTGGAGGCATTTTGTAAGTCCAACAATCGTCCGGAGTGGATGATTCTAGACGTTATTCCCGTTATCCCTCCCGAACTGCGGCCGCTGGTGCCGCTCGACGGTGGGCGATTTGCGACCAGCGACCTCAACGATCTCTATCGACGCGTCATCAACCGAAACAACCGGTTGAAGAAACTGATGGAGCTCAAGGCACCTGATGTCATTGTCAGGAACGAGAAACGGATGCTGCAGGAGGCGGTGGACGCGCTCTTCGACAATGGGAGAAGGGGACGGGTTCTCAGGGGAGCCAATAACCGTCCGTTGAAGTCCCTATCCGATACCCTGAAGGGGAAGCAGGGCCGTTTTCGTCAGAACCTGCTTGGAAAGCGAGTCGATTATTCCGGGCGTTCGGTCATCGTGGTCGGCCCCGAGCTGAAGCTCCATCAGTGTGGACTTCCCAAACGGATGGCGTTGGAGCTCTTCAAGCCCTTCATCTACAACAAGCTCGAACAAGTGGGTTTGGCAACGACCATCAAGGCGGCCAAAGAAATGGTCGAGCAGCATCGGCCGGAGGTCTGGGACTTCTTGGAAGAGGTCATCCGAGAGCACCCCGTACTGCTAAACAGAGCTCCTACCCTTCACCGTCTAGGTATCCAGGCGTTCGAGCCGGTTCTGGTGGAAGGAAAGGCGATCCGTATCAATCCGCTGGTTTGTACCGCATTCAACGCGGACTTCGACGGCGACCAGATGGCGGTCCACATTCCTCTTTCTCCCGAATCGCAGATCGAGGCGTCGTTGTTGATGCTGGCCTCCCGCAACATCCTGTCTCCTGCGAACGGACAGCCTGTTGCCGTTCCATCGCAGGACATGGTTCTGGGATGCTACTACCTGACCAAGGAGAGGCCCCAAGGAATAGGTGCCGGCCGAGCCTTCGCCTCGCCGGAAGATGTTCTTTTGGCGCTTCAATCTGGCCAGGTGGAAACGCTCACTCCCATCCGGTTGCTCTACAGTGGACAGATCATCGATCTGACGACGGCCTTCGATCAACAAGATGTCGTCCACGCGGAAGTTCAGGAAGTGGAGAGCGAGGTCATCGACACTACGGTCGGACGCACCATCTTCAACGATCACTTGCCTAAGCAGATTCCGTTCATCAACGGCCTCTTGAAAAAGAAGGGGCTGGGGAGCCTGGTCAACTTTTGCTACCTGACTTATGGAATCGAGAAAACGGTCGAGTTGCTGGACTCCCTCAAGAGCCTCGGGTTCGAGTACGCTACGAGGAGCGGAGTTTCGATCGGGATCGACGATCTCGTCATTCCGGGCAAGAAGAACGCCTTGGTGGAAGCGGCACTCCAGGACGTGAAAGAGGTCGACGACCAGTACCGTGAAGGAGCTATCACCAAGGGTGAGCGTTACAACAAAGTCATCGCCATTTGGTCGAACGTTACCGACAAGGTAGCGCAGGAGATGTTCGAGGAGATGGAGCGCCAGGAGCGCGAGCAGAGCAAGTTCAACCCGATCTACATGATGGCCGACTCGGGCGCTCGCGGCAGCAAGCAGCAGATCCGGCAGCTCGCAGGAATGCGCGGTCTGATGGCGAAGCCCTCTGGCGAGATCATCGAGACCCCCATTACCAGCAACTTCCGCGAGGGTCTCACCGTGCTCCAATACTTCATCTCAACTCACGGAGCTCGGAAGGGGTTGGCCGATACGGCGCTCAAGACCGCCGACTCGGGATACCTCACTCGGCGTCTGGTCGACGTGGCGCAGGACGTCATCATCTCTCAAGAAACTTGCGAGACGGTCGACGGGATCTATGTTGGGGCGATCATCGAAACGGGTGAAGTCATCGAGCCGCTCCGAGATCGCATCGTGGGCCGCGTGTCTCTCGAGACGATCAAGGACAGCTTCACCGGTGAGACCATCGTGAATCCCAACCAGGAGATCACCGAGGAGATCGCCAACGCCATTCAGAACACCGGCGTGGAGCGCGTCAAGATTCGTTCGGTGCTTACCTGCGAGTCGCTGCGAGGAGTGTGCGCGATGTGCTATGGCCGTAACCTCGCGACTGGCCACATTGCCGATCTCGGTGAGGCGGTCGGCGTGATTGCCGCCCAGTCCATCGGTGAGCCGGGCACTCAGCTCACCATGCGCACGTTCCATATCGGAGGCACCGCCAGCCGGGTGGCGGAACAGACCACGCTCGAGGCCAAGGTTTCGGGCGTAGTGAAGTTCGTCAACCTCTCCACGGTCAAAAATAAGGAAGGTGACCTCGTGGTGATGAACCGCTCGGGACAGATCCTCGTCGTCGACGAGAAGGGTCGTGAGCGGGAGAGGTATCCCGTGGTCTACGGAGCGAAGCTGAAGGTCAAGAACGGGCAGAAGATCAACTCCGGGCAGACTTTCGTGGAATGGGATCCTTACACCTTCTCCATTCTTACTGAGGATGGCGGTACGGCTCACTTCAAGGACATCGTCCAGGGTCTGACCGTTCACGAGGAAGTGGATGAGGTCACCGGTCTCTCCATGCCGGTCATCATCGAGACTCAGGATGAGAAGCGGCAGCCGGCCATTGGTATCAGGGACTCCAAGAAGAAAGACGTCCGCAGCTACTTGCTCCCGTCCGGTGCTCACTTGATGGTTGGAGACGGTGCGGCCGTGCATCCGGGCGACGTCCTTGCGAAGATTCCGCGCGAGACGACAAAGACCAAGGACATCACCGGAGGGCTACCACGCGTGGTCGAGCTCTTCGAGGCTCGAAAACCGAAAGACCCTGCGGTCATCACCGAGATCGACGGTGTGGTTCGCTATGGCGGCATCAGCAAGGGCATGCGGAAGATCACCGTGGTCGCGGAGAGTGGAGACACGCGTGAGTACGCCGTGCCCAGAGGTGTTCACATCAACGTCCAAGAGGGTGAGCGAGTCAAGGCTGGCGAACCTCTCATGGACGGTCCCATCAACCCACACGATATTCTCAATGTTCTGGGTGAAAGGGCGCTGCAGAACTACCTGGTCAACGAAATCCAGGAGGTTTACCGGTTACAAGGTGTCAACATCAACGATAAACACATTGAAGTCATTGTGCGTCAGATGATGCGGTGGGTGAAAATCGAGGAAGTGGGAGACACCGAGTTCCTCATCGACGAGACGGTCGAACGCTTGAAGTTCGCCGAGGAGGGCGAGAGAGTGGTGTCCCGTAGAGGCCGCCCCGCGACGAGCCGACCGCTCTTGCTCGGTATCACCAAGGCGTCGCTCTCGACGGATAGCTTCATCTCCGCCGCTTCCTTCCAGGAGACGACTCGGGTGCTCACCGAGGCGAGCATCAGTGGTCGGGTCGACTACCTGAGGGGGCTCAAGGAGAACGTCATCATGGGCCGGCTGATACCCGCGGGTACCGGACTAGAGGCACACCGGCAGGTGGCGATTCCGGACGCGGCGCCGCTCGAGCGGCAGCCGGAGTTGCCTGGTGAGGAGTTCGCTCGCGAGGTCGAGTACGTCGTCGAAGGGCAGGAGGTCAATCTGGGCGGGGGCGATGCGGTGTCCACGGAAGGTGTCGAACAGACCTAGGTGGGCGTTGGGGCCCCGCCGCACTGATGAGGGAGCGAGCCCGGCGGCCAAACTAGGTGGTTGCTGAAACTCGACGTGGCCAGGCGGGCTGGGCCCCGCCGCATGGAGAGAGGAGCGGGGCCGAGTTGGCCGCCAAACTAGGTCGGTGCTGAAACTTGAGGTGGCCAGACGGCGATCGGACGTAACTTGTTGTGGAAGAACCCTTGACAGGGATTGTCGGCCCTGCTAGACTCGTCAGGTTGTGCTCTTGCAGGGCCGCTGGCCCTGCATTGCTATCTCGTGGGGGCTCGATAAGTTAAGGGAATTTGCGGGAGTAGAGGCCTTTGCCAACCATCAGTCAGCTGGTCCGTAAGGGCCGTAAGAAGCTTAGCTCGAAGACCGACAGTCCGGCGCTTCAGGGTAGTCCGCAAAAGCGCGGTGTGTGTGTCCGCGTTTTCATCTCGACGCCCAAGAAGCCGAACTCGGCCCTTCGCAAAGTGGCCAGGGTGAGACTCACGAACGGCATCGAAGTAACCACGTACATTCCCGGGGTTGGGCACAACCTGCAGGAGCACTCGATTGTCTTGATTCGGGGCGGCCGCGTGAAGGATCTGCCCGGGGTTCGCTACCATGTCGTCCGTGGTGCTTTGGACACCGTGGGCGTTCAGGGTAGGAAGAACAGCCGCTCCAAGTATGGTGCCAAGCGGCCCAAAGCGTAGAGAGTTATGAGAGTGTTGGCCGATGCCTAGGCGAAGAGAAGTACCAAAGCCTGAAATCAGTGCGGACGCGCTCTATAGCAGTGTGCTTGTCTCGAAGTTCATCAACGTCGTGATGAAGAAGGGCAAGAAAAGCATCGCCGAAACGATTGTTTATCGTGCCTTCGACCAGATGCGCGAGCGTACGCAAGAGGATCCGCTCAAGCTCTTCAAGAAGGCGGTCGACAATGTAAAGCCGGCGCTCGAGGTAAAGAGCCGCCGCGTGGGAGGGAGCAACTACCAGATCCCCGTGGAGGTGAGAATCGAGCGTCGGACGTCGCTTTCCCTGCGGTGGCTCGTGAATTATGCACGTAGCCGGCCGGAGAAGACGATGATCGAGAGGTTGACTGGCGAGTTGCTCGACGCGGCCAATAGCCGAGGCGGCGCAGTTAAAAAGAGAGAAGACGCCCACCGGATGGCAGAAGCTAACAAGGCTTTTGCCCACTACCGCTGGTAGCCAGCGGTAGTGGAAACATAGAGTTCGGTGTCGTCCGGACTTCCCGGATCCGGGCGGCGAACGGGCTTTTGAGGCCAGATACGGGATATCCGATTCCAGAGAAGTAGTGTTCTATGTCTAGAAAAATTCCTTTAACCAAGACTCGCAACATCGGCATCATGGCGCACATCGATGCCGGGAAGACGACCACCACCGAGCGGGTCTTGTACTACACCGGCATTACCCACAGGCTCGGTGAAGTGCACGAGGGCACGGCCACGATGGACTGGATGGAGCAGGAGCAGGAAAGAGGTATCACCATTACCTCGGCTGCTACCACCAGCTTCTGGCGAGACTACCGGATCAACATTATTGATACCCCGGGCCACGTCGACTTCACCGCCGAGGTAGAGCGGTCCTTGAGGGTGCTGGACGGGGCGATCGCCATTTTCTGTGCCGTGGGTGGGGTCGAGCCCCAGTCGGAGACCGTCTGGCGGCAGGCCGATCGGTACCAGGTACCGCGCATTGCTTTCGTCAACAAGATGGACCGTTCGGGGGCTGACTTCGAACGGGCGGTGGGGATGATGCGGACACGATTGGCGGCCAACGCGATTCCGGTCCAGCTGCCCATCGGAACGGAAGAGAGCTTCGCGGGGGTCATCGACCTCATTAGCATGAAGGCTGTGCGCTACCTCGACGAGACACTAGGTGCGGAATACACCGTCGAGGAAATCCCCGCCGATCAGCTGGAGGTCGCACAGGCCGCACGGGAAAAGCTTGTCGAAGCCGTCAGCGAAGTGGACGACCACCTAATGGAACGTTACATCGATGGAAAGACCGCCTCTGAGGATGAGATCCGGGCCGCCCTGCGCAAGGGAACCATCGGTCTCCGGGTCGTGCCGGTTTTGTGCGGCTCCGCCTTCAAGAACAAGGGGATCCAATCTCTGCTCGATGCGGTCATGGACTACCTCCCGTCCCCCATTGATGTTCCGGCGATCGCCGGAATCGATCCGGAAAAGGACGAGGCAGTGGAGAGGGAGCCGAGTGACGACGCTCCTTTCTCCGGTTTGGTGTTCAAGATTCTTACTGATCCGTACGTCGGGCAGTTGGCTTTTTTCCGCGTGTACTCTGGGGTCTTGAAAAGTGGCTCATACGTCCTCAACGCGACGCGCGATAACCGCGAGCGCATCGGGCGACTCCTCAAGATGCACGCGAACCAGCGCGAGGATATCAAAGAAGTTTATGCGGGTGACATCGCCGCTGCGGTCGGCCTGAAAAGTGTTCAGACCGGCGACACCATCTGCGACCAGAACCATCCCGTGGTACTGGAGTCGATGCAGTTTCCCGAGCCGGTTATCTCGGTGGTCATCGAGCCCAAGACCAAGGTTGATCAGGAAAAGCTGGGATTGGCCCTGGGCAAGCTCACACAGGAAGATCCGACCTTCAAGGTTTTCAACGACCCGGAGACGAGCCAAACCATCATTAGCGGCATGGGAGAACTTCACCTAGAGATCGTGGTCGACCGGCTGCTCCGCGAATTCAACGTTGCGGCCAACGTCGGCAAGCCGCAGGTCGCGTACAGAGAGACGATCCGTAAGAGCGCCAAAGCGGAAGGCCGCTACGTCCGGCAGACGGGGGGCCGCGGCCAGTTCGGTCACGTCAAGATCGAGATCGAGCCAATTCCGGGCAAGAAATTCGAGTTCTCGAACGTTATTCGTGGCGGCTCCATTCCGCGCGAGTACATCTCGTCGATCGAGACAGGCATCGTGGAAGCGATGGAACATGGCATCCTCGCCGCCTATCCGATGGTGGACGTCAAGGTGAGCCTCTACGACGGCTCCTATCATGAAGTGGATAGCTCGGAAATGGCCTTCAAGATCGCCGGCTCCATGGCTTTCAAGGCGGCGGCTCGCAGTGCCGATCCGGTCCTCCTCGAGCCGATCATGCAAGTCGAGGTCGTGGTTCCGGAAGTCTATATGGGCGAGGTCATTAACGACCTCAATTCCCGTCGGGGTCGTGTGACCGGCATGTCCGCTCGCGGCAATACGCAGATCATCGGTGCCAACGTCCCGCTCGCGGAAATGTTTGGCTATGCGACCGATCTTCGTTCCGCCACTCAGGGACGCGCTACCTACACGATGCACTTCGCTGAGTATCAGGAAGCGCCCAAGCAAGTGGGCGAAGAAGTCGTGGCCAAGGTGCAAGGCCGCTAGGTGACGCGATCCAAGCCAGGCGTGAAGATGACTAATAAGGCCAACTAAGGAGTGACAGGGAGTTATGGCGAAGGAGAAATTTGATCGAAGTAAGCCGCATGTAAACGTGGGGACGATCGGCCATGTGGACCACGGCAAGACGACGTTGACGGCGGCGATAACGAAGATCCTGCACAGCATGGACGACAAGGTGTCGTTCCGGAGCTTCGACTCGATCGACAACGCACCGGAGGAGCGAGAGCGGGGGATCACGATCGCGACGGCGCACGTGGAGTACACGACGGAGAACCGTCACTACGCTCACGTAGACTGCCCGGGTCACGCGGACTATGTGAAGAACATGATTACGGGAGCAGCGCAAATGGACGGTGCGATCCTGGTGGTATCGGCGGCGGACGGCCCGATGCCGCAGACGCGGGAGCACATTTTGTTGGCTCGTCAGGTAGGAGTGCCGTACATCGTGGTGTACTTGAACAAGACGGATGCGGTGGACGATCCGGAGCTACTGGACTTGGTGGAGCTTGAGGTGCGGGAGCTATTGTCGCAGTACGATTTCCCTGGAGACGACATTCCGATCGTGCGGGGTAGTGCTCTGAAGGCCTTGGAGGGAAGTGGGGATTCGAAGGCGGAGGAGAGCACGTCGATCATGGAACTGATGGCGGCTCTGGACGACTACGTACCGCTTCCGGAGCGAGACATCGACAAGCCCTTCCTGATGCCGATCGAAGATGTGTTTTCGATCTCTGGCCGCGGGACGGTTGTGACGGGTCGTGTGGACCGGGGCAAGGTGAAGGTGGGAGAAGATATCGAGATTGTCGGTGTCCAGGAGACGCGCAAGCGAGTGGTGACGGGTGTAGAGATGTTCAAGAAGCTCCTGGACGAAGGGCTGGCGGGAGACAACATTGGTGTTTTGCTTCGCGGGACGGAGAAAGACGACGTGGAGCGGGGCATGGTGTTGGCGAAGCCTGGCTCGATCACGCCTCACACGAAGTTCAAGGGTGAAGTTTACGTTCTGACGAAGGAAGAGGGAGGACGTCACACGCCGTTTTTCACGGGATATCGTCCGCAGTTTTATTTTCGGACGACGGACGTGACGGGAGTGGCGACGTTGTCGAGTGGAGTGGAGATGGTGATGCCGGGTGATAACACGAACCTGGAGATCGAGCTGATCACACCGATCGCAATGGAGAAGGGACTGCGGTTCGCAATTCGCGAGGGCGGTCGCACGGTGGGTGCCGGCACCATCACCGATATCATCGAGTGATCAGGAACCGCATCGAGTAGCAGACCATGGCCATAATAAGTGAGAAAATTCGTATTCGGCTCAAAGCCTACGATTATCGCATTCTCGACCAGTCCACGCACGAGATCGTAGAGACAGCAAAGCGCACCGGGGCGCGGATCGCGGGGCCGATTCCACTGCCCACGGTCAAGAACAAGTACACCGTTCTTCGCTCGCCGCACGTCGATAAGAAGTCGCGTGAACAGTTCGAGGTTCGCACCCACAAGCGGTTGCTGGACATCTTCGAGCCCACGCCACAGACCGTAGACGCTCTCATGCGCCTCGACCTCCCTGCCGGCGTAGATGTGGAAATCAAGGCTTTCGGGAAGGAGCATTCCAAGTAGTTTTCGCCCGACCCAACCCGACTCAACGTGTAGCTATGCCAAACGGAATCATCGGCAAAAAAATAGGCATTACCCAGCGTTTCGCCGAGGATGGCTCGATGATACCGCTCACCGTGGTGCAAGCGGGCCCCTGTGTCGTTGTCCAACGGAAGACCAAGGACCGAGACGGCTACGACGCCATTCAACTTGGCCTGGTGGAGCCGGATCGGAAGGTTCGTGCCAATAAACCAATGGAAGGGCACTTCAAAAAGGCGTCGGTGGCCCCGGTGAAGATGCTGCGTGAGTTTCGGGTCGGGCCGGATGAAGAGTTGAAAGTGGGGGAAACGGTCAAGGCCACGATGTTCACTCCGGCCGACCGTGTGAATGTCAGTGGGGTGAGCAAGGGCAAGGGGTTCGCTGGCGTGATGAAGCGTCACCACTTCGCGGGAGGCCGCGCCACGCACGGCTCGATGTTCCACCGCGCCCCCGGTTCCATCGGCCAGTCGTCCTATCCGTCGAGGGTGTTCCGGGGAATGAAAGCCCCCGGCCACATGGGACAGGAGCGAGTCACGGTGAAAAACCTCCAGGTGGTGGAAGTCAGTGAGGAAGACAATTTGCTTTTGATCAAGGGTGCGGTGCCCGGGGCTAATGGGACTTACCTCGAGATCGTTAAAGCGCGCTAACTCCTATGCCAGCAGTACCGTTAGTAGACATCGCAGGCAAGAACCGCAGCGAGCGGACGTTGAGTGATACTGTCTTCGGCGTCAAGCCAAACCGTCATCTTCTATACGAGGCGGTGAAACAGTTTCGCGCCGGGCAGCGACGCGGTACGCACGCAACCAAGACTCGCGGGCTCGTTTCGGGTGGTGGAAGAAAGCCTTGGAGGCAGAAAGGCACCGGCCGCGCTCAGGTCGGTAGCAGCCGGACGCCTCTTTGGCGAGGCGGTGGAATCGTTTTCGGTCCCCAGCCCCGGAGTTACTCGTTCAAGCTGTCGGGAAAGGTTCAAAGAGGGGCGCTTCGCTCAGCACTTTCGCTTCGAGTTAGCCAAGGAGCGGTTCTGGTAATCAACGACTTCGATATCGAGAAACCTAGTAGCAGACGGCTACGCGCGCAGCTCGACGAGCTCGGAGCCACGAAGAGGACATTGCTGGTGGATGTGAAGCCGAACCGCGAGCTTCTGTTGTCGGCCAGAAATCTTCCGGGGGTGGAAGTGCGGTCGGTGGCGGCTCTACGTACATATGAGGTTTTGGCGGCCCGGCACGTTTTCCTCTCGGAGGACGCGGCCACGCACCTGGAACAGAGGCTCGGCTCATGAACACGATGGACGTCATTCGGGGACCCCTCATTACCGAGAAGGCGACCCTGCTTAAAGAAGATGGGCGCACGCTTTGTTTCGAAGTAGCCAGAGCCGCCACCAAGTCCGAAATTCGCCAAGCGGTGGAACAATTGTTCGGCGTCAAGGTGACCTCGGTTCGCACCATCTCGATGCGCGGCAAGATGAAGCGCTACGGTCGATTCGAAGGAAAGCGTCCGGATTGGAAGAAAGCTTTTGTCACTCTCCGCAAGGGCGAGAAAATGATCGAGTTCTTCGAGGGGGTCTAACAAGCTATGGGTGTGAAGAAGTTCAGCCCCACGTCGCCCGGACGCCGGTTCCTCACGGTTCAAACGTTCGAGGAACTGACGACCGACCGACCTCTCAAATCTTTGACCGAGTCCAAGAAGAGGAGCGGTGGACGCAGCTCCAACGGGCGGACAACGTCATGGTTTCGCGGCGGTGGTCACAAGCGTCGATACCGGGTCATCGATTTCAAGCGGGACAAAGAGGGAGTGCCAGCAAAGGTGGCGGCGATCGAGTACGATCCCAACCGGTCGGCGAGGATCGCGCGCTTACATTATGCGGACGGGGAAAAGCGCTACATTTTGCAGCCTACGGGACTGGAAGTCGGGGCGACCGTCGTTTCGGGTAGCACCGCCGATATTCTCCCCGGCAATTGCTTGCCTATCGAATCAATCCCCCTGGGCACGATCATCCACAACGTGGAGCTCAAACGGGGTAAGGGTGGACAAATGGCCCGCAGCGCTGGCACCAGCGTGCAGCTGGTGGCGAAGGAAGGTGCCTACGCCCACGTGAAACTTCCTTCTGGGGAGGTCCGAAAGGTTCATCGGAACTGCCGGGCCACGATTGGGCAGGTGGGCAACCTAGACCACGAGAACATTACTTATGGCAAGGCGGGTCGCAGGCGTTGGCTGGGGCGACGTCCACATAACCGCGGCGTGTCCATGAATCCAGTGGACCACCCCCATGGCGGGGGTGAAGGCAGGACGGCGGGAGGCCGACATCCCTCGACTCCTTGGGGAGTGCCGACCAAGGGCTATAAGACCCGTAACAACAAACGAACGGACCGTTTCATCATCCGTCGCCGTCGTCAGAAATGATTTTATCCTAGGAAAAGCGAATGACTCGATCGTTGAAAAAAGGTGCTTTTGTTGACGATAGCCTCATGAAGAAGATCGACGGCATGAACCAGCGGGGCGAGAAGAAGGTGATCAAGACGTGGTCACGCCGTTCGACCGTCACTCCGGAGATGGTCGGCCACACGCTTGCCGTTCACAACGGGAAGAAATTTATCCCGGTTTACGTCACCGAGAACATGGTGGGCCACAAGTTGGGTGAGTTCTCGCCCACCAGAATCTTCCGCGGTCATACGACGAAGGCCGAGAAGGCGGCGCAGGTGGCTGCTGCCGTGAAATCTGGTTAAGGGGAGCGTTTGGAGCTTGAGAGAGAGTAGAGATGATTCAAGCTAGAGCTACGGCTAGATTCGTTAGGGGGTCGCCGCAGAAGGCGGGGTTGATAGTCGATCTGATCCGCGGTAAGCGAGCCGTCGACGCGCTGGCGATTCTCCAACACACCAACAAAGCGGTTTGTAGACTGGTGGAGAAAGTTCTTCGCTCCGCCATTGCCAACGCGCAACAGAAAGCTCTCGAGGATGCCAAGCGCATCGATGAGGATGATTTGGTCGTTGTAGCCGCCTATGCGAACCAGGGCCCCTCCTTCAAGAGGATTCGGCCCGCACCCATGGGTAGGGCGTTTCGCATCATCCACCGGACGACTCACCTGACCATCCAGGTGGCCGAAAAGGAAGTTGCTCCGGAAGGGCAGCCAGGCCAAGGAAGGTCATAGCAAGGCCAAGTAGAGGAGATAAATGGGACAGAAGGTTCATCCGTATGGATTCCGGCTCGGGTACAACAAGACCTGGCGGTCGCGCTGGTACGCAGAACGGGACTACGGGAAGTTGCTACACGAGGACCTCAAGCTCAAACGGGATCTCAAGAAGCGGTTCTCCCACGCGGGCATTTCGCGAGTGGAGATTGAACGGGCTGCCAATAAGCTCAAGATCAACGTCCACACATCGCGGCCCGGGATCATCATCGGTCGAAAGGGGACCGAGGTAGACAGACTGAAGGCCGATGTGCAGGCGAGAACCCAGCGCGAGGTCTACATCAATATCATCGAAGTGGCGAAGCCGGAGCTGGATGCACAGCTGGTGGCTGAGTCGATTGCGCTCCAGCTCGTGAAACGCATTGCCTTCCGTCGTGCCATGCGAAAGGCGGTCGACTCCACGATGCGCTTCGGAGCCCGCGGCGTCAAGGTTCGATGCTCGGGACGGCTGAACGGTGCGGAAATTGCGCGGTCCGAGTGGTACCTGAACGGACAGTTGCCGCTTCACACGCTTCGCGCCGATATCGACTACGGATTTGCCGAGGCCTTTACGACCTACGGGCAGATCGGAGTCAAATGCTGGATCTACAAAGGTGATGTGATCCCATTGGGCCCCGCCTTCCGTGAGGAGATTCCTGGTCGGCGCGCTCGCACGGGTGAGGCATCTGCGCCGACTCAGAACCCCCCCAGTTTGGACGCTCCCAGATCGGCTAAGGCCAGGCCTGCAGAACCTGCCCCGACGACGAAGCCGACCAAACCGGCCAAGGCTAAGCCGGCCGCAAGGGCGGAGCCTGCTGCTGCCCCTGCCGCTAAAGAAGCGGCGGCGCCTGCGAGTGAAGCCAAGCTTGCGAGTGAAGCCAAGCTTGCGAGTGAAGCCAAGCCTGCGAGTGAAGCCAAGCCTGCGAGTGAAGCCAAGCTTGCGAGTGAAGCCAAGCCTGCGAGTGAAGCCAAGCCTGCGAGTGAAGCCAAGCCTGCGGGTGAAGCCAAGCCTGCTAATGATGCGGAGCCCCCTGCTGAGCCTACTAAGTAGGCTAGACGGAGAGCTGCCTTATGTTGATGCCAAAGAAAGTCAAGTTCCGCAAACAACAGCGGGGACGCATGTGCGGCAAGGCCTGGCGGGGACATACCGTCGCGTTCGGCGACTACGGTCTCAAGGCGCTCGAGCCGTGCTGGTTGACGGATCGGCAGATCGAGGCGGCTCGAGTGGCGATCACCAGGTTCATCAAGCGCAGCGGCCGTATTTGGATCCGGGTGTTTCCGGACAAGCCGGTTACCAAGAAGCCGCAGGAAACACGAATGGGTAAGGGTAAAGGCAGCCCCGAGTTTTGGGTGGCGGTGGTGCGACCGGGACGCATCCTCTACGAGATGCAGGGGGTTTCGGAGGACGTGGCTCGCGAAGCCATGAGACTCGCCGGTCACAAGCTCCCCATTCGCACGAAGTTCGCAACCCGGTTCGAGGAAGAGACCCAATCGTGAAGCCGGAAAAGTTTCGTGACCTCGGTGACGAAGAGCTGGCGGCGAAGGAAGGCGATCTCCGCGAGGAGATCTTTCGTGCGCGCATACAAAAAGCGACCGGCCAGCTGGCTCAGGCTGGCAAGGTGCGAGCCCTACGCAAGGATCTGGCTCGCGTGAAGACGTTCTTGGTACAAAGGCGGCGTGCTCAGGCGGGTCAAGAGTCAAAATAGGCCAAGTGAGCTTAACAGGTAGGAGTACCTAAGAGAGAGTGACCGGATGCCCAAGGTAAGCAAAGTCGGTGTGGTGACTAGCAACAAAATGGACAAGACCGTCGTGGTGGCGGTGGAGCGGCTAGTTCAGCACCGTCTCTACAAGCGAGCCTTCAAGAGGACCTCGACCTTCATGGCGCACGATGAGGAGAACCGATGTCGCGTCGGTGACCGCGTCCGTATCGTGGAGAGCCCCCCGCTTTCCAAGCGGAAGCGTTGGCGAGTGACCGAGGTCATCGGGAGCTCCGCGGTCTATGAAGAGCCCGTGGAAACGGGCACCGAAGAGGCTTCGGCCAAAGGATAGCTAGGAAATAGCCAGGAAATAGAAGGGATAGTCGAGTCTAATCATGATCCAGATGCAAACCGTCCTCGACGTTGCCGATAACTCGGGGGCCAAACGGATCGCTTGCATCCTTCCTTTGGGAGGGGCTGTGGGAAGAGTGGCCCACTTAGGTGACGTCATTACCGCTTCCGTCAAGGAAGCGACGCCCGACAGTGCCGTCAAGAAGGGTTCAGTGGTCAAGGCGGTCATCGTAAGGACTCGCAAGGAGCATCGCCGTCGGGACGGCACCTACATCCGTTTCGACAGTAACGCGGCGGTTTTGATCAACGATCAGGGAGAGCCAATTGGAACGCGTGTCTTCGGGCCGGTGGCGCGTGAGCTCAGAGAAAAGAAATTCATAAAAATTATTTCGTTGGCGCCAGAGGTTTTGTAATCGTGTCGGTCGGACTTCGTATTAGAAAAAACGATCAGGTCGTGGTGATCGCAGGCCGGGACCGGGGGAAGAGAGGTAAGGTTCTCCGAGTCTTCCCATCGCGGAACCGCGTGATCGTCGAGCGCATCAACATGATCAAGCGCCATACCCGCCCTAATCCCCAGCAGAACATCAAGGGTGGCTTGGTCGAACGGGAGGCTTCCATCGAGGTAAGCAATCTCATGATCGTTTGCGGTGAGTGCGATCGTCCAACGCGGCTTCGTCACAAGCGCCTCAACGATGGACGCAAGGTGCGAATCTGCCACCAGTGCGAAGGGGTGATAGACAAATGAGCCGCCTCCAAGAGCACTACCGTCAGTCTGTGGTCTCCCAGCTAAAAAAAGAGCTCGGGATCGGGAACGTCATGGCGGTCCCGCGCATGAAAAAAGTCGTCGTCAATATGGGGGTGGGAGAGGGATCCCAGAATATCAAGCTGCTCGAAGTCGCCATGGAGGAGCTGGGCCGCATCACCGGTCAGAAGGCCGATCTGAAGCGAGCCAAGAAATCGATCGCCTCCTTCAAGATCCGCGCCGGCAACCCCGTGGGTACCAGCGTGACGCTTCGTGGTCACCGAATGTACGAGTTCATGGATCGGCTTTTCAATATCGCCCTTCCCAGGGTGCGCGACTTCCGGGGGTTGCCGGTTCGGTCCTTCGACGGTCGCGGCAACTACACATTGGGGCTGAAGGATCAACTGATCTTTCCAGAGATCGATTACTCCCGTGTGGATCAGACTCGGGGAATGAATGTGACTTTTTGCACTACCGCCGGAGATGACCAAGGTGCCCGCAGGCTGCTGGAGCTTCTGGGCATGCCTTTCCGGCGACAGACGTAATTGGGGGAATTGAAGGTGGCGAAGAAATCATCCATAGCCAAGTCGCGACGGACTCCCAAGTTTGCGGTGCGGCGTCATAGCCGTTGCCAAATTTGCGGGAGGTCACGTGCGTATCTACGCAAGTTCGCAATGTGTCGACTTTGCTTCCGGAAGCTCGCCTTGGAAGGACAGATCCCTGGCGTGATCAAGTCCAGCTGGTAGGAGAGATTCATTATGATGACCGATCCGATTGCGGACATGCTGACCCGGATTCGTAATGGCTTGCGGGCAGGTCAAGCGAAAGTCGACGTCCCCGGCTCCAAGCTCAAGCGGGACCTCGCTAGAATTCTGAAGGAAGAGGGGTACATTCAGAATTACAAGTTCGTCGAGAATCAACTCCAGGGCGTGGTTCGTGTTTTCTTTCGGAAGGGCGGGGGTGGTGAGGAAGTGATTCGGGGGCTCGCGCGCGTCTCTAAACCGGGCTGCCGGATTTATTGCAACAAAAAGGAGATCCCCAAAGTTCAGGGGGGGTTGGGTATCAACATCCTGTCCACGTCTCGCGGGCTCATGACTGGCGAGCAGGCTGCCCGTGACGGCGTGGGTGGCGAGATTCTTTGCAACATATGGTGATGTCTCATGTCGCGTATCGGTCGTAAGCCCATTCCTATTCCCAGCGGGGTAAAGGTGGTTCTACACGAAGATCGAATCGAGGTGGAAGGGCCCAAGGGCAAGCTGGTTACCCGGCTAGCGAAGGGAGTGCGGATCGAGCAGAGCGATGGGGAACTGCGTGCCGTTCCCGCCGAGGAATCGAAGCGAATGAGACCGTTGTGGGGTCTCACTCGAACTCTAGTAGCCAACGCCGTGCACGGCGTGTTCCAAGGGTTCTCGAAGCAGCTGGATATCGTCGGTATCGGTTACCGCGCGCAGGTGGAGGGCAAGAAGGTCTTGTTCAGTTTGGGCTACTCTCATTCCATCGAGTTCGAAATCCCTGCCGGGATCGAGATCGACATCGAGAAACAAACTCGTATCACGGTCTCTGGTGCTGATAAGCATCAGGTGGGACAGGTCGCGGCCCGCATCCGCGACCTCCGGAAGCCGGATCCCTACAAGCAGAAGGGCATTCGCTACGTGGGCGAGGTGCTCAAGAAGAAGGCGGGCAAGACCGGAGCCGTGACTTAGCCTACATAGGAAGAGTTTTATGAAAGTTCGGACCAGACAGCAGGCGCGACAGCGCATTAAATATCGAATTCGCCGCAAGCTTTCGGGCACGGCGGAGCGGCCGCGGCTTTCTATCTATCGAAGCCTTAAGCACATCTATGCGCAGGTCGTGGATGATGCGGCGGGACGAACACTGGTGTCTGCCAGCAGCTTGGAGAAGGATTTCTCCGGCAAGACGGGTCAGAACCAGCAGGCGGCCACTGAGATCGGAAAGCTTATTGCTCAACGCAGTAAGGAAAAAGGAATAGAACAAGTGGTGTTCGACCGTAACGGCTTCAAATACCACGGCAGGGTGAAGATGCTAGCAGATGCGGCACGCGAAGGCGGGCTTACGTTCTAGAAATAACTTCAGAGCTAAGGAGCTTCATGCAATTACGACAGAAGATCGACTCGGGTTCGTTGGACCTCAAGGACCAAGTGGTCAACATCAATCGAGTCACCAAGGTCGTCAAGGGTGGCAAGAACCTGTCGTTCAGTGCCTTGGTCGTTGTCGGAGATGGAGCCGGGCACGTGGGCTTCGGCATGGGTAAGGCGAAGGAAGTTCCGTCTGCAATTCGAAAGGGGATAGAGATCGCCAAGAAGAATCTCGTGCGTGTACCGCTCGCGGGATCCACGATTCCACACATGGTTATTGGACGGTACGGCGCGGGCCGCGTGCTCCTAAAACCGGCTCCCGAAGGAACCGGCGTGATCGCGGGCGGAGCGGTGCGTGCGGTGGTGGAGTCGGCGGGAATCAAGGACATTCTTACGAAATCACTTGGAACGGCGAATCATCACAACGTTGTGAAGGCGACTATGGAAGGACTCACGCAGCTCCGAGATCCGCGAGAGGTCGCCCGCTTGAGGGGCAAGGAGCTTTCCGAGGTAACAGGATAGGCGATGGCAGAGCCTGCCATTAGATGACTAGAAGATGACCAAGAAATCGCCGAGCAGCAAAACGAAGGCGCCAGCCAAGAAGGAGGCTGCCACCGTAGCTGCCAGGCCTGCCAAAGCGACAGCAGGTGCCAAGGAGGTCACACCCGCTGGACAGGCTGTCGGGGCCGGCTCTGCGGTTGACGCCAAAGGCACCGTGGCCGCGACCAAGACCACAGGGACTTCGAGGGGTTCGGGGGTTTTTCAGATCAAGCTCGTCCGCAGTCTGATCGGTAGCTCTCCGCATCAACGGGCGGTGGTAGCGGGATTGGGACTTCGCCGCTTAAACCAAATTGTGACGCGGAAAGACACGCGAGAGATTCGAGGAATGGTGGCGAAGGTGCCCCACCTAGTCGACATTCTTGCCTGAGGTTCGCAATGAGTTTGGAATCGTTGAAACCAGCACGCGGAGCGGTGAAATCCAAGAAGAGGATTGGCCGCGGTCCTGGCTCCGGCTGGGGAAAAACGGCCGGCCGAGGCCACAAGGGCGCGAAGTCTCGCTCCGGCTACTCCAGACGCTACGGATTCGAGGGAGGCCAGATGCCCCTTATCCGACGCCTCCCCAAGCGCGGTTTCGTCAACAAGTTCGCCAAGGAGGTGTCCACCGTCAACGTTCGTGACCTGGAGCGATTCCCGGAAGGAACGGTCGTGACGCCTGAGCTTCTGCAGACCACCGGGCTCGTCCGAAAGTTGGGCGATGGGCTCAAGGTATTGGGCGACGGTGAATTGAAGAAGAACCTCGTCGTTCAGGCTCATCGTTTCAGCGCCACAGCGCGCGCCAAGATCGAAGCCGCCGGAGGCAGGGCGGAGGTTTTGCCCACGTGATTGAAAGCGTCAAGAACATCCTTCGCATCCCCGATTTGAGGAATCGGATATTGTTTACCTTGGCGATGCTAGCCGTTTATCGCTTCGGTAATCACGTCCCCACTCCAGGCGTCGATGCGAGAGCTCTCACGGAGTTTTTCGACCAGAACCGGGCCACCTGGTTCGGCTTCGTCGACATGTTCTCGGGAGGCAATCTTTCCAAGGTGACGGTCTTCGCCCTAGGGATCATGCCCTACATCAGTGCCTCGATTATTCTCCAGCTACTGACCGTAGTGTGGCCCTACTTGGAGAAGCTGTCCAAGGAAGGTGAGTTGGGACGGAGGAAAATAACTCAGTACACGCGATACGGAACGGTCTTGCTGAGTGTCATCCAGTCGGCGGGCATCGCGGCCTTCCTACAAAAGACGACGCTGACCGGCGGGATCACTTTGGTCAACAACCCTGGTCTTGCCTTCACGGTCATGACCGTATTGACGTTGACCGCAGGCACGGTCTTCATCATGTGGCTAGGAGAACAGATCACCGAGCGCGGTGTCGGCAATGGAATGTCCTTGCTGATCTTCGCCGGGATCGTCGTAGGGTTTCCGCCCGCTATTGTCACCACGATTGGTAACTTAGGGACGGGCGAACAGTCGATCCTCGTGGTCTTACTCCTTAGTGCCTTCATGGTCGTAGTAGTTGCCGCCATCGTTTTCGTTGAACGGGGGCAACGGAGGATTCCCGTCCAATACGCGAAGCGCGTCGTAGGACGGAAGATGTACCAGGGTCAGTCGACTCATCTACCGCTACGCGTCAACACCGGCGGCGTCATCCCGGTCATTTTCGCAAGCTCGATCATCGCCTTGCCGCAAACCTTTGCCTCGATGTTTCCCAACAGTTCCTGGATGACGAATGTCGCGCGGCAGCTCGCTTGGGGCATGCCGCTTTACACGCTCCTGTACGTTACGGCGATCATGTTCTTTTGTTACTTTTACACCGCGATCATTTTCAACCCGAACGACGTGGCCGACAACATGCGGAAATACGGCGGCTATATCCCCGGAATCAGGCCGGGGAAACGTACCGCGGAGTATATTGATTCGATTTTGACACGGTTGACTCTCGGGGGCGCTCTCTACCTGGCTTCGGTCGCGATCTTGCCGGAGTTCTTGCTGGCCGGTTTCAAGGCCCATGAGATTCCAGTGATCGGTGAATTCTTGGGTGCGGCTCTTCCGACCTTCGTCACCGAGGGGCTGGGCGTGACGTTCTATTTCGGCGGCACGTCGCTACTCATCGTGGTGGGCGTGGCGATGGACACCGTTCAGCAGATAGAGAGCCAGTTGATCATGCGCCACTACGACGGATTCATGAAGCGAGGGCGCATCCGTGGAAGGCGGGGATAGAAGCCGTGTTGAGGCTGATCCTCTTGGGTCCTCCAGGAGCGGGTAAAGGAACCCAGGCGGAGAGATTGTGTGAAGAGTTGAAGGTGCCCCATATTTCGACGGGAGACATCCTTCGTCAGGCGGTTACCGACGGAACGCGGCTCGGGCTCGAGGCGAAAAAGGTAATGGAAACCGGTCAGCTAGTGAGTGATGAGACCATGCTGGGCATCATCCGAGAGCGTTTGACCCAACCCGACGCCCAGAGGGGTTACATATTGGACGGTTATCCGCGAACGCTTCCCCAAGCACGCTCGCTCGACGAGCTCGTGGGAGAACGCTCGGCACCGGCCGTGGTCGTGGCCAACATCAGCGTGGATCGCGAGGAGTTGGTTCGGCGGATCTCCGACCGCAGGAGTTGTCCGAGCTGCAAGGCGGTTTTCAGCGTGCACCTGCAGCCTCCGCAGAAGCCAGACGTATGCGACGGCTGTGGGCAGAGGCTGGTGCAACGGGCAGACGACGAAGAGGATACGGTGCGGGAGCGGCTGGCGGTCTACGATCGCGAGACCAGGCCTTTGTTGGACTATTACGGAGATCGGGTGGCGAACGTCGACGGCCAGGGCAGTCCACAAGATGTGCTCGAGCGGCTCTCCTCGGTAGTGGCGCAGAACGTAGGGGAGCGTGGGAAGTCATGATCGTCCGTCGATCGGGGAACGAGCTCGAGAAGATGCACCGGGCGAATGCACTGGTGGTGAGCGTCCTCGAGGAGTTGACGGAAGCCTTGGAGCCGGGCATCACCACGGAAGCCTTGGATCGCCAGGCGGAAAAGGCCATCCGTAAGGCGGGCGCCGAGCCGGCCTTCAAAGGTTATCGCGGTTTTCCCGCGACCCTGTGTGTCTCGATCAACGACGAGGTCGTGCATGGCATTCCCTCGCCGCAACGAGTGATCAAGGACGGCGATTTAGTAAGCTTGGATTTGGGCTCTATCGTGGATGGTTTCTACGGGGACGGCGCGGTGACCGTCGCGGTCGGAAAGGTTTCAGAGTCCCTTCGCAAGCTTCTCGAGGTAACGGAGGCCGCGCTCTACAAAGGAATCGAAGCGGCGCGTGTCGGTAACCGAATCTCCGACATCGGTCACGCGGTTCAGAGTTATGTCGAGAACCAGGGGTTCTCGGTGGTACGGGATTTTGTCGGGCATGGAATCGGGACCGCGCTTCATGAAGATCCGCAGGTGCCGAACTATGGAGAGCCCGACAAAGGGCCGCGGCTGCTCCCAGGCATGGCGCTGGCGATCGAGCCGATGGTCAACGTGGGCGCGCACTTCGTCAAGACCTTGTCGGACAATTGGACGGTGGTGACGATGGACGGCAGTTATTCCGCCCACTTCGAGCGGTCGGTCGCAATTACCGACAATGGTCCGTGGGTCTTGAACCGGCCTAAGCCGGCAGGTGGCAACGGTGCCTAAAGAAGACGCAATCGAGGTCGTGGCCACGGTGCTAGAACCGTTGCCCAACGCTATGTTCAAAGTTGAGCTCGAGAACAAGCACAAAGTGTTGGCCCACGTCTCGGGCAAGATGAGACGGCATTTCATCCGGATTCTGCCCGGAGACAAGGTCTTAGTGGAGCTCTCTCCCTATGACCTGACCCGCGGCAGGATCGTTTATCGGTACAAGTAGGGAAGGGAATGAAAGTAAGAGCTTCGGTCAAACGCATGTGCGCTAAATGCAAGATCATTCGGCGCCGGGGAGTGGTGCGCGTCCTTTGCACCAACCCCAAGCATAAACAGCGTCAGGGATAGGAGAGGGGAACCGTGGCACGAATCGCCGGTGTAGACTTACCGCGTAACAAGCGCATCGAGATCGGTCTTACCTATATTTATGGCATCGGGCCAACACGGTCGAAGCTAATTCTGAGCGAGGCGGGTATCAGCGCTGACGTCCGAATCAAGGATCTGTCCGAAGAGGAAGTGAGCCGGATCAGCAAGGTGATCGACGCCGTCGGCGGGGTGGAAGGAGATCTGCGCCAGGAGATTTCGATGAACATCAAGCGGCTGATGGACATAGGCTCCTACCGGGGCTTCCGACATCGGCGCAGCCTCCCTGTTCGAGGGCAGAGAACTCATACCAACGCCAGGACCCGGAGAGGGCCTCGCAAGGGCACGATGAGAAGAACACCGACGAAGAGGTAATTGCATGGCGAAGAAGAAAGAAGCAGACAAGAAGGGCAAGCGCAAGGCGTTCAAGAAGAAGGAAAAGAAGACCCTGTACCAGGGCATCGCCCATATCCGGGCGAGCTTCAACAACACCTTGGTCACGATCACCGACCAGGAGGGGAATCTCGTATGCTGGGCCAGCGCCGGGTCTTTGGGATTCAAAGGTTCCCGCAAGGGTACGCCCTTTGCTGCCCAGCAAGCGGGCCAATCTGCGGCCAACGCCGCGCGCGCTCTCGGATGTAAGCAGCTCGACGTGCAGGTCAAGGGACCCGGCTCGGGGCGTGAATCCGCGATACGCGCTCTCCAGGCGGCGGGAATAGGGGTGCGATCGATTCGCGACGTAACGCCTATTCCTCACAATGGCTGTCGGCCTCCAAAGAGGCGCAGGGTTTAGCGATGTCGCAAAGGTGCGACGAGAGGATACGGAGGTAGTCTTTTGGCAAGGTATCGAGGCCCAGTTTGCAGGCTCTGCCGGCGGGAAGCTACGAAGCTTTTCCTGAAGGGAGAGCGATGTTTCACAGAAAAGTGTGCCATCGAGAAGCGCAATTTTGCGCCCGGTCAACATGGCAAGAGCCGGCGGGCCAGGATTCAGGGTTACGGTCTGCAGCTCAGGGAAAAGCAGAAGGTGAAGAGGATCTTCGGCTTGCTCGAAAAGCAGTTCCGCATTTACTTCGAGCGCGCCGAGCGTCAGCGTGGAATCACCGGTGAGATCTTGCTGCAGTTACTCGAGCGCCGACTCGACAACGCAGTCTATCGGCTGGGATTTGCCAGCTCGCGTGCTCAGGCCCGATTGTTGGTTCGCCACGGGCACGTGCGGGTGGGCGACCGCCGGGTCAACATCCCGTCGTACATACTGCGACCGGGTGAGGTTATGTCTATCAGTCAGAAGTACAGCAAGAACCCACAGTTCCAACAGTCGCTGGAAACGGCTAAGAGTCGAGGGACCCCACCTTGGTTGGAACTAGGTGAGGATCAAACGTCTGGGAAGGTTATATCTCTCCCCAAGCGAGAGGACGTCGGTCTGCCGGTGCAGGAGCAGCTCGTCGTCGAGCTTTACTCGAAGTAGGTCCAGAAGAGGAGTTTCAAAAGATGCACTGGAAGGGATTTCAGAAGCCCAAGCGGCTCGAAGTAGACCGCGAATCCATGACCGATCGCTACGGTCGTTTCTACGCACAGCCATTCGAGCACGGATTCGGTACCACTGTTGGCAACGCGCTCCGGCGCGTTCTTTTGTCGTCGATCGAAGGCGCTGCAATTACCGCAGTCAAGATCGAGGGAGTGCTCCACGAGTTTTCTCCTATACCCGGCGCCTTGGAGGACACAACGGGGATCGTCTTGAACCTGAAGCGGGTCCCGTTCAAGCTCCACACCCCCGGCCCCAAGACGGTCCATCTCAGGGCCGAAGGAGAGGGTGAGGTGAAAGCGAGTGATATCGAGATCGACGCCGACGTGGAGATACTGGACCCGAACGTGCCTGTCGCGAATCTCGCCAGCGGAGCGAAATTGAATATCGAGATGCGTCTCAAGAACGGGCGCGGCTATATCCCGGCCGACAAGAACTTCGACGAGGATCTTTCGATCGGATACATCCCGCTCGACTCGGTCCATTCATCGGTGAAGAAGGTCAACTACATCGTGGAGGCGGCCCGCGTCGGCCAGGCGACCGACTACGACAAACTGACGCTCGACGTGTGGACCAACGGTTGCGTGTCGCCGCCCGAGGCCGTCGGCCTGTCGGCGAAACTACTCAAGGATCATATGACGATCTTCGTGAACTTCGAGGAGGACGGCCCGGTAGACGAAGTGTTGGTCGACCGCGAGCGCGAGACGCTGAACGAGAATCTCAACCGAAGCGTGGATGAGCTGGAGCTGTCGGTTCGTTCCTACAACTGCCTCAAGAACGCGAACATCCAGACCATCGGCGAGCTAGTGCAGAAGACGGAGTCGGAGATGCTGAAGACCAAAAACTTCGGACGGAAGTCGCTCAACGAAATCAAGGAGATCCTTACCATAATGGATCTTTCCCTGGGGATGAGAGTGGAATAGTGAGGCACCGCGTAGCCCACCGCAAACTAGGCCGAACGACTGAGCACCGGATAAGTCTGCTCCGCAATCTAGCTGCATCGCTCTTTATTCACGAGCGTATCCGGACGACCTTGGCCAAGGCCAAGGAGCTGCGGCCCTTTGCGGAACGGCTGATTACGCTCAGTAAGAAGGACTCGCTTCATGCCCGGCGCCAAGCACTTCGCACCATGGTGCACAAAGAAGCGGTCACCAAGCTGTTCCGGGATCTCTCCGCCCGTTTCGCGGATCGTCCCGGAGGCTACACGCGCATCTTGAAGCTCGGTCCCCGCCGGGGGGATGGCGCCCCGATGGCCTACATCGAGCTCGTCGACTTCGCGTTTTCGCCGGATAAGAAGGAGGCCGCTTCGAAGAAGGACCGGGCCGAAGCGAGGCCTAAGGTCGTCGACGAGCCCGAGCCTGAAGTGCCTGGAGTGGAAGAAGAAGTAGAAGCTTCTGCACCCAAGAAGAAGGCTAAGAAAGCCGCCGCCAAGCCGAAGGCGGCTCCGAAGAAGAAAGCGGCTTCCAAGGACGGGTCCAAGAAGAAGGGCTGATTACTCGCAGAAATTAATTAGTCGCCTGGGGCCCCAGGCATCTATCAGCGCTCGCGGGGACCCCACCCCCGCTCGCTGCTCACTCCGTTCGCGCTACGCTTGAGCTCAAGGCTGCCGCCGCCCGGTCAGGGCTCTACTTCGCCTCTTCTTTTTCCGCCTTCAACGACTCGATCAGCTTCTGGCGTAGTTGTGCCGGCACTTCGTCGTACCGGGCGAACTCCATGTGGAAGTCGCCGCGGCCTCCCGTCATGGACGTTAGCGCCGGTTCGTAGGAGAGCATCTCCGCCATCGGTACCTGGGCCTTGATCGTGGTCTGCGTGCCTTTCTTGTCCATTCCCTGCGTCCGACCGCGGCGTGAGTTCAGGTCGCCCAGCACGTCTCCGGTGGTCTCGTCGGGAACGGAGATGTCGACATTCATGATCGGCTCCAGCAACGTCGGGCGACACAAGGGCATGGCCTCTTTGAACGCCAGCGAGCCGGCGATCTTGAAGGCGAGCTCCGAAGAATCGACGGCGTGGTACTTGCCGTCGTAGACGGTCGCCTTGAAGTTGACCATCGGAAATCCCGCCACGTACCCTCTCATCCGCGCTTCTTGGATCCCTTTTTCTACAGCCGGGATGTACTGCTTGGGGATCGATCCCCCGAAGATGTCGTTCACGAACTCGAATTCCGAGCCGCTGTCTAGGGGCTCGAAGCGGACCCGGCAGTCGGCGAACTGCCCGTGCCCGCCGGTTTGCTTCTTGTGTCGGCCGTGAGCCTCGGCGCTGGCGGTGATCGTCTCTCGGTACGGCACCTTCGGTGGATGCACCTCCACCTCAACGCCGAACTTTTTCTTCAAACGTCCCACCACGACCTCGATGTGTAGCTGGCCGGTGCCGGAGAGAATCAAATCGCTGGTATTGGGGTCGCGGTGGTAGCGCAGAATCGGATCTTCCTCCACCAAACGCTGGAGGGCATGACTGATCTTCTCCTCGTCGCCCCGCGACTTAGGCTCGATGGCGAAGCTGATAACCGGTTCCGGCGCAGAAATCGGGTCGTACACGATGGGGTGCGCTTTATCGCTTAGCGTATCCCCGGTTTGCGTTCCTTTCAGCTTCATGACTGCGCCGAGATCCCCAGCCTCGATCTCGGAGACCGACTCCGGGTTCTTGCCTTGGAGGAGCGACAAGGTGCCGACCCGCTCCATCAAGTCCTTGCCGGCATTGAAATAGGCGGTGTCCGGTTTGAAGACGCCACTCATCACGCGAAACAAGGTGATGCGTCCTGCGTAAGGGTCGGCAATGGTCTTGAAGACGAAGGCTGATGTTGGATCGTCCGGTGAGGGTTTGCGGGTGACTTCTTCTTCGCTCGAAGGCTCCTTTCCTTTTACCTCTCCGCGGGCCGCTGGGGACGGTGCCAGATTGGTCACGTGATCCATCAGCGTTTGAACGCCAATGTTGTGGGTCACGGACACTGCCATCACCGGGAAGACCCGGCCCGCCAGGATGCCGGCTTTCAACCCGTTCGTGAACTCGTCCTGAGTCAACTCGCCGGCCTCGAAGAATTTCTCCATGAGCGCGTCGTCACCTTCCGCAATCATCTCGATCAACGCGTTGCGGGCCTCATCGGCCTTGCCCTTCATGTCCTCGGGAATATCCTGCTCTTCGTACGAGCCTTTCTCGTCTCCGCTCGAGACGAGAGCCTTCATCTGGAGGAGATCGATGACACCGCGAAAGTCCTTTTCTTCGCCCAGCGGTAGTTGAATCGGAACCGCAGTACGCCCGAAAGACTGTTGTATCGATTCCAGGCTTCTTTCAAAGCTCGCACGATCTCGGTCCAGCCGATTGATTACCAGAATCCGGGGAAGACCGAACTCCTCGGCAAACTGCCAAACCTTCTCGGTTTGGACTTCGACCCCGGCCACGGCGCAGACGGTGACCAAGGCGGTATCCGCGACGTGGAGCGCGGCACGCGCGTCATTGATAAAGTTACCGTAACCTGGCGTGTCCAAGATGTTGATTTTGGTTTTGCTCCACTCGCAGTGCGCCAGGCCGGTGGAAAAGCTGATCTGGCGCTCGATCTCGTCGGCGTCGAAGTCGGTAACCGTGTTACCCTCCTCGACCTTACCCATGCGGTTGACCGCACCAGAATCGAAGAGCATGGCGGAGGTTAGGGACGTTTTTCCAGAGCCTCCATGCCCGACGATAGCAATGTTCCTGATGTTGGCGGTTTCGTAGGTCTCCATTGCCCCTCCGTTTGCAAGATCTTGGAAAAACCGGCCCGTCACTCCAGGCTACGGGGTCAACTTTGAACTCCTAGGACCCGAATGGTTCGGGGCGCAGCCGGCGATTCCATGAGGCCGTGGATCTCGGCGTCCCCTGGACGGGCGGCGCGATTATAACACCGGCGAGTTTTTCCGTGCAATGCCGTCGCCCGTTCCCGAACCAGGTAACTAAGATATCGGTTCGCCTCAGCGCGGCCTCCTGCCAACGGGATCTGGAGTTGATCATTCCGTGCGATTGGAAGGGACGGGCGATGAGGTGGTTAGCGGCACTGTTTCTGGTCCTTGGCGCGGGTGCCTTGCTTTGGTTGTCACAGCGCCGGCCAGCTGTTCAGGATCCCCCCCCAGCGGGATATCTTCCGCGTGTTAGTCGATCCCTCCGCGACGTTCCAGCCCCCTCCCGACCAGACGGCGGTGACCGCGCTCGTGCCTCCTATCCCGGCGCCTCGACTCGCTGGCTTCATATTACGCGACGAGGACAACGAGACTTGCCAGGCCTTGGTTGCCGATTCGAGGGAAGAGTATGGTTGGTCGCGGAAGGGGAGTTCGGCGGAGCCTATCGAGTGCAGTGGATCATCTTGGAGGACGAAGAGGTTTTTCTCGTTGAAGAAGGGGCGAGCGGGAGAACCGCATAGGGATCAAATAGAGGATCAGAACTGCAGGTAGCGGGCCGGTATTCCTGACCGCCTACCCTTTTGGATCAGGTCGTCCTTGAGCGTCTTCTTCTGTGCCTCTAACGCTTGGTTCTTGTCCCGAAGTTGCTGCTGTTCGCTTCTCAAAGCGGGGATGCTGGCCGGATTACGCGGCGTCATGTCGGCTTGCGGTGCGGTGGGTAATCCCGTGCCGCCGGTCGAGACGAGTTCCTCTTGAATTTCCGCCAACCGCTGATTGTTTTTTTGTATCTCCTCATCGATCGTCTTGACCCGCTTTTGGTAGCCAGCCTTCATCGCTTCAAAAGTCCTTAACTTGACTTCGATCGCCGCGTCGTTGGCGACATCTTCGGGAACTTCATCGTCCGCCGACGTGTCGTCCTCGCTGGTCGAGGCACGACTGGTCCTAGAGGAGGGTTCGTGTCTTTTCGCCGCCGCGGTGGCTGGAGTCGAAGTTGTCTGAGCGTCGGGGTTGGCGATCGTACCGGTGTTCTCAGCCAGCTCTTTCTCCGTGATCACATGAACTTGCTCTCCCCTCTCTTGGTTCTTCTTGCGCCTTTCCTTTTCCTCTTTCGCTAGCTCGATGAGAGACTGAGCGACCAAGAGAACGGGGACCGCAAGGGCGAGGGTTAGGCCAATCAGGATTCGCCGATTCACATTTCCATTGTAGTTCTGCGGAGGAACGGCTTCAAGTGAGCTCGTTCGAGGGGCCGAGCGTGAGAAAATCTTACCATTTCACCTGGTGAAGATCCCGGCGACGGCTTCCGGACCGGCGCTTACCTTGATGTTTGGACTGGGCTCCCGAAACGGCCCCTGAGCGGGCAGGCGGCGGTAACTTACGCTCATCTAATAACACCTGGGTGTGCACCGCCAGGCTCTCAAGGCTCCCCGCCTACGCCGTGGTAGGTGTGTGGGGATTGGCCACGGCTACGGCGAGGCCACGCCGTAGCATTGCGAAGGCGACCGACTTGGCCCTCCGGGCTTCGTTCAAGCAGGCAGAGCGTCAAAAGATATTAGACCTTGGGAGAGATAGGAGTCCTGTTGCCCCGGTAGCTCCGTAGAACGTATGATGGGTCGCCATTTGGGAGGCCGTGCGAATGGGTGTGATTGCAGACCGGATGGCCGCGCTCGGGACCGAGAACGCCTTCAAAGTGGGCGAGGACATTGCTCGGGCCGAGAAGCGTGGCGTGGACGTAGTTCGTTTCACGCTGGGGGAACCGGATTTCGCCAGCCCGCCGCACGTAAATCAAATTGGCGTCGACAACATTCTGGCCGGGAACACCCATTACGTCGATCCAGCCGGGATCGCGCCGTTCCGCAAGGCGGTCGCCGATCATGTATCCCGGACTCGTGGGCTCTTGATCGACCCGGAACGGGTGATCGGTTTGCCGGGGGCCAAGCCTGGGATCGGTTACTCGGTGATGACATTTGTCGACCCTGGCGACGAAGTGATCTACCCGAGCCCCGGGTTTCCGATCTACGAGTCATGGGTGACGTTCGTGGGCGCAAAACCGGTGCCGCTGCACCTCCGTCAGGAAAACGACTTTGCCTTCGCTCCCGAAGAGATCGAAGCGCTCATTACGCCGCAGACCAAGCTGATTATTTTGTGCTCTCCGTCGAATCCGACCGGTGGAGTGCTCTCCCGCGAGGTTCTGGAAGGCGTCGCAGAAGTCATTAAGAAGAAGGCGCGCCCCGATATCCGAGTCTATTCAGACGAGATTTATGAACAGATCACGTACGACGGTTTCAAACACTATTCAATAGCCTCGGTTCCGGGGATGGAGGAGCGGACGGTCATCTCCAGTGGTCACTCCAAGAGTTTCGCCATGACGGGCTGGCGAATCGGATTCGTCGTTCTCCCGACCGTAGAGGAGGCGAGGCTCTTCAAGCAGCTCAACATTAATATCGTGAGTTGTGTGCCGCCGTTCATTCAGGAAGCGGCTCGGGAGGCCTTCGAAAACCCGAAGACTGCCGATCTGGTCGCCCACATGGTTGCCGAGTTCAAGAAGCGACGGGATTACATGGTGCCAGCGCTCAACGATGTGCCGGGCATCAACTGCCTCAAGCCGCTGGGCGCCTTTTACCTCTTTCCGAAAGTAGATGGATTCTGTGGTGACCTGGGCATCCATGACTTCTACCGCACACTGCCGGACGCCGCACGAGCCATGACCAGCCCCGCCACGTTGTTGATGCGGTTCCTCATTTATAACCACGGCGTAGCAGTAGTGGATCGACGCAGCTTCGGAGCCATCGGGAGTGAAGGGCAGCACTTTGTGCGATTCAGTATCGCGACCGATCTGGAGACGCTGAGGCGGGGTATCGATCGTTTGCGCGAGGCGAGCAAGGACCGAGATAGGTTTGTCTCTTTCACCAAGGATCGAGAAGCAGTTGGGATTGAAATATGAAAATCTTCATGACCCGTACCATTCCTGACGCCGGTGTCGAGATCCTGAAAAGCGCCGGCGATGTTCACGTGGCCGAGGACGCCGCCAACCGACTAGTTTCCAAGGAAAAGGTCGTCGAGGGCGTGAAAACCGCCGACGTGCTCGTTTCGTTGCTCACCGAGACCATCGACCGTCCAGTCCTCGAGGCAGGCTCGGGTCTGCTGGGGGTGGCAAATTATGCAGTGGGATTCAACAACATCGACGTCGCGGTGGCGACCGAGCTCGGGCTGCCGGTCACGAACACACCGGGCGTGCTCACCGACACGACTGCGGACCTCGCTTGGACTCTTCTGATGGCGGTAGCGCGCAACATCGTTCCCGCCGACCAGTACATGCGAGGCAGCCGATTTCGTCTCTGGGGTCCGAGTCTGTTTGTGGGTGCGGACATCAGTCGGGGCGGTGACGGCAAACCCAAGACGCTGGGCATCGTAGGCTTCGGCCGCATCGGACAGGCTGTCTACCGCCGTTCGCGTGGGTTCGAGATGCGGGTGCTGGCTTACGATCCGCCGCTCAAGGACCTCATTGCGAAGACGGAAGGCATCGAATACGCTGAGATGGATCGCCTCCTCGAAGAAAGCGACTTCGTAACCATTCACACCGTGCTAGACGACAGCACCCGCCACCTTTTCAGTGCCGAAACTTTCGAGAAGATGAAATCCACGGCCTATCTCGTCAATACCGCGCGAGGTCCGATCGTCGATGAAAAGGCTTTGGTGGCGGCGCTCCGCAAGAAAAAGATTGCGGGGGCGGCATTGGATGTCTTTGAGGACGAGCCGGAGATGGCAGCGGGCTTGGCGGGGCTGGATAATGTGGTCGTCGTACCTCACATTGCGAGCGCCAGCCGCGATACTCGAAATCGGATGGCGACGATGTGCGCCGAAAACGCAGTGGCCATTCTCAAACGGGGGAAGGCTCCCAATTGCGTTAATCCTGAAGTCTACGGCACGGAAGCCTATCGGCGGCGGATCGCTAGCAGCTAGCCGTCATTCCCATTCGGGATCACGTTTTTCAGGGTAGGCCGAGCCAGGCGGGCACTCAGTTCCCGCTTGCCGCCAAAATAGGTTGTTGCTCGCCTCTAGCGAGCCAGGCGGCGGTCGACGACTCGAACGGCTTTTCCTTGGCTTCTAGGGACCTGGCCGGGGCCTACGACACGGAGTTTGACGCGGATACCCAGACTTTGCTGTACGGCGTTGATGGCCTGCTCTTGGATCTTCGCGACCGCGGGCTCGCCGCCGCGGTACACGTCTTCGGAACACTCCACCCAGACTTCCAAGTCATCGAGTTGGTTCGCAGTGCGGTCCACCACGATCTGATATTGGGGTGCGAGCCCGTCAACTTGCAGAAGCGCTTGTTCGACCTGCGATGGGAACACGTTGACCCCCCGGATGATGAGCAGGTCGTCGGTCCGCCCGAGTAATTTGCTCATCCGCGTGGTCGTCCGACCGCACGCGCAGGGCTCCCTCGAGAGCCGTACCCGGTCGCGGGTCCGGTGGCGGAGGAGCGGAAGGCCTTCCTTGGTGAGGGTCGTGAAGACGAGCTCGCCCTCGGACCCATCGGGCAACCGCGCACCGCTTTCCGGATCGACGACTTCAGGAAGAAAGTGATCCTCGGCGATGTGAAGCCCGTCGTGCTCGCTGCACTCCACGGATACGCCGGGGCCGATGATCTCGGAGAGCCCGTAGACGTCGAAAGCCGTGAGCCCCAAGCGGCGCTCGATCTCCCCGCGAATCGATTCCGACCAAGGCTCGGCTCCGAAAAACCCGGCGCGAAGCTTCATGCGTTCCGGAAAATCGATTCCTTCTTCTCGGGCCGCTTCCGCCAGCACCAAAGCGTAGGAGGGAGTACAACAAAGGATGGTGGCGCCGAAGTCGTCCATGAGCATGAGCTGTCGTTTGGTGAACCCCCCCCGAGGCGGGAACGGTGGCCGCACCGATGGTCTCGGCACCGAGACCGAACCCCAAACCCCCCGTAAAGAGCCCGTAACCGTAGGCGTTGTGGACCACGTCTGCCGGCGTCACATCGGCCGCCTGTAAGGAGCGAACCATGACCTCCGACCAAATCTCCATGTCACGCTCGGTGTAACCGACGACGGTGGGTTTGCCGGTCGTTCCACTCGATGCGTGGAGGCGAACAATTCTCTCGAGGGCTACGGCAAACATGCCGAATGGATATCCGTCGCGCAGGTCTTGCTTGGTCGTGAACGGCAGTCTCTCTAGGTCCTTGAGGGAGCGGATATTGTCCGACTGGACGCCGCTCTTGTCAAAGTGCCGCCGATAGTGCGGTACGGTTGCACCGACCCTCGCAACGAGCTCCTGAAGTCGTCCGAGCTGCAAGGACTCCCGCTCCTCGCGGTCCATGCTTTCCATCGGTCTATTCCGGCTCGCCGAGTTCATCGATGTGCTGTTTAGTACAGCATCCTACGGGGCAATACAAGCTCCAGCCAAACTTGGACGCTGAGGCGGTTTGTTGTTACTCTGAGCGAAGAGGGAAGTGAGTGGGCCAAGATCACATCATTCTTTACGACGGGATGTGCGGTCTGTGCAACCGCCTCAACCGGTTCGTGATCCGCCGCGATCGACAGGGGAGTTTCCGCTACGCATCGTTGCAGAGCCACTTCGCCGCGGAGGCGCTGTCCGCCTACGGAAAAGATCCACGAGACCTGGACACGCTCTATGTCATCGCTCGACACGGCACGCCGTCCGAGAGCCTTCTCCTGAGATCCGAGGCGGTGCTTTTCATACTCAGGGAGCTCGGTGGGTCCTGGCGCCTCGCCCGGGTTCTCGAATATCTACCGAGCGGCCTACTCGATTTTGGCTATATTCTGGTCGCCCGGAATCGTTATCGCGTTTTCGGGCGATACGATGCCTGTCCGATCCCCAACCCCGAAGACCGAGACAAGTTCATCGAAGTCGAGAACATGACCCTCACCCCGGCCCGCTCCCATAGGGAGAGTGAGTAAAGGATGAAGAAACTAACTTAAACCCTGATGTGGGGTAGTGTATCAGTTTGATTTTTGGACGCCTCGAGCTGTACTTGGTTCCAGGCTTCGGCCCTGGCTTCTGTGGCTTCGGCGCAGACGCATCCACCAGCCCAACGATCCATTCGCAATCTCTCACGGTGTCATCCAGCCCGGCCTCCATCGCTGGCGTGACGCGGAGGGTCTTGTGGACGCGGCAAAAGTTGTAGTGAACAGCGTAGAGGTTCACCATCGCTACGTGCTTCCTGACGCTCTTGCTGAAGGCATTCGTTAGCCGAGTGAATCGGCGCATCCTCATCCGCATGCTTAGATTGTGCCGCTCGACGTATGAGGTATTTGCCTTCCGCATGTTCGGCCTTCCCTCGATTGAGAGCTTCTCAACCTTCGTGCATGCCGGTGGGCTGTAACGGCGTTGCTCGACCGTTCCTACCTTACCGAAGTGCTTGATGACCTGAGCGAAGTCCACGTCTCCGCCAAAGGCCCCCTCCGCAGCTTCCCTGTAGGCTTTCAGCCCGTCCGTTGAAAGCTGGGGCCGGTCTTCGAGACGGTCACGTAGATCGGTCAATAGCGCTAGAGCGGATTGGCCTTCGCGCTCGCTGCTAACGAGGTAGGACACGATGAGCTTAGAGTCAGCATCTATGGCAGTCCATGTCCAGGCGTCTCCGGCCCCTCTGGGGGCAGCCTTCGCGCGCCGCACGTTCCGAGCCTTGGCGTAGATGAAGCTCCAAATTTCGTCGCACTCGATGCGTCGGTGTTCGGTGATCTCGCGCACGCTCTCATCGTGATGGGCCGCGCATGCCTCTCCCGCATCGTCCAGAAGTTTTGTGATGGTGTTGATGCTTGCTCCCGTGAGCTGAGAAATCGAGCGCATGGACATCCCTTCTAGCAGTATCCCGAGGATTTGTGCCCGCTTGGTAACCGATAACTTGTTCATAACCAGGAGTATGCACTACTCCAATTTATACGTCAAGCATATTTATCATTTTAATTATGTGGGATTATTGGGATGGGGCGACCGCGCCCCCTCCGCAAGGTTCGTCTTAAAAGGCCGGGCAGTGGCCAACTGCCCGGCCTTCGCTGTTCTTTGTAGTCTACGCGGACTTCTTCCGTGAGGAGGCTTCGCCTGGTTCCACCTCGGCGAGGTTCATGAAGTCGATCAACGCATCGTAGGTGTCGAGTAGCTGTCTTCGCGCAGCTTTGTCAGTTCGGATGCGCAAGATCTCCTT